>NZ_JBHMCF010000041.1:0-157097 GCF_042428605.1 Nonomuraea salmonea
GCGGCTTGACGATGTCGGGCACCAGGTTCGGATCGAGCGGCATCTACTTCTTCTCCGTCCACGGGAAGCAGGCATCGGCACGCGTTTCCAGGGGGCCCTCCTCGATCACTGAAGATCTTCTATCACTCCCGCAGCACGGAACACCACAGAAACCCTTATAACGGGCGTTCGTCCTCGCTACGCTTCCAGGCTGTGAAGCTTGACGGAGTCGTTTACAGCAAGGCCCAGCTACGCCGGATCGCCACCGGGACGGGCGCATTGGCCGGCATCACGTCCAGGACGACCACCCGGTACACGACCGTGAAGAACGCCGTACACGTCGCGCTGACCGACGACGAGTACGGCCGCTCCTACTGGGAGGCACGGGGCCCGCAACTCGAGAACATCGGCGTCGGCCTTGGTCTCCTGGCCGATGCCCTCAGCAAGCAGGAGAGCGGGCTGGCGGTCGCGCTGCGCAACTACCGCGCCGGCGACGACGCCTCCACCCTGCCCACCTGACGGCCTACCGCTGGAAGTGCCAGAACAGCATGGACGGCGTTCCGGCGATCGCGGCGTGCGCCGCCTCGGGGGCCAGGTCGCAGAGCGCCCACGGCCACACGTCCCACGGCTCCAGCACGTCGGTACGCTCGCGCGGCTCGCCCGCCGGATGCCGCGGTTCTTCGCAACGCCGTACGTGCAGCCCGGCCGCGAGCGCGGCCCGCACGTAGTCACCGACCGGGTGATGGTGGGTGGCCACCCGCGCGGGACGGCCGCCGGGCAGCCGTACGGGCGGCACCACGCCCCGCGCCACCCCGTCGGGATGGATGTCGGAGAGCACTGCGTGACCGCCGGGCCGCAGCACCCGCGCGAACTCGGCCAGCACCGGATCAAGCGCCGGCACGTGCGTGAGCGCCAGCGAGCACACCACCAGATCGACGCACGCGTCGGGCAGCGGCAACGCGGCCAGCTCACCGGGCAGGAACTCCGCGTCAGGCACCCGCTCGCGCGCCCGCGCCAGCATGTCGGGTGAGCCGTCGACCCCGCGCACCCGGTGCCCGCGCGCGGCGAGGAGCGCGGCGATCCGGCCGGTGCCGCACGCGGCGTCGAGCGCGTCGCCCGCCGGCAGCCCGCCGACGACCTCCTTGATGAACGGCTCGTCCAGGTCGAACGCGCTGTTGGGTCCGTCGTAGGTGGACGCCCAGATGCGGTAACCCGTCGCGACGTCCACCCGCTCGACCTCGACGGCGGCCCCCGCGAGCCTTTCGTCGTCGAGGAACGCCCGGATCTCGGCCAGCCGCGCCTCGACGAACGCGCGGTCGTGCCCGCCCGTGTAGGCCCGCATGAGGGCGACGCCCTCCAGGCCCAGCACGTACGCCAGCGGATGCTCGTACATCATCACCGCCACGCTAACGACGCCCTCCAAGGCGCGCACCTGATTATCCGGCAGCCCGTACGCCTTGAGCCCCCGCCCCGGCGGGCCGCGGAGATCGCCCGCCAGGCGAGCCGGGTGTGCGCCAGGCCCGCGAGCAGCACGGCGACCTGCCCCGGCCCCAGCCGCCGCCTGCGGCCGGGAGCGGGGTGCCGCAACGTCATCTGGCAGAACGCGGAGAACAGGTGCAGCACGAAGTCGCGCGGGGCGTACTCCACCGGGGCCGGCACCGCGGCCGACGAACCTCCGGTCAAGCGCGCGTCAGTGGAAGGTGCCGTGGCGGCCGAGGGTGGTGACCGGGGTGGCGCCGGGGCGGGTCCACTGGGCCGTGGGGCGGCTGGTCTCGCCCCACGTCGAGTTCCCCTCGGCGTCCGTACGCCAGTACCAGCAGGCGTGCTCCCCCTCCGGCCAGCCCTCGGGCTTGTCCTCCCAGGTCTCGCCGCGCCCGTACGGCGTCATGTCGAGCAGCGCCAGGGACGGGTTGGCGGGTTCGCAGCCCCGGCCCGTCGTCGAGTAGGTGAGGAAGGTGCGCTCGCCGTCGCGCAGGTAGCTGGTGAGATAGCCCGTCGGCCCGCCGGCCGGCCCCTCCACGCCGCGGATGGAGTACCACGGCTGGGTGTAGCCCATGAACGCGACGTACTCGGCTACCTCGTCCCACGCGCCGGGGGTCACGACGGCGAACGAGACGCCGCGCGCGTTGAGGTAGGCGGAGTCCTTGAGGTGCCAGGCCGTGGTGGTGCAGCCCTCGCACTGCCCCTGGGGCGGCGCGCCGTCGTACCACATGTGCTTGTAGACGACGAGCTCGTCGCGCCCCTGGAACAGCTCAAGGAACGGCACCGGGCCGCCCGGCCCGGTGACCTTGACGGAACCGTCGAACTCGACCATCGGCAGCCGGCGGCGGGCGGCGGCGATGGCGTCGCCCTCGCGGGTGTGGGCCTTCTCGCGGACCAGCAGCTCGTCGCGGGCGGCCTGCCAGGTGGCGAGGTCGGCGACGGGCGGGCGGCCGGGCTGCGCGGAAGCGCTGGATGTCACGGTGTCCTCCGGTGGTGTTCGGGGTGTCGTCGTACGACTCTGTACGACGCTCACCCGAACAGACCGGCGACCCGCCGGAAACTCATCGCACCCGTTACTGGAGCCCCGAACGGACCGAGGTGATGCGCTGGGTGTTGAAGCCGAGCCAGTGCATCCGCCCGACGTAACGGGCGTGCTCGACCTTGAGGCAGCGGTCCATGATCACGGGCAGGCCGGCGTCCTCGGCGATCCGCGCGCCCTCCTCGTTGATCACCCCGAACTGGCACCACAGCGCCCCCGCCCCGATCTGCACGGCCTCGCGGGCGATGCCGGGCAGCGCGTCGGGCGCGCGGAAGACGTTGACGAGGTCGATCGGCACCGGCACGTCGGACAGGCTCGGGTAGCTGGTCTCGCCGAGTATCTTCTGCTCGCGCGGGTTGACCGGCACGACCTGGTAGCCGTGGCGCTTGAGGTAGTAGCCGACGAAGTTGCTGGCCCGCAGCTCGTTGCCGGACAGGCCGACGATCGCGATGCTCCTGGTGGCGTGGAGGACCCGCTGGATGGTCAGCGGGTCCTGGTAGCGGGCCAGGCCGGCCGTGCTGTCGGTCATGCCGTCTCCTCCTTGGTGCCGATCGTCGCGGCGACGCGGGCGAAGCCCTGCTCGAGGTCCCAGATGAGGTCGGTGACCGACTCGGTGCCGACCGAGAGCCGCACCGAGCCGGGCCCGACGCCGGCGGCGGTCAGCTCGTCGTCGCTGAGCTGGCGGTGGGTGGTGCTGGCGGGGTGGATGACCAGGCTCTTGGCGTCGCCGACGTTGGCCAGGTGGGACCAGAGCGACAGGCCGCTGATGAGGCCCTGCCCGCCGGCCCGGCCGCCCGCGCACTCGAAGGAGAACACCGCGCCCGCCCCGCGCGGCAGGTATTTGTCCACCAGCGGGCGGTATTTGCTGCCCGGCAGGCCGGGGTGGCTGACGTTGGAGGCCAGCTCGTGGCCGTCGAGGAACTCGGCGACCTTGCGCGCGTTCTCGACGTGGCGCTCCATGCGCAGCGACAGCGTCTCCAGGCCCTGCAGGAACAGGAACGCGTTGAACGGCGACATCGCCGCGCCCAGGTCGCGCAGCGTCTCGGCGCGCAGCTTCATCAGGTAGCCGTACATGCCGAACGTCTCGTGGAAGCGCAGCCCGTGGTAGGCGGGCGACGGGTCGGCCACCACCGGGAAGCGCCCGTTGGACCAGTCGAACGTGCCGGCCTCCACGACGACCCCGCCGATGCTGGTGCCGTGGCCGCCGATGAACTTGGTCGCCGAGTGGATCACGATGTCGGCGCCCCACTCGATGGGCCGGCACAGGTAAGGCGTCGCGAACGTGTTGTCCACGATCAGCGGCAGCTCGTGCTCGTGCGCGATGGCCGCCACGGGCTCGATGTCGAGCACGTTGCCCGAGGGGTTGCCGATCGTCTCGGCGAAGAACGCCTTGGTGTTGGGCTGCACCGCCTTGCGCCAGGCGTCGGGGTCGTCGGGATCGACCCAGGTCAGCTCGACGTTCATCTTGCGCAGCAGGTGCTTGAGCTGGTTGACGGTGCCGCCGTAGAGCGCCGACGACGACACGACGTGGTCGCCCGGCTCCAGCAGCGTGAACAGCGCGGCGGCCTGGGCGGCGATGCCGCTGGCGAACGCCACGGCGCCGCTGCCGCCCTCCAGGTTGGCCACCCGCTCCTCGAACACGGCGACCGTGGGATTCATGATCCGGGAGTAGGTGTTGCCGTATTCCTGGAGGTTGAAGTACGCCGCCGCGGACTCGGGGTCCTCGAAGACGTAGCTGGTGGTCTGAAATATCGGTACGGCACGTGCTCCCGTGTTGGGGTCGGGCCGCTGCCCGGCATGCAGCTGCCGGGTCTCGAACCCGAAGGCGCGGGCCTGCTCTTGACGGGGGTGTTGCTCGGTCACCAGTGCCTCTTCCTCGACGTCACCCGGCCCCGCCTCGGGCAAGGAACCGGCGGATGATGGGCGTCTGCCGCGCTTCTTCCAGCAGGAAGCAGTCGTGGCCGTACGGCGCGTCGATCACCTCGAACTCTACCGGCTTGCCCTGAGAGCGCAGCGCCCGGTCGATGTCCTGCGAGGCCGCCGGCGGGTAGAGCCAGTCGGAGCTGAACGCGATCAGCAGCGTCCGCGCCCGCACGTCCTCGAGCGCCCGCTTCAGCGACCCGCCGCCGTGCTGCCTGGCGAGGTCGAAGTAGGTCAGCGCGCGCGAGATGTAGAGGTAGGTGTTGGCGTCGAAGCGCTTGACGAACGAGTCGGCCTGGTGACGCAGATAGCTCTCCACCTCGAACTCGGGCTCGGTGATCGTGTAGCGCAGGTCGTCGGCGAACTGCAGCCGCCGGGAAAACTTCTCCTCCAGCGCGGGCGCCGACAGGTAGGTGATGTGGCCGACCATCCGGCCGATGCCCATGCCGGCGTCGGGGGCGCGGCCCGTGCCGTAGTAGTGGCCGCCCTGCCAGGCCGGGTCGCGCATGATCGCCTCGCGGGCGATGGCGTTCCATGCGACGCCCTGCGGGTGCAGCGCGTGGGTGCTGGCGATGGCCACGACGGCGTCGACCTGGTCGGGGTAGCTGATCGCCCATTCCAGCGCCTGCATGCCGCCGAGCGAGCCGCCGGCCACGGCCGCGAGCCGCTCGATGCCGAGGGCGTCGAGGAAGGCGCGCTGGGTGCGGACCATGTCGCCGACCGTGATGACCGGGAAGTCGGACCCGTAGGGACGGCCGGTGGCCGGGTCGGTCGAGGACGGGCCTGTGGTGCCGCGGCAGCCGCCGAGCAGGTTGGTGGAGATCACGAAATAGCGGTCGGTGTCGAACGCCTTGCCGGGGCCGATCATGCCGTCCCACCAGCCGAGCCCCTTGGCGCTCGACCCGTCGCGCTCCTCGGCGCCGAAGCCGTCGCGGGTGCCCGACTCGGGCGGCGCCTTGGCCACGCCGGCCGCGTGGGCGTCGCCGCTCAGCGCGTGGCAGACCAGGATGACGTTGTCGCGCTCGGGGGAGAGGGTGCCGTAGGTCTCGTACGCCACCCGCACCGGGTGCAGCTCCCTGCCGCAGTCGAGCCGTACGGGGTCCGGAAGGTCGAGGTGGAACGTTTCGACGACGCCCACGGAGCCGGCCTCGGACGTTCTTGCTGGCTGCGACATGGGGCTTATGGTAGCCGCCACTCCCGGTATATGGTCAAATACCTACCGGAATACCCGGAAGCGAAGGGCGAGAGCTATGACCACGGTCACCAACGGTGTCAACGTACAGGCACTGCTCGAAGCGCGCGAAGCGCTCAAGGGTGCGCCCGAGGCCGCCCAGTTCGTCTGGCGGGCCTCCTCCAAATGGCAGAACGGCGTCCACAGCACCACCACGGTCAAGGAGTTCTTCGGCCTCGGCGAGGAGCGCAGCCACCGCAAGGAGGCGGTCTTCGACGCCGACCATCCCGAGGTCTTCGCGGCCGAGGACAACGGCATCACCCCGATCGAGTACCTGCTGGTCGGCCTGGCGAGCTGCCTGACCGCCGGCGTGGCCTCCGTCGCCCAGAACCGCGGCATCCAGCTCCGCTCGGTCGAGGCCAAGCTGGAGGGCGTCCACGACATCCGCGGCATCCTCGGCGCCGACAGCGACGTGCGCAACGGCTTCAACGACATCAAGGTGACGTTCGAGATCGACGCCGACGCCTCGCGCGAGGACATCGAGGCCCTGGTCGCCCAGTCGCAGAAGCGCTCGGCCGTCTTCGACGCCCTCACCAACCCGACGAACGTCACCGTCGAAGTCGCCTGAGGGAGCGAAGCATCATCGAACGGGTCACGACGGTCGTCATCGGCGCGGGGCACGCCGGCCTCGCCGCCTCGCACTTCCTGCGCGCGCGCTCGATCGACCACCTGGTGATCGAGCGCGGCGAGGTGGCCAACTCCTGGCGGCGCGAACGGTGGGACTCCTTCCGCCTGCTCACCCCCAACTGGCAGAGCCGCCTGCCGGGCCTGGCCTACGACGGGCCCGACCCCGACGGCTACATGACCACGAAGGAAGTGACGCAGTTCATCGAGCGGTTCGCCGCGCTCGCGGGGGCGCCCGTGCGTACCGGGACGACCGTCACGTCCGTACGGCCGTCCGGTGACGGCTACCACGTCACCACCGACCGCGGCGAGATCGCCTGCCGCACGGTGGTGATCGCCAGCGGCGCCTGCAACCTGCCGTCGGTGCCGTCCTTCAGCACTTCGGTGCCGCCGCAGGTGAAGCAGCTCACGCCGTACGACTACCGCGAGCCCGGCAGGCTGCCCGAGGGCGGCGTGCTCGTCGTCGGCGCCTCGGCGACCGGCGTGCAACTGGCCGCCGAGCTGCGCGCCTCGGGCCGTCCCGTCACGCTCTCGGTGGGCGAGCACGTCCGGCTGCCCCGCACCTACCGCGGGCGCGACGTGCTGTGGTGGATGGACGCCTCCGGCGTGTGGGACCAGCGCCACGACGAGCTGGACGACCTGACCAGGGCGAGGCGGCTGCCGTCGCCCCAGCTCGTGGGCACGCCCGAGCGGGCCACGCTCGACCTCAACGCGCTGACGGCGACGGGGGTCGAGCTGGTGGGCCGCTGGGCCGCCCTGCGCGACGGGAAGGCGCTGTTCTCCGGCGGGCTGCGCAACGTGTTCTCGCTGGCCGACCTGAAGATGAACCGGCTGCTGGACGCGTTCGACGCATGGGCGCGCGAGAGCGGCCGCGACGGTGAGGCGGGGCCGCCCGAGCGGTTCGAGCCGACCCGGGTGCCGGCCTCCGCGCGCTGGCAGCTCGACCTGAACTCCGGCGAGATCGCCACGATCGTCTGGGCGACCGGCTTCCGTCCCGACTACGGCTGGCTGGACGTGCCCGTGCTCGACGAGAAGGGTTTCCTGCGCCACGACGGTGGCGTGGTGGACGCGCCTGGACTGTACGCGCTGGGCCTGCCGGTGCTGCGGCGGCGCAGGTCGACGTTCATCAACGGCATCGAGGAGGACGCGCGGGAGGTGGTCGCGCACCTCGCCGGCCACCTGGCGGAACGGGCGTGACCGAGAGGGATGTCCGTTCTCACACCCGCTGATGCCCGATATTTACTCATTGCCACCTATATGGGTGTTCTGTAGATAATGCGGGATGGCAGAACGCGATCTACGGACCGGTGACCCCCAACTCGACCGGGTCATGGCGGAGTTCAAGGCGAACTCGCGCGAACTCTCCGACGTCATGGGCCTCGTCGGCGACGTCTCCGGTGAGGCGGCGAGCCCCGACGGCAAGGTCAGGGTGCGCGTCACCGCGTCCGGCCAGCTGACCGGCCTGCGGATCGACCCCCGTGCGATGCGGCTGGGCTCGCAGGAGCTGGCCGAGGCCATCCTGGAGGCCTCGCGGCGGGCTACGGAGGACGCGGCCCGCCACGTCATGGAGGTCACCCGCCCCTACCTGTGAGGCGTCAGACGCGGGGGATGAGGCTGCGGGTGCCGTGCACGATGAACTTCTGGTACATCTCCTCCTCGGTCAGCCCGTGCTCGGTGCCCGGCAGCGGGTTGTCGCCGTGCTGGACGTCCACGGTCATCGAGTACGCCGTCGAGGCCGTCATTCTGGGCAGGAAGTTGCCGGTGTTCAGCGTCACCCCGTTCGGCAGCTCGACGTTCTGGGCGACCGCGCGCAGGCCCGGCACCTTGGTCATCAGCGCGGAGCCGCCGTCGACCACGCTGTCGAAGATCATGTTGGCGTAGAAGTGCTCGCTGAACGTCGTGAGGTTGTGCTCCAGCGACTGCACCTCGTTGCCCGACATGTCGGTCTTGATGCCGCCCAGCTTGTTGATGGCCAGCGGCAGCACCACCTGCCCGGTGGCGTAGGTGGCGCTGTCGAGCACCCAGTACAGCCACGTCGGGATCAGCATGGCGATGAACCAGTGCGCGGTCTGCTGGAACAGCAGCGCCTGCCGCTTCATGATCGCCTGGAAGATCTTCCAGGTCAGCACCTGGTAGCCGATCGTGAACATCATGTCCACGGTCAGGATGTAGCACAGCACCTTGATCGCGTGGTTGACCTTCTCGATCACGTCGGCGTAGGCGCGGCAGGCGACGGCGGCCTTGCGGTGCCTGAGCGACACCTCCAGGACGACGGGGCCGTACTGCTCGGTCCAGAACTTCTTGAACTGCGACACCGCGGGGCCGGCGCTGGTGGTCCACACGGCGGTGGCGGCCGCGTTCGCGGTCCTGAAGTGCTCGTCGATGGTGTCGGCGACGTCGTCGAGTACGTCGGCCGCCTTCCTGATCGTGGCGGGGTCGCCTTCGAGGTAGGAGATGCCGAACAGGAACTCGGGCGCCAGGATGCCCGCCGCACCCGCGCCGGCCATCCCGCCCGCGGCGACCTTGGTCGCGAGTCCGATGGGCACGCGCGGCTCCTCAGTCGCGCTCTACCGGAGTGGACGGCACGGCGAGTGGTCGGTCCTCGCGCTCCGCGAACTCCTTGAGCGCCTTGAGGTGCTCGTTCCTGACCATCATGCTGGCCCACTCGGCGTCCTTGACGTTCGAGCTCATCGCCACCACGGCGTCCCCGATCGCCTTGTACGACTCCGTCAGGTCGCGCAGCGCCGTGCCCAGGTCGTCGCAGGCGGCGTCGAAGCCCGGGTGACCGTCCTGGCCACGGCGGAAGATACGGGCCGCCTCGTCGCTGTCGGGATTGCCGAAGTAAGGGACCAGCGGCCCGAGCGTCTGCCAGGCCCTGTTCACGGCCTCGCCGAACTCGCCACCGCCGTCGTGGATCGCCCGGCCGCTCTTGCGCATGCTCGAATGATCGATGTCCACGTGGTCTCCTCCCCGTACAACGCCTGAGCGGCCAGTCTCTGCACTCTTCGTTTCGGTCAGATGACCATTTGGTTGCCGTTCGCGCAGTTTGATGATCGAAGGGGCCTTGTGACGCCTGGTCAGAGAGCCGGCCGCGCTGCGTTCGCGGACGCTGGCCACTCGCGTCCGCGAACGCCCGGGCGTCAGGTGGTGGGGTCGACGATGACCTTGCCCACCGCGTGGTTCTGGACCGCGTTCTGGGCGGTGGCGGTTTCCGACAGCGGGGCCGGGCGGCGGTCCGCCCGGCCCCTCAGCGGGTCAGATCAGTTCGCTCTTGTAGAAGATGTTGGCCACCCGGGCCCCTGACTCGCCCGACGCCAGCCCCAGGCACAGCCGGGGACGGCCGGCGGCGATCTGGATGCCCATGCCCTCGGGCTCGCGGAAGTCGAGTGACCGGCCCGCCTCCGTGCGGGCCCGCTGGACCTGCTCGCCGGTGCGCAGGTCGAAGCAGGTGACGTGGGCGTTGCCGGGCGGCGGGTTGCTGTCGCTGTAGGCGGTGCCGTCCAGCATGTAGGCGAAGTTCCCGTAGACGGCGTACCCCTGGAAGGTGCCGAGCCCGCCCGGCTGGGCGACGTGGAAGATCGGTTCGTACCGGCCCGCCTTGAACTGCCCCAGCGGGTAGACGGCGTAGCGGAAGGTGCCGTTGTCGTTGTAGCGCATGACGATGCGGTTGGTGGAGGGGTCGATCGTACAGGTGACGTTGCGGACCCCGGCGATCGGCTCGTGCTTGGTGAGCTCCGGCGACGAGGGGGTCAGCGTCTGCCCGTCGACGAACCTGAACCGGGCGAGCTTGGTGCCGCGCGAGCTGGTGCCGTCGGGGATGCCGTCCGTCTCCGTCCACAGGTACGCCGACGTGCCGGACGGCTCCACCCCGCACTGCACGCCGTGCCCGAACCCCATGAGGTACATGTGCCCGAGGATCGCGCCGGACAGGCTGAGCTTGGTCAGGCAGAGGTCGCCGGCCGCGTTGGAGCCGGAGCCGTTCTTCACCTGCAGCGTGTAGATGTGGCCGTTGCGGTTGTCGAAGGCGAAGGACTGCAGGACGGTCTCGTCGTACAGGGCCTTCTTCCAGATGAGGGAGGTCGAGGGGGCGGTGAGCTGGAAGCGGCCTTCTGCGGCGAGCGCCGGCTGGGAGGCCAGCGCGGCGGCAGCGGCCGTACCTGCGCCGATGGTGAAGAGGCTCCTACGGGAAACGTTTACAGGGGGCATGCGTAACGGTCACCTTCCTGGTGCTGGAAGCCGAGCGGACAGGCGCGCCGTCAGGTTAACACCGGGGTGTCAGAGGGGCGAGGGGTTGGAGTTACCTCTGTAACATTCGTGACATATACGGCGAAAGAGGTCGGGTGGAGTGCCCAGATCTCGGGTGGCTGGCGTGTCCTCGTCCGCATAGGCGGTGGCCGCGGCAATCATGCTTGCTGTGTTGAGCAGGAGGTCCTTCCTGGCGGCGGGGTTCACGACCGGCCTGCCGTCCCTGGTGCCGTCAGCCGATTTCGGCGAGCCGTTCACGCTGGGCGTCGCCAGTGGCGACCCCGACCCGGGCGGGTTCGTGCTGTGGACGCGGCTCGCGCCGGACCCGCTGGCCGAGGACGGGTTCGGCGGGATGCCGCAGGAGCCGGTGCCGGTCCAGTGGCAGGTCCTCGCCGACCCGGCGGGCAGGACCGTCGTCCGCAGCGGCACTGAACTGGCCGTCCGCGACTGGGCGCACAGCGTGCACGTCACGGTGACCGGGCTGCGGCCCGGCCGTCCGTACTGGTACCGCTTCAAGGCCGGCCCGTACGTCTCGCCCACCGGCCGCACGCTCACCGCCCCCGCCCCCGGCACGATCGGCCGCCCGCTGCGCATGGCGGTCTGCTCCTGCGCCAACTACCAGCACGGCTACTTCACCGCCTACGCCGCAATCGCCGCCGAACAGCCCGACCTCGTGCTCAACCTCGGCGACTACATCTACGAGCAGGGCAGCGACCACCTGCTCGGCCCCGGCGGCAACGTCCGTGACCACGGCGGGCCCGAGGCCGTCACGCTGGCCGACTACCGGCGCCGCCACGCCCTCTACAAGACCGACCCCGACCTGCGCGCCGCCCACGCCGCCGCGCCCTGGGTGGCCGTCATGGACGACCACGAGGTGGTCAACAACTGGACCAACCTGATCCCCGCCGAGCGCCGTCAGGCCGCCTTCCGCGCGTACTACGAGCACCTGCCGCTACGCCCCGCCGCCCGCCCCGGTGGCACCGCCGTCCAGCTCTACCGGCGGCTGCGGTGGGGCGGCCTGGCCACCCTGCACGTGCTCGACACCCGGCAATACCGCGACCCGCACCTGTGCGGCGCCGGCTTCAACGACTGCCCGGCGCCGGACGGGCCCAGCCGCACGATGCTGGGCCTGGACCAGGAGCAGTGGCTGCTCGACGGTTTCCACCGCTCGCGCGCCCGCTGGGACCTCGTCGGCCAGCAGGTCTTCTTCGGCCAGCGCGACCGCGACCCCGGCCCGGGAAGGCTCGTACGCCAGGACGCCTGGGACGGCTACACCGCCGCCCGCATGCGCGTCAGCGAAGGCTGGGTGGAGGCAGGCGCGCGCAACGTCGCCGTGCTGACCGGCGACGTGCACGCGCATTGGGCGGGCGACCTCGTCCTCGACTACGACGACCCCGCGGCCCGCCCGATCGGCGCCGAGTTCGCCGTCACCTCGATCACCACCGGTGGCGACGGCACCGACGTCGACCCGGTCACCGATCCGCTGCCGGCCGTCAACCCGCGCCTGAAGCTGCATCTGCGCCACCGCGGCTACCTGATGCTGGAGATCACGCCGAGCACGCTGACCGCCGCCTTCAAGATCGTGCGGTACGTCAGCCGCCCCGGCGCGACCGCCGAGACCGCGGCCACCGTCCGCCTGCACGACCGGGTCCCCGGCCTGGGCGCGGCTACGGCGTGAGGAGTACCTTGACGGCGCGGCGCTCGTCCATCGCCCGGTAGCCCTCGGCGGCCTGCTCCAGCGGCAGGGTCAGGTCGAAGACCTGCCCGGGGTCGATGACGCGGCGCCAGATGAGGTCGATGAGCTCGGGCAGGTACTCGCGTACGGGGGCGGGGCCGCCGTGCAGGTGGACGAGGGAGAAGAACAGCTCGTCGCCCGGCAGCGCCACGTCGTGGGCGTACCCGACGAACCCGATGTGGCCGCCGGGCCTGGTGGAGCGCATGGCCTGCGTCATCGAGCTCTGTGTGCCGACCGCCTCGATGACGCTGTGGGCGCCGAGCCCGTTCGTCAGCTCCATGATCCGCGCCACGCCCTCGTCGCCGCGCTCGGTCACGATGTCGGTGGCGCCGAATCGGCGGGCCAGCTCCTGGCGGGACTCGTGGCGGCTCATCGCGATGATCCGTTCGGCGCCGAAGTGCCGGGCGGCCAGTACCCCGCACAGGCCGACCGCGCCATCACCGACGACCACCACGGTCTTCCCCGGGCCCGCCGCGGCGGCGACGGCGCCGAACCAGCCGGTGCCCAGCACGTCGGAGGCGGCCAGCAGGCTCGGGATCAGCTCGGGCTCGGGCATGCCGGGGGTGGCGACGAGTGTGCCGTCGGCGAGCGGGATGCGGGCGAACTGCGCCTGGGTGCCGATCGAGGCCATCAGGACACGGTTGACGCAGCCGCTCTGGTAGCCGGCCCGGCAGATCTCGCAGGTGTTGTCGGAGGCCCAGAACGAGCCGACCACGAACTGGCCCGGCCGGACCGTGGTGACCTCGGGGCCGACCTCCTCGACGACGCCGACGTACTCGTGGCCCATGGGAGCCGGGTCGCCGTTCTCCTCCAGGCCCCGGTAGGGCCACAGGTCGGAGCCGCAGACGCAGGCCGCGGTCAGGCGGATGATCGCGTCGGTGGGTGCGACGATCTCCGGGTCACGGCGCTCCTCGACGCGGACGTCGCCTGGACCGTGCAGCACTGCTCCGCGCATCGTGGCTCTCCTTCGGACGTTCTGCCCTACGCCGTACTTGTTTCCGTACGCGGCCGGCCGGTGGTCGGGAAAGGCGAAGTTTGGCCTGTTCGAGGGGCTTCGCCGACCTGTGCGTGACAGACGCCAGGAGCGGGCGTTCCGCCCAATAGGATCATGGTCCGCCCCGAAGGGAGTCATTGTGATGGATCGTCGTCGTTTCCTGGCCCTGGCCGGCGCCGCCGCCGGTGCGGGCGTCGCCGCCCCCGCGTACGCCGCCGCCCCCGCGTACGCCGCCGCCCCCGCGTACGCCGCCGGCTACCCCTCTTACGACAGCGGCGTCCCCGCGGAGGCGCACGGCAAGCTCGGCGAGCTGGCCCCGTACGGCATCACGGCGCTGGCCTTCACGCCGTCCGGCGGCTGGGTGATCGTCACGCAGGACGGCCGCTACTTCGCCCGCGGCATCCCCGACGCCTGCTTCACCGAGCTGGGCGCGCTGGTCAAGGCCGGCCGGCGCATCCACTGCGTGGCCTTCCCGCCCGAGGGCGGCGACCGCTGGGTGATCACCACCGACAAGGGGCTGTCGGCGCGCGGACTGCCCGAGGAGTGCCGGCAGCGCATCGCCGCCTACTATGACGCCGGGCAGCAGGTCATGTCCGTCGCGTTCCCGCCGGCCGGCGGCAACCGCTGGGTCGTGGCCGCCACGAACGGCTTCTACGCGCGGGGCGTGGACGACGAGTGCTACCAGATGATGCGCAACCTGACGCAGGGCGGGCGGCGCGTCACCCACGTCGCCTTCCCCAAGGCCAAGGGCTGGGTGGTCGTGGCGCAGGACGAGTACTTCGCGCGCAACATCCCCGACGCCTGCTACACCCGCATGAACACCCTGCACGGCGGCGGCTGGCAGGTGCACGCCCTGGCCTTCTCGCCGTCGGGCGGCTGGGCGCTCGCCACGCGCGGCAAGGTGCCGTCCCTGCCCGCCGACCGGGTCAGGCAGGTCGAGAACGCGGTCGCGGGCGGCACGATCTGGCAGCGGATGAGCGCGTACAACACGCCCGGCGTCTCCGTCGCGGTGGTCACCGGCAACAAGACCACCTGGTCCACCGGCTACGGCTGGCTGGAGGCCGGCAGCGGCGCGGCGGCCCACCCCGAGACGGCCTTCCAGGCCGCCTCCATCAGCAAGGCGGTCGCGTCCGTCGGCGTGCTGCGCCTGCTGCAGACCGAGAAGATCGCCCTGAACGCGGACGTCCGCCCCCTCCTCAACTGGACCCTGTCGCGCCGCTCCTGCCTCACCTCGACCGCCGTGCCGACCATCGACCGGCTGCTCACCCACCGCGCCGGCGTCATCGGCCGCGGCTCCACCTCGCCCGCGGACGTCTGCTCCGGCTTCGACGCCGGGGGCGGCGGCTTCGCCGGCTACGGCCCGGGCGCCACCGTGCCGACGCTGCTGCAGGTCATGAACGGTGCGGGCAACTCGCCGAAGATCGAGCTGACCACCGCGCCCGGCGCCGAGTACCACTACTCCGGCGGCGGGTTCGTCCTGCTGCAGCGCATGGTGGAGGAGCAGAGCGGCATGCCGTTCGACCAGTACATGACCGAGCAGGTCCTCGCCCCGCTCGGCATGAGGACCAGCTCGTACGCCGCGTCCCCCGGCTTCGAGCTGGCCGCCGGACACACGACCACCGGCGCCGTCATCGCCGGCAAGCGCAACCGCTACCCCGAGTCGGCCGCCGCCGGCCTCTACACCACGGTCCTCGACCTGAGCCGCCTCATCTCCTACCTCAACCGGGCCTGGAAGGCGTCCGGCGACATCGCCGGCCCGCTGACCAGGGCCTCGGTGCGTACGCTGCTCAGCCAGGGCCCGCAGCCCGGCATGGGCCGCGGCCTGTTCATCGCGAACGCCGGCACGAACCGCTTCTCCTACACCCACGACGGCTCCAACTACGGCTTCAGGTCGCTGTTCCAGGGCTATCCGGAGCTGGGCGCCGGCTACGCGGTGCTCGCCAACGGCAGCGACACGGCCCTGGTGACCGAGATCGGCGCCGCCATCAGGAAGGTGTACGGCTGGTCGTGACCGTAAGCGCTGGATTCCCCCGTCCCATCCGTGATCTTCTCCTCGTCCGGAGGTCCCTCATGCATGCCGTCAACGTGGCCTTAGCCCTCGTCACCGCCTTCCCCGCGCACGTCGTCGCGGCCGAGCCCGACCCCGTCGCCGCCCTGCGCACCCTGCTCGCGCGCGGGGCCGGGGCGACGACCGAGTTCTACGGGCAGGCCTCCACCGACATCTCGCGGGAGGTGGTGCGGAACGGCAGGCGGACGTTCATCGGCAGCGGCATGGCGCTGCGCGGCACCGGCAAGGTGAAGCTGGGGCGAGCCGGCGTGCTCGCCTCCGAGCACGTCCGTCACCTCAGCATCGGCAACAGGCACCTGGTGGTGGACGAGGCCGCCAAGGACCCCTATTACGCCGGCCTGCTGCCCACCGTGGGCACGCTGCGCACGATCAGCGTGGGCGGGCGGCAGTACCAGCTCGCGCCGGGGAAGAGGTCGTGGGTGCGGGTCGGGCGGGCGAGCGGGGCCGCCGCCGCGTTCGGCGACCAGTTCGTCAACGTGCTGGAGCCCGCCACGCTGCGCAAGCTGCTGTCCGGGAAGGTGAAGAAGACCGTCTCGTCGTGGCAGAAGGACCATACGACCGGCCGCCGCCAGCGCATCTACAACTTGACTGGGACGATCACCCTCAAGGAGCTCTACCGCGTCTCGCCCAGCTTCCGTGAGGCGGCGGGGTCCGGGGCGGGGCTGGGGACGGCCGAGGTGACGTGGACGTACATGTACGACGACCGCGGCTGGCCGTACCGGGTCGGCTGGCGCTTCTACGCGCACCCCCGGCCGCAGGTCAAGGGGCTCGGCGACGACCGGATCCTGCGCGGCCACTTCGCCACCCAGTACCGGTACTGGGAGAAACCGATGCGGATCACCGCGCCCAAGGCGCGGCCGGGCCGGGGGCTGGAGACCGACGACCTCGCCGACGTCCTGCGCGCTCCCAAGCGCTGACCTGTACGGGATGTGCGCCGGCATCCCACATGATCGCCTACCCGATCACAGAATGTCAGCATGATTACTCTCAGTCACGGGCATAACGCTCATCGTCTTACCAAGGGGCTACCTAGTCGGACATATGCCTAAGTGTCGGGGAAATCGGAGGCGTCGGCGATGCGGAACGGCGGCACCCTACTCATCAGCACGTGCGCGGTGGTGCTGCTCTGCACCGCCGCGTGCACGTCCTCGAGCGGCCCGGGCGGGCCTGGCGGCGCTGGCGGCGCGCTTGAGCGGGCGCCCCTCCCGCCGCCCCGGCTGGTCATCACGCCGGCGCACGGGGCCAAGAAGGTGCCGCCGGACACCGGGATCGGCGTCAAGGTCACCGGCGGCAAGATCACCGCGGTGTCCGTCGTCGACGCCAAGGGCCGCGCGGTCGGCGGCGCCCTGACCTCCGACGGGACGTGGCGGCCGACCTGGCCGTTCAAGCCCGCCGCCGCGTACACCGTGCGCGTCCAGGCCGCCGCGCCCGACGGCGGGAACGTGATCACCGAGCGGGCCGCGTTCACCACCCTGAAGCCGAAGCGCGTGCTCGAGACCGGCATGTCGCCGCTCGACGGCGAGAAGGTCGGCATCGGCATGCCGATCCAGCTCCTGCTGTCGAAGCCCGTGACCACGCAGAAGGACCGCGCGGCCGTCGAGCGGTCGCTCACCGTCCACATGTCCAAGCCGGTCGAAGGGGCCTGGAGCTGGGTGAGCGACCGGGAGGTGCAGTACCGGCCGCGCATGTACTGGCCGACGGGCGAGAAGGTCACCGTGGTCGCCCACCTGGCCGGCCTGCGGATCGGCCGCGACCTCTGGGGCCTCAAGGACCGCACCGTGCACTTCACCGTCGGGCCCCGGCACATCACCACGATCAACAGCAAGACCCACCGGGCCGTCGTCCGTGACAACGGCAAGGTCGTCAAAAGGATCCCGGTCAGCCTCGGCAAGCCCGGCTACGAGAGCTGGTCAGGCACCATGATCGCCCAGGAGAAGGCGCCCGACTTCCTCATGGACTCCGCGACCATCGGCATCCCGGGCGAGTATCTGCACCACACCAAGTGGAACGTCCGGATGACCTACAGCGGCATGTTCTTCCACGCCGCGCCCTGGTCGGTCGGCGACCAGGGCCGTCGCAACGTCAGCCACGGCTGCGTGAACGCCAGCACCACCAACGCCCACTGGTTCTACAACTTCACCCAGCGCGGCGACATCATCCGCGTCACGGGCACCTCGCGCAAGCTGCAGTTCGGCAACGGGCCGACGCCCTGGACCAAGTCGTGGCAGGAGTGGCTGGCCGGCAGCGCACTCAAAACCTCAACCGACGCCTGACCAGCCTTTCTCTTGGAGTGCCACGATGCTCAGAACCATCACCGGCGTAACCGCCCTGGCCTGCGCCCTCACCCAGACCCCGGCCTGGAGCGCCGCACCGGCGGGCAACGCCCCGATGTGCGTCGCCGTCTGGCAGACGACCGGCCGCATCACACAGACCGGCTACGCCCGCAACGACTGCCAATCCCGCCTCCGCCTCAAAATCATCTGGGGAAGAGGCGGTGACGGCGACTGCCAGACAGTGGACCCAGGCAAGACCATCTCCTCCCAGGTGTTCAGGGGAGTACGCGCCTTCGACGGCGCGAACACCTGCTGACACTGGGGCGTGGCCTCGTCCTGGCCGCCTTTGGGGCCGCGTCACCGTCGCCGTGACCGGCCCTCGGCCGAATTGTGCCTGATGGCTCCGACGTTTGCTCACCGCGGACTCTTGATATCACCGTGCAGGAGACATGGTTATCCCCCATGGGCAAGCGCGGGCAATGGACGGCGGGCTGGGGGCGTCGTGGGACGACAGTATGGCGCGGGGCTCATAGGTGTCCTGGCCCGAATCGTCACCCGCTGACGTCGTCACCGTGCCAGGCCCAGGAATGGTGACCGCCTGCTTCGCTGGCCGGACAAGGTGCGGTAGGGCTCGGATGGTCATCGAGCTGCGGAAACGGGCGTCAGTATGCATCAGACTTGCATGGGAACAAAGGGTACGATCACTGAAGCATTTCCAACCTGATCGGGCTGCTCAGCAGGAGAGAACCGGGACGGGTTGGCATGAGAAGAGGCTCTCGGCAGCTCGTACGCCCGGGTGTGACCCCATGAAGACCGATAGGCTCCTGGTTGCCAGATGTGCCGGTTGAGCGGTCTTTTGACGGCTCGGATCATGTGTGGAGGGATCTCGGTGATGATGATCAGCCAGCTCGTGATCGCCGGGCTGTTGTCCCCGAACCTGTCCGTACAGGCACAGCCCCCTCTCCTCCACGTGATGACGTGGAACGTCTGTGCGGGCACCAACGCCGGGTGCGCACTCTTTCGCCGCTCGAACGCCGAGCTGGCCTGGCACGTGGCAGTGCTGGCGACCGAGGCGGACGTGGTCTTCCTTCAGGAGTTCTGCACGGACGCCGACGCCGACCTGGAACACCAGCTCGAACGCCGTACCGGCCGGAATTGGAGCGTCCGGTCGGCTGGGCTGATGTACTCGGACGGTTCCCCGTACCAGTGCCTGCCCGACAGAAACGGCAGGCCGCGTGGGGTGCTGAGCGTCACCCTGGCCGTGGCCGGAGCGGACACCGGCCTCGCCGTGCACGCGCTGACCTCGCCGCCGTGGGGAGCCCGCAGGTACGCCGTCTGCACGGCCGACCGGGCGTTCTGCACCGCGCACTTCTCGTCGGGATCGAGCTACGACGACAGGCAGAAGGGCAGGCCCTACCGGCACATCCAGTTGCGAGAGCTGTTCAAGCTCGGCCGAGGTGTGATCGGCGGCGACCTCAACCTTGTGCCGCGCGACGCCGCCGCGGCCTACAAGGGCCGCGACGAATGCGACCCGCGCCGGCGCTGGACCTACGTGACCCGCAAGCGGAAGATTGATTACGTGTTCGCTGGCGAGGGCCGCGTACGGAAATGCTTCGTCGATTACGCCCGGAGCACGTGGTCTGATCACGTCCCACTGCACGCCTGGGTGAGAGCAGGCTCAACGCCGCCTGCACCACGTTGAGCTGGCCCAGCACCAGGTTGTTCGTCATGCCCTACCAGCGAAACGCGGATTTTGCGCATCACCTTACCGGCCAGGGACGAATTGGGATACGCCCTCACTGAGAGTTTTCATCCCGCTTCGCGGAGTTGAAGAACGAGGATTGCTTTGACGAGCTGACCTGCAAGGAGTGGGCAGCTGCGGAGTTTTCGGAGGATGCGCCAGGATTTCAGCTGGGCGTTGGCGCGTTCGCCGGGCCCGCGGAGCTTGGCGTGGGCGGCGTTGGCGGCCTTCTGTGAGGCGGGCTTGTCGCGGCCCTTGTAGGGCACGCGTACGTGCTCACCTGCGCCGACGTAGCCCTTGTCGGCGAGGGTGACCAGGTCGGCAGCTTGCAGGCGGCGCAGGATGCCCCAGATGCGAGCGGCCTTGAGGTCGTGCACCGAGCCGGGCAGGGAACCGGAGGTCCACAAGGGGGTGCCGTCGGGCGTTGCCAGGACCTGGATGTTCATGCCGCGCTTCTTGTGCTTGCCCGAGTAGTACGGCCGGTCGGCGGCCACCCGGTCGATGGGAATCAGCGTGCCGTCCAGCACCAGGTAGGGGTAGCCGGCGCGCTTGGCCGCGCGTAGCGCCTGGTCCAGGCGGGGCGAGCGGCGGGCGAGCAGGGTGACGGCTTCGCGGATGTAGCGCCAGGTGGTCGCGATGCCGATGCCGAAGCCAGCCGCGACCTCCGTCAGGGTCTCGCCTTTGCGCAGGTGGACGAGCACGAGCAGGGCCTGCTGGCCGGGGTTGAGGCGGCGCCAGGGCGTGCCGATCGTCTTGCGGTGTCGGCGCAGGATGCCGGACAGATAGGACAGCGTCCGAGATGACAAGGGCAGCGCGGCGCGGTAGAACAACACAGAGCCTCTGGTGGTGAAGGTTGATCTTGGTTGACAACCCTTGTACCAGGGGCTCTTCTACTTGTCGATCAAGGCCCCACCCACGCGGCGTTGCCTCGACCTGCGGCTTCAGGTTGGAAAGCCCTCACTGCTATCGTTGAATGCGGCTCGGCCGCTTGCCCATGCGCCCGCCGCTTCGGGGGCGTATCCGCATGGGTGGCAGTAGTAATATGCCGTAATGCTGCGGTATTACGGTTTGCCCTCGATTTTGATCTAGGGCAATGCTCGCGCCCATAGGATCGCGGGTGATTGTGTCGAGAGGTCGGTGCAAGGGAGACCAGTGGCCGGGCTGTCAAACGACATCTCGCCGGCGATAGCACGGCTGGAGAAAAGAAGTTACATCACATATTTGAGTCGACTCAACGCCTACCGCCGACTGGCTCATGCGAACATAGCTTGGAATGCTGCGCTCGTTGCGTTGTCGACCTCGACGGTAATCGCTTCCGTTGGGATGCTCGTCGAGAAGAATATGTACGGCAAGGGCGGCGACGCCCTGATGGTCGCTTTAGCAGTGTTTTCTTTATCGATCTCGCTCGTAGTTTCCAGTGTTGGGTATGGAACAAGGGCGAAGGCGATGGAGGAGAATTATAAAAGAATACAGCAGATCTCTGTCCTTGCGGAGAATTTGAAAGAATACACCGGCCCGGACAGGTCTGAAAAATATCAGAAGTTGCTGGACGATTATCATGTGGCGATGGCGTCTTCGGAAAACCATACCGAGCATGATTATCGAAGGGTCCAGCCCGTGCCGCCCCACGCCGGATCTGGCTTCTGGCGCCGCGCGCGTGAGCTCTTCGTCTGGCTGAGGCATTTCACCGCCATGGCCTTTCCATATGTGACCCTGGTAGTTCCGGTCGCACTTCTGATCCCATTCGGCGTTTGGTTCGCCAATGGTCTATGAAGTAGCTAGCGAAATCTCGACAGATGCTTTCGCTCGCTCGGCCTCACATATTGAACCGTCGATTGTGCGGCCAGCGCGAGTGACGGCAGCAACGCTGTTCAGGTCAATAACTACACCATCTAACCTCAGGCGTTTGTATCATGATCACATAGAGGACAAGGGCGCTCATGGAAGGGACGGTATTCATCCCAAGTCGCTCGCTACCGATCTTGATGTGGTCACGAAACTCATCTCGCGAAAAGTGCGGATGGGGTCTTATCGGTTCACCGGCTATCGCGAAGTGCTGGAACTCAAAGGTGCCGGGAGAGCGCCGCGGGTTCTTTCGATTCCCACCGCTCGCGACCGAATAGTCCTGAGAGCGCTTGCTGATTGCCTGACCGCGTTGTTTCCGCAAACGCGAGGCGTTATACCCCATCAGCGAGTGCTCGAGGTAGCCACCGCGGTAGCTGCTGGCACGTACGACTCGTACATCAAGCTTGATATAGTGAACTTCTATCCGTCCATCGTGCATAGTCAAATCGAGCAGGAGTTGAGGACCAAGATTCGAAAGAAGGAGATCCTTGGTGCTGTTCTAGGCGCAGTGAGAACACCGACGGTTCCTAGTGGTCAACGGGACCGCACGCCGAATGAGCGGGGGGTGCCGCAAGGCCTAGCCATCTCAAACATTCTTGCAGAGCTGGTGATGGGGAAAATTGACGCTGCTGCCTCCACCCTAGATGACTGTGCGTACTTTCGCTATGTAGATGACATCCTGATCCTTTGTAATGGCACTTCGATCAATCGCGTTCGAGACAGTATCATCAATGAATGCGAAGATAGCGGTCTGAAAGTTCATTTGACAGCCGCCGGCGAAGCAAAGTCGAGCAGTGGTTCTATTTTAGACGGGTTCAGTTATCTTGGATATAAGTTCAGTGGCAGTGCTGTAACTGTTCGCAAGAGAAGCGTTCAGAATATCGAAACCTCAATTGCACGAGCGTTTACTCGCTACAAGAATGATGGAAATCTTCAACAGTTGCAGGACCGGCTCAATCTGATCGTCACCGGCTGCGTTTATGGAGGCGTCTCTTATGGGTGGCTCAATTACTTTCGTCAAATGAACGACATTGCGCTTCTTAAGCGCCTAGATGTCACAATGGAAACGATGAAGCGCCGCCACAAAATACCTGCGACCCTAAGAGTCAAGCGCTTCGTTCGGGCATATTGGTCGATCAGATATCCGTTCGGGAAGGATCGGAACTATATACCCAACTTTGACTTGGCAAATATGGCGCAGATGCGCCGGGTGTTGATAATCCACCTTGGCGAAAAAGAAGTAGCCAAGATCACCGACGACGAGTTGCCCGCTACATTCAAGCGCATAATGCGGAAAGTGATCATAGATCTAGAAAAGGACATCGGCCACATCTCGTGAGCCCTCCGGTGGTGTCGTGAACGTCATCGCCGTTCTCTAGCATGAATTTGCGATGTCGTCGTGGCGCAGTTAAGACGAGCCCAGAGCTGGTCTAGCAGGCCTCCGGCACATTAGGTGGTGCTGGAGCCGACGTAGTCCGTCTTGGACGGCGTGATCAGCTTCTCGGACGTGTGAAAAACACGAGTGGTAACGGTGCTGAGGAGCGCCGACTAGATCTCTTATTTGCTAGATCGTCGGCTAACGTCCCGGAACCCCAGGACCGGGGACGAACGGCGACTCGTGAGAGCCTGGTAACTGAGCAGCAAAGATTCTTTGCTTGCTGTTCCGTCCCCTTTTTACAACACCATCCGCTGAGCGGTTATCAACGAGGAGAACCTCAGAGGGTGATAGTGGCACCGAGTCCACCTGCCTGATGCGGCTCTCGACGGCCGTGGCCACGCAGAGTGTGCATATCCATCATTAAGTGCGGCTTTGAGAAGATCCAGAAGCGGTGCGGGGGCTTCTGGATGCTCTCCACCCTTCAGCTGCTCAGGTGTTGATGTGGAGGACCCATACCGAGTCGGGATCCAGGTCCTCCGGGCCATGCGTGTAGAGCGCGCGGAAGATCGGGGTGGTCAGCTCGTACGCGCCCGGAATATCTGCATACGGTACGGCTTCGGGGGGTGCGGGGGCCATCTCCCAAGTCCAGCAACACATCGACGATCGACGCGCGCAGGGTTGTCGGTGCCGAGAGTAGCGCAGCCCTGACCTCCGGGGCGATCCGGACTGGAACCTTCACTTGTCGGCGTCACCCAGCCCGAGATCGGAATAAGCTTGCTCGCGCGACGTATAGGTCGTCATGTCGAGTTCACCTTGGGCGGCGGCGTCGATCTTGGCACGGACCTCTGCGGCCTCGCGCTCCCGCTTGAGTCGTATGTACTCCTCGAACTCCTCCTCTGATATGAGCACGGCGCGCTCGGTGGTGGATCGGCTGATGGTCGTGTACCGGCGCCCGTGCACGGCACGCGCTACGAGCGTGCCGAGCTGGCTGCGGGCTTCAGAGTGCCCATTGAGTCGTGCGGGTTGGTCATGCCCAGCCGCCTTCTGTCGAGTCTTGGTGGTGAATCAACCCTACAAAAACTGCAGCCAGTACAGGAGGTGGAACATGTACAGGTTGCTCATCGAGGCGTGTGTCAGCGTCGTGAATGTCGTGTAGCCAGGCGAAACAGAGGGCCGGATCCGGCGATAGTCCCAGGGTGGCCGTGCTGGTGCCGCCAGCCGGATGAGGTCCGGTCGGCCTGTAAGGGAGACGCGTATGAACAACGCGAGCGGACGGCGATGGAGACGGCTCACCCTCGTACTGGTGGTCCTGGTCGCGGTGTCGGTGGTAGCGGGAATGCTGGTTCTCTCGCCGCTGGCGCTTCGGGGACTCGCCGCTCTTGTGCCCGGCCCCGAGTGGACGAGGCTCAGCGAGATAGGGCAGGCGTACGGACCCGCCACCACTCTGCTCACGGCGGTCTCGCTCCTGGGCATAGCGGCTTCCGTGCTGATGCAGGCTCGCACCGCCCGGATCGCGGCCGAACAGACGTCCAGAGTGCTGCACATGGAGCTCATCCGCTGGGCGATCGACGATCCGAGCCTGACGCAGGCTCTAGGCGAACCGTGGCGGAAGCCGGAGGACGACGGCTACCTCCGCCTGTACGTCTTCTACAACCAGTTCCTCACCATGTGGCGGAGCATGTACTCGCTGGGGCAGATCACGGAGGCGTCACTCCGCCACAACATGGCCCGCGCCTTCGGAACCGAGATCGCACGGACCCATTGGGAGGGCCACCGCGGGGAGTACGAGATCGCCAGTGCGGATCGGCGCCAGCGGGACTTCTGCCGGATCGTGGAGGAGGAGTGGCAGCGTGCGGGCGGTGAACCGATGCGACAGGTGATCGTCAAACCGGCGACGTCACGCTCGCGTGACTGGCGGCTCCTGGCGGTGGGTGGTGCTGCCGTGGCCCTCGGCGTGCTGGTCTCCAGGCGCGGCGGTCGCGTGTGACGGTGGACCAGGCGAGGGAGGAAGGCAGGCGGCTTACTTGAGGGCGCGCGGCGGGCCGCCTTGGGTGGCCGGTCTGGTGCGGGTGGTGGCAGGCCCGGTGTAAGGAGGCGGTCCGCCGCGCGTGGGGGCTCGGATGCTCCTATGGATCGTCAAGCCGACGTTGATCATTTGTGAGGATGGTCCGAAAGAGCTCTCGACGCATCCACAGCGAGGCCGTCTTCGCCATGTCTGCGGCGTTGCGCCGATCCCCGCCTCATTCGGCAAGACCACCCGGCACCGCCTCAACCGCGGCGGCGATCGCCAGGCCAACGCCGCCCTCTATCGCATCGTCATGCGTCGAGATCGCTGACCTCGACGACATGCTGGAGCCGGGCGACGGTAGCGTTTCAGGCAGCGGATGATCTCCTTCTTGGACAGGCCGTCCTGGGTGCGTCGTTTCATGTAGGCGCTGGTGCGTGGGTCCCAGCGCAGGCGGCACGTCGTCGCGGTCGGGGCGCAGGGCGGCGCAGGTGGCGATCAGTTTCGTGCTCGTCAGGCCGCGCAGGCGCTGGCGGAGCGCGTCGGGAGCGGTGACGATCAGGGCCTTGATCTGCCGTTGGGTATCGGCACGGCGGTCGATCGCGCTGCGCCGGGCGCTGCGCAGGTCACGCAGCGCTTCGATGCGGCCGTCGCGCTGCTTGGGGGTGCCGGTCCGGTCTCCGGCTAGTGCCGTCTTGGCGGCGGCGATGGCATCGATCGGGTCGGACTTGCCTTGGAAGCGGCGGGCCCTGCGGTCGGGCCGGTCGATCTCGATGACGTCGATCTGCTCGGCCTGCAGCAGGCGGGCCAGGCCTGCTCCGTAGACGTCGGTGCCTTCGACCCCGACCCGGCTCAGCTGCCCGACAGCGCGCATCCAGGTCAGCAGAGCGGCGTAGCCGACCGACGCCGCGTCCGGTGAGCGCACTTGAGCGCTTCCCGGCCAGGGCCGACAGATCCCGTTGAGGACCCGAGGTCAGTCAGTCGCTGGGCCGAACTCTGGCGGGAAGCGCTCACCCCTCCATCGTCACTGTCAGTCGCGGACGTCCTGGAGGAGGCTCTCCAGGCGTTGTTCGACGGCGGCGAGGCGCTCGGCCAAGGGGCGGCTGTGCAGGAGGCCGGCCACCTGGTCGGCCTCCTGCTGGTCGAACTCGACGGTGGCGATCGGGGTGTCGGGGACCTGCCGGTCGTACACGATGAGGGAACGCTGTCCCGTCGGGCTGATGATCACCGCGAGGTGGTCGCCTCGGTGGGTGTCGAAGTGGTGGATGACCCCGCCGCCTGGGACGGGGGTGTGGGTGATGTTCACCGGTGGATGTCTCCTTCCTTGAGGGGTACGGCTGCCGCGGGACGCGGGGGCTCCCTGCGCCGGACGCGGGCGATCAGCTCACCCCGGAGCGGGACCTGGACGTCGGCGACGTCGAGCAGGGTGACCTGGACGCCCCACCGGCGGGTGCTCCGGCTCACCCGCTCGGCGAGCTCGGCGCCGGCGTGGGCGACCAGACCGGGCAGGTCGGCCAGGTCCCGTCGGCCGACCTCCCGGCGCAGCTCCGCCTCGGCGGCGATGGTGGTCGCCGTCAACGGGTCGTCCGCCGTCGTCGCGTACCGGACGGGGTCGTCCACGGCCGCCACGGCGGTGGCCTTGACCCGTACGCCCACGCCGTCGCGGGTGACCAGCTCCTTGGCGAACAGGTCCAGGTACGTCAGCCGCAGCGACACTCGTACCCCTCGTTCCAGGACCGGCCACACGACGACGAGGCCGGGGCCGCGCACGCCGGCCGCGCGCCCCAGCCGGCGCACCACGAGCCGCTCGTCCTCGCCGACCACGCGCAGCGTCCGCGCCGCGAGCGCCGCGAGCGGCAGCAGGCCGAGAACCAGCCACATCACGGGCTCGGCCACCGTGAACGCCTGCCAGAGGGAGGCCGTCCGGCCGTTCGTCATGCCCTCTCCCCTCGACCGTTCGTCCGATGGGCCCGGAATCGGGTTCGCTCACTTACCAGCTTGGCCGCCGCCCCGCCCTGGCACCATTGGGCTCAGCACCCATCTCCACGGGTGGACACCATGCAGAGGCGTGGCCCCTGACAAGGGGTCTACGGACGGAAGCGCTCCCGGTGAGGCGCGCGTCGGCGAGGGACGGTGTGCCAGCATGGCCGGTATGACGATCTTCGTCCACGAGGCCGGCCCGCACGACGCCGACGCCGTGGTGCTCCTGCACGCCGTGGGCACCACCGGCTGGATGTGGGAACGGCAGGTCACCGCGCTGAAGAGCGACCTGCGGGTGCTGGTGCCCGACCTGCCGGGACACGGGCGCAGCGCCGCCGTCGCCTGGGAGTCGATCGGCGGCACCGCCGCTCTCGTGGCCGAGCTGATCGCGGCGCGGGCGCCGTCCGGCCGGGCGCACGTCGTCGGGCTCTCGCTCGGCGGCTACGTGGCCGCGACCCTCGCCGCGACCGCCCCCGACGTGGTGGCGAGCGCGATCGTGAGCGGGGTGAACGTGCTGCCGTTCCCCAACCCGGGCCGGTTACGCCTCATGGGCGCCCTCATGGCCCCTGTCATGAAGTGGGGGCCGGTGCTGCGGGCCAACGCCCGCGCGCTCAACGTCCCCGACGCCGACGTGGACGGCTACCTGACCGCCGCCCGCACCACCGACCGCCACGCCTTCCGCAAGGCGAGCAACGACGCCATCGACTTCCGGCTGCCGCCTCGGACGTCGCCGTGCCGGGTGCTCGCGGTCGCCGGCGAGAACGAGCACGACCTCACCAAACGCTCCCTGGCCGAGATCGCCGCGGCCTTCCCGAACGGCGAGGCCCGTCTGGCGCCCGGCGTGGGCCACGCGTGGAGCGGCGAGAACCCGGACCTGTTCACCGCCATGATCCGCGCCCACCTCTCCGGCTCCGCCCTCCCCGACGCCTTGACGCATGCGTGACGACTGGGGGCAGCGGGGGCGCGAGGTGCTGCGTGTCGCGGCAGGGGAGGCGCCGCGCGGTGCCGGGGTGTACTTCTTTCTGGGGGAGGGGGACGAGCTGCTGTACGTCGGCAAGGCCGGCGATCTGCGGCAGCGGCTGCGGCAGCATGCGGGGGTGCGGGTTCCGGTGTCGCGGCTGCATCAGCGGTACGACCTCGTGCGCCGGGTCGCCTGGGAGACCGCGGTGGATGAGGAGGCGGCGGCCTGGCGGGAGGCGGATCTGATCTTCGCCCTGCGTCCGCCCTACAACGCCGATCCCGGGTTGCGCGCGACGGATCCACTCGGGAAGGACGCGCCGGTGCCGTACGTGGTGGTGAGTGAGGAGGCGGACGGGCGGGTGCGGTTTCACCTGACGCCCGACCCGGGCAGACACGGCCGGGCTTATGGGTGTTTTCCGCATCTCGGCAAGGGGGTGGCGTCGCGACTCGGGGTTGCGTGCAGTGACGGGTACCCCGCTCTGCTGCGGCTGCTCTGGGCGGCCGGGGGTGAGGGGGAGCGGGTGCCGGGGGCGATCACCCGGCCGGCGCCCGCGTCGTTCGTGGTCGTGGTGGCGGACGAGGTGCGTGAGAAGGTGCACCGGTTCCTGTCGGGGGCGCGGGCGCGGCTGGTGGACGAGCTGTTCGACGCGGCCTCGGAGCGGCCGGCGTTCATGCGCCCCGCGCTGCGCCGCGACAGGGAGGCGGCGCTGGGGTTCTTCGCGGCGGGGCCCGCGCTGGTGCGGGCGCGGCGGCTGCGGCACGGGGTGCGGGCGAGGGCGCTGGACGCCGGCACGTACCGGCGGCTGGTCGCGGCCGAGGTGGAGACGCTGATCGGGCCGGTGGGGGCGGCCCGGTCTGGGGCCGCCCCACATGTGGAGGGCTAGCGGACGCGGATGAAGACCGGGTTGGAGTAGAACCACAGGTCCTCCCAGGGGCTCTCCTTCCCGTCGGCCTGCGGCTCCATCTCGTCCGTGCTGGTGCCGCGCACCCGCAGGTAGCTGTCGTGCCCGACGTCGCGCAGCGTGTACCGGATGACGCGGTCCTGGCCCTGACGGCGCCAGTCGTTCGGGCCGAAGCGGGCGACGACCTTGGTGGTGGGGTTGGTGTCGGCGTCCAGGTTCGAGCTGACGCCGGTGACCTGGCCGACGATCAGGTCGACGCGCCGCACCTCGGGGTGGTCGCCGTTGCCGTTCTTGCCGTCCAGCGGGCGGAAGCGGATCTCCACCTCCACGTCGTTGCGGCCCCGGCTGGTGACGACGAGCGTCTCGCTGACCGTGGCGCTGCGGCCCTGGCTGCTCGCGGTGACGTCGAGCGCGGTGACCAGGTCGCCGGTGGTGACGAAGATCCGGCCGTTGCGCAGGGCGTCCATGATGTCGCCGTAGTCCTGGCGGGCGGCCACGTACGTCTTGCTGTACTCGCCGGGCCAGAAGTCGGAGCCGCCGCGCGTCCAGTGCACGTGCGAGTCGGAGGTGGCGGTGATCCACCAGTGGCGTCCCTCGCCGAGCAGGGAGTCCCACAGGCCGCCGACGCGGGCGGTCATCTGGTCGAAGCCGCCGTACGTGGGGTGGTTGCCGTAGCCGCCGCGGGCGCCGCCGTTCAGCGGGCCGGCCTGGTGCCCTGGCGCGCCCTCGAAGCCGACGTACACGTCGGGGGCGGCGTTGTTGCCGTTACGGAACTCGCGCGGCGTGTCCTGGCCCCACACGCCGAGCCCGGTGGCGGACCGGGAGGCGTGGTGGGCGATCACCAGCGGCTTGCGCGGCATGCCGCGGGCGGCCTTGAGGAACTCCACCATCTTGGCCTCGGTGTCGCGGCCTGGGTCGTTCGGGAAGGCGTCGAACTTGGCGAAGCGGCTCTCCAGCTCGAACAGCTGCTGCGCCTCACCGTCGTGGTGCGGAATCATCAGCGTGTGGTGGTCGAGTGCGGGCGCGTCGAACTCCATGCCCCAGAACTGCAGCACCTCGGGCACCAGCACGCGCGAGCGCAGCAGGTCGGGGTAGGCCTGCTCGAGGTTCACCTTGGAGTGCGTGGGGCCGCCGTGGTCGGTGCACATCGCCCAGGTCAGGCCGAAATGCTTGGCCATGATCGCGTTGGTGACGATCGGGTAGACGGCGTCCGCGCCCTTGTGGAAGGTGGGCGGGTTCGTCTTGGTGTCGAACTCGCCGCTGTACTCGGAGTGGACGTGGTGGTCGCCGGCCCGCCACATGCGGCCCTTGTTGCCGCCGTTGCCGAACCTGCGCTCGTCGTCGGCCTGCGCGGGGGTGCCGCCGACGAGGGGTGCCGCGGCGGCGAGCGTCGCGCCGACGCCCGCGTACTTGACCAGCCGGCGGCGGGAAAGCCCGGAGTGCTCGGTCTCCTCGGCCTTCTTGTTCTTCACAGTGCTGCCTTTCCTGCAAATGAGGGTGACAGCCGACAAACCTCCAAGACGGGCATGAACGCCGCATGAACCACCATCGGCGGCAGCGAGAACAGTGCACGCAGGGTGAAATGCGTTTGAGGAGGTACGGGGGCGCCGGTTAGCGTGCCGTTCATGACCCCCCTCGTACGGCACCGCCTGACCCGCGAGCAGACCGGCCCCGCGCTGCGCGCCCTGAGCGAGTGGACCCCGGCCGACCTGCCGGGCGGCGGCCTCCATCCCGGCGACGTGGGCTGGTACCTCCGCTTCGACGACGCGGTCGTGCACCTGTGGAGCGCCGGCGGGACGCCGGTGGCCGTCGGGTTCCTCGACGGGCACGTGCTGCGCGTGACCGCCGCGCCGGACGCCGACCTGGCAGCCGTCGCGGCGGACGCCGAGGAGGTGCTGGGGCCGGACGACGACCGTACGGACGGGCTGCCCATGCCCGGATGGACCCGCGACACGGACGAGCCCTGGACCGCGCTGACATGGACTCCGCGCCCGGTCACCACCCGCGCCGAGCTCGTCGGCCCCGGCACCGCCGCCGACCGGGTGCTGGTGCAGCGCGCCGCGTTCGCCGGCTCCACGTTCACCGTCGAGCGCTGGCAGGCGATGAAGCGCTCGCCGGCGGGCGGGCTCGTGGTGGAGACGCTCGTCCGCACCCCGTCCGGAGCGCCCGCCGCCGCCGCGACCGGCTGGTTCGCCGGCGAGGGCAGGTGCGGGCTGCTCGAACCGGTCGGCACCGACCCCGGCCACCGCGGCCACGGCTACGGCCGCGACGCGGTGCTGGGCGCCTGCGCCGCGCTCGCCGAGCGGGGCGCGAGCGCGGTCGCCGTCGTCACCCCGTCGTCCAACGAGGGCGGGGTGGCGTTCTACCGCTCGGTCGGCTTCACCGTCGTCCGCGAGAACCTCGACTGGGCACGCGCCTGACGAAAACGCGCCTCGGCGGGCCGAAGGTCTCTGGGGCGCGCGGGCTTTCGGCCCGTCGTCCAGCGGCGGGAATGAGCGCGGCGGGCCCGTTGTTGATCTCGGGCATGGCTGATCAGAGCGTTGAGCTGAGCCCCACCGACTGGGTACGCGACCAGACGAAGAAGATCCTGGAGGCGGGCACCACCGAGGTGGCCGACATCCGGGGCTTGAAGGTGGTGCTGCTGACCTTGCGCGGCGCCAAGACCGGCAAGCTGCGTTACACGCCGCTCATGCGGGTGGAGCACGAGGGCAGCTACGCCGTCGTGGCCTCCAACGGCGGCGCCGCCGAGCACCCGACCTGGTACCACAACCTCAAGGCCCACCCGGAGATCGAGCTCCAGGACGGCGCCGTCACCCGCACCTACGTCGCCCGCGAGGCCGACGGCGACGAGCGGGCGGCCTGGTGGGAGCGGGCGGTCGCCGCCTTCCCGCCCTACGCCGAATACCAGGAGAAGACCGACCGGCTCATCCCGCTGTTCGTGCTCGACCCGAAGTGACGGTGACCGCCGCCGTCGCCCGTCCGGCACTAGGAGGCGACGGCGGCGGAGCTCATCAGGCGCCGGCGTTCATCAGGCGCCGGCGTTCATCAGGCGCCGGCGTTCATCAGGTGTCGGCGTTCATCAGGTGTCAGCGGCGAGCGCGCCGACCGTCACCCGCCACTCGCGCAACCGGCGGTCCTTGGTGACGTCGAGCTGCGTGTAGGGGTCCTGCTCGACGAGCGCCTGCGCCGCGCTCTCGTCCTCCGCCCGCAGCACGATCATGCCGCCCGCCAGGTCCGTGTACGGGCCGGCGGCGACGAGGCTGCCCTGCTCCCTGAGCTTCTCCAGATGGGCGACGTGGTCATCGCGGCGCTCGGCGCGCAGCGGGGTGTCGTGGTAACCGTAGGTCAGAACGAACAGTGCCATAACGGTGCCATTCCTTTCAGCGTTGTACCTGTCAGCTCTCCAGCCCGTACACCCGTCGGGCGGTGCCGGCGAAGACCGCCTCCTGGTCACCGGGCGGGAGGTGGGCCAGCGCGTCCTTCCACGCGCCGACCAGTGGGGGCATGGTGGTCCAGAGCTTCTCCACGGGGAAGTTGGTGCCGAACATGGCGCGCCCGGCGCCGAACCGGCCGATCACCTCGTCGGTGACGAGCGAGATGAGGCCGCGGTCCACCCGGTGCACGAACGTGCCCTGCCCGGTGAGCTTGACGACGACGTTCGGCAGCCCGGCCAGCGCCGCCAGCCCGGAACGCCACGACGGCACGTCCGCGTCGCCGATGAGCATGCCCGCGTGCACGAGCACGAACGTGACCTCGGGGAAGTCCGCCACCAGCTCGGCCGCGTCCGCCATCTGCTCAGGGAAGACCTGCAGCTCGAACAGCCAGCCGAGACCGGCGAGCGCGCCGACGTTCTTCCTGAACACCGGGTCCTTCATCCGGTCGGGGGCGTCGGCGAAGCGGAACTCGGGCCGCTCGTGCCAGTGCAGCTGCTGCCGCACGCCCCGCACCAGCGGGGTGAGCGCGGCCTGCCGCCGCATGACCTCGGGGGCGTCGTCGGCGAACATGTCGGCCGCCGCGACGACCGCCGTCGGCCAGCCGCTCTGCTCGTGCACCTCGCGCAGCCAGCGCACCTCGTCCTCGACCCGGTCGAGCGGCCAGTTCGTCTGCACGTAGACGGACTGGGTGATGCCGCAGGCGGTGGCCTCGGCGACGTACTCGTCGATCAGGTAGTCGCGCCTGATGGGCTCGTACGGGCCGAAGATGCGCGGCACCATCGGCCCGGACAGCCACGGCTGGTCGGCCACCCGCCAGATGTGGTGGTGCGCGTCGACGATGGGGCCCGTGTACATGACGATCACTCCCTGCCCAGAAGCCGTACCTGCTCGTACGCCGTGCGCAGGTCACGGACGCCGGCCAGCGCGTCCAGGTGGCCCAGCACGGCCGACATGCCGCGGGTGACCGGCCGGTACGCCGGGTCGCAGGCCAGCGGCGACCACCACAGCAGCCGGTGGCCGAGCAGCGACAACCGCCGTACGGCCGCCCGCATCGGCTCGCAGTCGCCGCGTTCCAGGCCGTCCGACAGCACGATCACCAGGGCGCCGCGCGCCATCGTGACGTAGCGGGCGTTGCCCAGGAACTCCTGCAGCGCGGCGCCGATCCTGGTGCCGCCCTCGGCGTCCAGGACGACCTCGCTCAGCGCGGCGACGGCGGTGTCCACCTCGCGGGCCCGCAGCGCCGCGGTCACCCGGGTCAGCCGGGTGCCGAACGTGAACACCTCGGCCCGCTCAAGCCGGGCGGTCACCGCGTGCGCGAAGCGCAGGTAGGCGGCGCTGTGCTGCTTCATCGAGCCCGACACGTCGATGAGCAGCAGCACCCGGCGGTGCCTGCGCGGCCGGTCACGGCGGCGCAGCGTCACGATCTCGCCGTGGGTGCGCCAGGACTCGCGGCAGATCCTCGCCAGGTCGATCCACGGACCGCGCCTGGCGGGCCTCCTGCGGCGTGAGCGTACGGACGGCACCGCGCGGGGCAGTTCCCTGCGCAGCAGCGTGAGCAGCGCCCGCTCGTCCTCGCTCGCCGCACCGAACATCGGACGCCGCTCGCGCTCGGCCCGCCCTGCCTCGCGGCCCGCCCGGCCGCCGAGCGCCGCCGCGAACGGCGACTCGTCCCCCTTTCCCTGCGGCGCGGGCGTCTCGTCCTCGGGGGACTCCTCGTCGGGGACGTGCCGGGTCCCTGCCGTCCCGAACCAGCGCTCGAACGTGGGGGTGTAGACGTCGAGGTCCTCGCGGGCGGCGGTGAGCGTGCTCGCCCCGATCCAGTACAGGTGCGTGACGTCGCGCGGGCCCACGGCCTCGATCGCCCGCAGGAACACCAGCCGCCGGGGGACCGGCACCCGCAGGCCCTGCTCGTGCAGGTCGCGCAGGAACCCGTGCACGTGCTCGGCGACTCCCTCGGCGAACTCGGGCCCAGTCGCGGGTGCTGTCGCCGGCCCCTTTCCGGGGTCAGTCACAGAACACCTCCGCCGCGTGCCGTTCGACCAGGGCCAGGTCCTCCTCGTGCTTGACGAGCAGCCCCGCCGACCTGCGCATCGCCTCAGGCCAGCTCGCCCCCTCACCGGCCAGCGTGCGCACGCCGCGCGCCCACGACGTGGACTCCGCGATGCCCGGCCGCTTGAGCAGCGCGAGCGCGCGGATGCGGTGCACGGCGTCCACCAGGCGGGCGGCGCTGCGCTCGTCCAGCCCCGGCTCCTGCGCCCGGATGATGGCCCGCTCGCGGTCCGCGTCGGGGAAGGGGATCCAGTGGTAGAGGCAGCGGCGCTTGAGCGCGTCGTGCAGCTCGCGGGTCCTGTTGGAGGTGAGCACGACGAACGGCACGCTCGCCGCCCGCATGGTGCCGAGCTCCGGGATCGTGATCTGGAAGTCGCCCAGGAACTCCAGCAGGAACGCCTCGAACTCGCTGTCGGCCCGGTCGATCTCGTCGATCAGCAGCACCGCTCCGGACGCCGCCCGCAACGCCCGCAGCAGCGGCCGCTGGAGCAGGAACTCCTCGCGGTAGAGCCGGCCGACCTCGCGCCCCTCCACCTCGGCGGCCCGCAGTGACAGCAGCTGCTTGGGGTAGTCCCACTCGTACAGGGCCTGGGAGGCGTCCAGGCCCTCGTAGCACTGCAGCCGGATCAGCTCGCGGCCGAGCACCCGGGCCAGCACGTTCGCGATCTCGGTCTTGCCGACGCCCGGCTCGCCCTCCAGCAGCAGCGGCAGCCCGAGCACGCCGGCCAGGTGCACGGCGGTCAGCAGGCCCTCGCCCGCGAGATAGCCCTCCGCGCCGAGCCGGCGGCCCAGCTCGTCCTGGTCGGAGAGCAGCGCGTCAGCCGGCCCCTCAGGTCGCACAGCCGGCCCGCAGCTCATCCAGCCCGCGCAGCACCTTCTCCGGCGTGAACGGCATGCTCGTCAGCCGTACGCCCACCGCGTCGTACACCGCGTTGGCGATCGCGGGGATCGGCGCGTTCGCCGTCATCTCCCCGATCCCCTTCGCCCCGAAGGGCCCGTTGTCGGCGGGCCGTTCGAGGAGCACGCTGGTCTGCGCCGGGATGTCGGCGGGCCCCGGCATCAGGTACTCGGTGAAGTCGAGCGGGCCGTGCTCGCGCGAGTGCGGATAGTACGGCTCCGTCGACTCGAACAACGCGTGCGACAACCCCATCCAGGCGCCGCCCTCCACCTGCTGCGTCGCGATGGCCGGATTGAGCGCCCTGCCCACCTCGTAGGTGTTGTAGAGCCGCAGCACCTCGATGACGCCGGTCTCGTCGTCCACCTCGACCTCGGCCACCGTGCACGCGTGCGCCTGGCAGGAGTCGGGGTCCATCTCCCCGGTCTCCGGCACCACCGGGCTCGGCTCCTTCAGGAACATGCCCCGGCCCGAGATCGTCCGGCCCTGGCGGAAGTGCGCGGCCAGCGCCACCTCGCTGACGTGGATCTTCCTCTCCGCCGAGCCCTTGAGCCGGACGTAGCCGGTGCCGTCGGTCTCCAGGTCGCCCGCGTCCACCTCCAGCTCGTCGGCGGCCACCTGCAGCATGACCTCCCTGGCCTCGCGCGCCGCCATGATCACCGCGTTGCCGACGCGGTGCGTGCCGCGGCTGGCGAACGTCCCCATGCAGTGCGGTCCCGTGTCGGTGTCGGCGGTGTCGATGATGACGTTCTCGATGGGGATGCCCAGCGTCTCGGCCGCGCACTGCGCGACGACCGTCCGCAGCCCCTGGCCGAGGTCCACCGAGGAGAGCGTCACCACGAAACCGCCCATGGTGGTGGCGTGCACCAGGGCCTGGGACGGGTCGCCGCCCAGGTTCATCCCGGTCGGGTAGTTGACTGCCGCGTACCCACGTCCGCGCCGCAACGCCATCTGCTCAGCCCTCCGCTCGCTCGGTGGACGACATCGCCCGGTACTCGGGTGGCAGCTCGTGCCCCACCAGGTCGGCGGCTCGCTGGATCACCTCGACCAGCGCCGTGCCCGACGCGATCTTGCGGTGCGCCTTCATGTCGCCGTCGCGGTAGGCGTTGAGCAGCCGCAGCCGCAGCGGGTCCATGCCCAGCTCCCTGGCCACCAGGTCCATGTGCGACTCCAGCGCGAAGTCGCCGATCGTCACGCCGAAGCCGCGCATGGCGCTGGACGGCGTGCGGTTGGTGTAGACGCAGTAGCAGTCCACGTGCACGTTCGGGATCGTGTACGGGCCCGGCATGTGCGCCGCCGCCTTGGTGACGCCGTAGGGGCTGTGCCGCGAGTACGCGCCCGCGTCCACGTACAGCCTGACCTGGCGGGCGACGATCCGGCCGTCGTCCATCACGCCGTCCTTGATGTAGATGCGCTCAGCGGCGCGCGTGGACGACACCTGCATCTCCTCGGCGCGGCTGTAGACGTACTTGGCGGGCCGGCCGGTCAGCAGGGCCGCCAGGCAGGCCAGCGGCTCCACGATGACGTCCACCTTGCCGCCGAAGCCGCCACCCACCGTGCCGCCGACGACCCGCAGGTCGGTGGGCGGGACACCGAGGATGAGCGCGGTGTTGTCGAGGGTGAAGAAGGCGGCCTGCGTGTCGCTGTGGATGCGCAGCCGGCCGTCCCCCTGCGGGACGACCACGCAGCCGGTCGGCTCGGTCGGCGCGTGCTCGATGGGAGAGGAGTCGTAGCGGCCCTCGATGATGCGGTCCGCCTCGGCGAAGCCCCGCTCGACGTCGCCGAAGCGGACCCGGCGGCAGTGGTGGCCCTCGTAGACGAAGTGGTTGGTGCCGGCCTGCTTGATGATCGGCGCGCCCTCGGCCAGCGCCTCCTCGACCTCGAGCACGGCCGGCAGGTCGGTGTAGTCCACCACGACCTTGGCGGCGCCCTCGCGGGCGGCCTCCTCGGTCTCGGCGACCACGGCGACGATCGGCTCGCCCCGGTACAGCACCCGGTCCTCGGCCAGCACCGGCTCGTCGTCGGGGCCGACTCCGATCAGGCGGAGGACGACGTACCAGTTGTTCGGCACGTCCTCGTGGGTGATGACGCGCAGCACGCCCGGCACCTGGAGGGCGGCGGAGACGTCCACGCCGTTGATGCGGGCGTGGTGGCGGGTGGAGCGGTGGATCTTGACGTGGGTGAGGCCCGGCGGGGTCATGTCCTCGAAGAACGCCGTGCGGCCCGTGACGTGGGAACGGGCGTCAGAGCGCTGGACGGGGGCGCCGATGACGGTGAAGTCGCCCGTCCGCTCCTGGGTGAAGTACGCGGTGTCGATGGGGGTGAGGCGGGGCGTCATCGGTCGGCCCCCGCGGTCTCGGGTGTACCGGGCCCGGGTGTACCGGTCTCGGGTGTACTGGGCTCGGCGGTCGCTTCGCGGCGGCGTTCCGCGGCCGTCAGGACGGCGGTGATGATCGGCTCGTAGCCGGTGCAGCGGCAGACGTTCCCGCAGATGGCCTCGGCGACCTCCTGGCGGCTGGGGTCCGGGTTACGGTCGAGCAGAGCGGTGGCGGACATGATCATCCCGGGGGTGCAGAAGCCGCACTGCGTGGCGAACCCGTCCACGAACGCCTGCTGCACGTCGCTGAGCCGCTCGCCGTCCGCCTGGCCCTCGATCGTCTCCACCGCCGCGCCGTCCACCGTCACGACGGGGATCAGGCAGGCGACCACCGGCCGGCCGTCCAGCAGCACCGTGCAGCTGCCGCACCCGCCCTGCGCGCACCCGCGCTTGGCGCCCATCAGCCCTAACGTCTCACGCAGCGCGGCCAGCAGCGTGGTCGAGGGCCGGGCGATCAGCTCGCGTTCGGCGCCGTTCACCTTGAGCGTGACGATCCTTGACGGCATGCGTTCCCCTTTCAAGCCCCGAGCAGGGCGCGACGCAGGTGGACGGGGTAGACCCTGGCGCGGTACCAGGCCGAGGCGTAGGCGTCGCCGACCGGCTCGAAGGCGTCCGCCTCCGCCGCGCGGGCGACGGCCTCGGGGGTCAGCGGCCCGCCGAGCAGCGCCCGTTCGGCCCCGGTGGCGCGTACCAGGCGGTGGGTGAGCCCGCCGACGGCCAGCCGTACGTCGGCGACCACGCCGTCCTCGACCATGACCCTGGCCGCGACCGTGACGATGGAGCCCGAGTTGAGCCGCCGCCTGGCCGCCTTGTGAAAGCGGAACGTGTCCGGTGCCGGGGCGGTGAAGCGGACCCGCGTCACCAGGTCGCCCTGGGGCAGGCCCTCGGCCGCGATGCGCTCCAGGGGCTCGCGGCGGGCGCCGTCCGCGCCCAGGACGTCCAGCTCGGCGTCCAGGGCCAGCAGGGCCGCCGCGAGGTCGCCGTACGGCTGCGGCACGAAGAGGTTGCCGGCCACGGTGGCGAGGTTGCGGACCGGCGGTGCGGCGATCGAGCGCACGCAGGGGGACAGGTAGGGGAGCCGGGGGTCGTCCTCGACGTCGGCGAGCGTGGTGGCCGCCCCCAGGGTGACCACGCCGTCCTCGGCGTCGATGCCGCGCAGGCCGGCCTTGCGCAGGCTGACCAGGCGTACGTCGGTGCCGGCGGTGTCGTCCAGCTTGGCCATCAGGTGGGTGCCGCCGCCCAGGGGGAGTGCTCCGTCTCGGAGGTAGGCGTGCGCCGCGTCGGCACTGTCCGGCATCTCGACCGATATCAGCATCTGCGCTCCAATTATCGATATCGATAATTTGAACGTAGATGAGATGATTCGAGAGTCAAGAGGGGATTTTGGAGGGAGGTCTGGTGCCAGAACCCACGGCCCGCACAGCGCATCCGTCCACCGCGCCGCGCTCCGCCCGGCCGACCCTGAGCCGGCAGATCCGCGACGGCCTGCTGCGCAGCATCGTCACCGGCGAGCTGGGCGAGGGGGAGCGGCTGATCGAGACGAAGATCGCCGCCGAGTACGGCACCAGCCAGGCCCCGGTCCGCGAGGCGCTGCGGCAGCTCGAAGGGCTCGGCCTCATCGAGAGCAGGCCCCGGCAGGGCAGCCGCGTGCTGCCCTTCGCCGAGCAGACGATCCGCGAGGCGTACATCATGCGGGCGGCCCTGGAGGAGACCGCGACCCGGCTGGCCATGCTGGCGGGGGCGCTCCCGTTCGACCTGCTGGAGGCGGCGGTCGAGGACATGTACGCCTGCGCCCGCGCCGCCGACATGACCGGCATCGGCCTGGCCAGCGCCCGCTTCCACCGCCACGTCGTCCAGGCCGGCGGCAACGGCCTGCTGACCCGCGCCTGGGAGGCCCTGCAGATCGAGGCCCGCACGGCCATCGCCCTGATGGTCACCGGCCCCGAGCTGGAAGGCGTCGCCGACGAACACCGCGACCTCCTGGACGTCATGCGGACAGGGGACGTCGAGTCGGCCTGCCGCCACGCCAGGGACCACCAGTGGGCCTACGCCGACACCCCCCACGACGCCTACGGCACCCCCCGCCCCCAGAAAACCTGACCCCACCCAGACGTGGATGGCCAGGACGAGGGCCGGCTGTCCGGCTTCGTCACCAACGGCCAGGACGTGCTGCGCCGCAACCCGCTGAGCTCGTTCCCCGCGGGCCCGCCCACGCCGCCCTGCTGGTGGCGGGCGACGTGGACGAGCGGTTCCGCGTCGCGGCCGACGTGGTGATCGACGGCTTGCTCGCCCGATCCGGCCGGACCGACTGTGGAGGTTGAATGCCCTTTTCGTACGGTCTGGGCTATGGTCGGGCTTATGACGGGACCGTGGGGCACCACGACACCACGAGGCTCCCTCGCGCGGTGCGGCGTGATGGGCCTGCTCCTGCTGTCCCTGCTGGCGGCCGGCCTGATGACCGGCGCCCACAACGGCTGGTACGAAGCCGACCAGGTCCCCCGATCGGCCCTGGCCCCCAGCAAGACCAGCGACGAACACGCCGGCGACGACGGCCTGTCGAGCCTGCCACCGCAGGCGTCCAGCGTCCGCGAACATCCCGTGCTGACGCTGTGGCCGCCCCTGCGCGGCATGCGGCACGCCGAGGCCGCCCACCTCGCGCTGCTGCCCGCGCCACATCCCGAAGGGGACCTGACCGGCGACCCCCAGCAGTTCGGGCACCGCACCGCGGGCTCACGCAGCCCACCCCTGATCTGACGCCACCCCTGTCTTCACGATCACCGTCACTCCAGCGTGCCGCTGGAGCAACCCCGTATCCGATGGGGACGCCGTCCTTTCCCTTCGCGTCCAGCGAGGAGCAGATCAGCGTCATGGCCGACGACAGATCAGTCCACACCCACCTGCAGCACTACACCGAGCACCTGGAGCGGCTCGAGGAGCTGCGCGAGCTGCTCGACGACCGGCTCGCCGCCACCGACCCCGTGCTCGACCGGGCCGCCGCCGGCCGCATCAGGGCCGCACTCGAACGCATGGACCGCGGGCTCTACGGCATCTGCCGGGGCTGCGGGACCTTCATCTCCTTCGACCAGCTGCTCCAGGCGCCGGACCGGCCGTCCTGCGACGCGTGCTCGCAGCTGCGCGGCCAGGAGGAAGCCGCCTAGCCTGGGGTGTGACCTAGGAGGTTCCCCAGTCGAGGAGCGTTCCGGTGCCGGAAGGTGAGGCCGCGACCTAGGATGCCGGTCACCGACCTTCAGCGATCGGACGGCGGTGAGACGTGCGATGAAGCGGGACGCCTCCCAGCAGGCCGGCTACGACGTGTTCATCTCCTACAGCCACAGCCGGGACACCGGGCTGGCCGAGGCGCTGCAGTCCGAGCTGCAGCGCTTCGCCTGCCCCTGGTACCGGCCCAGAGCGCTGCGCGTCTTCCGCGACAAGACGGACATGGCGGCCAGCCCGCAGTTATGGCCGGAGATCGAGCGGGCACTTCGCGTGTCCCGGTGGTTCGTGCTCATGGCGTCCCCTGCCTCCGCCGCCTCCCCCTGGGTGCGCAGGGAGGTGGAGTGGTGGCAGACCAACCGGTCGCCTGAGCGCCTGCTGATCGCGCTCACCGACGGGACGATCACGTGGGCGGGAGGCGACTTCGATCAGGCACGTACCGACGCGATCCCGCCGTCCCTCTCACGATATTTCGCCTACGAGCCGCTCTGGATCGACCTGCGGTCGCTGCGCCCGCCGCCTGGCACGACGGGGCGTCCCCGGCTGGGGGACGTCGTCGCCGAGTTCGCCGCGCCCGTACACGAGCGGCCGAAGGACACGCTGGTCGGCGAGCACATCAAACGGCAGCGGCAGACCAGACGGGTGGTCCGTCAGGTGATCGCGGCGCTCGCCACGCTGGCCGTCCTCGCGACCGCCGCCGCCGTGACGGCCGTCGTGCAGCGCGACGAGGCGGTCAGGCAGGCGCTGATAGCGACCGCCGGGCGGGCCGCCGCCGAGTCCGCGGCCATGGCGCCGGACCGGATGGACGTCGCGCAGCTCCTGGCCGTGGAGGCGTACCGGATGTGGCCGGACGAGCAGACCCGCGCGGCGCTGCTCAGCGCGGTGACGGCGAGCCCCGCGCTGGTACGCCATCTCCAGGCGGGCGCCCCCGTCTCGGCCGTCGGCGGCTCCCAGGACGGGCGGGTCGTCGTCGCGGGCACCCGTGACGGACGGGTGCTGTGGTGGCGGGCGGTGGACGGGGCGCGGGCGGGCTCCGCCGAGCTGCCCAGGCCGGTCAAGGACGTCGCCGCCGACCGTACGGGCCGGGTCGTCGCCGCCACCGACGGCACCTCCGTCCTCACGACGCCCGCCACCCGCCTCCCGAAGACATGGGGCGGCCCCGTGGACGCCATCGCTCTGTCACCGTCCGGCCGCTTCCTGGCGGTGGTCGTCCCCGGCCGGCTCACCAGGGTGGATCTCACCACGGGCGCCCGGCGCACCACGCGTACGTTCGACAGACCCGTGGACGTGGCGATGCCCAGCGCCTCCACGATCGTGGTGGGCGACGTGGCGGGGCAATGGGAGTACTACACGGGCACGAACCTGCGGCTCACGCTCAGCTCGCGCCACTCGGTGATGGGCGCGCACGGCTTCGCGCCCACATTCTCCAGCAACGGCGCCTACTTCACCCACACCCGCACCAATGGCGGGCCCATGCCGCTCTATCCGACCATCCGGCCGCTGTCGATCACGAACGACTCCGCACCCAAGGAAGCGCGGTCTCACGGCAACTCGCCCCAGGCGATCGCCCTGAGCGACGACGGCCTGCACTTGGCGGTGGCCGACGGCACCGCGATCTACGTCTCCTCCGTCGATCTGAGGGGCGAGCAGGTCACGCTGCCCGGCAGTGGTGCAGTGATCGAGGGCGGCCTGCGTTTCCTCGGCGACCGCGATCACCTCGTGTCGGCGGCCGGGGACGTCGTCACGGTATGGGATCTGCAGCACGCGGGACGCATCGGGGAACGTGCCAAGGTGAGCCTGTACCGCTCGTGCAGTGGTTGCGACGCGCCGCGAGCCGAGGTGAGCGCCGACGGCACCCGCGTGGCCGTGCAGACCGTGGGTGAGATCGTCGCCGTGCACGACTGGGATCGGCGGGGCAGCCAGACCTTCGAGGGAGTGGGATGGCTTCTCGGGTGGAGCGCCGACGACGTCCGGCTCTTCACCGCCCAGACCGACCACCTGGAGACGCTCGACACGCGGGACCTGACGCGCGCCAGGAGTCCCTTCAGAGATGAGCTGCCCGGCACTCCGATCGCCGTCACCCCGGACGGGCGTGACCTGCTGACCCTGAGCGACACGGGCGCTCTTGAGATCCGCGACGCCACGACCGGCGTCACACGCGCCAGGATCCCACCGCCGAAGCAGGTGACGGGAGCCTACCGGTCGGTCGTCGACTTCGAGCGGGGCATCGTCGTGGCCCAGGGCGCCGTCGGGACCACGGCGTACGCCGTCCTGTACGACCTCGCCGAGGGCACGAGCCGCGTCATCGGATCCGGCTCCTCCCAGTACGTCGCGACCGGCGGCGGCAACGTCGTCGTGCAGCGCCGTGACGGCCCCCTCGAAGTGTGGGACGACACCGGCACCACGCTGCGCCGCACGATCCCCCGCGACACGACCTTCAGCCCTCGCGAGCTGCCCCCGCAGAGCGTCCCCGCCGTCAACGACACCCTGGTCGTCCAGCGCAAGTCGGACGGGGTGATCGTGCTCACCGACCTCGGCACCGGCACCGACGTCGGCACCCTGCGCCTGCCCGGCTACTGGGTCCAGTTCAAGACCGCGATGCGGCTGACGGCGGACGGCTCCCACCTGATCACCGCGACCGACCCGGGCGGCTCCCCTGGGCTGCTCGTCCGCTGGCGCCTGTCGCCGTCCGCCTGGACCGCGGCCGCCTGCGCCGCCGCCGGCAGGAACCTGACCCCGGAGGAGTGGCGCCGCCACATCGGCACCCCGCCCCCGGACGACCTGTCCTGCACCCGTCAGAGGTAGCGGGCCAGGAAGCCGAGGAGCGTGCGGGCCAGGGTGACGCGGTGGTCCGACAGGGCGTGGTCGGTGGGCAGGACCTCGTGGTGCAGGCGCTTGACGGGATGGGCCCGGTACGCCGCCACGAGCGGGTCGTGGTGCACTTCGGACGGGGTGACGTCGTCGCGGCCGGTGCCGATGAGCAGCACCGGGCGGTCGGCGAGCAGCGGCGCGAGCCCGGCCAGGCACCATGTGTCCCCGGCCGCCTCCATCTCCGCCACCAGGGCCTCGCCGCTGGTGCCCTGGAGCGGGCCGAGCGAGTCGGCGAACGCCTCCGTGTAGACCGTGCGGTGGGCCGGATCGTCGCGGATGAGGGCGGCGACGGTACCGAAGTCGAACCCGGCGATCGAGGCGACGGCGGCGATGGACGGGTCCGCCGCCGCGGTCATCAGCGCGGCGAAACCGCCCAGACTGTGCCCCACGACCGCGACCCGTCCGGGATCCAGACGATGGGCGGAGGCGAGATCAGGCTCGCGCAGCCTGGACACCACGGTCGCGGCGTCCTCCAGCACGTGGGCCCACGACCAGGCCCCGCCGACGCCCCACGAGCCGCGGTAGTGGAACACCAGCGCCGCGTACCCCGCCCGGCGCAGCGCCTGCGCGAGGTCGAAGTTGCGCTCGTTCCCGGGAAAGCCGTGCAGCAGCACCACGACGGGATGCGGCCCGGGGCCGGCGGGCACGTGCAGCACGCCGAGCAGGTCCGTGCCGGCGCTCTCGATGGTCAGCGCCGGGGTGGTGGCCGGGAAGCCGGGGTCGAGCGGCGGGTCGTCGGCGAGGGGGTCGGTCATCGTTACGCTCCCAAAAAGACAATTCGGTAGGGCCGGTAGCAGCATGCCCTACTCGGCCCCGGTATAGAGGGAGAGGACCGCATGGTGAACACGCTGAACCTATGGCGCCGGCCGCTGGGCGAGGTGCCCGGCGAGGTCTGGGAGCGTACGGACCTGGAGGTGCTGATCCTCGCCGAGACCGGCCTCAAAGCCCTCCCGCCCGAGATCGGCCGCCTCAAAAGGCTGGTCACCCTCGACCTGGGCCACAACGAGCTGACCACCGTGCCGGACGAGCTGGGCGGGCTGACCGCCCTGAGCGGCTGCCTCTATCTGCACGACAACCGCCTGCGCGAGCTGCCCGGCACGCTCGGCGGGCTGAAAGGGCTGCGCTACCTCAACGTCGGCGAGAACGAGCTGACCGCCCTGCCGGAGTCGCTCGGCGGCATGGCCTCGCTGATCGAGCTGCGCGCGCAGCACAACCGGCTGACGACCCTGCCCGCCGGTCTCGGCGAGCTCTCCCGGCTGCGCGAGCTGTGGCTGCGCGGCAACGCGATCGAGCACCTGCCGCCCTCGGTGGCGGGCCTGCGCGAGCTGAGGCATCTCGACCTGCGCGACAACCGGCTCGCCGAGCTGCCGGAGCCGCTCGCCGGCCTGCCGCTGCTGCGCCAGGTGGATCTCAGGAGCAACCGCCTCACCGGGTTGCCCGGCTGGGTCACCCGCATGCCCGCCCTGGAGAAGCTCGACCTGCGCTGGAACCCCTGCGACCCCGACCCGTCCGTGCTGGCGGAGCTGGAGCAGGCCGGCTGCGTGGTCCTGATCTGACTAAATTCATGTAAAGCTAGTAGGAAATATTGACTTCACTGGAGGGTGATCGTACCTTCGAGACCATGAGCCAGGGCCTCCTCCTGACCCGGCGCCCGCACGTGGACCACGGCCACGTCACCAGCGCGCAGTGTCGCTGATTCACGGATCCACCTCGCCCCGTGCCCGCTTCGGGGGTGGGCGCGGGGGAGGCACCGCCCTTCCCCCCGGCTCTCATCTGGAGGAACCAACATGACGCGAAGAATGCACCTCAACGCCTTCCTCATGGGCGTCGGCCACCACGAGGCGGCCTGGCGCCACCCGCGCAGCGCACCCGCCAGGCTCACCGACGTCCGCCACTACCAGGAGCTGGCCAGGACCGCCGAGCGCGGCACGCTCGACTCGGTGTTCCTCGCCGACGGGCTGGCGCTGGCCGGCAAGGTACGCCACAACGCGCTCGGCGGCCTCGAACCGCTGACCCTGCTGACGGCCCTGGCCACCGTCACGGAGCGCATCGGGCTCATCGCCACCGTCTCGACCACGTACAACGAGCCCTTCCACGTGGCGCGCAAATTCGCCTCGCTCGACCACATCAGCGGCGGACGGGCCGGCTGGAACATCGTCACCTCCGCAGGCGAGGCCGAGGCCGCCAACTTCGGCGTCGAACGCCCCGCCCACGCCACCCGCTACGCGCGCGCCACCGAGTTCCTCGACGTGGTCACCAAACTGTGGGACAGCTGGGAGGACGACGCCATCGTGGCCGACCGGGCCGCCGGCGAGTACGCCGACCTCGCTAAGATCCACCCCATCGACCACACCGGCGAGTACTTCTCCGTCGCAGGCCCGCTGAACACCTCGCGCACCCCGCAGGGCCGCCCGCTGCTCGTCCAGGCCGGCTCGTCGGAGGACGGCAAGGAGTTCGCCGCCTGCCACGCCGAGGCCGTCTTCACCGCCCAGCAGACCCTCCAGGACGGGCAGGAGTTCTACGCCGATCTCAAGCGGCGTCTGGCCGCGTACGGGCGGCGGCACGAGGACCTGCTCGTCCTGCCCGGCATCTCGCCGATCATCGGCTCGACGGAGGAGGAGGCGTACGCGCTGGAGGAGGAGCTGGAGGAGCTCATCATCCCCGCGTACGGGCTGGCCCAGCTGTCGTACATGACCGGCGTCGAGCTGACCGAGGAGCACCTGGACGGCCCGCTGCCCGAGGTGCCGGTCGAGACCGAGGGCGCGCAGAGCCGCCGCAGGCTCGTCGTCGAGCTGGCCAGGCGCGACGGCCTCACGGTCAGGCAGCTGCTGTCGCGGCTGGCGGGCGGCCGCGGCCACCGCGTCGTCGCCGGCACGCCCGAGCAGATCGCCGACCAGCTCCAGGAGTGGTTCTTCAACGGCGCGGCGGACGGCTTCAACATCATGCCGCCGCTGCTGCCGAGCGGCCTGGAGCTGTTCGTGGACCACGTGGTGCCCGAGCTGCGGGCGCGCGGGCTCTTCCGGCACGAGTACGACAGCCACACCCTGCGCGCCCACTACGGCCTGCCCCGCCCGCCCTCCCGCCACGCCGCCCGCCACGCCGCCCGCCGCGAACCGGTCGCGGTCTGACCGTCACCGCTGGGCGGCGAGCCCGACGCCCAGCCCGATGAACAGGGTGCCGGTGGCCGCGTCCAGCCGCCGGCGCACCGCCCGCCGGGTGCGCAGCCAGCCGCCGATGCGGCCGGCCAGCACCCCGACGGTCGCGTCCGCCGCGAACTCCAGCACGATCAGGACCGCGCCGAGCAGCGCGAACTGCAGCCACACCGGGCCCGCCCCCGGATCGATGAACTGCGGCAGGAAGGCGACCATGAACGTGAACGTCTGCGGGTTGGCCGCCGCCGACACCACGCCGTTCAGGTACGCCCGCCGCCCGGTCATGCCGCCGGCGCCGCCGGCCTGCTCCTTGCCCCGGTTGCGGAACATCTGCACGCCGAGCAGGATCAGGTAGGCGGCGCCGGCTAGCCGGAGCACCGTGAACACCACGGGGAACGCCGTCAGCAGCACCGACAGCCCGGCCGCGGCGGCGACGACGTAGAGTGCGTCACCGGTGATCACGCCGAGCGTGGCGAGCAGCCCGGCGCGTGCGCCGCCCCGCACCCCGCAGCCCAGCACGAACAGCATGTCGGGCCCGGGGGTGACCAGAGCGACGATCGTGGTCGCCGTGAAGACGGCGAGAAGATGCGGATCGAGAGGCACCCGGAGAATGCTGCCACCTGAACGCCGTTGACGCGGCCCCGGGATGGCGGAAAGGATCGCGACATGGCGCGCACCGAACACCGGCCCCGCAGCAAGGTGCACCTCCTGCCCAAGTCGCCGGCCGACGACGTGGCCGGGCTGCCGCCCGACGTGCCGGGCACCCTCTACGTCAGGGGCAGCGGCGGCGGGATCAGGGTGGCGCCCGACGCCGGGTTCGAGGTGGTGTTCGGGCGCAGCGAGCTGGACGTCCACGTCTGCGTCGGCCCCGACGACCCGTACGTCAGCCGCCGCCACGGATCCATCACCCGCGAGGACGGGCACTGGGTCCTGCGCAACCTCGGCACCCTGCCGATCCGCCTGCCCGGCGGCCGCCTGGTGCTCGCCGGGCACCGGGCGCCGCTGACGGCCGCGTACACGCCGCTGTTCATCGTCGCGCCCGAGCAGGAGCACCTGCTCGAAGTACGGGTCGTCACGGTGGCCCCCGCGGCGCGAGAAACGCGCGGCCGCGAGGAGGCCGGCACTCGCGAGCCGAACGGCTGGGCGCTCAGCGACGTCGAGCGGCTGGTCCTGGTCTGCCTGGGCCAGCGCTACCTGCGTCCCGAGCCGTGGCCGCAGCCGCTCACCTGGTCACAGGTCGCCGACGAGCTGAGCCGCCTGCGCCCCGACGAGCAGTGGACCGCCAAGCGCGCCGCCCACGTCGTCACCCAGACCCGCAAGCGGCTCAGCGCCAAGGTGCCAGGACTGCTGGAGGAGGAGATCCCGCCGCCGCTCGGCAACGCGCTCAACCACAACCTCATCACCGCGCTCCTGACCAGCGCCACGATCGGCCCCGCCGACCTCCGCCTGCTCGACGACCCCGAGGACCCGCACCCGTAGACCTCCGTGAGCCCTCGCCCGTACGCTCACCCGGCGGGCAGCCGTTCGAACCGGGGCAGGCGGGTGAGGTCGCAGGGGACTGTGACCTGGGCGGGGCCTTCGAGCACCGTGCCGTCGTCGGCGCGCCAGCGGCCCTCCGGGAGGACGACCGTCCGTGCGGTGGCGCCTTGCGCGATCACCGGCGCCACGATGAGGTCGGGGCCGAGGAAGAACTGGTCGGTGACGTCGGCGGAGTCGTCGTCGGAGCCGGCCGCGTGGTACGCCATCGGCCGCACGATCGGCTCGCCCGTGGCGGCGGCGTGGTCCACCAGGTCGAGGATGCGGGGGAGCAGCGAGGCGCGAACGGCGAGCGCGTCGCGGACGGCGGCCAGGTGCACCGGGTCGAGCACGCGGGTGGGCAGCACCGAGAACTGCATGATCGGGCTGAGCGCGGCGATCTGGGCGTACCGGACGAAGAACTCCTGATCGGTCGCCCCTTGCGCGGACACCGACCCGATCTCGCCACCGCCGATCATGTCGGGACAGACGAACGGATGCCCGATCATGCCCTGCGCGAGCATCTCGGGGATCAGCGACCCGATCCCGGAGGGTCCCCACAGCGGCGGCTTGTCCTGCAGCCGCTGGACGAGCGGCTGCCCGCCCATCCGCCAGCACGCACGGAACTCGTTGTACGGATACCGCAGCCCCACCCGCGCCCACGCCTCGCACAGGTCGACCGGCTCGGCGGGCTCGGCCGTGCGGTCGCCGGCCCGGTAGTCGCGCACGTCGCCGGCGTCGAACTTGAAGCCGTCGATCCCGGTCTCCTCGACGAGCGCGTCGAGCCGGCCGGTGATCCACGCGACCGCGCCGGGGTGGGTGAGGTCGAGGGTGGCGCTGAACCCGTTCCACCACCGCCGGATCGCGGTCTCGCCGGCAGCGTCGCGCAGCAGCAGCCCTCGCCCTTCGAGCTCGCGGAAGACGGCGGAGTCGGGGCTGACGAACGGCACCACCCACACCATCACCGAACAGCCCAGCGCGTGCAGCTCGGCGACCATGGCGGCGGGGTCGGGGAAGCGGGCCCGGTCGAAGCGCCAGGTGCCGTAGTCCTCCGCCCACAGGTCGTCGATCAGCACGACGCCGGGCGGCATCCCGCCCTCCAGCAGGTCACGGGCGAAGCGCAGCACGCCGTCCTGGGTCGGCGTGTACGGGTGCTCGATCCACGTGTTGTACTGCGGGCCGGAGAACAGCGCGCGGGCGGGGGCCCGCCCGGACGGCGGGAAGAAGCGCCGCGAGGCCGACAGGAAAGCCTCGCGCAGCGTGCCGCCCGTCCTGCCGACCTCGATGCCGCCCCCCGACAGCCGCAGGACATCGTCCTCGAAGGAGAACGCGAACGGCCGCTCCGACCACACCACCCGCCCCCGCGTGGACAGCAGCACGGGGGCGCTCTGATTGGACGGCCCGAGAGGCTCCCTGGGCGCGGCGAGGTCGCGGGCGAACGGCCGCGCGCCGAACGGCATCGACAGCCCGTCGTCCACCGAGCCGCCCCACCACCGCTCACCCGCCTCGACGGCCAGCTCCAGCACTTCGGACGTAGAGGGGTGAAACGTCATCGAGGACCTCTCGGGAGGGGGTGGCCGGAAACGGAGGAACGGGAGCTACCAGTTGAACATCGTGCCGTCCTCCAGCCGGCTGACCGGCAGGTACGCCCGCCGGTACGGGAACCGCTCCGCCACGTCGTCCCGGTAGTCCACGCCGAGCCCTGGCGCGTCGCCGGGATGCAGGTAGCCGTCGGCGAAGGTGTAGGCGTGCGGGAACACCTCGTCGGTCTCGGCCGTGTGCCGCATGTACTCCTGGATGCCGAAGTTCGGGATCGACAGGTCGAAGTGCAGCGCGGCGGCCATGGTGACGGGCGACAGGTCGGTGGCGCCGTGGCAGCCGGTGCGCACGTGGTGGACGGCCGCGTAGGCCGCCGCCGTGCGCAGGTGGGTGATGCCGCCCCCGTGCACGACGGTCATGCGCAGGTAGTCGATGAGGTTCTCGCGCAGCAGCAGGGTCGCGTCGTGGATGGTGCTGAAGATCTCCCCGACGGCCAGCGGCGTCGTGGTGTGCTGCCGGACGATCCTGAACGCCTCCTGCTGCTCGGCCGGCACCGCGTCCTCCAGCCAGAACAGCGCGTACGGCTCCAGCTCCCGCCCCAGCCGGCCGGCCTCGATCGGGGTCAGCCGGTGGTGGGCGTCGTGCAGCAGGTGGACGTCCCTGCCGTACTCCTCGCGCACCCTGGCGAACAGCTCCGGCACGGTGGCCAGGTACTTCTCCGTGCTCCACGCGTCCTCGGCGGGCAGCCCCTCGCCGGCGGGCTCGTAGAACAGCTCGCCCCTGCCCACCCCGTACGTGCCCTTGAGCCCCGGCACTCCGGCCTGCACGCGCACGGCCTTGTAGCCCATGTCGAGGTAGCGCCCGACGGCCTCCACCGCCTCGCCGACGCTCTGGCCGTTGGCGTGGCCGTACACCATGACGCCGTTGCGGCTCGCGCCGCCGAGCAGCTCGTAGACCGGCACGTTGAGCGCCTTGCCCTTGATGTCCCACAGCGCCATGTCCACCGCGCCGATCGCGGTCATCGTGACGGGGCCGCGCCGCCAGTAGGCGCCCCGGTAGAGGTACTGCCAGATGTCCTCGATCTGGAACGGGTTGCGGCCGATCAGACAGGGGGCGACGTGATCGCGCAGGTAGGAGGCGACGGCCAGCTCGCGGCCGTTGAGTGTGGCGTCGCCGATGCCGTACACGCCTTCGTCGGTGCGGATGCGGATCGTCACGAAGTTGCGTCCCGGGCTGGTGACGAGGACTTCGACGTCGGTGATCTTCAAGCGGGCTCCTTCTAGCGCGCACCCGGTCAAGGGGTTGTTCCACGACGGTAACGGGGGCCCGGAACCGGCCGCGCGGGACCCCCCGTCGGTCGCTGCCGGCGGCCAGGCGGGCCGGTGGTTCCAAGGAACGCGTGCCGCAGCGCCGCCCGCTCACCGTGGGCACCCACCTGCGGGAGTGCCGGCGCCGACGCCTGCTCCCTGAGCAGCCGGCGCTGCTGCACGTCGAGGCCGTGACGACGACCGCCTGACGGCCGTGTAGCGGGATTGTGGTGCCGATGTGGCGGCGGTTCCTAGGCTGGCGCACGCCATCAGGACCTCGGGAAAGGACACCTCGACGACCCCACGCTGACGGCGTTCCCCCCATCCCCTGAGGGCGACGCCACCTCCTGTGCTCTCTCTCAAGGCGCGGCTGGCCGCCCCCACCCCCTCCACGGCCGGCCGCGCCGGCCTCTTCCCCGGCGACCTGCCGTCGACCGGCCAGGCGGTGCCGGACCCGCCCTGGCCGTGGCCGTCGCGCCGGAAAAGCGCGGGCGCTCCGCAGCGGCGCCCGCGCTTCCTCCTTCCCGCCTCCTCCTTGCCGTCTCCTCCTTCCCGTACGCCGCCCGGGATGCTGGGATGGGGACATGTCCCAAGCGCAGCTGTACGACACCATCGGAGCCGGCTACACCGTCACCCGGCGCACGGAGCCGCGCATCGCGGCCCAGATCGAGGCGGCGCTCGGCGACGCCAGGACCGTGCTGAACGTCGGCGCGGGCACCGGCTCCTACGAACCGGCCGGCCGCCATGTCCTCGCGGTCGAGCCGTCGGCGCTCATGCGCGCGCAGCGCGCCCCCGGCGCGGCCCCCTGCCTCATCGGCACCGCCGACCACCTGCCCTTCGACGACGGCGCCTTCGACGCCGCGATGTCGGTGTCGTCCCTGCACCACTGGCCCGACCCGATCGCCGGGCTGCGCGAGCTGCGCAGGGTGGCGCGGCGCGTGGTGGTGTTCACCCACGACACCAGCCGCGCCGGGTGGCTCGACCGGTTCTGGCTCACCCGTGACTACCTGCCCGAGGTGGCCGATCTGCTGACCGGCCGCCCCTCGCTGCCCGAGCTGGCCGAGGCCATCGATGCCAGGGTGGAGCCGGTGCCCATCCCGTGGGACTGCGCCGACGGCTTCTTCGAGGCGTTCTGGCGGCGGCCCGAGGCGTACTTGGACGAGCGGGTGCGCCGCGGCGTGTCCGTCTGGACCAAGGTCGGGCCGGACGCCGAGCGGCGGGCTGTGCACGACCTGCGCGCCGACCTCGGCTCGGGCCGCTGGGCCGAGCGCAACCGCGACCTCCTCGACCTCGACGCGGCCGACCTCGGCCTGCGCCTGCTCATCGCCTGACGGTCTCAGCGGCCGGGCCGCCGCAGGTAGCGGCCCACCGGCGGGCCGACGATCTTGCCCGACTCCAGCACCCGATGCCCCCGGACGAAGGTGTCGGTGACCTTGGCCGTCATCGGGAAACCTTCGAACGGCGTGTACTCCTGCGCCGACTCCGACTCCTGCGCCCGCACCGTCCAGGCGTGCTCGGGATCCACCAGGCACAGGTCCGCGTCGTAGCCGGGCGCGATCGTGCCCTTGCCGCGCAGCCCGAACCGCCTGGCCGGGTTCCACGAGGTGAGCGCGGCGATCCTGCCGTAGGGCAGGCCACGGCGGCGGCCCTCGCTGATCAGGCCGGGCAGCAGGTACTCGGCGCCGCCGAAGCCGGCCTTGGCCAGGAACACGTCGTCGCGCGGTTCGCCGAACTTGGTCTCGTCCCTGCAGCAGGCGTGGTCGCTGACCACCCAGTCCACGGTGCCGCCGAGCACGTGCCCCCACAGCGCCTCGACGTCGGCGCGCGGCCTGATCGGCGGGTTCACCTTGCCGCCGATCCCGGCGGCGGTGGAGACGTCGGCCAGCAGGTGCCCGATCGTCACCTCCCGGCGGAAGTCGATCTCGGGGAACGTCGCGGCCATCCGTACGGCGGCGTCCATGGCCTTGGCGGACGACAGGTGCAGCAGGTTCACGGTGGCCAGGCCGGTCTCGTGCGCCAGGTACGCGGCCACGAACACCGCGAGCCCCTCGGAGTGCGGCGGCCGGGAGGCGCTGTAGGCGGCCAGCCCGCGCAGCTCGCCCGCCTCCTCCACCAGCCGGGTGTAGGCGGTCATGATCTCGGCCGTCTCGCAGTGCAGCGACAGCGAGATCTCCCCGGCCAGGTCGGGCCGCGCGCGCCGGAGCGCCTCGACGCCGCGCATCACGAACTCGAAGTGGGCGTGGTCGTAGCGCTCGCCCTCGGGGAGCATGAGGAAGGAGCGCTGGTCGTCGGAGCGGCCGTGCAGCCCGTGCCCGCCGTAGAACATGAAGATCTTGAACGACGGCACCCCGAACCGCTCGACCAGCTCGGGCAGCTCGGCGATGTGCGCGCCCGACATCGGCGCGAGGTGGAAGCCGTAGTCGACGTACGCCCTGCCCTCGGCCTGGGCCAGCACCTCGGGGAAGAACTCCGCGTACGGGCCGCCCCTGTTGAGGTAGTACTGCCCGGTCCGCATGTACGTCAGCGCGGTCGTCACCCCGCCCTGCGCGCTCGCCCTGCTCTCCGAGGCGGCGTCGGCCGGCAGCGGGTTGTAGATGCCCCAGTGCTGGTGGGCGTCCACGACGCCGGGGAAGGCCAGCCGGCCGCCACCGTCGATCACCTCGGCGGCGCCGGACAGCCCGAGCCCCACCCGCTCGATGCGGCCGTCCGCCAGCGCGATGTCGGCTTCGACCGGGTCGTCCCGGTCCGGCGTGACGATCCTGACGTTCTTCAGCAGCAGGTCGGTCATGGCGGGGGAGCCCTCCTCAGGCGGGACGGCGGGCGTCGTGGTGCCAGGCCAGCACCTTGCGCTCCACCGTCAGGAACAGGGAGTTGAACGCGAAGCCGAGCACGCCGAGCAGCAGCACGGCCGCCCAGATGGCGGGCATGTCGGCGTTGCCCGAGGCCAGGTTGAGCAGGTAGCCGATGCCTTCCGTGCTGGCCTTCAGCTCGGAGATGACCATGAGGATGAGCGCCAGCGAGACGCTCAGCCGCAGCCCCGCGAAGATCTGCGGCGCCGCCGCCGGCAGGATGACCCGCCACAGCCGCAGGTGGGCGGGCAGGCCGAAGACGACCGCCGTGTCGATCTTGAGGGGGTCCACGTGGCGGGCGCCGTCGATGGCGTTGAGCAGGATCGGCCAGACGATGCCGAAGACGATGGTGGCGACCTGCACCTGCGGCCCGATCGGGAACAACACCAGGAAGACGGGCAGCATCACCGGCGGCGGCACCGCCCGCCCGAACGCGATGAGCGGCTCCAGGCAGTCGGCCAGCCAGGCGATCCTGCCGATCGCCACCCCCAGCCCGACCCCGGCCGCCACCGCGATGGCCCACGACCCGATCACCCTGACCAGGCTGGGCAGGAAGTGGCCGGCCGCCTCGTCGGTGAGCACGTAGGGACCCGAGAACCACATCTCGTACGCCCGCGACACCACCAGCACGGGACCGGGCAGGTACGGGGTGGCCAGCCAGGCCGCCAGCACCTGCCATCCGGCCAGCACGACGGGCACCAGCCAGAGCCGCTTGACCAGGGTGACGATCATGTCTGCCGCCACCTGAACAGCCGCCGCTCGGCCCTGGCCAGCAGCGCGTTGGCGGCGAGACCGATCGCGCCCGACCAGATCAGCACCGCGATGACGTCGATCAGCGCGTCCATGCCGATGCCGGTGCTCGCCTGGATGAGGAAGCCGCCGATGCCGGTCGAGCCGCCCACGACGTACTCCACGCTGATGGCCAGGATGAGCGCGACCGAGGCGGCCAGCCTGACCCCGGTGGCGACGAACGGGGCCGCGCTGGGCAGCAGCACCCACACCACCACCGCGCCGCGGCCGAACCCGAACGACCGCAGCGTGTCCTTGGCCAGCGGGTCGGCGTCGCGCACGCCGTACAGGGTGTTGATGAGGATCGGCCAGGACGCGGCGAACGCCACCAGCGCGATCTCGGCGTTCAGCTCCGGCTGGATGAAGAACAGCGCCAGCGGGATCAGCGCCACCGACGGGATGGGCCGCAGGAACTCCACGAACACCCGCGTCATCTCCTCCAGCGCCGGCACCGTCCCCAGCAGCAGCCCGGCGGGGACGGCGATCAGCGCCGCGAGCGGCAGCCCGAGCGCCGCCGCGGTGAGCGTGCCGCCGAGCCCGGCGAGGAACTCGGGGTCGGCGGCCAGCTCGGCCGTCCTGCCCAGCGTGCCCGCGGCCGGCGGCAGCCAGCTCACCAGGCCGGACATGCCGAGCGCCTGCCAGGCGAGCAGGAAGGCCGCCACGCCCGCCACGTTGCGGGCGTACCTGGCGCGGGCACGGCGGCCCGCGGCAGGCGCCGCCGTCATCCCTTGGGCGCCGCGTAGATCATGGAGCTGACGTCCATCTTCTGCTTGAGCAGCCCCGCCTCCAGCATCAGGTCGGCCACCCGCTGGATGTTGCGCGCGTCCAGCGTGGTCGGGTAGGCGCCCAGGTTGATCGTCGCGGCCGTCTCGGCCGGGATCTTCGTGTACGTCGGCAGGATCGCCGTCACCGCGCTCTTGTCCGTGGCCGCGATCTGCTGGGCCTTGGCCATGGCGCGCTGGAACGCGGCCAGCGTCTCGGGGTTGTCCTCGGCCCACTTCCCGGTGGCGGCCCAGCCGGTGATCGGCAGGTTGGCGGTCGGGCCCGACATGGTGTCGAGCAGCATGGTCGCGCCGAGCTGCCGTTCTGCCTGGCTGAGGTACGGGTCGGTCATCCAGACCGCGTCCACGCTGCCCTTGTCGAGCGCGGACAGCCACTCCGTCGTCGGGATCACCACGTACTGGACGTCGTCAGGGGCGAGGCCGGCCTGCTTCAGATGCGGGCTCATGGTGAGCGTGCCGAGCCCGCCGATCACGTTCACGCCGATCTTCTTGCCCTTGAGGTCGGCGACCTGCTTGATGGGGGAGTCCTTGGCCACCATGACGCCGAACGCGCCGGGCGCGCCCTGGTAGGAGTCGGCGATGTAGACGAACTTCTCGGTGCCCTGCTCCTGGATCGTCAGGATGGTGGCGTAGCTGCCGAGGACGACGTCCATCTGGCCGTTGGACAGTTTCGGGAGCACCGCCTGCGGCGCCTGGATGGGCTCCTGCTTGACGTCGAGGCCCTCTTCCTTGAAGAAGCCGCGCTCCATGGCGATGAACAGCGGCGCGGAGTCCGCGCCCGGATATTGCCCGACCAGCAGGCTGGTCTTCTTCTGCGGCGGGCCGCCCTCGTCGCCCGAGCCCCCGCCGCACGCGGTGAGGGCGAGTGCCATGGCCACGCCTGCTAACACGCTGAGTGCCGTACCACCTGGTCTCATGGCCTGACTCCTTGGGGCAAGGGAAAGTGACCGAGCTCGTGGTGACGCTGAGCCAAGAGTAGGCACGATCGGCGACCCCCGGTGTAACGATCATGTTCCATCCGGGGCCGCCGGGTCAGGTGACCTTGCGGCGGTAGGTGGCCATGGCGAGGACGTAGACGACGACGAGCAGGCCGGCGCACCAGGCGACGGCGGTCCAGACGTCGGCGGCGGCCGGATGACCGGCGAACAGGCCGCGGATGGCGTTGACGATGGCCGTCACCGGCTGGTGCTCGGCGAAGGCGCGCAGCGGGCCCGGCATCGTGGCGGTGGGCACGAAGGCCGAGCTGATGAACGGCAGGAAGATGAGCGGGTAGGAGAACGCGCTGGCCCCGTCGGCGCTCTTGGCGGTGAGCCCGGGGATCACCGCGAGCCAGGTCAGCGCGAGCGTGAACAGCACGAGCAGCCCGGCCACGGCCAGCCAGGCGAGCACTCCGGCCGGCGAGCGGAAGCCCATCAGGAGGGCGACGACCACGACCACCGCGAGCGAGATGAGGTTCGCGACCAGCGAGGTCAGCACGTGCGCCCACAACACCGACGAGCGGGCCACCGGCATCGACTGGAAGCGCTCGAAGATGCCGCTCTGCATGTCGAGGAAGAGCCGGAAGGCGGTGTAGGCGATGCCGGAGGCGACCGTGATGAGCAGGATGCCGGGCAGTAGGTAGTCGACGTAGGCGACCTGGCCGGTGTCGATCGCGCCGCCGAAGACGTACACGAACAGCAGCATCATCGCGATCGGCATGATCGTCGTGGTGATGACGGTGTCGGGGCTGCGGGAGATGTGCCGCAGTGAGCGGCCCAGCATGACGGTGGTGTCGGAGAGGAAGTGGCGGGTCATCTTGCGTCCTTGGAGTCAGCGCCGACGAGGGTGAGGAAGACGTCTTCGAGCGTCGGCTGCTTCTCGACGTACTCGACCTCGGCGGGCGGGAGCAGCCGCCTGAGCCCGTCGAGGGTGTCGTGCACGAGGATCCGGCCCTCGTGCAGGATGGCGATGCGGTCGGCGAGCTGCTCGGCCTCGTCCAGGTACTGCGTGGTGAGCAGCACCGTCGTGCCCCGGCCGGCCAGCTCCTTGACCGCCCGCCACACCTCGATGCGGGCCTGCGGGTCGAGCCCGGTGGTGGGCTCGTCGAGGAAGATGACCGGCGGATCGCCGATGAGGCTCATCGCGATGTCGAGGCGGCGGCGCATGCCGCCGGAGTAGGTGCCCACCCGGCGCCCGCCGGCCTCGGTGAGCGAGAACCGGTCGAGCAGGTCGTCGGCGATGGCCGCCGGCCCGTCGAGGTGGCGGAGCCTGGCGACCATCACGAGGTTCTCCCGCCCGGTGAGTATCTCGTCCACGGCGGCGAACTGGCCGGTGAGGCTGATCGAGGCGCGCACGTCGGCGGCCTGGGTGACGACGTCGAAGCCGTTGACGGCGGCGCCGCCGGCGTCGGGCTTGAGCAGCGTGGACAGGATCCGCACGATCGTGGTCTTGCCGGCGCCGTTCGAGCCGAGCAGCGCGAAGATGCTGCCGCGCGCCACCTCGAAGTCCACGCCGCGCAGCACGTGCAGCTCCTTGTACGCCTTCTCCAGGCCGCGCACGCTGATGGCCGGCCCCTGCTGAGCTGTCATGTCAGGTCCCTTCCGCGTCGGGCCTGTCGTCCGCGACGCCGTCGATGGAGGTGGTCAGCCGGGTGCGCTCGCGGCCCAGCCACTGGCCCTCGGGGTAGTTGCGCAGGAACGTCTCGGCGAACTCGACGGGGTCGTCCCCGACGGTCTCGCGCACCGACGTCCCGCTGGCCGCGCTCTGCTCGAAGAGGTCGGCGAGGTCCTCCAGCATCGCCAGCAGGCTCTCGCCGGTGCCGGGGCCGAAGTAGATCATGTAGCGCTGCAGCGCCTCGACGGCCGTGCGGTGGCTGGCGGGCAGCCGTTCGACGCGCGCCTTGTAGTCGCGGTAGCGCTTCTTGTGCTCAAGCGGGCCGGTGACGATTTCGACGTAGCGTCGCAGGCCCTTCCTGGGCTCGCCTTCGGCGGTCATGATGGGTGGCCTCCTTCGCGGAGCTGTTCGAGACGTTCGGCGAGGAAGCTCCAGGTCCTCCAGAACTCGTCCAGGTGGTCGCGTCCCCGCGCGTTGAGGGAGTAGACCTTGCGTGGCGGGCCCTTCTCCGACGGCACCTTCTCCACGTCCACGAGGCCGCGCTGCTCGATCCTGACCAGCAGCGCGTAGACGGTGCCCTCGGCGATGTCGGAGAAGCCCTGCTCGCGCAGCCACGCGGTGATCTCGTAGCCGTACGCGGAACGGCGGGACAGGATCGCGAGCACGATGCCCTCGAGCGTGCCCTTCAGCATCTCCGTCGCTTGTTTGCTCATGGACGCCCTTCATCTACCTAGCAGCGTTAGGTACTGGTACATAGTAACGCTGAATACCGGCGGCGGCGCAAGTCCCGGGCAACACGAAAACGGGCCCGTCCTTCCGGACGGGCCCGTCAGCGGCGGTGGATCAGGAGAGCTTCTCCAGGTCGGCACGGGTCAGCTTGATGGTGTTCTCCGGCAGCGGCGACGGGTTCTTCGCCCCGTCCAGCGGATACTTCCCCTGGACCGGGTTGAGCAGCGCGGCGGGGGAGTCGGGGTAGGTCTCCAGGAACAGCACGTAGCCGCTGTCACGCTGCAGCGCGGTCGTGTTCTCCTCCTTGTACGTCACCCCGCCGAAGACCCCTCCGAGCTCCTTGACCTCGACGGACTGCCCCACCTTGGCCTCGCCCTTGTAGACCTGGAGCACCTGGGCGGTGTAGACGGTGATGACGGTCGCCGGCGGCTCGGGCTCGTCGCCCGTCAGCTTGGCGGGGGCGCCGGCATTCGGGTTGAGCTTCGGATCCGTCGTCGTGGGGTCGGGTTCGGCCACCTCCTGCAGGTAGCGCGGCTCACCGACGATGCGCGCCTCGACCACCAGGTTCGCCCGGTCGAAGAGCGCGTCGGCGCTTTCGTACTGGGGGTAGTCGGCACGGTAGAGTACGGGCTCCTCGTGCATGGAGCACGCGGACACGAACAGCGCAGTCAGGACGAGCGCGCCGAGACGCCTGAGCATGCGGCGGCCTCCTTTAGTAATAGGCGTTGACGTCGGAGACATCGTGTGGCTGCGGCTTGATCATCCCGTTGCGATTGCGGCTGTGATTCATGATGGACGTCACGGAGTTGTGCGCCAGGTTCAGCGCGTGCCCCAGTTCGTGGACGAAGACGCTGGTGACGAAGTTCGCCCAATTGGACGCGTCCCTGTTGATGGTCCTCGAATTGAGCTTGACGTACATGCACATGCCGCCGCAGCGCGTGTAGTAGCCGTACCACGTGTTGCTGTACGACTTCACCGTCAGGGTCGATCCCGAATTGCTGCTCTTGTAGAAGTTGGCCGGGCTCGACGTGGCGTTCCAGTTGCTCAACGCCCTGTTCAGCGGCGTCTGCCAGGTGCTGTTGTAGCTGTACGGATAAATGTGGATGCTGGCGATGTCCTGGCCGGTGCCGTTCCAGTGCGCGAGTGCCGGAGTGGTGCTCGCGGCCATTGCCAGAACGAGGGCGGCCGCCACCGCGGTGCCCCGTCGTGTGATACGCCCTAACGCTCCCGAAGGCATGTTGAATGGTCACCCCTTGGGTGTCGGAGGAGCCGCGCCTGATTTCCGGTGATGCGCCTGAAAAGGATTCCACGGGCCCGTGAATATGTGCGGAAAAATCTGACCGAGGCGCGTTGATCGGAGTATGCAAGTGGGGTGATCTTGTGTCAAGAGGCGAAATCCCGTGCCGCTCGCCGAGTCGGAGGGCGCGGGGGCCGGCCCGCCGGAGCCGTCTCCGGCGGGAGGTGCGGCGACGGCATGACGGTGAAAATTTTCAGTGGAGTCAGGGTGGATGAAAAAATCTGTGAGCAGAAGGAGCAAAACTCTGGACCTACGGCTTGCCGCAGGTGACGATGCGATCACCATCGTGATCGTCTCCTCACCCCCGGCGAGACCCGCGAGGGTCTCGCACCTCCGCACGGTCCGCCGGGCACCGCACACTCGCCCGGCGGCCGTCACGTAGCCCTGGAGAGCCCTCATGGATCTGCCGGACGAGTTATCCCTGCCCGCCTCCCGATGGAACGGCCTGCGCCAGAGACCACCGGACACCCCTGAGAGCGCGGACCCGTCGTGGAACAGGTTCGCGACCGCGGAGGCCAAGCCGCCCTCCCGCTGGCCCCGCAGGCTGGCCCCCCTCCTCACCGTCGTCCTGCTGGTGGACATGGCCTACGCCGTGCCCGCCGAGGCGGCGCCCCGCACGGCGCCCGCCGTCCAGCGGGAGCAGCCCGTGCCCGGTGGCAAGGTCCCGGTCAAGGCCCCGCTGCCCGACCCCGCCGCCAAGCAGGCGTGGAAGGCGGCTCCGGCCGTCAGCTGGCCCAAGCCGCAGAAGGCGGAGCTGGGCGGAACCACAACCGGAACCACAACCGGCGCCACAACCAGTGCCACAACGGGCGACACAAGCGGCGACACCGCGAGGACCACCACGGGCGGCTTCCCCGTGCGGCTGGCCCCCAGCACCGGCAAGTCCGCGAAGGCCGCGCAGGCGGCGGACACGGCCCCGATCGCCGTCGAGCTGCTCGACACCGACCTGCTCGGCCTGGCCATGCGCGTCACACCAGGCCAGGGCGTCACGGCCAAGGCGGCGCAGAAGACCCGCGTGGAGGTCGACTACTCCGGCTTCCGCCACGCCTTCGGCGGTGACTACGGCTCCCGGCTGCGCATGGTGAAGCTGGAGGAGTGCGCGCTCACCGGAGCCGACGGCTGCGCCGCGCCGCAACCCGTCAAGAGCGAGAACAGCGCGACGGCCGGCACGGTCACCGCGGAGGTCGAGACCAACGCCCTGTACGCGCTGACCGCCGCGCCGTCCGGACCGTCCGGCGACCACGCCGCGACCTCCCTGTCGGCGGCCTCCGACTGGAGCGTCGGCACCCAGTCGGGCGACTTCAGCTGGAGCTACGACCTGCGGTTGCCGCCGTCGCTGGGCGGCGAGGAGCCGGAGATCTCGCTCGGCTACTCCTCGCAGAGCGTGGACGGGCGCACGGTCTCCACCAACAACCAGACGTCCTGGGCCGGTGAGGGCTTCGAGCTCAACCCCGGCGGCTTCATCGAGCGCCGCTACAAGTCCTGCATGCTCGACGGCAAGAAGACCGGCGACCTGTGCTGGGACCAGGAGAACGCCATCCTGTCGCTCGGCGACTCGTCGGTCGAGCTGGTCAAGGACGCGAGCACCAAGCAGTGGCGGCCCAAGCGCGACGACGGCACCAGGATCGAGCTGCTCACCGGCGCCACCAACGGCGACAACAACGGCGAGTACTGGCGGGTCACCACGCCCGACGGCACCCAGTACACCTTCGGCCTGAACCGGCTGCCCGGCTGGGCCAGCGGCAAGCCGGAGACCAAGTCGGTGCAGACCGTGCCGGTGTTCGGCAACAACAGCGGCGAGCCCTGCTACAGCGGCACCCCGGCCAACGCCTGGTGCCAGCAGGGCTACCGGTGGAACCTCGACTACGAGGTGGACACGCACGGCAACGCCACCACGTACTGGTACGAGCGGGAGACCAACTACTACGGCCGCAACATGAAGCCGGAGCAGGGCACCCAGTACGTGCGCGGCGCGTACCTCACCCGCATCGACTACGGCTACCTGGGCACCGAGCTGTTCACCAAGCAGCCGGCCGCCCGCGTGGTGTTCGAGGTGGCCGAGCGCTGCCTGCCGAGCGGCTCGGTGACCTGCGCGCCCGACCAGCTCAAGAAGGAGACCGCGAGCCACTGGCCGGACGTGCCGTTCGACCAGATCTGCAACAGCGGGGTGAAGTGCACCGACCGCCTGGCGCCGACGTTCTTCACCCGCAAGCGGCTGGCCAAGGTCACTACGCAGGTGCGCGACTCCGCCGGCCAGTTCACCCCGGTGGACTCGTGGGCGCTGACGCACCAGTTCCCGGCTTCGGGCGACGGCATGAGCCCGGCGCTGTGGCTGGCCTCGATCCGCCAGACCGGCCTCGTGGGCGGCACGATCACGTTGCCGCCGGTGACGTTCACCGGCGTGCAGCTGCCCAACAGGGTCGACTCGGACGAGGGCAGGGCGCCGCTGGTCAAGTGGCGGGTCCAGGCCATCAACAACGAGTACGGCGGCGAGCTGCGCATCAACTACTCGGCCGCCGACTGCAAGCCGGGCGACGTGCCCACGGCCGACAAGAACAGCAGGCGCTGCTTCCCGCAGCGCTGGGCCCCGCCGGACGAGGCCGAGGTCACCGACTGGTTCCACAAGTACCTGGTGACCCAGACCGTCGAGGTGGACCGGGTGGCCGGCTCGCCGAGCGTGGTCACCGACTACGAGTACCTCGGCGGCGCCGCCTGGCACTACGCCGACAACATCCTCGTCAAGCCCGCGCACCGCACGTGGGCCGACTACCGCGGCTACGGCCGGGTCCGCGTCCGCCAGGGCGACGGGCAGGACGGCAAGCGCACGCTGACGGAGTTCCGCTACTTCCGCGGCATGCACGGCGACAAGCTGGCCGACGGCTCCAAGCGCAGTGTCCAGGTGGAGGACTCCGAGGGCGTCAAGAAGGACGACCTCGACCAGCTCGCCGGGTTCGAGCGGGAGGAGATCCTCTTCGACGGTGACGGCGGCGCGCTGCTGACCGCGACCGTCCAGGACGCCTGGTCGGCCAAGACGGCCGAGTCCACGCAGGGCGGCGTCACCAAGGCCGCGCACGTGGTGCAGCCCAAGTCCATGGTCACCCGCACCGCGCTGACGGGCGACAAGTGGCGGCGGACCGGCGAGGACCGCACGTACGACACCAAGGGCCTGCTGCTGCAGGTCGAGGAGAAGGGCGACCTGGCCACCGCGGACGACGACCAGTGCATCCGCTACACCTACGCCCGCAACGACTCGAGCTGGATGCTCGACTTCCCGAGCCGGGTGCAGAAGGTCGCGACGACCTGCGACACCGGCACGGCCAGGCTGGCCGCCGAGGAAATCCTGTCCGACGAGAAGATCCAGTACGACGGCCAGTCGCACGGCCAGGCCCCGACCAAGGGCGACGTCACCGCAGTGCAGGAGCTGGTCTCGCCCGACGGGCAGACGATCACCGGCACCGCGCTGACGTACGACGCCTACGGCCGCGAGCTCACCGAGACCGACCCGGTCGGCACCAAGTCCGTCACCGCCTACAACCCGGCCTCCGGCGCCCTGCCGACGGAGACCACCGAGACCAACCAGCTCGGCCACACCGAGCGCACCCTGCTCGAACCCGCCTGGGGCGAGCCGACCGCCGAGATCGACGCCGCGGGCAAGCGCGTGGACATGGAGTACGACGCGCTGGGCCGGCTGACCAAGGTCTGGCAGCCGGACCGCAGCAAGGCCGCGGGCCAGTCGCCCAGCACCGAGTACACCTACGTGGTGCGCAACGACGGCCCCAGCGTCGTCACCACCAAGACGCTCAACGCCGACGGCACCTACACGACCAGCCACGAGCTGTTCGACGGCCTGATGCGCGAGCGCCAGACCCAGGAACCAGCGCCCGTCGACGAGACGGCGCAGGACCCCGCGCTGCGCAACGGGCGCACGATCACCGACACCCTCTACAACTCCCAGGGCGAGGAGTACAAGGCCAACACCGGCTACTTCGCCACCGGCACGCCGTCCACCGACCTGTTCGGGGTGGCCGACGCCGCCGTGCCCACCCAGGTCGTGTCCGTCTACGACGGCGCGGGCGAGGTGACCGCCGAGGTCTTCAAGTCCAAGGGAGCGGAGAAGTACCGCGTCTCGGTCAAGGAGGAGGGCGACCGGCTGCACATCACGCCGCTGCCCGGCGACACCGCCACCACCAGGATCGGCGACGCGCACGACCGGCTCATCGAGCTGCGCCAGTACAAGGGCTCGACCCCGACCGGTGAGTACGAAGCCACCAAGTACACCTACGACCGCGCCGGCCGGCTGGCGACGGTGACCGACCCGGCGGGCAACGTCTGGCGGCACCACTACGACCTGCGCGGCCGCGAGATCAGGACGGAGGACCCCGACAAGGGCGTCACGACCACCACGTACAACGACGCCGACGAGGTCGTCACCACCACCGACGCCCGCGGCAGGACCCTCTGGTACGGCTACGACGCGCTCGGCCGCAAGACGCAGCTGCGCGAGGGCTCGGCCACCGGCACGCTGCTGGCCGAGTGGAAGTACGACGGGCTGGCCAAGGGCCACATGCACGCGGCCGTCAGGTACGTGGACGGCCAGGCGTACACCGCCGAGATCAACGCGATCGACGCCGACTACCGCACGCTCCGCCAGACCGTGACCATCCCGGCACGGGAGGGCAAGCTCGCGGGTTCCTACCAGCTCAACACCCGCTACACGGCCGACGACCAGGTCCAGTCGATCAGCTTCCCGGCGGGCGGCGGCCTGGCCGAGGAGTCGGTCGTCTACAGCTACGACGGGCTCAGCCAGCCGGTCAAGGTCAGCGGCCTGTCGGCGTACGTGAGCGCGGCCCGCTACAGCAAGCTCGGCGAGACCCTGCAGTACGAGCTGGGCGAGGGCAGCAAGAAGACCTGGCTGACCTACACCCACGACGAGGCCACCCGCAGGCTCACCAGCATGCGGCTGGACCGGGCCGGCGCGCCCGCCAGCGACCTCGACCTGTCCTACACCTACGACGCGGCCGGCAACATCTCCAAGATCGCCGATCGGGCCGCCCAGGACACGCAGTGCTTCACCCATGACCATCTGCGCCGCCTGACCTCGGCGTGGACGGCCACCGACGACTGCGCGAGCGGCGCCCCGCAGTCGGGCACGATCGGCGGCGTGGCCCCGTACGCGGTCAGCTACGCCTACGACGTCACCGGCAACAGGACGAAGGAGACCGAGCACGCCTGGGGCGGCGCGGCCGAGCAGGTGCGCACCTACACCTACCCGGCGGCCGGCGGCAAGCAGCCGCACGCGCTGCAGAGCGTCGGCGCCGACCTGTTCAGCTACGACGCCGCCGGCAACACCACCAGGCGCAAGGTCGGCAACGCCGACCAGAGCCTGGTCTGGGACGCCGAAGGCAACCTGGAGTCGGTGACCGAGGGCGGCAGGACGACGTCGTTCATCTACGACGCCGACGGTGACCGGCTGCTGCGCAAGACGGCCACCGACGCCACCCTGTTCATCGACGACATGGAGCTGCGGCTCGACTACGCCAAGAACACCGTCGAGCAGACCCGGTACTACACCATCGGCGGCGAGGCCATCGCGGTCCGCACGCCGGACAACCAGGTCTACTTCATGGCCAACGACCACCAGGGCACCGCGCAGGCCATGGTGAACGCCGGCACCGGGGACGTGGCGATCCGCCGGCAGACCCCCTTCGGTGAGGATCGCGGGTCACCACCACCGTGGTGGCCGGGACAGCGCGGCTTCGTCGGCGGCACGAAGGACGCCACGACCGGGCTCGTGCACCTCGGAGCCCGCGAGTACGACCCGGCCAACGGCCGCTTCCTCTCGGTGGACCCGATCATCGACGAGGGAGAGCCGCAGCAGCTCAACGCCTACGCCTACGCCAACAACAGCCCCGTCACGATGAGCGACCCCGACGGCCAGCTCGTCTGGTTCGTGGTCGGCATCGCGGCGCGGATCGCGGCGCGGGCCATCGCGAGGAAGCTGGCGCAGGCCGCGGCGCGGCGGGCGGCAGCGGCGGCGGCCAGGCGGGCGGCGCTCGCCGCGGCCCGGCGCAGGGCCGCGGCCCTGGCCAGGAAGCGGGCCGCCGAGGCGGCCAAGCGACGGGCCGCCGAGGCCGCTCGCAAGCGGGCCGCAGCCGAGGCCAGGAAGCGCGCGGCGGCGGCCGCCAAGAAGCGGGCGGCGGCCGCGGCCAGGCGGAAGGCGGCGCTGGCCAGGCAGCGGGCCGCCGCGGCGGCGGCCCGGCGACGGGCGGCGGCAGCGGCACGGCGGGCCGCGGCGGCCCGGCGGCGTGCGGCCGCCGCACGCAGGGCGGTCACCCGGCGGGCCAGTAAGCCCAAGGCCACGGTCCGGCACCGTCCCGCCGTCCGGCCGACCAGCCGCAAGGCCGTGCAGCGGCAGTCGCCGCCCAAGGCTCAGCGCACGCCGCCGAACTCGTCTCAGCCGCGCGGGCTGAGCGAGACGCAGAAACGCTCGATCGACGAGCAGCTCGGGCGGGTGCGGCCCACCGGTTCGCACACCAGGACGACCCCCAGGGAAGCCGACGGCATCGCTCACCAGGGCACCGGGTGGGGCCCGGCGAGCAAGCCGTACTCCTCGGAGACGCCGCGCTCGAAGATGCCGACGGTGGCCTACCGCCTCTGGCAGATCTTCCGCTCGCCTGCGGTGCCGCCCAACTAGAAAGGAGTCAGCTCCCCGACGAGGAGACACCGAGCCCCCGCCCCGGACGAACACCCGTCCAGGGCGGGGGCTCCCCGCGTTCCACGGCCGCCCGTGAAGGGCAGGGGCTCCGCGCGCTTCACGGCTGCCCGCGTTTCACGGCATCCCGTGCGGCGGCTCTCCGTGCGGCGGCTTCCTGTGCTCAGGCGGGGGCCGGGGTGCGGTGGTGCAGGGCGAGGAGCATCGCCACGAGCAGCGCGACCAGGATCGCCAGCTCAGCCAGCCCCGCCCACAGACCCGCCAGGGCGGCGGCCGGCGCGGCGACCGCGACCACGCCCTTGACGCGCGCCCAAGGCAGCCGGAGCATCCGCCGGAACCAGAAGTCGCCCGCCAGGTAGAGGGTGACGCCCACGGCCAGGACGATCGCCGCCGACGGCTTGAGCGGATCGACGGGGTGCCCGATGACCTTCTTGATGCCGCCCGACACCGCCACCACGCCGAGCAGCATCGGGATGTGCCCGTAGAAGTAGGCGCCGAGGATCATCCTGGTCCGCCGTACCGGCTCGGTCGCGGCCAGCGTGTGCTCGGCGGCCCGCTCGTCCTCCCCGGCGAAGTACGCCCACCACAGGCACGCCGCCAGGCACAGGGCGAGCACCCCCGCGACGCCGAGACCGAGGTCGACCGGCAGGTCCTTGGCGCCGATGCCGAGCGCCAGCATCGACTCGCCGAGCACCACGATGACCAGCAGCCCGTGCCGTTCGACCACGTGGGCGGCGCGCAGCGCGAAGCCCTGCTGGCCGATGAAGTACGGGCTGCCCCACAGCAGGACGAGCGCGGCGATCCACGGCAGGTAGGAGTAGGGCGTCTCGAGGAACCCGGCGACGCCGATGAGCGCGGTCGCGGCCAGGTTGAACGGCACCACCCGCACGATCGCCCGGGTGGCCTGCGCGTACAGGGCGCTGTGCACCAGGATCAGCAGCAGGTAGCCGACGGCGAAGGCGACCCCGCCGCCCATGAACGTGCTCGGGATGGCCAGCGCCATGACGAGGAAGCCGGCCATGCCGAGCAGGACCAGGATCCGGCGGGCCGGCCGTACCGGTGGCACGGAGTTGAGCAGCCAGACGTACCCCGCGTACATCCACCACATCACGCCGAAGACGAGCAGCACCTGCAGCGCGCTCTCCCCGATGCCCACGGCGCGATGCCCGGGCGGCGGTGCCTCCATGCCGGCCACCAGCAGCGCGGTGAGCTGGGTGATGGTGAAGACGAAGACCAGGTCGAAGAAGAGCTCCAGGGTGGAGACGCGTAAGTCGGGCTCGGGAGCGGCGGCGGGCCGCTCGGCGAACCAGCTGGGCAGTCGCATGGGGGCCTTTCGATGTCTGTCAGGGCTGGTACGGCGGGGCGACGCCCCATCCCCAGCGGGGCACCGGCGCCTCGGCCGGCGGGGTCGCGCCGGGCTGCGAGTTCTGGACCGCGATGCGGGTGCCCCACTCGATGTAGCCGGCGAAGGCGGCACGGAACTCCGGGTCGCCGGGCAGCCCGGCCTCCTCGGCGGCGTCCATGAGCAGCGACACCCACCGCCGGCGCTGCTCCTCGCTCAGGTGCCGGTTGAGGTGGTGGGCCAGCATGCGGGGGTAGCCGCCCAGCTCGCGGGTGTAGCGGCCGGGACCGCCGAAGACCTCCGACAGCCAGATCGCCACGTGCCGGGGATGGTCGGGGCTCATACCCGCGAACAGGGGTCCGATCAGGTCGTCGGCGAGCACGTGGCCGTAGAAGACCTCGGTGAGCCGCTCGAACGCCGCCGCCCCGCCCGCCCACTCGTAGAGCGTCGGCTCGGTCTTGGTGATGAGCTGCTCGTAGTGCCGCATCTCCTCGATCGCGGAGACGTACGGCTTGATCTCGGCGAAGAACGCGGCGAAGTGATCGCTGTTCCTGAAGCCGTTCAGGTGGTCCTCGGCCGAGGTCCACTCGATGCGCAGGACGTAGCAGGCGGGCTCGTCCACGCAGCGCGACAGCTCGTGGCCGAGGCACTGGGGCGCCTCGCCGAGCGGGACGACGGCACGGCGGTAGGCGGCCTCGAACTCCCCGGCCGCTTCTGGGGGGACGCGGTAACGGATGTACTCGACGATCACCAGGTCCTCCAGAGTGTAATCAAGTAATCAAGCTCTTCGGGCATCGTAGGCGACAAAGAGGTTTTTGTCCGCCCACACCTGTCCGCGGCGGAATCATAGCGACCGTGCGGCCGCACGGTGATCGTCGGCCTCGCCGGACGTTGTCCGCGCGGGCGTCGGCGCGCATGGTGATGTCGTCCTGTGGGACCTGCGGCCGACGTACGAGCCGCGCCGTCACCTGGGCGAGACGGCGTGCCCGGTGACCGGCGGCGGCCTGGATCGGGAGCGATGGCCGCGTTACCTGCCCGATCTGCCCTATCGTGACACCTGCGGGTGATCATGACCGGCACCTTGACGGGCGTGACCGTTTGCCCGCTTACTGGTGACCCGGAGCTCGATCCAGGGGAGGTCATGGCGGGAGCGACGTTCGGCATCCTCGGTCCCGTCCACGCGTGCCGGGCGGACGGGCGGGAGGTCGCGCTCAAGGGCAAGGAGTGCGCGCTGCTGACCGCGCTGCTCCTCAACGCCAACGTGCCGGTCTCGCGCAGGCGGCTGATCGACGCGCTGTGGGAGACGCCGCCCGCCTCCGCGGTGCCTAACCTGCAGACGCACGTCGCACGCATCCGCAAGACGTTCGGCACCGACATCAGCCTGTCCACGGTGGGTCCCGGATACCTGCTGGAGGTCGCTCCCGAGGAGCTCGACCTGCTCGTCTTCGAGCAGGAGACGCGGCGGGCGCGGGCCGAGGTGGAGCAGGGCGACCTCGCCGCGGCCGTGCGCCGGTTCGAGCGGGCGCTGGAGGTGTGGCGGGGCCGGCCGGCCGAGGGCGTGCAGCTGCACGACTGGGCGCTGTCGCGGGTGGCGGAGCTGGACGAGCGGCTCGACGAGACGCGGCTCGACCGGGCCGAGGCGATGCTCGGCATCGGCCTGCACACCGAGGTGATCGGCGAGCTGCGGCCGTTCCTCGCCGAGCAGCCGCTGAGCGAGCGCGCCTGGCGGCTGCTCATGCTCGGCTACGCGCGGGCCGGGCAGCGGCACCGGGCGCTGGAGGCGTACCGGCAGGCGCGCGAGCGGCTGGTCGGCGAGCTGGGCATCGAGCCGGGCGAGGAGCTGCGGCGGCTGCACGCCGTCATCCTGGACGACGCCCTGCCGGCGGCCGGTCCCGAGCAGCGCAGGCCGGTCTGCCAGCTCCCGCCAGGACACGCCGACTTCGTCGGCCGGCACGCCGAGGCGGCCGCGGTGACGGCCGCCCTGCTGTCGGCGCGCGAGGACTCCTCCGCGCTGCCGGTCAGCGCCATCTCGGGGCCGGGCGGCGTGGGCAAGACCACGCTGGCCGTGCACGTCGCGCACCGGCTGCGAAGCGAGTTCCCCGACGGCCAGCTCTACATCGACCTGCGCGGCTGCGAGCGGCACCCGCTCGACCCCGCCGAGGCGCTGGCCAGGTTCCTGCGCGCGCTCGGCATGGACAGCTCGGCGCTGCCCGCCGACCTCGACCAGCGCGCCGAGCTCTACCGCGAGCGGATCGCCGACTCGCGCCACCTCGTGGTGCTCGACAACGCGGCCGGCGAGGCCCAGCTGCGCCCGCTGATGCCGGGCACACGCGGCTGCGCCGTCCTGATCACCAGCAGGCACCGGCTGGCCACGCTGCCCGCCGCGCAGCGCGTCGATCTCGGCGTGCTGCCCGTCGAGGACGCGGTCGAGCTGCTCGGCAACATCATCGGCGCCGACAGGACAGCGGAGGCGCCCGACGAGGCCCGCGACCTCGTACGCCTGTGCGGCGGGCTGCCGCTGGCCGTGCGCATCGCGGGCGCCAAGCTCGCCGCCCGCCCCTACTGGGACCTCGGTCACCTGGTCTCGCGCATGAGCGACGTCCGCGGCCGGCTCAGCCAGCTCGCCCACGGCTCCGACGAGGTCAGGGCCAGCATCGGCGTCGGCTACCAGGGCCTGCCGCCGCAGGCGCAGCGCATGTTCTGCCGGCTCGGCCTGCTGGAGGCTCCCGACTTCCCCGTCTGGGCCGGGGCCGCGCTGCTCGACGTCTCCGAGGACGCCGCCGAGCAGCTGATCGAGCAGCTCGCCGACGTGCGGCTGCTCGAAGTGGCCGGCCAGGGCGCCGACGGGGCCGTCCGGTTCCGCTTCCACGACCTGACCAGGGCGTACGCGCGCGAACGCGCCGAGGCGGAGGAGGACGAGCACGAGCGGGCGGCGGCGCTGCGCCGCGTGTTCAGCGGCTGGCTGGCCCTGACCAGGCACGCGCACGTCCGGCTGTGCGGCGGCGACTACCGGGTCGTGCACGGCGGCGGCATCGTCTGGCGGCCGGACACCCCCGGCCGCCTCGTACGCGACCCGCTCGCCTGGATCGAGGCCGAGCGGGCCAACGTCGTCGCCGGCGTCCGCCAGTGCGCCGCCCTCGGCTTCGGCGAGCTGTGCTGGGACTGGGCCACCAGCGCCATGAGCCTGTTCGAGACCCGCGGCCTGCGCGACGAGTGGCTCGCCACCCACGAGACCGCCCTGCACGCCGCCCGCCTGTCGGGCGACGTCCGCGGCCAGGCCGCCATGCTGCACGGCCTGGCCCGCCTGCACTTCGCCCAAGACGACCTGACCGGCTGCGCGGCCGCCCTGGAGGAGGCCCTGGCCCTGTTCGAGAAGGCCGACGACCGGTACGGGCACGCGCTGGCCCTGGTCACCCTGGCCGAGCTGGCCCGCCTCCAGGGCCGCAACGCCGACGCGCTGGCTCACTACGAGGCGGCGGCCGACGGTCTCGCGCGGGCCGGCGACCGCAGCACGGAGATCACCGTCGTGCGCGGCATCGGCCGCATCCACTTCAACCAGAACCGGCTGGAGCTGGCCGAGCCGTTCATCCGGCGGGCGATCGGGCTCGCCGACGACACCGGGGACGTGCGCTCGCGGGAGTTCACCAGGATCGTGCTGGGGGAGATCGAGCTGGCCCGCGGCGATCTGGCCGCCGCCGAGGGCAGTTTCCGCCAGGCGCTCGACGGGCTGGACGCGCTCGGGTTCCCGAGCGGCATCGCGTACGCGGCGCTGGGCCTGGCCGAGGCCAGGCTGGCACGGGACGACGTCGCGGGCGCCGAGCGGCTGCTGCTGCGCAGCCTCGCGATCTACCGCGACACCGACGACCACGTGGGTCAGGCCCGCGTGCTGTTCACCACGGCGCAGCTGTGGCGCAGGCAGGGCCGTACGAACGAGGCCGCCGCCACGCTGCGCGAGGTCATCGGCATCTGCCAGGCGATCCCCGCGCCGCGCCGGCAGGGGCTGGCGCTGCGCGCGCTGGGCGACGTGCACCGCGACACCGGGGACCTGGCCGCCGCCGTGGACGCGTGGCGGGAGGCGCTGGAGATTTTACGTGCGACGGGTGCGCCGGAGGCCGACGAGGTGGCCGCGCTGCTGGAGTCGTACGGCGCTCAACAGCAGTGATGGGGGAGTGGCGGGAAACCTCCGGCCAGTTTCACTTTATAGCAGATGAGCGCGCCTCATGAGAAACCGGGAAATGGTTCATACTGCCCGTTGCCATTCGCCCCGACGACACTCTGGAGCAACGGACGTGCCTTTTGTGCTGGCTTTCGACCAGGCCGACGCGACCGACGCCGCGCACACCGGCGGGAAGGGAGCCCACCTGGCCGAGCTCTCCCGCGTCGACGGCGTACGCGTGCCGGACGGCTTCTGCGTCACCACCGACGCCTACCGGCGGGTCGTGGCCGCCGCCATCGAACCGCACCTCGACCTGCTGGCCGCCGCCGACCCCGCCGACCGCGCGGCCATCGCCGAGCTGAGCGCCGCCGTGCGCCGGGCCGTCGAGGACGTCACCATCCCCGGGGACCTCGCCGCCGAGATCGCCGCCGCGCTCGCCCGGCTCGGCGAGCACACCCCCTGCGCGGTACGCTCCAGCGCCACCGCCGAGGACCTGCCGACCGCGTCCTTCGCCGGCCAGCAGGACTCCTACCTCAACGTCACGGGCCCCCAGGAGGTCCTGCGGCACGTACGGCGCTGCTGGGCCTCCCTGTTCACCGAGCGCGCGGTGACCTACCGCGCCCGCAACGGCTTCGACCACCGCAAGGTGCAGATGGCCGTGGTCGTGCAGCGCATGGTCGCCCCCGAGGCGGCCGGCGTGCTGTTCACCGCCGACCCCGTCACCTCCAACAGGAAGGTCGCCACGGTGGAGGCCGTGTGGGGGCTCGCCGACGCCCTCGTCTCCGGCCAGGCCCCCGCCGACGTCTACACCGTCCGCGACGACCGCGTGCTGACCGCGCAGGTCGCCACCAAGGCCCACGCCGTGCTGGCGGCGCGGGACGGCGGCACGCGGGACGTACCGGTCGAGCCCGAGCGGCAGACCGCGCCTGCGCTCACCGACGAGCAGGCCGTCGAGCTCGTACGCCTCGGCCGGCGCATCGAGGCTCACTTCGGCCATCCGCAGGACATCGAGTGGTGCCTGACCGGCGACGGCTTCCACATCGTGCAGAGCCGGGCCATCACCACCCTCTTCCCCATCCCCGACGCCGGCGACGAGGGCCCGCACCTCTACCTCTCCGTCGGCCACCAGCAGATGATGACCGACGCCATGCGCCCGCTCGGCCTGTCGGTGTGGCAGCTCACCACGCCGCGGCCGATGCAGGAGGCGGGCGGGCGGCTGTTCGCCGACGCGGCCCCCATCGTGGCCACTCCTGGCGGACGGGCCGCGTTCCTGGAGGCCATGCGCACGGCGGACCCGCTGTTCTTGGACGCCGTCCAGACCGTGCTCGACCGTGGCTTCGTACCGCTGCGGGAGGACGCTGAGACCGACCTGCCGCCCACCCTCGCCCCGCCCGGCGAGATCGAGACCGACCCGGAGATCGTCACCGAGCTGATCAGGACCAACGCCGACTCGGTGGCCGCCCTGAGGCGCGCGATCGCCGGGCTGACCGGGCCCGAGCTGCTCGACTTCATCCATGACGACTTCGGCGAGCTGCGGCGGCTGCTGTTCGACCCGCGCGGCACCCAGGTCATCATGGCCGGCATGAACGCCGCCGTCTGGCTCAACGAGCACCTCGAAGAGTGGCTCGGCGAGAAGAACGCGGCCAACGTGCTCTCCCAGTCCGTCCCGCACAACGTCACCGCCGAGATGGGGCTCGCCCTGCTCGACGTCGCCGACGTCGTACGCCCGCACGCCGAGGTCGTCGCGTTCCTCGGCCGCGTCGCCGACGAGCGTCCCGAGGGCGCCGCCTTCCTCGACGAGCTGGCCGGCCTGCCCGGCGGCCCCGAGGCCCGCGACGCCATCGTCGCCTACCTCGACACGTACGGCATGCGCTGCGCCGGCGAGATCGACATCACCAGGACCCGCTGGAGCGAGAACCCCGCCGAGCTGCTGCCCGCCCTCCTCGGCAACGTCGCCGGCTTCCCGCCCGGAGCGGGAAAGCAGCACTTCGAGCGCGGCCTGGAGGAGGCGCGGCGCAAGGAGCGGGACGTCCTGACCCGCCTGCGCGCCCTGCCGGACGGTGAGCACAAGGCCGAGCAGACCAAGCGGATGATCGACCGCGTCCGCACCTTCACCGGCTACCGCGAATACCCCAAGTTCGGCATGATCAGCCGCTACTTCGTCTACAAGCAGGCGCTGCTCGGCGAGGCCGGCAGGCTCGTCGCGGCCGGCGTGCTGCGCGAGCCGTCCGACCTGTACTTCCTGCGCTTCGACGAGCTGCGGGACGCCGTCCGCACCGGCAAGGCGGACGCCGCGCTCATCCGCGAGCGGCGCGAGGCGTTCCGCACCCACCAGACGCTCACCCCGCCCCGCGTCATCACCTCCGACGGCGAGGCGCTGACCGGCCAGTACCGCCGCGCCGACCTCCCGCCCGGCGCACTGCCCGGCATGCCCGTCTCAGCCGGCACCGTCGAAGGCCGGGCCCGCGTCGTCACCGACATGGCCCAGGCGAGGCTCGAAAAGGGCGACATCCTGGTCACCGCCTACACCGACCCCAGCTGGACCCCGCTGTTCGTGGCCGTCGCCGGACTGGTCACGGAGGTCGGCGGCCTCATGACGCACGGGGCGGTCATCGCCCGCGAGTACGGCCTGCCCGCCGTCGTGGCGGTCGACCGCGCCACCCACCTGATCCGCGACGGCCAACGCATCCGTGTTCACGGCAGCGACGGCTACGTCGAACTCCTCGACTGACGCTTCCACCTCGGCTCGGGGGGGCATCGGGCGCCGGCTCGCCCACGGCCGTGCTTGATCCACTCCAAACGTTCGCCGTAGCATCGACCGTCCCCTGCGCCCCTACATCGAGGACACGAGATGGCTGATGGTTCAGCTCGCGGGGTTCGCCTTGTGACGGCTTCGGGTGTGGCGGTCGCCGTGGCCATGGGCCTGTGCCCGGGGGCCGCCGCGCACGCTGGGGCCGCCGAGCCTCTGGAGAAGGTCGTGCATGAGGTGCCGCGGCGCCTGCCCGGTGGTGGGCAGGTGCGGCCGCGGCTCATGCTGGATGCCACCAGGCTGCTCCTGAGCGCCGGGAAGAGTCTGTACGTCCGCCACCTTCGCAGCGGCAAGACGGTGAAGCTCGCCGACGTCCCGCTGCCCAAGGGCACCACGCTCTTCCCGGCCGGCTTCACCGTGGGCAACGGCCGGATCGCCTGGTGGACGGCGCGGACGGCGCGTGGCGGCAAGAAGAGGACCGCCGATTTCTGGGCCGTGCCGGTGGGTGGGGGCACGGTGCGGCGGGTGGCGTCGGCCGTGCTGCCGCCGCCCTCACGGGCCGGGCTGGTCACCGGGCTCGCCGTCACGCCGAAGGGGCTTGCCTGGTCGGCGGGGGATGACGGGGTGTTCGTCGCCGCCGGGGGAGCGGTGAAACGGGTCGAGGGCACTCGGGGGCGGCACCTTCTGAGCTGGCCCTGGGCGGGCTCGCCCGGTCCTTCTGATCCGAGGCAGACGCCGTACCAGTCGGTCAAGAACGTCGAGACGGGGGAGACTCGCCGAGCGCCCGGTCCGGGTTCCGCCGTGGCGTGCGGCGTCACCCGCTGCATCGTGCGGGCGGACGGCTCGTTCTCGGCGCGGGTGCTGGGGCGCGACGGCCGTGCGCAGGGTGCGGTGGACGCGACGGGGATGCCCCCGCAGCCGTTGCTGCGCGATCGGTTCGCCGTGGCGTATGCGCTCGGCCGCGCGCTGGTCCACGACGTCACGACCAAGACCGCGGTCGTCGTCGAAGGGGTGGACACCGGCACCCGGTACCGCACGGCTCCGGGTGACGATCTCGTCGTGTTCAGGCGGGGCGACAAGTATGTGATCGTCGATCTGGCCGCCGTCAAATGACCTGCGGTTGCGCGGGCGACGCCGGGTAATTTGCGGGGATATCTGGCTATTTCCCGGGTGGTCTGGCGGCCAACAATTTCCGTTGGCGAGTTCATTCCGACGGTGCTTCCGAGCTCTTATACATAGACCGGATAACCGTCCCAGAAGGGCCCGCATATGGATACGCTCACCGCCGTGGTCACCATCATCTCGGTCGTCACCGCTCAGGCGGGTGCGCTGCTGGCGTTATGGCTGCGGCTGCGGTGGCAGCTGCGGCATGCCCGGGTCCAGGGGCGTCACCTCGTACGGCTCCCCGAGGTCGCCGCGGGCGAGGGGCGGCTACAACTCGTAGAAAAGCATGGAAAATCGCACCACGTCACGATAAATCTGACATTTTCCACGAGAGCAGATGCGGCCCCATGAGCGACCCCGACGCCCAGGAGGGGCTGAGCCCGTCGCGCCAGGAAACCAGGGCGGAGACCCTCCACGCCACCGATCTCGAATTCTCCTCGTTCTATCGCAGCGCCATTCACAGCCTGGTCGCTTTCCTCATCAACCAGGGCGCCAGGATCTGCGTGGCCGGTGACATCGCCCAGGACACGATGACGAAGGCGTACCAGCACTGGCCGGAGATCGACAACCCGCCCGCGTGGGTGCGGACCGTCGCCTCGCGGGCCCTGGTCCGGCACTGCACGGAGACGCGCGAGGAGGCGCTGGACCCGGTGCCCGAGCCGACGGCGCTCCTGCCCCGCCCCGAGGAGGCCGCGGCGTGGGAGGCCAGGCAGGACATCGAGCAGGCGCTGCGCACCCTGCCGCCCCGCCAGCGCCAGGTCATGGCCTGGACGCTCAGCGGCTACACGCCCGCCGAGATCGCCGAGGAGCTCGGCATCTCGCCCAACGCGGTGAGCGCCAGCCTCAAGAAGGCCCGCCGCGCCACCATCGCCCACCTCGCACGCGCGGAGGAGGATCGTGATGCTCGCCCCGGGCCAGGATGACGCAGGACGGCTCGACCTGTGGCCCAACGCGCTGATCGACGAGCTGCACGGCCTGCTGGACATCGAGGCCGGGCTGCGTGAGGTGCTGCTGCACTCCCGTCACGCCGCCCAGCTCGACGGCCTGGCCGAGGTGCTCGACGTCGAGGCGGGACTCGGCGCGATCCTGCTCGCGGGTGGCGGGGGCAGGGAGGAGGTGCCGAGGCCCGGCCGCGAGCACGCCTTCCCGTCCATCGACGCTAAGGAGCGGCTGGCCCTGCGGCAGCACCCGCGGGTCCGCACCGCGCACCGTCTCCTCACCCGCGCGCTCGACCACCACCACGCCCTGGGCCTCGACCTCCACCTGGCCCGCAAACTGACCTGCCACGTCGACCGCCCGCAGGCCGATCGCAGGCGGGCCTGCGTGCTCGCGCACCAGCTCGTCCGCCACCTGCACGCGGACCGCGAGCGCGCCGACGACCTGGCCCAGGCGATCGCCCGGTGCGCCGGCGCCGGGATCACCGCCGCCCACCTCGCCCACGCCCTCGACCACGCCAGGGAGCTCGGCCTGGTGCTCGACCTGGCCCACGCGCTCGAACGCGACCTCGACGGCGACCTCGCGGGCCAGCTCGTCCGCTGCCTCACCCGCGATCTCGGCGGCCTGCACGAGGGCACGCGTACGCTCGTCGCACACACGCTCGCCTGGGTGCTCGCCGCCATCAGGGACCGGCTGGGCCGCGAGGTCGCGCTGAGCCAGGACACGGTGTGCCAGTTCCTCGACGACTTCACGACCTCCGACCTGCGCGCGGTGCGGCTGTCGGACGTCGAGCTGGAGGGGGTGCGGTGGTCGGAGGCGGGGACGTGGTGGCCGGACGGCGTGGACGTCGAGCATCTCCGGGCCCGCTCCGACGTGATCGGCGGGGGCGACGGGGTCTGGGTGATCCGTTCCGGGGCCGCCACCGTGCGGGACCTCGCCGGCCACTGAGCTACTCCCCGCGCGGTACGGGCGGCTCATCCTTGAGAAGGATGACCCTCGATACCCCTAGGGGGCATGGTGGAAGGGACTGGCCGAGAAGAAGGACGCGAGATGCTGCTGATCGACGTGTACGTACCCAAAGGAGCCCTGAGCGAGCAGGAGCAGCAGGAGCTGGGCCGCCGCCTCATCGACACGCTCATGGTCGAGGACGACGGCAGCCACGCCAAGGAGGTGATCGACGCCCAGCGCACGATCACGCAGGTCCTGGTGCACGAGCCCGCCACCTGGGTGCTCGGCGACCGGCAGGCTCCCGCCGACCCGCCGCGCTACCTCGTCCGCGTCACCGTCCCCGCGTCGTGGCGCAAGGACATGTGCGAGCCCATCCCGCGCATCGTCACCGGAGTGCTGGCCGAGACCGAACGTGCCGCCGGCCGCGACCCGGGACGCCTGGAGCGCGAGCCGCACGCGGTCGTCCTGCTGGAGGGCGTCACGGAGGGCGGCATCGGCATCTTCGGCAGGGAGATGAGCAGCATGGACCTCATGGAACTGGTCTCCCGCCCGTACCGGGACAAGGGTGCCGAGAAGACGGAGGCGATCGATCCGGTCTGCGGTATGGCCGTGACGCTCGACGACCCGGCGCTCACCCTGGTGCACGAGGGCGTCCGGTACGGCTTCTGCAACGGCCTGTGCCGGCGGGCGTTCGCCGACGAGCACGGCCTGTCGCTCAGCCGGCGGGACGCGTCCTAGGCGGCGCGCGTCCAGCCGCGCATCGCGGACGGGCCCTTGGTTCCGGCTGCCTTGGCACTCATCAGATAACCGTGCGAGAGCTTTGGCGCATCTCGCCGTTCCCGGCACGGCTGTGACGTGCGATATCCCGGTGAAACCGGTGCTCTGTCGGCTCGTGGTGCCGACTGCTCGGTGTGGATTTATCAGATATGTATGTCAGTCCTAGTCGTGAGAAGGTCGAGCAGTGGCAGGGAACCGGACGGACCGGGGCCCGACATGCCGGACTCGGCAGGGGAACGATGGCCGATGACACTGAGCTGAACGGCGAGTCGCGCACCGCGGGCGTGGTGCGGCACCTGGAGGAGCTGATCTTCGACGGCGACCTGCGGCCGGGTCAGTTCCTCCCGTCGGAGGGCGAGCTGGCCACCGCGATGGGCGTCAGCCGGCTCACCGTCCGCGAGGGCGTACGCACGCTGGAGGCCCGCGGCCTGCTCGAAGTGCGCCGCGGCCGGCGTCCCGCCGTCGCCCACCCCAACGCGGCCCCGCTGAGCGGCTTCTTCGCCGCCTCCCTGCGCCGCGACCCGCGCAACCTGCTCGAACTCGTCGAGGTACGCCTGGCGCTGGAGGTGCACGCCGCCACGCTCGCCGCCCAGCAGGCCACCCGCACCGCGCTGTCCTCGCTCGAGCTGGCCTACGACACCATGCGGCAGGCCATCGACGCGGAGTCGTTCAACCAGGCCGACGTGCGCTTCCACGCCGTGCTCGCCGCCGCGAGCGGCAACCAGATGATCAGTTTCCTCATCGAGGCGATGGACGAGCCCATGCACGAGAGCCGGCTGCGCAGCCTGCGCGGCCACCTCGCCAGGGGGCGCTCGATGGGCGACATCATGGACGAGCACGCCCGCATCCTGGCCGCCGTACGCGAGCGCGACGCCCGCGCCGCCGCCGCGGCCATGCGCGAGCACCTCGTCCAGACCCGCATGGACCTGCGCGCCTTCCTCGCCCTGCCCATCGCCGACGGCCAGGGCCGACCCCGCTCCGGGCAGCCGCCTGCTCATCCCTTGGAGACACAGTGAAGATCACCGAAGTCGAGACCATCGTCGTCGGCACCCCGTGGCGGGAGCCGACGTTCGTCGAGCTCACCACCGACGACGGGCTACGCCGCGTCGGCGAGGCGCGCCCCGCGCATCCCCGTACGGACGCGCACTTCAACCTCGTAGGCGACGGCTGGGAACGCCGCGACGGCGCCGACATCGGGGCGGTGCGGTCATGACCGCGAACCTGCCGCGCCCCGCCGAGCTGCTGACCGCGCTCGGGCTGCCGGACGGCGACCGGCACGACCTGCCCGCCTCGTCACGCCGGTTCCCGGACGGCGCGCAGTACCGCGTGGAGATCCCGAGCGTCGAGGGCCCCGAGTGTCTGGCGGCCGTGCTGGAGGCCGCGCGCACACTCGACGTGCCGGTCACCCGCGTCTCCCAGGGCACCGGCGTTGGCCTGCTCACCGATGCCGAGCTGGGGGAGATGGCCGCGCTGGCCGCCTCAGCGGGTGTCGAGGTCAGTCTCTTCGCCCGGCCCTGCGCGGGCTGGGACGCCTCCGCGATGGCCCGCAGCCCCGCCGGCTCCATCCTCGCGCCGGCCGCGCGCGGCCAGGACCAGGTCGCGGCGGTGCTCGACGAGATCCTGCGGGCCGCCGAGCACGGCTTCCGCAGCGTGCTCATCGCCGACCTCGGCGTGCTCTCGATCTTCGGCAGGCTCAGGGCCGCCGGGCACCTGCCGCCCGACATGCAGGCCAAGGTCTCGGTCATGCTGCCCGCCGCCAACCCCGAGTCGGCGCGCGTGCTGGAGGACCTCGGCGCCGACAGCCTCAACCTGCCCACCGACCTGACGCTCGCGCAGATCGCCGCGATCCGCGCCGCCGTGGACATCCCGCTCGACGTGTACGTGGAGGCGCCCGACAACGTCGGCGGCTTCGTCCGCCACTACGAGCTGCCCACCCTCGTCGAGGTCGCCGCGCCGGTGCACGTCAAGTTCGGCCTGCGCAACGCACCCGACGTCTACCCGGCGGGCACCCACCTGCTGCCCACCACCGTGGCGCTCTCCCGCGAACGGGTGCGCCGCGCCCGCCTCGGCCTCGACCTGCTGGCCCGCCACCGGCCCGGCGCGCACGGCACCGCGCCGGGAGACGAGGGCGCGCGGCTGCGCATCCCCATGCCCTGAACGGCCTGCCGCCCCTGCCGCCCCTGCCGCCCCGGTCCGTCCCCACGGGCCGGGGCGGTCGCGTGCGTCAGGTGTAGAGGAAGTAGTAGCGGTAGCGGCTCTCCCACTCGCACTTGTAGGCGTGCCACCAGCCCTGGGCGACGCCCTGGCGGCCGACCCGCTCGCAGTCTGACTGGTTCTTGAAGACGCCGACGAGCTGGGTGGTGGCCTGTGCCGGAGTGGCGCCGATCGTCAGCGACAGTGCGAGCGCCATGATGGTGGTGCTGACAACTGCGCGGGCCTTACGCATTCGTCCTCCTGGGACTGGGGGGATCATGACGCCGGACAATATCACTTACCCAGCGCCGTGAGAATTGTCAGGCGTGATTCAACAGCAGCCTTTTCCAGCCCTTTTCCAGCATGATCACCGCTGGTAATGTCAGCGTCACTGTTTCGGGATGTAGGAAAACGGCCGTCGAACGCCTCGGGGGCGGGTATCCGACCTCCTGTACACTCCCGTGCTGATCTTGGTGCTTAAGTACGATTTATGCAGGTTTATCGTTGCATTGGAGGGCGGGCGGGAAAACTTTGACCATTCTCGCTCCGGTGTCATATGGTCGGCGCCGCCCATATCGAGTGAGCCGATCATCCGGAGCCGCACCATGCACGCTCGACCCCGCACGGCCACGATCGTCTGCATGGCGATGGCCCTGCTGGCAGCCGTCGGTCTCTCAGCAGCCTTACCCCGGCCGGCGCACGCAGCGCAGGTCGTCACCGATATCGCGTACGCACCCGCGCAGCCCGCCGGCAGCCGAGGGCACCTGCTCGACCTCTACCTCCCCGACACCGGCACCGCGCCGAGACCGCTGCTCATCTGGCACACCGGCTCGGCCTGGAGCAGCGACGACGGCAAGGCGGGCGCCGACGCGATCGCCGCCATCTTCAACCCGCTCGGCTTCGCCGTGGCCGGTGTCAGCGTCCGCAGCAGCACCCAGGCGATCTTCCCCGCCCAGGTGCACGACATCAAGGCGGCCATCAGGTGGCTGCGCGCCAACGCGGCCACGTATCAGCTCGACCCCAACCGCTTCGCGATCGCGGGCGACTCGTCGGGCGGCTGGCTGACCGAGATGGCGGTCTTCTCCGGCGGCGTCGCCGCGCTCGAAGGCAACATCGGCGTCACCGGCGTCTCCAGCGCCGTGCAGACCGGGCTCGCCTTCTACAGCCCCACCGACTTCCTGCAGATGAACGCCCAGAACCTGCCGGGCGGCGGCCTCGACCACAACTCGCCGGCCTCTCCCGAGTCGCTGCTGGTCGGCTGCGCGATCCAGACGTGCCCGGGGACGGTCGCGCAGGCCAACCCCATGACGTACGTCGACGCCAACGACCCGCCGCTGCTGTTCCTGCACGGCCAGGCCGACTTCCTGGTGCCGCACGGGCAGAGCGAGCTGCTCTTCAACCGCATCAAGGCGCAGTGCGGGCGCGCCACGTTCGTCTCGGTGCCGGCCGCCGACCACATGATGGACCAGATCATGGACCCCGCTCAGTACGGCGCCGAGACCGTCCGCACCACCGCCAACTGCAGCGAGACCAGCCGCGTCGGCACGCTCAACGCCACATGGAGCAACTTCACCACGTTCCTGCGCGGCGGCCTGCAACTGGGCACCTCCTGCGAGGTCACGTACGCGACCGGCGCGTGGAACGGCGCCTTCAACGGCAGCGTGACCGTCAGGAACACCGGCACCACCCCGGTCACCGGCTGGACCATCACCTGGACCTGGCCGGGCAACCAGGCGATCAGCAGCGCATGGAACGCCACCGTCACCCAGGCCGGCGCCCAGGTGACCGCCCGCGACGCGGGACACAACACCTACATCGGCCCCGGCTCCAGCCAGAGCTTCGGCTTCTCGGCCACCGCCACCGGCTCGAACAACCCGCCCGCCCAGTTCAAGATGAACGGCGTCACCTGCACCAGGGTGCTCGGCTGAGACCGCCGCGCCGGGCCCGCGCGGAAAGGCGCGGGCCCGGCGCCGCACGCATTCCGAATTGCATTCGGCGAAACGCCGTGGAAAAGCGCCGGTAATGCAATACGTTCCGTCCGGCGCCGGTCACGATATGTCGCCGACCAAATACTGGACACCGCCATTGCCTCGCCCGGCGGGCCGCCCCTATCCTTGCCGTGAAAACGGCCCGCCGGCCCATTTCACGGTTTCTCACCCACCGGGCGGGCCCTTGATATCCCCGGACCCCGCGCCATTCAGCAGCGGCCGCCTTCCCGTGCCCGAGGGCCGTCGTCCGGGATCGTCGATGAGTAAAGGGGACGTGTGCGTACCTCGAATATGTTCGTCAGAAGCCTCGGCGTCCACGTACCGGAGAGCGTGAGCGTCGAGCACGCGGTCCGCGAGGGCTGGTACCCGGCGGAGGAGGCGGAGCGCTACCGGCAGCTCGGCGCGGCCGTGGCAGGAGACATGCCGGCGCCCGAGATGGCGCGGCTCGCCGTCCTCGACGCCTACGACCGCTGGGACGAGTCCGCGCCCCGCGACCTCGACCTGCTGCTCTACCCGTCGGTCTGGCACCAGGGCCCGAACGGCTGGCAGCCCCAGCACTACCTGCAGCAGCACCTGCTCGGCGGCCACGTGCCCGCCTTCGAGATCAGGAGCGGCTGCGTCGGCATGATCAGCTCGCTGGAGCTGGCCGCCGGCTACCTGCGCGCCGACGACGCGCGCGAGACGGCGATGGTCGTCTCCGCCGACAACCACGGCACCCCGCTGGTGGACCGCTGGCGGATGACCCCGGGCGCGCTCATCGGCGACGCCGCCGCCGCGATGATCCTCGGCAAGGAGTACGGCATGGCCGAGCTCCTGTCGGTCAACGTCGCCGTGATCCCCGAGGCCGACGCGGTCAACGACGGCGCCTACCCGCTGTTCCCCCCGGACGCCACCGTCGGGCGCGGGCTCAGCTTCTCCGACCGGCACGAGGAGTTCCGCCAGAAGCTGCTCGAGAAACAGGGCACCGGCATCCACCTGACCATCCAGAAGACGATGATGCAGCAGGTAGAGCAGACCCTCGACGAGGCCGGCATCGAGCTCGGCGACATCACGCGGGTGGCCTTCCCGCACGGCAGGCGCGAGGACCTCGACGGGCAGATGTCCTGGCTGGGCATCGAGGAGGACCAGACGACCTGGGACTACGGGCGGCGCGTCGGCCACTGCGGCGCCGTCGACCAGTTCATCGCCTTCGAGCACCTGCTCGCGACCGGCGGGCTCAAGGCCGGCGACCACCTGCTCATGGTCGGGTTCGGCTCCGGCACCTCCGTCGCCGCGGCGGCCTTCCGCGTCCTTTCCCCCCGCCCCGTCACGAAGGAAACCCGCGCATGACCGAGCTCACCGAAAAGCTGATCGCCTTCATCCAGGACAACCTCGTCCAGGACGGCGACGACCTCACCATCGACGCGACCACCCCGCTGCTCGCCTCCGGCCTGCTCGACTCCCTGCGCACCGCGCGGCTGCTCAACTACCTCCGCAAGGACCTCGGCGTCCTCGTCCCCGCCGCCAAGCTCGACCCCGAGAACTTCCGCGACGTCGCCACCATCGCCGCGATGGTCACCGAACTCGAATCCGTGTAGCGGGGAGCAGGCATGCGGTACGCGGACACCTACATCGGCGGCGTGGGAACCTACCTCCCGCGCACCGTCGTCAGCGTCGAGAAGGCCGTCGCCAAGGGCTGGTACCCGGCCGAGGAGGCCGACCTGCACCAGCTCGGCGGCGCGGCCGTGGCCGGCGACACGCCGGCGCCCGAGATGGCCCTGCACGCGGCGCGCAGCGCGCTCAAGCGCAGCGGCCGCGCGCCCGGCGACCTCGGCCTCCTCCTGTACGCCTCCACCTGGCACCAGGGCCCCGACGGCTGGCCACCGCACTCCTACCTGCAACGCCACCTCGTCGGCGGCGACGCCCTGGCCACCGAGATCCGGCAGGGCTGCAACGGCATGTTCATCGCCCTCCAGCTCGCGGCCGGCCACCTGCACGCCGACCCCGCCCGGCCCGCCGCCCTGCTGGTGGCCGCCGACAACTACGGCACCCCGCTCATGGACCGCTGGCGCATGGGCCCCGGCTACATCGGCGGCGACGCCGCCGCCGCGCTCGTCCTGACCAAGGAGCCCGGCTTCGCCCGCCTGGCGTCCGTCTGCACGACGACCGTGACCGAGGCCGAGGAGCTGCACCGGGGCAGCGAACCCCTCTTCCCGCCCGGCGTCACCGTCGGCAGGAAGATGAGCTTCGCCGCCCGCAACGACCAGTTCCGCCGCCAGGTCATGCCCACCGGTGAGGCCACCGCCGCGCTGTTCTCCATCCAGCGGGCCCTCGAAGAGGTCGTCGAACAACTGCTCGCCGAGAGCGGCATCCAGGCCGCCGACCTCACCCAGGTCGCGTTCATGAACTACTCGCGGGAGATCGTCGAGCAGCGCTGCATGGCCCTGCTCGACCTGCCCATGTCCCGCTCCACCTGGGACTACGGCCGCACCATCGGCCACTGCGGCGCCGCCGACCAGGTCCTGTCCCTCGACCACCTGCTCATCACCGGCCGGCTCGGCCCAGGCGACCACCTGCTCATGCTGGGCACCGGGCCCGGCGTGACCGTCTCCGGCGCCGTCATCGAGATCATCGACACCCCTCAATGGCTCTGAACACCGAAGGGAAACCGACGCGCATGGCCGACAGCCCCCGCGCAGACCGTCCAGAACCCGTGGCGGTGATCGGCATCGGCTGCCGCCTGCCCGGCGACGTGCACGCACCGGACGAGTTCTGGGACCTGCTGCGCGCCGGCCGCAACACCACCGCGCCGCTGCCCGGCGGCCGGTGGCGCCCGTACGAGCGGCGCAGTCCCGAGGACGCCGCCGCGCTGCGCGACGCCGTACGTCATGGCAGCTTCCTGCGCGACATCGACGGCTTCGACGCCGAGTTCTTCGGCCTGTCGCCGCGCGAGGCCGAGCTGATGGACCCGCAGCAGCGCCTGCTCATGGAGACCGCGTGGGAGGCCCTGGAGCACGCCGGCGTGCCGCCGCACACGCTGGCCGGCACCGACGCCGGCGTGTTCGTCGGCGTCTGCACCGCCGACTACGGCGGCCGGCTGCTCGAAGACCTGCCCCAGATCGAGGCGTGGACCGGGATCGGCGCCGCCACCTGCGCCGTCGCCAACCGCGTCTCCTACTCCCTCGACCTGCGCGGCCCCAGCATGGCGATCGACACCGCCTGCTCGGCGTCGCTGGTCGCCCTGCACCTCGCCGCCCAGAGCCTGCGGCTCGGCGAGAGCGACGTCGCCCTGGCCGGCGGCGTCAACCTGCTCGCCACGCCCGGCCAGACCCTCACCCTCGGCACCGCGGGCGCCCTCGCGCCCGACGGGCGCTCCAAGTCGTTCGACGCCGCCGCCGACGGCTACGGGCGCGGCGAGGGCTGCGGCGTCGTCGTGCTCAAGCGGCTGTCGGACGCGCGGCGCGACGGCGACCGCGTCCTCGCGCTCGTCATCGGCAGCGCCGTCAACCAGGACGGCCACACCAACGGCATCATGGCGCCGTGCGGCAAGGCCCAGGAGCACGTGATGGCCCGCGCCTGCCGGCAGGCCGGGGTCGAGCCGTCCACCGTCGACTACGTCGAGGCGCACGGCACCGGCACCCGGCTCGGCGACCCGCTGGAGGCCGCGGCGCTGTCGGCCGTCTACGGCGCCGCCCGTCCCGTCGGCGACCCGTGCCTCATCGGCTCGGTCAAGTCGAACATCGGCCACCTCGAAGGCGCGGCCGGCATCGCCGGCGTCATCAAGGCCGTGCTCGCCCTGCACCGCGCCGAGATCCCGCCGACCGTCCTGACCACCCTGAACCCGGCCATCCCATGGGAGAGCTCGGGCCTGCGCGTGGTGACCGAGCCCACCGCCTGGCCGGCCCGCGACCACCCCCGCAGGGCGGGCGTGTCCAGCTTCGGCTACGGCGGCACGGTGGCCCACATCCTCCTCGAACAGGCGCCTCCCGTCGAAGAGCGACCCGAGGAAGGGGATGCGGGCGAGCGCCTCTTCCCCCTGTCCGCCGCCTCCACCCAGGCCCTGCGCGGGTACGCGGCCCGCCTCGCCGGCCACCTCGAAACCGGACCCGGTCCGGCGTCGTCCGAGCCGGGCTCTCCTTGGGGCGGGTCCGGGCCGGCGTCTTCCGATGCCGGAGCTGGGCCGGCGTCGGTCGGGCACACGCTGGCGCTGCGCCGTACCCACCTGGCGCGCCGTGCGGTCGTGACCGCCGCCGGGCGGGACGACCTCGTCGCCGCACTGCGCAGGCTTGCCGACGACGTGCCCGCCGAGACCGTCATCACCGGGGACGTGCTGCCGGACCTCGGGCCCGGGCCCGTATGGGTGTTCGCCGGGCAGGGGTGCCAGTGGCGCGGGATGGGGCGTGAGCTGCTGGCCGTGCCGGAGTTCGCCGCGCTGGTCGACGAGGTCGAGCCGATCTTCGACGAGGAGATCGGGTTCTCCCCCCGCCAGGTCCTGACCGGCGGCGACCTCGACGCCATCGACCGCGTCCAGACCATGATCTTCGTCATGCAGCTCGGCCTCGCCCGGCTCTGGAACGCCTACGGCGTCGAACCCGTGGCCGTCATCGGGCACTCCGTCGGCGAGATCGCCGCCGCGGTGACCGCCGGCGCCATGAGCGTCGCCGACGGCGCCCGTCTCATCTGCCGCCGCTCCCGGCTGCTGCGCCAGGCCGCGGGCAAGGGCGCCATGGCCATGGTCGGGCTGTCGTTCGAGGAGGCGTCGGAGCGGCTGGCCGGGCGTACCGACCTGGTGGCGGCCATCGCGTCGGCGCCCGGGTCCACGGTGCTGTCCGGCGACCCGGCCGCCGTCGAGGCCGTGCTGGACGAGTGGCCCGCCGAGGGCATCATCGTCCGGCGGGTCGCCTCCGACGTCGCCTTCCACAGCCCGCAGATGGAGCCGCTGGCCGTCGAGCTGGCCGCCGCCACCGCCGGGCTCGCGTTCGGCGCGCCGCGCATCCCCATGTACACGACCACGCTGCCCGACCCCCGGTCCACGCCGGTGCTGGACAGCGCGTACTGGGCGGCCAACCTGCGCGACCCCGTACGGCTGGCCGCGGCGACGGCGGCCGCCGCCGAGGACGGCCACCGCGTGTTCCTGGAGATCTCACCGCACCCCGTGGTCGCGCACTCGGTCACCGAGACGCTGTCGGAGCACGGGTACGAGGACGTCTTCGTCGGCACCACCCTGCGCCGCAACCAGCCCGAACTGCCCACCTTCGAGATCGCGGTCGGCACCGCCCACTGCCACGGCGTCGAGGTGGACTGGCGGCGCCTCCAGCCGTCCGGCGGCCTGACCACGCTGCCCCCGTACGCCTGGCAGCACCGCCGCCACTGGCGCGACTCCTCGGCCTCGAACGACCACCCGGGCCACGACGCGGACTCCCACACCCTGCTGGGCGCCGTGACCAGCGTCGCCGGCAGCGACGTCCGCGTGTGGCGCACCAGCCTCCAGGACGCCGACCGCCCCTACCCGGGCAGCCACGCGCTGAACGGCGTCGAGATCGTGCCGGCCGCCGTCCTGGTCAACACCTTCCTGCGAGCGGCCGCCCAGGGGCCGGACGAGGACGTCACGCTGACCGGCGTCGAGATGCTGCACCCCCTGATGACCGCGGAACGCCGGGAGATCCAGGTCGTCCACGAACCCCCGGCCGTCCGCCTCGCCGCCCGCACCCCGGCGGCCCCCGGCGAGCCTGAACCGGCCTGGCTCGTGCACGCCGCCGCCGACGTGTCGGCCGCCCGCCAGGTCAAGCCAGACGTCCTCCCGGACGCCGGCGACCTGCGCCCCCTCGACCCTGGCTACGTCCACCAGCGCCTCGCCTCCGTCGGAGTCCCGTCCACGGGCTTCGACTGGACGATCGGGACCCTCCTCGGCGCCGAGGGCGCCCTCCGCGCCACCGTCCATGGGGAGCGGGGGAGCTGGTCGGCGGCGCTGGACGCGGCGATGTCCGTCGCGCCCTGCGTGTTCCCCGGAGAGCCGGTGCTGCGGATGGTGGTGCGGATCGACGAGGTGGTCCTGACCGGCACGCCGCCGGCCACGGTGATCATCGACGCGGCGATGGACCCCGAGGCGGAGGACACCGTACGGGCGCTGATCGCAGACGTGGACGGCCGCGTGCTGGGCCACCTCACGGGCCTGCGCTACCCGGTGATCGACGCCCCCGCCCCGGCGGAGGACGACCCGCGCGGCCCCGCCGAGTCGTTCACCGGCCTGTCACCCGAGGAGCTGCGCGAGCGCGTGCAGCCCGAGGTCCGTGCGGAGATCGCGGCCGTGATGCGGCTGGACCCCGACGATCTGGCGCTCCGGCGTCCGCTCGTCGAGCAGGGGCTGGACTCGGTGATGACCGTCATGGTCCGCCGCCGCCTGGAACGGCGCTTCGGCTGCCGCCTCCCGGCGACCCTGCTGTGGCAGCAGCCCACCATCACCGCGATCGCCACTCACCTGGCCGAACTCCTCACCGCTCCCCGCCCGGAGCCGGAGGCCCAGGACGGCCCGACCCTGATCGCCGGCTGATCGCCGGCTGAGCGGCGGGCGGTCCGAGCCTCGGGCCGCCCGCCCAGGTCATCAGGCCTTTCTGGTGGCGTCGGCGATCTCGGCGGGGGAGGCGTGCCAAGGGGCGCCGTGTCCGGGCAGGACCCAGGACGCCTGCAAGCCGGCGATGCGGTCAAGCGAGGCGAGGGCCTCGGCCGGGTCGTCGGTGAAGGGGGCCGGTTGGGGGCCGGTGCGGCCGGTCAGGACGTGGCGTGTGGTCAGGGCGTCGCCGACGCAGACCGCGTCGGCGATCGGGACGTGCACCGCCACGCTCCCCGGCGAGTGCCCCGGCATGCCCACGATGACCGGGCTGCCGGGCAGGTCGAGGACGTCCCCGTCGGCGATCTCGGTGACCTCCTTGACGTAGCGGGTGCGCAGGCCGTTCTTGCGCAGGGAGTAGGCGAAGAACCCGACCGTGGGGCCGATCCGCATGGGACCCGCCGCGACCTTGGGCTTCTGTCCCGTACGGGCGCGCACGGCGTCACCCGCGTGCACGAACACCGGCACGCCATGGGTGCTGCGCAGGCGCTCGGCGAACCCGAGGTGGTCGGAGTCGCCGTGCGTGAGGATGAGCCCGCGGATGTCGTCCTCGGTCTTGCCGAGGGAACGCAGCTCGTCCTGCAGGTCCTGCCAGTGCCCCGGCAGGCCCGCGTCGATCAGCGTGATGCCCTCGGGGGTGTCGATGAGGTAGCACGCCACGATGTCGTTGCCGAGGCGGTGCAGATGAGGTGCGAGTCGCATGGTCTCTTCCGGGGGCTGTGTGGAACTGATTCAATGGCTAATGTAGTTAGCCATCATGGCTAACGTCAATAACTTTTAGTAGGAAGGGAAAACGGGTGCCGGCTCCCGAGAAGACCTCGCTGAGCAAGATCGTCGCCGCGGGACGCGAGTTGCTGGAGGAAGTCGGCCGGCAAGGACTGACGATGCAGAACGTCGCCGAGCGGGTCGGCGTCCGCGCGCCGTCCCTGTACAAGCACGTCGCCAACCGCGCGGCGCTGCTGACCGCCGTCGCGGAGGCCACCGTCGACGACCTGAGAGCCCAGGCGGAGGCGACCGACGGCTCGCTGGAGGAGCTGATACGCAGTTACCGGCGCTTCGCCCACGCCAGGCCCGAGGGTTTCAGGCTCATGTTCGACGCCTCGACCGAGGCGCTCGCCCGGACGAGCGAACCGGTGCTGCGCGCCTCGGGGCGGCTCGTCGGCGAGCAGCACGCCCTGGAGGCCGCACGTACGGTCACGGCCTGGGCCACCGGCTTCATCAACATGGAGCTCAGCGGCCACTTCCGGCTCGGCGGCGACGTGGAGCAGGGCTTCGAGTACGGCCTGGCCACCATCTGCCGCGCGCTCGGCAACGGAGCCGGTCAGGGGTAGACGCCCGATACGGGGGAAATGGCCAGGTACAAGGCCCGTGCGCGGCGGGGGCCACCAGAGGAACGCCGCGCACGCACCGCCTCGGGGAGGAGGCGCATGATGCCCGCATCCATCGTGGCCGGGTTCGACGACTCGCGGTCGGCGTGGTCGGCGCTCGGCTGGGCGGCCGCCGACGCCGCCCGCCGGGGGCTGCACCTGCGGATCGTGCACGTACGCGAACCCTGGTGCGCCGAGCACCCGATGGACGCCTCCGTCGAGACCGACACCCTGACCGCCCGCTGCGAGAGCATGCTGGCCGGCGCGGCCGCCCACGCCCGCGACACGGCCCCGGACACGCCGATCTCGACCGCGCTGGTGACGGGGGCGGTGACGGAACGGCTGGTGACCGAGTCCGAGGCGGCCGACACCGTCGTGGCGGGCAGCAGAGGGCTGGGCGGGTTCGCCGGGCTGGTGCTGGGCTCGGTCGGGCTCGGCCTGGCCGCGCACGCCGCGTGCCCGGTGGTCGTGGTCAGGCGGCTGCCCCGAGCGCCCACCGGCGAGGTCGTCGTCGGGTACGACGGGTCGCCGGCGGCCGAGCGCGCCCTGGAGTACGCCGCCAAGCAGGTCGTCGCCCGCCAGGGACGCCTGCACGCGCTGCACGGCCTGCGCAGCCCGCCCGCCGCCCCGCACCCCGTCGGCTTCGGCCCGATCATGGTGGACGACGGCGACGACATCGCCCGCCGCCTCGCCGAATGGCGCGAGGCGCACCCCGGCGTCGAGCTGTCGGTGTCGATGAGCTTCGAACACCCCATCGCGGCCCTGTCGGCGGCCTCCCGCACCGCCGACCTCGTGGTGGTCGGCTCGGTGGGGCTCAGCGGGCTGCCCGCGAACCGGCTCGGCTCCGTCGGCCACAGCGTCCTGCACCGAGCCCACTGCCCGGTGGCCGTGGTCCCCGGCCCGAGCGCCGCAGCCCAGCCTTAACCCTGGCGGGGGCGTACCACCGCGACAGGGCACACCGCGTGGTGGAGCAGGCCGTGGCTGACCGAGCCCAGGACGGCGGAGGTGAAGCCGCCGCGGCCCCGCGAGCCGACCACGACCAGCTCGGCGGAGGCGGAGGCGTCGGCGAGGGCGGCGACCGGGTGCGCATGCACCTGCGAGCCGTCGAAGCGCACGTCAGGGTACTCCCGGGCCCAGGACGCGAGCCGCTCCTGCGCGGCGGCGCGATCCTCCTCGAAGGAGTCGGTGAACAGGTCGGCGAACTGCGGGCCGTAGGTGGCCAGGATGGGCTGCGACCAGGCGTACACGGCGAGGATCCCGGCGTCCCTGGCCCTCGCCTGCGCGACGGCGTACCGCATGGCCTCGCCGGCGGTCGCGGAGCCGTCGTCGCCCACCACGATCCTGCCGTGCTCGGGCGCGGCGGCGCCCGCCCGTACGACGACCACCGGCCCCTCGGCGTGCCCCGCGACGGCGAGGCTCACCGAGCCGAGCGCCAGCCCCGCGAACCCGCCCACGCCCCGGCTGCCCAGCACCACGCAGTCACCGGTCACCGCCTGCCCGAGCAGCGCCTCGACCACGTTCCCCTCGAGCAGCTCGGTCTGCACCTCCAGGGCGCCCGCCGCGCGGGCCCGGTCGGCGGCGGACTCCAGCGTGCCCGCACAGTACTTGAGCCCCTCGGTGCCCCGCTTCTGCTCGCACACGTGCACGAGCCGCAGCGGCAGGCGCCTGCGCCGGGCGTCGGCGGTCGCCCACTCCACGGCCGTGTGCGCAGGCGTGGAGCCGTCCACGCCCACCACGATGGGTCCGCTCACGTGCTCACTCCTCAGTACGTCAGTCGGGCTCAGTACGTCAGTCGGGCTCAGTACGTCAGTCGGGTTCGGTACGTCAGTCGGGTGGGATGCGCGGTCGCATGACGGTCGCCGGGGTGACCGCGACCGGGCACCAGGCGTGCAGCAGCGCGCTCTGGGTGACCTGCCCGAGCAGCAGGCAGGGCGGGGAGTCGTTGCCCCGGTTGCCGAGCACGAGCAGCGCCGCGTCCTTGGTCGCGTCGAGCAGCGCACGCTGGGGGCGTTCCGTGACGAACCGCGCGGCCACCGGCACGTCGGGCCGCCTGCGCGCCAGATGCGCGGTGACCTGGTGGAAGCGCGCCTCGGCGCCGGCCCGCAGCGCCCGGGAGTCCACGAACGGCAGCGGCTCGGGCCACGACGCCGAACCGCAGTCGCTCCAGCAGCACAGCACCGTCACGCTGCCGAGCCGCAGCGCGGCCTCGTCCAGCGCGAACTCGACGGCCGCGAGGGCGGCGGGCGAGCCGTCCAGGCCGACCACGATCCGCGCGTCCTGGCCCGACTGCGCCTCGAACTGGGACGGGATGACGACGACCGGCCGAGAGCAGTGCGCCGGCACCTGGACGGCGGCCGACCCCACCGGCAGGCCCTCGAACCCGCCCTGCCCGCGCGACCCCAGCACCGTGATCTCCGCCTCGTGCGCGCTCTCCAGCAGCACGGCGGCGGGGGTGCCCGGCTTCACCAGCGGCCTGACGTCCAGCTCGGGGGCGAGCTCGCGGGCGCGGCGGGCGCCGTCCTCCACGACGCCGCGGGCGACCTGCTCGATCTGCGCCATGACCTCGTCGGAGACGGGCCGGAGCGCGTACGGCCAGTGCAGCGCATGGCAGACGAGCAGGGGCCGGTTGCGCAGCCGCGCCTCCTCGACCGCCCAGGTCAGGGCATGCCTGCTGGCGGGGGAGTCGTCGTAGCCGACCAGCACGGCCCGGCCATCGCTCATCGCCTGCCTCCCGGTGAGTACCCGTCGCGGTCCGGCTGCCCAGAGGCGGAGCCGCGAGCCTCACGGGACGGTAAAGGCTCGACCGCGCCATGCTTGCCCCGAGCCGCGTTTGCCGGGAACGCCCCCGGTGAGGGGACCGGAATGAGCGGTCTCGTGATCGTGGGCACCGACGGCTCCGCTCCCGCCGCCGCGGCGGTCGAGTGGGCCGCCGACGACGCCCTGCGTAAGCGCGCCGAGCTGCGCATCGTGCACGCGCTCGACCGCGGGCCCTACGCCATCACCGGGGTGGCCGTCCCCGGGCCCTACGTCATCGCGGGAGCGGACGTCCCCGAGCTGGACGAGGCGCTGAGACGCGCGGCGGCGAAGGTGCTGGAGGCGGCCGAGGCCACCGCGCGCGCCCGGCGGCCCGAGGTGCCCGTCACCACGCGGGTCGTCGACGGGACGCCCGCCGCCGTGCTCATGGACCAGGCGCGGGACGCGGACGAGCTGGTCGTCGGCGACCGCGGGCTAGGCGGCTTCACCAGGGCGCTGCTCGGGTCGGTGACGATGAAGGTGGCGGGGCAGGCGCCGTGCCCGGTGGTCGTGGTGCGTGACGGCCCCGGTGATCGTACAGGCGATGGTACGGGTGAGATCGCCGTCGGCGTCGACGGCTCCGAGAGCTGCGAACCGGCCATCGCCTACGCCTTCGAGCAGGCCGCCCTGCGCGGCGCCACGCTCCACCTGGTCCACGCGTGGGAGGTGCCGGTCCACGCGTTCGCGCCCGAGATCTCCTACGACGCGGACGAGGTCCGCGCCGCCAAGCAGGAGCTGGTCCGCGCCCGCACCGAGCGGTGGCAGGCGGAGCACCCCGAGGTGCCCACCGTCATGGACATCCAGTGCGCGCACCCCGTGGACGCCCTCACCGCCACCCCGTGCGACCTGATGGTCGTCGGCTCCCACGGCCGGGGCGCGATCGGCGCGCTGCTGCTCGGCTCGGTCAGCAGAGGCGTGCTGCAGCACGCGCGCGGCACCGTGGCGGTGGTGCGCCCACCGGCGTGAGCACGGGACCAAAGACGGTCGCCCGCGGGACTTCCTACCCGGGCGCCGGGGCCTGCGACAGGGGAGGGTGAGAGCAGGAAGGAGGGGTCATGAACATCGAGTCGCTGACCGCGTCGCAGGTGATGAGCAGGGTCCTGGTGGTCGTCACGCCGGACGAGTCGCCGCTGATGGCATGGGAGCTGATGCGCAGGGCCGACGTGCACCACCTGCCCGTCGTGGAGAACCGGCACGTGCTCGGCATCCTGAGCCGCGAACACCTGGCCGCCTCCTGGTCGGGCAGCCCTGAGGAGCAGTCCACCCGTCCCGTGCGGTCGTTGCTGCAGCGCGTGCCGCTGCCCCGGGTACGCCCTGACACGCCGCTGCCCAGGATCGCCGCCCTGATGCTCGACACCTGCTGCGACGCCGTGCCCGTGCTGTCGGGCGACGGGCTGGTCGGGCTGGTCACGGCCAGGGACGTGCTGTCGGCCGTCGCAGGGCGGGCCAGGCCGGAGGCCGGTCCGGGTGAGGTCGTGACCGGAATGTTCCACCTTGAACCCGTCCTTCCCGGCGGGAAGCGCTGAAGGAGAGGTGACGTCATGCCGATCCCCGTCAAGGACGTCATGGGCCGGGTGGCCATCGCCGTCCTGCCGGACGCGACGTTCGCGGAGATCGTGGCCGCGATGAGACGGTACGCGGTCGGCGCGGTGACCGTGATCGACGCGGAGCGGCGGCCGATCGGCGTGGTCTCGGAGGACGACCTGCTGCTCAAGGAGGTCGATCCGGTACGGCACCGCGTGTCGATGTTCGAGTCGCGCACGCAGCGGCACGAGCACGACAAGGCCGCCGGGGTCACCGCGGGCGAGCTGATGACCTCGCCGGCGATCACCGTCACCCCCGAGACCCCCGTACGCGGCGCGGCCCGGATCATGCACGCCAAGCGCATCAAGCAGCTACCGGTGGTCGACGAGGAGACCGGCCGGGTCGTCGGCACCCTGCACCAGCGCGACGTGCTGCGGGTCTTCACCCGGCCGGCCGCCGACCTGGAGCGGGACGTACGCGCCGTGCTCCCGGATGACGGCTCGTTCACCGTCCAGGTGGACGCGGGCGTGGCGCGGATCGGCGGGCGGGTGCGCCGCAGGTCGCAGGCCGTCGCGCTGACCGAGGCCGTCCGCGCGGTCGAGGGCGTGGTGGACGTGGCCTGCGACGTGACCTACGACGACGACGACCTCATCGGCGTCCCGCCGCTGCTGTGACCGGGGGAGGCAGGTGATGGGCGGACACATCGTGCTCGGCTACGACGGCTCCGACTTCTCCATGCAGGCCCTCGACTGGGCGCTCGACGAGGCCGAGCTGCGCAACCTGCCGCTGCTGGTCGCGCACGCCTGGCAGTGGCCGTACGGCGAGGCGGACGAGGAGGCCAAGTCCCACCTGCGCAAGGCGGCCGAGCACGTGGTGTGGCACGGCGCCGACTGCGCCCGGCACACCAGTGCCGGCGTCAATGCCGAGACCGACCTGTACGAAGGGCCGGCCGCCGAACGCCTGATCGAGCTCTCCCGCGACGCCGAGCTCGTCGTGGTCGGCTCGCGAGGGCTCGGCGCGCTGCCGAGGGCGGTCGTCGGCTCGGTCGCCGACCGCACCGCCCTGTACGCCGCCTGCCCCGTCATCGTCGTCCGCGGCCCTGGGCCGCTGCCTCTCGCGCCCAGCCCAGGGCCCGTCGTCGTGGCCGACCCCGAGCCGGGCGCCGCCGTCCTGGAGTTCGCCGGCCAGGAGGCGCTCCTGCGCCAGGTCGGGCTGGCCGCCCAGAGCGACCTCACGGAGTGGTCGGCCAGCCATCCCGGCGTACGGATCGAGCCCGCCGGCCACGCACCGGCCACGCTCATGGTCGTCCGCCGCGCCACCGCCGCCCGCGACGGCCTCGCCCGCCACCTCCTCCAGCACGCCCCCTGCCCCGTCGCCGTGGTGGGCGCGGGGACGGACGCCGGCCACTAGCCGAGCCACTAGCCGAGTCACGAGCCCGTCGCGGGCGGGCAGGTGGGCGCCGGCCACTGACCGGAGTGGGCGCTGCGGAGGCTCCGGCTAGTCGGTCTTGGCGGGTGTGCGGGTGAGGCGGGCGTCCAGCGTCCGCACGCCCTTCTCGTGCGCGATCCCCTCGAACAGGCTCCTGGCCTCCTCCCAGACGGCTCTGGCCGTGCCGTGGTCGCCTGCCGCGCCGTGCGCGTCGCCGAGATCCTTGAGCGCGTGCGCCAGGTACGGCACCCAGCCACGTGTGCGCCACATCGCGACCGAGCGTTCGAGGGTGGAGATGGCGCCGGCCACGTTCCCCTCGGCCAGGTCCAGCCGGCCGAGCACGGCCAGCGAGTCGGCGACGTAGTGGCCGTAGTTGCCCTCCTCGCTGTAGGCCAGCGTCAGCTCCGCGGTGGCCCTGGCCCGCTCGTCGCCGACGGCGGCGTACAGCTTGGCCAGATACAGCAGCGAGAACGTCTCCTGGTAGCGGTAGTTCGCCCGCCGCGCCATCTCCCGCGACCTCTCCAGCAGCTCCTGCCCGCCGGCGAAGTCGCCGCAGAACGCCTTCGCCGCCCCCAGGAACTGCATGATGGTCGTCCTGTAGTGCGGGTTGCCGAGCGCCTCGGCCACCTTCGTCGCCCGCTCCAGCACGGAGTGCGCCGCCCGCGGGTCGTCCTCGCCGTGGATGATCGCCATCACGTGCAGCGCCCGCGCCTGGCCGCCGAGGTAGTCCGCCTCGACGGCCGTCCGCAGGGCCCGCTCGGCCAGGGCGAGCGCCTGCGCGCTGCCGTTGCCGTCGGCGGTCATGCTCCAGGCCAGGCTGGCCAGCGCGTCGGAGATCCCGATCGGGTTGTCCAGCTCGGTCCACAGGTCGAGGAGCCGCGTGGCGCCGGTCCGCATGCTGATCATCGCCGGCCCCTGGCCGGGCGGCGAGTTCCAGGTGGTGACCTCCAGCAGGCCGCGCATCAGCACGCCCTCGCCGCGCCTGTCGCCGGTCTCGCGGCAGAGCGCGAGCGCCTGCTCGTGCATCCGCTGCCAGCCGTCGTACAGGCCGCGCGCGTTGAGGTACTTCTCGGTGGAGCCCGCGAGGTCCCACGCCAGCTCGGTCAGCCGCGCCTCGCACGCCTGCGCGACCCCCGCCATCAGCGCGGCGTGCTCCGCGCCGAACCAGGCCATGTGATCGGCCACCAGCGGGCCCGAGAACCGCGCGGGCAGCCGCCAGCGGGGCGCCTCGCTGTGGATGGACGCGTAGCAGGAGCCCGGCACGCGCTCCGCCGCGACCTCCGCCAGCGCCAGCCACGCGCCCAGGGCCCGCCGCAGCGCGGCCTGGCGCTCGGGCTCGGGGTCCTCGCGCTGGGCGCGTTCGCGGGCGTACAACCTGATGAGGTCGTGGAAGCGGTACCTGAGCCGGCCGGTCTCGTCGGGTCCGGTCTGCGCCAGCAGATGCGTGTCGACCAGGGTCTCCAGCTCGCGCTCCGCCTGGCGTACCGAGACGTCGAGCAGCGCCGCCACCGCCCACGAGGCGAAGTCGGGCGCGTCGAGCAGCCCGGCCAGGCGGAAGGCCCGCTGCGCGCCCGCGGGCAGCATCCGGTAGCTCAGCTCGAACCCCGCGCGCACGTCGAGGTCGCCCGCCACCAGCTCGTCGAGCCGGTGGCGCTCCTCGCCGAGCACGCCGGCGAGGTGCGACAGGCTCCAGTGCCTCCTGCTGAGCAGCCTGGCCGCCGAGATGCGGACCGCCAGCGGGACCCGCCCGCACAGCCGCATGATCTCCAGAGCCGCGTCCATGTCGTCCTTGACGCGGTCGTCGCCGACGATGCGCTTGAGCAGGTCGATGGCCTGGCTCGCGGGCAGCACGTCCAGCTCCAGCAGGCTCGCGCCCTCCAGGCCGACCAGCCGGACCCGTCCCGTGAGCAGCACCGCCGTGCCGGGCGCCCCCGGCAGGAGCGGCCGCACCTGCTTCTCGCCCGCGACGTTGTCGAGCAGGATGAGCATCCTGCGGCCCGCCATGCAGCTACGGAAGAGCGCCACGCGCTCTTCCAGGGACTCGGGGATGCCGTGAGTGCTGACGCCGAGCGCGAACAGGAAGCGGCTGAGCACGTCCTCGGGGCGGGCCGGGTCGGAGGAGGCGCCGCGCAGGTCGGCGTAGAGCTGGCCGTCGGGGAAGCGCTCGGCGATGCGGTGCGCGACGTGCACCGCCAGCGTCGTCTTCCCCAGGCCGCCGATGCCCGCGATGCTGGCGATGGCGACGGTGCCGGGCCGCGGCCTGGTGAGGACGTCGGTCAGGTGCAGCACCTCGTCGTCCCTGCCGGTGAAGTCAGCGATGTCCGGCGGCAGCTCGGCCGGCGTCGGAGCCGCCCGCGTAGCCGTTGCCGTGACCTGGGCGGGCGCTTCGGCGGGCTCCTCGGCCGGCTCGGCGGGCGGCGTCGTGCCGCGCGGCTCCAGGTCGAGCGAGGGGTCCTGGGTGAGGATCCGGTGATGCAGGTCCTGCAGCTCCTCGGCCGGGTCGAGGCCGGTCTCCTCGACCAGGGTCGCGCGGGCGCGGGCGTACTCGGCGAGCGCGTCGGCCCGCCGCCCACACCGGTACAGCGCCAGCATCAGCTGCGCTCGTAACCGCTCCTGCAGCGGGTACGCGGCGGTGAGCGCGGTCAGCTCGCCCAGCAGCCCAGCGTGCCGGCCCAGCCGCAGGTCCACGGCGATCCGCGACTGCAGCACCGACAGACGGACCTCCTCCAGCCGCGTGGCCTCGGCCGCCAGCATCGGCACGTCCACCAGCCCCGCGAACGCGGGCCCGCGCCACAGGTCGAGCGCCTCCCGCAGCAGCCGGCTGGCCTCCGCCAGGTCGCCCGCGGCCTCCGCCGCCTGCCCCGCGCCGGCCAGCTCCTCGAACCGGGTCGCGTCCAGGTCCTCCGCGGCCACCGGCAGCAGGTAGCCGGCATGCTGGCGGACGACGAGGTCCGGCGCGCCCAGCCGCCGCCTGAGCCGGTGGATGTACGTCTGCACGTTCTTCGTGGCGCTCTTCGGCGGGGTGCTGCCCCACAGCGCCATGACGAGCTGATCCTGCGACACCGGGTGATTGGCATGGCACAGCAGCACCGCCAGCAGCACCCGTGACTTGGGCGTGCCCACATCGAGCCGCGCGCCGTCGCGCCACACCGCCAGCGGACCAAGTATTCCGAACTCCATGGCGCCCCCTCGGTCGGGACGCACTGTAAACCTTGACGGAGCGCTTCGTCGCTTCTTCCGGGATATAGAAATTATTGCGATCCGGCCGGGAGCCCGACCCTCAGCCGTGGCGGGCGACCGGCTGGGTGGAGACGGCGTCGAGGACCGCGTCGCCGTGCTCGCGCGCCCACTCCGTCAGCACGTGGATCGGCTCGATCAGCGTCGCACCGAGCGGCGTCAGCTCGTACTCGACCCGGGGCGGCGCCTCCGCGTACGCCTGCCTCCGCACGAGCCCGTGCGACTCGAGGCGCCGCAGCGTCTGGGTGAGCACCTTGCGGGAGATCCCACCGATCAGCTCCACCAACTCGCCGTGACGCACCGGGCCCGCGCTGAGACCGGCGAGCACCACCACCGTCCACTTGTCGGCGATCAGCTCGACCGCCAGCCGCCCCGGGCAGTCGGCGAGGAAGAAATCGCAGGAACCGCTCATGGAGCCAAAGGTACCTGGCGGTTCCTATCGGATACCTAGCGTTGATTCCGCCACCTCCATCTACAGGCAGGAGAGTCATCATGCGCGTCATCACCCAGCGGCGGCTCGGCGGCCCTGAAGTGCTCACACTCGAAGAAGCCCCCGCGCCTCGGGCCATGCCGACCGAGGTGCTGGTCCGGGTCGAGGCGGTCGGGCTGAACCCGCTGGAGGCGCGGCTGCGGGCAGGGGAGTTCCCGCTGCTCGGCGCGCCGCCGTTCGTCCTCGGCTGGGACGTCAGTGGCGTCGTCGAGGAGTCGCTCAGCTGGCGGTTCAGGCCCGGCGACGAGGTGTTCGGCATGCCGCTCTTCCCCCGTGCGGCGAACGCGTACGCCGAGCTCGTCGCCGCCCCCGCACTGCACCTGGCGCTCAAGCCGGCCGCGCTCTCGCACGTCGAGGCCGCGGCGCTGCCCGTCGTCGGCCTGACGGCGTGGCAGGGCCTCGTGGACGTCGGCGGCGTGACAGCGGGCGACCGCGTCCTGGTGCACGGCGGCGGCGGTGGCGTCGGGCACGTCGCGATCCAGATCGCGAAGGCGCTCGGCGCGTACGTGATCACCACCGCCGGCGGAAGCAAGCGGGCCTTCGCCGAGGGACTGGGAGCGGACGAGGTGATCGACTACACGACGACCGACTTCGCCGAGCAGGTCCGCGACGTGGACGTGGTGCTCGACACGATCGGCGGCGACGCCGTGGAGCGGTCGCTCGGCGTGCTGCGCCCCGGCGGTCACCTCGTGACGGCGGTCGCCGAGGAGGACGCCGGGCTCGCGGCGGCCTACGAGGCGGCCGGGATGCGCTTCAGCGGCATCGCCGTGGAACCTGACCCGATCGCCCTGCACCGCCTGGCCGACCTCGCCACCCAGGGCCGCCTCCGGGTCCACGTCCAGGAGACCTTCCCCTTCGACCGCGTCACCGACGCCCACCGCCTCCTGGACACCGGCCACCTCCAGGGCAAACTCGTCCTAACCCCCTGACAGCGCTGACGGGGATGATCACCTCCCGCCATCCCCACCCCTGGCCCCCTGTCGCACGCACCCACTGAAAGTCCGCGTGCGGCCACCCTGCGTGCGGCGGGATTGGGTGGGGCGGAGCTGCGTGCGGCGGATCGGGGGGCTTCTGGGGCTTGTCCGGATGCGGCGGTTTGGCTCCCGGGTGTCTGCTTACTGTCTGTGTCGTGTTCGTTTCCAGCGCCAGCCTGGGTCGGGGTGACGGGCGCGGGTGAACGTGGTCATCGCGGCTGTGAACGCGGCCCGGTCTGCGGCCCGGTCTGCGGCCCGGTCTGCGGCCCGGTCTGCGGCCTGGTCTGCCGCCCGGTCTGCGGCCTGTGATGGGGGCGGCGGGTGCGTGCTGGCGGGTGGTGGGTTCGGGAAAGCCGCCAGAGTCGGGCGGCCCAGGGGAGCGGCGTGTGTGGGCAGCCTGGTCATCAGCCAGTAGGTTCCGCCCAGAATGCCGGCTGTGCCCGCGATGGCCGTCAGCGCGATCAGGGCCGTCGACGGGTGGTCGGTGGCGGAGCTCTTCGAGTCGTGGGGGACGGTGCTGTTGCGGGGTGCGCTGGCTGCGTCAGTGGCGCCAGCCTCCAGGTGCGTCGCGCCGGAGCTCAGGTCGGTCGCTCCGGGCTCCGATCTTGTGGTGCTGGGCTCTCGTTCTGCGACGCCGGGCTCTGGTCTTGTGGTGCCGGGTTCTGCTCTTGTGGCGCTGGGATCTCGTCCCGTGCCGCCGGGCTCTGCTCCTGCGAGGCCGGGTTCTGCTCCTGTGAGGCCGGGTTCTGGTTTTGTGAGGCCGGGTTCCGCTCCTGCCAAGCTGGGTTCTGGTCCTGTGGGGCCGGATGATGCCCCTGTAGTGCCGGGTTCGGGTCTGGTGGCGGGGTCTGGTTTTGAGGGTTCGGGGGTGTGGGCCTGGGGGGAGTGGGTCTTCTGGGGTGGCTTGTCGTTTGCGGTCCGTGTGTGTGGCTGCTGGGCGCCGCGCAGGGTTCTGCCCGTGCCGGTTCTCGTGCCGCCACGAGGGCGCTCGCGGCCGATGCGGGCTCGTGGTGCGGCGTTCTCCCCGTCGTCGTCATCATCGCTGCCGTCGTCATCGTCATCGTCGTCGTACGCGGCGACGTGCAGGACCGCCGCGGACGGCGAACCGGCGTCCGGCCAGATGGCCGGGAGTGGAGCGTCGGCGAGGGCGAGAACGATCGCGATCACCGGCAGCCGCCACCGCAGTCCTCGCACCACCGCACGCTCCTCATCTGTCGACTGTGCTCCACCATGAACGCCGGTGGTTGGACCAAGGTGAGGCCCGGATGAGAACGCCCTCATGTGCATGCGGCTCAGCCGAAGGCGCCGCCGTGATCGGGCCGAAGTGACCGAGCCGATATTCCTACTGGCTTGATTGGGTATAGTTCTCCATCAAACCTACGGAAATAATCGGAAAGCCTGCGATATGTGCCCTGAATGTGCCAGAGTCCGGTCATGAGCCTGGACGAGCTGCGCCCCATGAGCGCTCGTGCCCACTCTCCGATGACGGCCGCCCTCTCGACCGCGCGCTGGATCAGGTCCGCCGCCGTGGACGACGAGCACGGCAGGCACTGGCGGGCCAACCCCGATCGGCACGGCAGGCCGGCGCTGCCGCCGCGGCCCCGGTCCCTCTACTCGGGAGCGGCCGGGATCGTGCTGTTCTTCCTGGAGCTGGCCGCCGCCACCGGGAACGACGCGTACCTGGAGGACGCGCTGAGCGGCGCGCGGTGGCTGGCCGCCACCTGGCGGCAGGACGACGACCTGACCCTGCACCACGGGCTGACCGGCACGATGATCGCGCTGATGGAGGCCGGCTGGGCGCTCGGCGACGACCGGCTCGACGCCGAGGCCGCGGCGATCGCCGAGTCCATCGTCGAGCGCGGCCGCACCCGCGTGGACGGCCTCGGCTGGACGTTCGACCCCGCGCAGAGCGGTGACGGCGGCATCGTGCTCGGGCTGCTGCGCGCCGCCGCCCGGTTCGGCGAGCCCGCGTACGAGGTCGCGGCCGTCGGCGCCGGCCTGCGCATCGCCGGGCTGCCCGTGCCCGGCAGCCGGCACGGCGGACTCGACGGCCTGCCCTCCGACGCGATCATCCCCGGCTTCCTCGCCGGCTCCGCCGGCATCGCCTTCCTCATGGCCCGCCTGTACGGGGTGAGCGGCGACGAGCGTTTCCTGCGCGCCGCCCGCAGCGGGGCCGGCTTCGTCCGCGAGGTGAGCGTGACGGCCGACGGCCGGGCGCTGGTCCCCCACCACGTGCCCAGCTCGGGTGAGCTGTACTACGCCGGGTTCTGCTCCGGCGCGGCCGGCGTGGCCAGGATGTTCTACGAGCTGCACCGGGTGACGGGCGACCTCGACGACCTGGACTGGATGGAGCGGCTGGCGCACGGCGTGGTCGACAGCTCGGCCCCGCCGCGCCGCACCCCCGGCTACTGGAACTCAGCCTGCCAGTGCTGCGGCACGGCCGGGCTGGTGGAGCTGTTCGTCGGGCTCTGGTCGGTCACGGGGCGCGCCTCCTGCCTGGAGTTCGCCCGTACGCTCGCCGCCGACCTGGTGGCCAGGGCCGACGACCACGACGGGCGCGGCTACCGCTGGTACCAGGCCTACCGCCGGGTCAGGCCCGGTGAGGTGAGCGCGGACACCGGGTACATGGTCGGCGCGGCCGGCATCGGCGCGGCCCTCCTCCATCTGGACGCGGCCGGTCAGCCCGACCAGGCGCGCCGGGTGCTCCTTCTGCCCGACAACCCGTTCCCCGTCCTCCCGATCCCCCGCATCACCACCCAGAACGGCTGACCTCTGCGAGCGGCTGCCCGGCGATCACCCCGGCGCGGCGTACCGGGATCTCAGCTCTCCGCCAGCGCGATCGCCGATTCGAGCACGGTGGCGAAGTTCGCCGCGACGCCCGGCCGCACGTAGGAGGAGGCGGGCTTGAGGTAGATCTCCGAGGGGCGCGCGGCCCTCGTCAGGGCCTGGTGCCGGTGTGCTGCGGGCGAACACCGGTATGGCGCCCGATAAGGTCGCTGCATGACCGCGCCCACGTCTCCCTGCGTCGCGCTCCACGCCTCCCCGCCGGCCGGCCCCTTGGACGACCCGGTACGCGCCGCGCTGCTCGGAACGCACGCTCACCTCGCGGAACAGCGCGGCAGGGTGCTGCGCTACCCGCTCGACGTCTCCCCGTTCGTGTCGCTGCCGCCCGACCCGGGCCCCGCCGACTGGGCGGACGCGGCGGCGCTGGCCGGCGCGGACGGCACCGTGGTGATGACCGGCCCGGCCCCCGCGCCGCCCGCCGACGTGGCCGAGTCCATGCTCATCCCCGGCGTCCAGCTCACCGGCGAGCACGTCGCCGGGGCACACGACGACGCCGTGGTACGCCTGGGGCCCGCGGACGTGCCGGAGATGCTCGACCTCGTCGCCCGCACCCAGCCGGGGCCGTTCCTGCTCCGCACCGTCGAGCTCGGCGTCTACCTCGGCATCCGCCGCGGCGGCGCCCTCGTGGCGATGGCCGGCGAGCGGTTCCGCCCGCCCGGGTGGACGGAGATCAGCGCCGTCTGCACCGATCCCGCCCACCAGGGTCAGGGGCTGGCGCGGCGGCTGGTGCTCGCGATCGTCGCGGGCGTCAAGGAGCGCGGCGAGCAGCCGTTCCTGCACGCCGCCGACACCAACACCGGCGCGATCCGCCTGTACGAACGCCTCGGCTTCCGGCTGCGCCGCCCGGTCGAGTTCCGCGTGGTGAAGCTACCGCCGGCCGCCTGACACCCGGCTCGGCGGAGGCGAGCCGTCCGGCCGCCTGTCTCCCGGGCGGCGGCTCAGAGGGAGGCGAGGAGGGACAGTTTCTCCGCGCTGCCGGTGCCGGCGTCGGGGTGCATGACGACGAGCGTCTGGCCCGGCGCGCCGTCGAGGCTCAGCCGCTCGCGGTTCAGCCACAGCTCGCCGACCTGCGGATGGTCGAGGTTCTTGGGCGTGCCCGCGCACGTGTTGACGTCGTGGCGGGCCCACAGCCGGGCGAAGAGCGGGCTGGCCAGCGACAGCTCGCCGACCAGCTCGATGAAGCGGGGGTCGTCGGTGTCGGTGCCCACCGACTTGCGGAACCCGGCGACCATGCCCGCCGCGCCGTCCTCCCACCGGGGGAGCAGGGCCTGCTCGGCGGGATCGAGGAACATGTCCCGCAGCCGGTTGCGGCCCGCCACGAGCCGCGGTGACACGGCGGTGGCGAGGGCGTTGGCGGCCAGCACGTCGAAGTAGCGGCCCTCCACGTACGCGGGGAACGGCATCGTGCCGATCAGCTTGGCGACCCCCGGCGGCACGGTCTCCTTGCGGGCGCGCCGCCGTCGCCGCCCGGGCTGCTTGGCCCCGAGGCGCAGCAGGTAGGCCGTGGCGTCGTCGTCGAGCAGCAGCGCGCGGGCGAGCGACTCGAGGACCTGCGGCGAGGGGTTGCGGTCGCGGCCCTGTTCGAGCCGCAGGTAGTAGTCGGTGCTGATGCCCGCGAGCATCGCGACCTCCTCCCGGCGCAGCCCGCGCACCCGCCGCACGCCGGTGGCGGGGATGCCGGCCTGGCCGGGGGTGACGAGCTCCCGGCGAGCGCGTACGTAATCGCCCAGAAGGTTCATGACCCCCACGGTACGCGGTGCCGGTGCGGCCGTGCCTGGCCCTGCCGCCCCCAGGATGACGGGGGCTCTGGTTGTGTCACCGCGTGCCCGGCAGCCTCGTGTCCTGCACGAACACCGCAGATGAGCGAGGAGCATCGAGCATGTCGACGTACGTACTGGTCCACGGAGCCTGGCACGGCGGGCAGTGCTGGGAGCGGGTCGTCCCGCTGCTGGCCGAGGCGGGGCACCGGGTGTTCGCGCCGTCGCTGACCGGCCTCGGTGACAAGGTCCATTTGCGCGGCCCGGAGGTGAACCTGGACACCCACGTCGATGACATCGTGAGCCTGCTCACCGAGCAGGACCTCACCGACGTGATCCTGGTGGGCCACAGCTACGCCGGGCTGGTCATCACCTCCGCCGCCGACCGCGTGCCCGAGCGCGTCGGCCGGCTCGTCTACCTCGACGCCATGGTCCCCGAGGACGGCGAGAGCGCGCTGGACGTGCAGCCCATGACGCGGGCGCTCATCGACCGCGCGGCCGAGACGGAGCCCGGCTGGCTGGTGCCGCCCATGCCCGAGATGCCGCCCATGGGGCTGTTCGGGGTCACCGACCCGGCCGACGCGGCGTGGCTGCGGGAGATGCTGACGGACCAGCCGGTGGGCTGCTTCGTGCAGCCGGTACGGCTGACCGACCCGGCCCTGCGCCTCATCCCGCGGACCCACATCCACTGCGTGGCCGGCGTGCCCGAGGGGATCGAGCGGCGGCCTGTCCCGGCCTCCGCGCAGGTGTGGGAGCTGCCGACGGGACACGACTGCATGATCACCATGCCGGCCGAGCTCACCGAGCTGCTGCTCAAGCTGTGACGCAGGTGGCGCCGGCGATCACGTCGCCGCCGTTGGCGAGCACCACGGGCCGCCCGCGGGGAACACGTTGAAGATGATCGGCGCGAGGGTGGCGTACAGGGCGAGGATCACCCACCGCTTGACAGAGCGCCCGTAACGATTCTCATGGCTTGACCCGTCGCCCGATGACCGCGATCGGCCACCTGAGAATCGCCCGCGCACACGGCAGCGTTACAGCGCCGCCCCGGCCGGGGCGGCGCTGTGAACGTGCTCAGCCCAGCCTGGCGGCCAGCAGCGAGGTCAGCCCGTCGACGGTGACGCTCTCCAGCTCGGCCACCACCGCCCCGTGACCGTCGCCCAGCGCGGCGCCGTCCTCGGGCACGGCCACCACCAGGCAGCCCGCGGCCAGCGCGGACGCGACGCCGGGCACCGAGTCCTCCAGCGCCACACAGCCGCGCGGATCGACGCCCAGCCGCCGCGCCGCCGTCAGGTACGCTTCAGGGTCCGGCTTCGGCCGGCTCACCTCGTCGCCGCAGACCACGACCTGGAACGTGCCGGGGTCGAGCTGGGCCAGCACCTCGTCCACCAGGACGCGGTGGCTCGACGTCACCAGCGCCGTGGGGATGCCCCGCCGGCGTACGGACTCGACCATGGCCTGCGCGGCCGGCCGCCACGGCACGCCGAGGGCGAACAGCTGCCTGGTACGTTCCAGCAGCCATGCCGCCGACTCCGCGGCGTCCGCCGCGATGCCCAGGTCGTCGTGGAGGAGCTGCGCGGTGTCGCGCAGGTTCTTGCCGACCACCTGGCGGCGGATCTCGGGCCGCAGCTCGCCGCCGAGCCTGGCGGCCAGGCCGGCGAGGCTGACGTCCCAGAGGGGCTCGCTGTCGAACAGGGTGCCGTCCATGTCGAACAGCACCGCTTCCATCCCGGCCGTCTTCACGGTCAACGCAGTGCCTCGGCCAGCCAGCGCTGCACCGTGCGGGGGTCGTCGCCGGTGGTGCCGTCCACGCCGAGCTCGACCCAGTGGCGCAGGTCGTCCTCGGTGCGGGTGGGCCAGCCGTGCACCGGGAAACCCTCGTCGTGCAGCCGCCTGACGACGTCGGCGGTCAGCCCCTCGCCGCCGCTGTGGATGCGGCTGGAGCCGGTGTCCTTGAGCAGCTGCCGGTAGCCGCCGGGGTGGGCCTCGGCGGTGGTCCACTTGGAGACGATGATGCCGCGCGGGATGTCCGGCAGCTTCTCGGCCACCGTGGCCATCGCCTCGACCGAGAAGCCGGTGAGGATCGTGCGCTCGGCGTACTCGGGATGCTGGGGGAAGAAGTCGGTCAGGCCGTCGATGGCGGCCAGGTCCTTGATCTCCAGCTGCACGAACCTGGTCGTCGCCTGATACATCTGCTCCAGCGTGGGCACCCGCTCACCCCCGCCCACGTCCACCGCGCTGATCTGCGCCCAGGTCAGCTCGGCGACCGGCCCCAGGCCCTGGCCTTCGGGCCCGGCGGCGGTCCGGTCGAGCGTCGCGTCGTGCAGCATGAACAGCTGCCCGTCCGCGCTGATGCGGACATCGGTCTCCAGCTCGTCGACCCCGACCTCCTCGGCCACCCGGTAGGACGCGATGGTGTTCTCGGGTGCTTCGGCCATGGCGCCGCGGTGTCCGACGATGGCAAATGCCACGATCTTCCTTCCTCGTTTCTTCTCTTTGTCCGTGACGTCCCGTGGGGGGCGGCCGTCGGAGCGGCGGCACGAGAGGTCCGAAATCAGGGCGCCACCAGCCGGTGATACTTCGGCATCACCCGCTGGACGGCGGGGTCCAGGTTGCGCATCGCCTCGCGCAGCGTCTCGGCGGGGTCGGCGTTGGCGGAGTAGACCTTCTGCAGGACGATCAGCATCTCGGAGATCGTCTCGTTGACGTAGCGACGCATGACGTCCGCCTGGCGGGCCCGGCTCAGCTGGTCCTGGGCCACCTGGTACTGCGGCGACTTGGCGTTGCGCTCCTTGATCTTCGGCGAGTTGAGCGAGCTGGTCGTCACCGGGAGATAGCCGGTGTTGAGGCTCCACTCGGGCGCACCCGTGCCGGCCAGGTACTTGACCAGCTCCCAGGTGGCCTGCTTGCGCTCCTTGGCCGCGTTGCGCATGATCGCCAGGCCGCTGCCGCCGGTCGGCACGCCGGGCTGGTCCTGCTCGGGCAGGAAGGCCGCGCCGATCTCGAACGTGGCCGCCTTGAGCAGCGAGGTGAGCGCGCCGGTCGAGTTGCAGATGGTCGCGGTCACGCCGGCCGCGAAGTCGGCGTTCACGTCGCTGGTCAGGTAGGCCATCTTGTCGTCGTGGATGAAGGCCCGGTCGAACTCCAGCGCGGCGACCGTCTGCTCCGACTCCAGCATCGGCGTCATGCCGTCGGAGTACGCGCCGCCGAAGGCCCAGGACGAGCCCTGGAAGTACCAGTCGTCCTTGCCGGTGTAGGCGCGCATCCTGATCGGCGCGCCCTTGTGCTTGTAGCCCTTGAGCTGCTGTCCCCACTCGCGCAGTTCGGTGAAGGTCTTGGGGCCGCGGTCGGGCAGACCGGCGCCGGCGAAGATCTCCTTGTTGTAGTAGAACAGCGGCGTCGAGCGGGCCCAGGGCAGCCAGAAGATCTCGTTCCTGATCGTGCCCTCGGCCAGGAACGTCGGGTGGTAGGCGTCGGGGCGGAAGCCCGCGTCGAAGTAGCCGCTCAGCGGCTCCAGCGCCTCGGCGAGGTAATAGCGGTTCCAGTTCACGTCGCTGAGCGTGACGAGGTCGGGCACCTGCGCCACCGCGAAGCTGGCGGCCAGCTTCGAGTCGAGCGCCGGGTAGCCGGGGAACAGCTGGATCTCGCAGTAGATGTCCTGCTGTGACGCGTTGAACCCGTCGATGATCGTCTGCAGGACCTCGGCGTTGTGCGCGGTGAACGCGCTCCACAGCACCACCCGCTCGCGGCGGGCGAACTTGTCCGGCACCTGACCGCTCACCTGGGCGTACTCGCCCTCCTTGCGGCCGGCGCAGGCGCTCAGCGCCAGGCCGGCCGCGGCCGCGGTGGCGGCGGACAGGAGCCGGCGACGGCTGAAACTCGGTCCCGTCACGCTGCTTCCTTTCTCAAGTACGTGATGCTCATCGGCGCAGCGCGCTCCCGGCCAGGCCGGCGACGATGTAGCGCTGCGCCAGCAGGAAGACGATGGTCACCGGAAGGACGACGAACAGGGTCCCGGCCATCAGGGCGCCCCAGTCGTTGATGCCGTCGTTCTCCTTGAGGTAGAGCAGCCCGATCGGCAGCGTCCGCATGTTGACCGAGTTGGTGACGATCAGCGGCCAGACGAAGTTGTTCCACTCGTCGATCAGGGCGATGAGCCCGACCGTGATGATCGCCGGCCGCGACATCGGCAGGATGAACGACCAGATCGTCCGCAGGTGCCCGGAGCCGTCGATCTGCGCCGCCTCCAGCACCTCGTACGGCAGCGACCGGAAGAACTGGTGGAGCAGGAACGTGCCGAACGCCGAGGCCACACCCGGCAGGATGAGGCCGGCGTAGGTGTTCAGCAGGTTCAGCTGGCCCACGGTGATGTAGTTGACCAGCAGCGTCACGTGCCCTGGCACCATCAGCGCGCCGAGCATGAAGACGAACAGCCAGCGCTTGCCGGGGAAGGGCAGGAAGGCGAAGGCGTAGGCGGTGAAGACCGCCAGCACCACCTTCAGCACCGTCCCGACCGCGGCCACCACGACCGAGTTGACCAGGAACTGCCCGAACGGGGCCAGCTCCCAGGCAGTGACGAAGTTCTCCAGCGTCAGCGACTGCGGGATCAGCCGCATCGGCCAGGTGTTGATGTCCTCGTTGGTCTTGAACGCCGTGGTGACGAACAGGTAGATCGGGAGGAGGAAGATCAGCGCGGTGACCACCAGGCCGAGCACGCCCCACCAGGGCGTGCGCCGGGAGGTCGGCGACTTGGGGCGGGTGGGCTCGGTGGCCGCCGCGGTCGGCATGACCGTCATCAGTAGTGAACCCTCCGCTCGACGAATCGGAACTGCAGGACGGTGATCGCCATCAGCACCACGAACATGATCATGGAGGCCGCGCTGGAGACACCGACGTTGGTGCGGTTGAACGCCTCGTCGTAGATGAACCAGCTCAGCGTGGTCGTGGAGCGGGCGGGCCCGCCGCTGGTCATCATGGCGATCACGTCGAACGCCTGGAAGGCCGAGATCGTCTGGGTGATGACCAGGAAGAACGTGGTGGGGGAGAGCAGCGGGAAGATCATGCGCCGGAACTGCGTCCACCGGCCGGCGCCGTCGATCCTGGCCGCCTCCAGCACCTCCGAGGGGATCTGCTGGATGCCCACCAGGTAGACGATCGCGACGAAGCCGAGGCCCTTCCAGATGGAGACGATGATCAGCGCCCACAGCGCCCATGAGTCGTCGTTGGTCCAGGCCGGCGAGGTGGCGCCGAACGCCTCGAACACCATCCGGCTCAGGCCGTGGTTGGGGTCGAAGATGAACAGCCAGATGGTCGCGATCGCCGCCCCGGACAGCACGTGGGGGGCGAAGGCGAGCGTCTGCACCGAGGTGGTGCCGCGTATGCGTTGCGCGAACAGCATCGCCAGCGCCAGGCCGAGCACCAGGGTCACGACCACGACGACGACCACCCACACCAGCGTGCGGAGCAGTACGTCGGGGAATGACCAGCTGCTGAACAGGGCTTGGTAGTTGAGGAACCCGGCCCACTCGGCCGCCGGCGAGATGAAGTCCCAGGTGGTGAAGCTGAGGTAGATGTTCTGGATGATCGGCCAGTACGCGAAGACGGCGATCAGCACCAGGTTGGGCATCGCGAAGGCGGCGAACAGCAGGTAGCCACGCCGGCGACGGCGTGCCGCAGCCTGTTGGCCGGACGCCTTCTGCCCGGTGTCGTCAGGCCGGCGGGCGCTGACGGAGAGTGCCGATCCCGATTCGAGATCGCTGACTCCACTGCTCACGGGCTACCACCCATCGCGTCGGGAACGAACGTGTGCCGACTTTACTGGCGGTTAAGTGCTCGATTCTGGTCATTTGGTGCCTAATCTGTGACCATTGCGCGAACGTTTCCATCACATGTGCAAGGGTGTCAGCAGATGTCGAGCGTGTTTCAAGGTCGTGCCTTCGACCGTCAGCAGCGCATCCTCGGTTACGTCCGCAGCGAGGGCCGTGCCGTCGTCTCCGAGATCGCCGACATGTTCGCGATCTCGCCCGCGACCCTGCGCAGGGACCTGCGGGCGCTGGAGGCGCAGCGGCTGATCGTCCGCTCGTACGGCGTCTTCTACCCCACCGACATCGGCCGGTACGAGACGCCGCTGGAGCACCGGCACAAGGCCAAGACCCAGGAGCGGGTGGCGATCGCGGAGGCGGCGACCGCGATGATGGCCGACGTCGGGACCGTGTTCATCGACGAGGGCGCCCTGCCGGAGGACCTGATCGGGCCGATGCGCCGGCTCAACAGGATGACGGTGGTGACCCGGTCGGTGACCGTCGCCGCCGAGCTCGGCCGGCACTCCGACCACGACGTCATCATCGTCGGCGGGCGGCTGCGCCCGGCGACCATGGGCACCGTCGACAAGTGGGCCACGGCGATGCTCGCCGAGCTGAACGTGGACCTCGCCGTCATGGGCACCAACGGCGTGTCGATCGAACGCGGGCTGACCACTCCCGATCCGACGGTGGCCGCGGCCAAGACGGCGGCGCTGCAGGCGGCCCGCCAGTGCGTGCTGGTGTGCGAGCACACCAGGTTCGGCGTGGCCAGCTTCGCCAAGTTCGGCGAGCTCGACCAGGTGACCTGGGTCGTCACCGGCAAGCAACTGCCCAGGGCGGCGGCGCAGCGCTACGGGGAGGCCGGCCCCAAGATCCTGCGCGTCTGACCAGGACCCGCCCCGGACACCTGAGGGCCGCGGACTAGGGATAACCCTGGGCCGGGCCCTGACGTCGGGCCGGTCGTACGGGAGGACACTGAGGCCCTCAGCGGCCCGGTAGGGGTGGCCGGGCCGTCCCCGTCAGCGGAAACCGGCCGAATCGAGGCAACGATGCCGAACGAAGAGTTTCTCGCGCCCTCAGGACTGCCCGAGCCCTTCCCGTCCGTCGCCGACGACGTCATGGCCCGCGCCGCCGGCGCGGTCACCGACGCCGCGCTGCGGGACGTGACCAGTCCCATCCGCGACGCGCACGGCGAGCTCGAAGACGCGCTGATGCGCATCCACCGGGAAGGCCGTCCCGGGGCCCAGGACGTCGACAGCTTCCTGCGGCCCAGCGGCGCCGTCCAGGCCGTCGCCATCGGGCTCGGCGAGCCCGGCTCGGCGTTCGCGCCGGGGGAACCGGCGCTCACCGTCTACACCGCCGAGCCCACCGAGACGAGCACGGCACGCGAGATGGTGGTGGACGGGCTCGGCGTCTCCTCCGCGCGCGACGTCCCCATGATGGTGCGCCACGGCGTCTTCGACGCGCAGCCGCACCGCTTCCGCATCCGCCCGGCGCCCGGCGGCGTCTCCACCGGCCACACCGCGGTCACGGCCGGCACGCTCGGCTGCCTGGCCGTCGGCCGCAGCGCGCCGCGCAACCAGCGGCTGATGCTGCTCAGCAACAACCACGTGCTCGCCGACGAGAACAAGGCGTCGCTGAACGACCCCATCGTCCAGCCGGGCTCGTTCGACGGCGGCACCTCGCCGGCCGACCAGATCGCGGTGCTCGAACGCTTCCGCCCGATCGCCTTCGGCGGCGCGCCCAACCTGGTGGACTGCGCGGTCGCCTGGTGCTGGCCCGAGCGCGTACGCCGTGAGCTGACCTACGTCTGGGGCGGCGGCCAGGCGTTCTTCCGCATCTCCTCCGCGCCCGTCGCGCCGGCGTTCAACATGGTCGTCGGCAAGACCGGGCGCACCACGCAGCTCCGGCAGGGGGTGATCAACGGCCTGGCCTGGTCCGGGTTCGTGAACTACGACAGCGGTCCCGCGTTCTTCACCAACCAGATCGCGATCAGGCCCATCGGCGCGCCCGAGTTCAGCGCGGGCGGCGACTCCGGCTCGATCGTGTGGGCGTGGAGCGGCGCGCTCCCGCCCGTGGGCCTGCTGTTCGCCGGGAGCACGTCCCAGACGCTGGCCAACCCGATCCGGCTGGTTCTGGACGCGCTCGACATCAACCTCCACACCTGACGCGGCCGTACGATGCCGGGGTAGGGGAGGCGTCTTCCTGAGGAGCCGCTCATGGCCGATGACCAGAACTTCGAGCCCCCTGGGCAGGTGGAGGGCGGGCTGCCGGAGCACACCGTGTTCACCGCGGACCTGCCCGACGCCACGCCCATCGCCGCAGCGGTCGAACGGGTCGCCGAGAAGTGGCTGGGGGTGCGCGGCGTCGAGGCGGTCACGCACGTCCAGGGGCCGGGCGGCGCGGACGTCGTCCAGGTGATGGTCCGGGATCAGGCGGCACTCGACCGGCTCGCCTCCCGCCTGCCGTCGGACGTGGACGGCTTCCCCGTCACGGTGGAGATCAGCGGCACGTTCCGCGCTCAGTGACGGCTCAGTGACGGCTCAGTGACGGCTCAGTGACGCCTCAGTGACATCCGGGGCCGGGCCCTCGCCCGGCCCCGGCCCACTGGCCCGGCGGCTGACCTCCGCACTCAGGTCCAGGCGACCGGTACGCTCACCGGGCCCGCGATGATCTGGCCGGTCTTGCGCTGGAGATCCTCCGCCGGTACGGCGAGCCTGAGGGTGGGCAACTCGCGGAGCAGCACGCTCATGGCCGCCGATATCTCGGTGTGGCTCAAATGGCGTCCGATGCAGTGGTGGGCGCCGTGGCCGAAGGACAGGTGGCGGTTCGGGGCGCGGGTGAAGGTCATGCGGTGCGGGTCAGGGAAGACGCGGGGATCGTAGTTCGCCGTGACGTGGGACGGGATGACGAGGTCGCCCGCTCGTAAACGGGCTCCGCTCGGCAGAACGGTGTCGCGGGTCGCGCGGCGCGGCAATGCGTCCGCCGCGGCCGTGGTGAACATGCGTTGCAACTCCACCAGCGCGGGCTCCACGCTTTCGGGATGCTCGGCCAGATAGGCGTAGGCGGTCTCGTGATCGTCGTACGGGTGGGAGAGCAGAACCTGCGTGAACGTGCCGATGCTGCTGGCCGTCGTCTCCCAGCCGCCCACGAGCAGCGCGAGCGGTAATTTGAGCAATTGGTCGGGAGGCAGAGCCGCTCCCCGCGCGGCGATCGTCGACAGCAGGTCGTCTCCGGGCCTGGAGCGCCGTCGCTCGATCAGGGTCGCGAGGTAGCCGACCATCGCGAGCTGGGCGTCGGCGGCCTCTGACCGGCTGAGGGCGCTGGTGGCCAGGAACGCCTCACCCCAGGCCCTGAACCGCGACCTGTCCTGCGCCGGCAGGCCGAACAGGTCGCTGATGACGTTCAGCGCGTAGGGCAGCGCGTACGACTCCATGAGATCCGCCGGCTCGCCCGCCTCCAGCAGGTGTGCCAGCTGCGCCGAGGCGGCGGCCTCGATCCGCGGACCGAGCCGGCGCACCGCCCGCGGCGTGAAATGGTCGGCGACGACGCCGCGCACGGCGGCGTGCTCGGCGTCGTCGAGACCGAGAATGGTGCCGTCGAGGTCGATGTCGTCCTCTTCGAGCGCCTCTTTCCGGGAGAAAGTCGCCTGATCTCTGAGCACGGTCAGCACATCGTCATAACGGGTCACCAGGAATGCCGGGGAACCGTTCGAGCGGACGACCCGATGCACGCCGTTTTCGGCCTCACGCAGCTCGTGATAAAGGGCGTGAGGATATAGGCCGGGACGATTGACCCCGTCGGGACCGAGGTCCAGCGGATGGGTGATCGGGCAGGCGGGCACGTGCGAGTTCGCTGCGGTCATCGCCGGAATTCCCCTGTTCTCGGACGGCCGCCGAGGCGGATTTTCCCGCCTGCGGCAAAAACCCCTACACGTCCGGCTCAGAATAAGAACGTGATCGCGATGACACATGTAGCGTCACGGTTGTATCGAACGAACCCTCCCGGCAAAAGCGCCCCACAAAGCTGACGACATTCGAAAATGCGCGCCGAAACGGTTCATCAGAGCGGACGGCGCACGCGCTCCACATCGGCGCGGGCGGTCCTGGCCAGGGTCTGCTGCCGGCCTGTCACGGCTGCCATGCGCCGGCCGGAGGACCCGGCGGCCCTGCCGCAGCGGGTCGAGGCCGCCTTCAGCCGTCCCGACGGCCTGGCAGGACAGCGGCGACCCCTCCGGCCCCGAGCGGGCCGAAGGGGTCGAGGTGCGTTGAGGTCAGGCGCCGGCGGTGGCGAGGCGGGCGAGCTGGTCGTCGGTGAGCTTGACGTCCAGGGCCGGTAGCGCCGCCTCGTACTGCTGAAGGGTGCGCGGCCCGATCAGCGGGACGATGCTCGGCGCGCTCTGGTGCATCAGCCACGCGAGGACCAGCGCGTTCGGCGTCACCCCCGCCTCCGCGGCCACCTCGGCGACCGCGGCCAGCCTGGCCTCGGCGTCCGGGCCCTCGTACGGGTCCATCGCCCAGTGGCCGCGCCGCTTGGCCGGGTCGTCGTAGATGCCCTTGAGGATGGGGGAGTAGGCGACCAGCGTGAGGTCGTCGTGCGTCTCCAGGTAGTCGAGCTGCTCGTCGTCCACGATCGAGGCGTGCCGCAGCCCGGCCCGGCGGCGCAGGTAGGAGTGCTGCTGCTGGAGCGCGACCGGCGCCGGCCAGCCGTGCTGCGCGCAGAGCTGCCTGATCCGCTCCAGCCGCCAGGTCCGTACGTTGGACCAGCCGATGTGGCGGGCCTTGCCGGCCTGGACGATGCCGGCCAGCGCCTCCAGCGTCTCCTCAAGCGGCGTGGCCCGGTCGTCGACGTGCACGTAGTACAGGTCGACGTGGTCGGTGCCGAGCCGGCGCAGGCTGCCGTCGATCGCGTCGCGCAGCGTCTTGGCCCCGGCGCCGACGAAGGTGCGGTAGGCCGCGTCCCAGTCGGGCCCTTCGTCGGTCCAGACGGCGTCCAGGTCGCGGACGACGGCGCTGCCCTTCGTGGCGAGGAACACGTCGTCACGCTTGCCCGACCGGCGCAGCCAGCGGCCGATCAGTTCCTCGCTCTCGCCGCCGAGACTGCCCCGGTTCTCCCACCAGCAGTAGCAGTCGGCGGTGTCCAGGAAATTGCCGCCGGCCGCCACGTACCGGTCGAGCATCGTGACGGACTCGTCCTCCGGCGTGACGGTTCCCATGATCATGCAGCCCAGGGCGAGCCTGCTGACCTGCTCGCCGGTACGTCCCAGCTCTACGGTCTTCACGCGACTTCTCCTGTCGTCGGTGACGGTCGGATGCCCGCGGCGCCTCACGGTGAGATCGAGGCTAGGAGCTGAAGTGCGCTCCAGGTCAAGGCGTGCTCACCCGGGTGTTCTGGAAGGAGGCGAACCGCCACCCTTCTGGGGTGCGGACGGCGGTGAAGGAGACGGTCGAGCTGCGCAGCTGCCCGCCGACGGCGGTGCCGCCCTTGGAGACCACGAGTACGGCCCCGTCGGCCAGCCGCTTGAACCGGGGCTCGGCGGGGGCGGGCATGGTGGAGCCCTTGAGCGGCCCGTCGAACAGCCACCGGTGCGCGGCCTCGATGGCCGCCCTGCCCTCGGTGTGGGTGCCGTCGAAGGTGATGTAGTCGGCGTCCTCGGTGAAGAGGGCGGCGTAGGCGGTGGCGTCGCCCGCGTTCCAGGCGTCGGCCAGGCGGGTGAGCAGGGCGGTGATCTCGGCGTTCTCGGACATGGTCGCGGCTCCTTCTCTGGCGCCCCTTCATTATTGCGATTTGCACTATAACCTGATCGTATGGCTATAGTGCAAATCGCTATAAGGAGAGGTGCCATACCATGAAGATCCTCGTCATCGGCGCGACCGGCCGTACCGGAAAGCACGTCCTGGCCCAGGGCGCCGCGCGCGGCCACGAGATCACCGCCTTCGCCCGCCGCCCCGAGCTGCTCACCGACCGCGGCGGCCTCGCCGGCGTGATCGCGGGCGACGCGCACGACCTCGCGACCATGCGCGCGGCCGTCCAGGGGCAGGACGCCGTCATCTCCGCGGTCGGCGGCAGCGGCATCGCGCGCACGCTCATCACCGCCATGCGCGAGGCCGGCGTGCGACGGGTGGTGATGACCAGCAGCAGGTCGGTGCCGGCCACCCGCCCCAGGCTCGCGGTCACCCTGGCCTGGCTGTTCTTCCGCGCGGCCTACGTGGACCTCGCGCGGGCGGAGGGCATGCTGCAGGTCAGCGGGCTCGACTACACCATCGCCCGCGCGACCATGCTGAACGACAAGCCGCCCGCAGGACGGGTGCACATCGACTTCGCGGACAACGCCACGGGCGGGGCGGCGCAGCTCGCCCGCGCCGACTACGCGATGGCGCTCCTCGACGCGGCCGAGGATCCCGCGCTGGCCGGCCGGGCCATGGGCATCTGCGGCCCCAAATGACGCCTTAAGGTATCGATCATGATGAGCCCGGATGAACACTTCCAGCAGGTCGGCGCCGAGCTGGCCGACCTCGGCGTACGGATCTCCACGATGATGGGCAGGCCCGCGCTCAAGGACCAGGCGGGCAAGGTGTTCGCGAGCCTCCAGCGCGACGGCGCGATGGTGTTCCGCCTGGTCAGGGACACTCCCGAGTACGAAGACGCGCTGGAGCTGGACGGTGCGTCCCTGTTCGACCCGATGGGGCAGGGCAAGGTGGTGAAGGACTGGGTGGTCGTGCCGCCTTCCGCGTCCGAGCGGTGGACGGACCTCGCGGAAGCCGCTTTGAGCCGCCCGCGCTGACCCGTTGCGACGAGGACGATCCGCTGGCGGCCGGGCACCTTCGCCCCAAGGCGCTCGTGGGGGAGCCGACGGGGCTCAGGCGGCGGCGCGGCGCTGACGCGGTGAGGAGAAGCGCTAGCGACGACGTTGTTCCTCCTTCTTGAGCGCCTCGATCAGACCGTCGAGAAGGAGCCCGCCGGCCTCGACGATCTGCTGCCAGAACTGACCGTCCTTGAGGTCTTTCCGGATGTCCTCCGTCGAGATCGTCTCTACCGACTCCCCCTTCTGCAACGCCATCGCTCTGAGCCGGATCACGTCGCTGATGGCTCCCGTGACGGTCCTCGCGAGTTCCAGCGGAAGCTCTCCGACCAGCTCAGGTTGCCCGGGCTGTGCCTGCCAGGGCCCGTCCTTGGCCAGCAGGGCGTAGTGCGGCGGTCCGGCGACCATGACGACCTCCTCCGCAGGGATCATCCTCGACGCTAAGGAGCGTTCGCGCCGCAGGTCCACGAACGGGTATGGTCGCGAACCTGACGGCAGGCGGCAGGGATCCGCCAGGAAGCGGCACACTCGTGAGCGCTCGGCGATCTCGGTGTCTAGGCTCGAGCGATCCAGAAGGGATTCCTGTCAGCGGTGGCCGTCCACGTCGCGGTTGTCGACCCCCTGCCCATGTTCCGGCAGGGGGTCGCCACCGTGTTGTCCGCCGCGGGTCACGACGTCGAGACCCCTGCCGACGTGCTGGCATGGGTGCGTCGCGGACAGCGTCAGGTGGTCCTGCTGACCCTCGTGGGGGAGCCCGACTGGGAACTCCTCGGACGGCTGCGTGACGCGGGCGGGACGCACGCCGTGATCGTGCTCATAGGTGCGGACGACCCCGGCGCGCTCCTCGGAGCCAGGGCGGTGCGCTCCGGTGCGCGCTCGGTCCTGCCACGCGAGGTGACGCCGGGAGCGCTGCGCCGTACGGTCGAGGCGACGTACGACGGGCAGGCGGTGATGCCCGCGGCGGTGGCGAGCGCGCTCAGCTCAGCACCGAGGGCCGACGCCGTCCCGGAGTTCCTCGGTGCGCGGCGACTGTCGTGGCTGCGGCAGCTTGCGACCGGAATGACGGTCGCCCAGCTGGCCAGGCGGTCCGGATACTCCGAACGCGCGATGTTCCGCATGTTGCAGGCGCTCTATCAGGAGATGGGCGTCTCGACCCGCATTCAGGCGATCGTCCGTGCCCAGGCGGAGGGCTGGTTGCGGGCCGACGCCGACGCGCCGGGATCGCGCGGCTGAACGGGCGGGCTCAGGCTCCGGTGGGACGCGCGCCGGCCGTGCGCAGATCGTGAATGACCGGCTGCAACCGGCCCGGCGTCGCGCTCCGCCGATCGAGTAGCTCGATCATGGCGATCAGGTGGCCGGCCCGGTTCGGCGCGGGCCGCAGGGCCATCTTCTCGCGTGCCGAACGGAACGCCTCGATGGCGTCATCCGCGCTGAAAGCCAGACCACACCTGGCGAACCCGAGGTAGTTCCAGGCCGAGACGTCGTCGTCATCGCGGCCGATCCGCTCGCCGGCCTCTTCGAGGAGCTGCGTGAAGCGCGCGCGGGCGTCATCGGCGCCCGGTGCGACCAGCGCTCGGAGCGCCGGGACGAGGAGCGGGCCCCCCGGCCGCCGGTACCGTGCCGCGCTCTCGATCTGCCGGGTGGCCTCGGCCACGTCGGCGGTCTCTCCCAGCAGGTACGCGTAGGACAGGCTCGTCCGCGCCCGGAGCAGGGTCAGCGGGTCGCCGAACGCCAGCGCGTCGTCGACCGCCAGATTCGCCACCGCTCTCGCCTCGTGGAAGAGCCCCCGCAGGAGGTTGATCCCGGCGGCTTCCGCGTAGTAACGCGCCCAGAGATCGGCCCGCTGCCCGCCCTTTGGTTGCCGGATCCGTATCTCCGTCCTCGCGATGGCCAGGAGGCCGTCGGCCTCCTTGTCCTCGGCGAGTTCGCTGTGCCAGCGGGCGAGCTTCAGAGCGAGGTCGACGCGCCGCCCGGCGGTCCGTTCGCCTTCCGCCGTGTGCGGATACGCGGGGTCGTCGGGCTCGCCCATGGCCTGACGGGCCAGATCCAGAGCCTCGTCGTAGCGTCCATGGTGCCGATGGCAGTCTGCCATCCCCTCAAGGGCCCCCATCCGCACCGGCCGGAGCTCTGGATCGTCGCGGATGATCGCGTCGCAGTCCTTCCTGGCCTTGTCGTACGTGGTGAGGGCCTTCTTGACGTCGCCCTGCCACCAGGAGGATCCGGCCAGGTTCACCTCGATGCGGATGCGGTTGGGCTCGTCTTCCAGAGCGTCGGCACGGAGCATCGCGTTGCCGTACGCCTCGATCGACTCGGTGAAACGTCCTTGCGCGGCATAGAGATGCCCGAGCGCGTTCTCGTTCTGCTGCGCCCAGATCGGTTCGTCGAGCCGTCCCCTGAGCGCCTCGCGCTGCTCGGTGAGCAGGAACTCGCAGTTCCAGACGCTCAGCTTCGCATCGAGGTACTCGATCAGCTTGTACGCGTGGAAGAAGGTCACGCCCGTACGGAGATGGGCCCGCACACCGGCGAAGTCGACGCGCAGGTCCTCGATGCCGCTGGGATTCCGAACCCGGCGCTTGTACAGCTGATTGGCGCTGTCGAACAGCAGGATGCTCTGCCGCGCTTCACTGAGCCGGACGTCCGGCGCGCCGCGTCCGAGCCAGTCGGCCCCGGACGGCGGCAGGTGGTATTGGCCGTCCGGGGTGGTCTGGACGACGCCCTTCGCCACCAGCGTCGACAGCATCTCCTTCACCTCGTCCTCGGGACACATGTCCTTGAGGACGGCGCACACCCCGGCGGCGTCGATCGCCGTGCCGAAGGCGTCCAGGGCTTCCAGGACCCGCCGTGCGGTCAGGCCGAGCACGTCGGCCAGCTCGTCGACGAGGGCCCATGACAGGCCGTCGGCCCCGGGGTCCAGCAGGACGGCGTTGAGCCTGCGTCCGTCGCACGCGGGGGAGGCGAGGATCGCGTGGGCCAGCTCGGCGTGCCGCGGGTTGCCGTGCAACCGCTCGTACCGGGCGGTGAGGAGGCCGGCCAGGTCATGCCCCGTCGCTTTGTCCAGCTCGTCCAGGTAGCGGGTGAAGTGCTCGACGGGGAGCGCGCCGATCTCGAGCGAGGCCGCCATGGCCGGCCAGACGTGTCGTTCGGACGCCTTCGGCGCGGTCCGGGTCACCAGAACCGCGTGGACCCGGTGGCCCGGCGTGGTGGCGAGGATCTCGAACGCCTGATTCAGCTCGTCGCTCGCGATCTCCCCGGTCCCGGTGTCCATCAGATGCTCGGCGTTCTCGACGACGATCACCAGGGGTCGTTCCCCGAGCGCCTCCACCGTCGCTCGGAAATGGTCGGGCGGAGCCGCGCCGTCTGGAAGGTGCTCCCATGCGATGGCCTGGACCCCGCTCAGCCGTTCCATGTCTTCGACCAGCGCCTTCAAAGGTAATCGCCGGTCGGGAGCGGCCTGGTAGGAGATGATGTGCGGGCGTGCCGGTGATCGACGCCTTTTCCGCAGCTCGTCCAGGACCGCGTTCACGAGCCGCGACTTCCCGGCGCCGCCTGCACCGCTGACGATGACCACGCCACCCGGCTTGCCGAGCAGCCGCTCCCGCAGGGCGGTCTGCTCGGCCTTCCGGCCCTGCATCGGCATGGCCGGGGCGACCGTCTCGACAGGAGGCAGGGCGGCGGGACCGACTCGCGGCGGCGTGCCGCGCTCGACGTGCCCGGCCTCATTCGCGGCCCGGGCCGGGGCCTGCTCGTGGCGGGTGGTTCTGTTCTGGAGGAAGAAGAGGAGGAACGCGACCGCCGGGCCCAACGCGCCGGCCACCCAGCCCGCCTGGTCCACCAAGCCGTTCTCCTGGGGATTGACCAGCAGCGCGACGGTAAATGGTGTGACCGCTATGCCCCCGGTCAACACCCACCGTCGCCACCCGTCTGGCCCCACCCCGTCATCATCGCGCCATCGACATCACCGAAAAAGTCAGGTTTCTGCCACCTTTTCGTGCTCCGTCACCGGGGGTACAGCCCGATCTGCCGGTAGACGCTCTTGAGGTAGTCGAGCATGCCGTCGGCATCCGGTGGGTCGGGCTGGAGGACGCGCCAGGTGACGGCTCCGGCCATCATGTCGATGAGCACGTCGAGGTCGGCGTCCTCGGCCACCGTGCCGTCCTGCTGGGCGCGGCGGAGCATGGCGGTGGCCAGTTCGCGGCGGGGCAGGACGTGGTGCCGCCAGTAGACGGCCATGAGCTGCGGGTGGCTGACGGCCGCGCCCATCATGCGGGCGACCAGCGCGCGGAAGGCGGGGCTCGCGGTCGTCTCCGCCGCCGTCTTCAGCCCGGCCTCGATGATGTCCTGCGGCGCCAGCGCCCGCACCTCGCCGGTGGTGGGCACCATGTCGGCGCTGACGAGCTGCTCGACCGCCTGCGCGATCAGGTCCTCCTTGGTGGTCCAGCGGCGGTAGACGGTGAGCTTGCCCACCCCCGCGCGCTTGGCGATCTGCTCGATGCTGGTGCCCTCGACGCCGCGCTCGATGAACAGCTCCAGCGCGGCACGCAGGATGGCGGCGTCGGTCTCGGGGTCGCGGGGGCGTCCGCGTCCTCGGGCTGCGGTCAAGCGAGTGCTCCGTCCAGCCAGCGGGTGATCTCGGCGGGGCCGCCCTTGCAGGCGAGGTGGGCGTCCGGGCGTACGAGCATAGTGGGCGCGGGGCCGGTCGGCCGCAGGTGGACCACGAGGTCGCCGAGCCGCCGGCGGGCCGCGTCGAACGCGGCGCCGTCGCCGAGCACCGCCCAGCGGCCGCGCAGCTCGGCGTGCAGCCGGGTGGGGGTGCCGTCGGGGCGCGTGCAGTCCAGGTCGGGGATCCGGTCGCCGGGACGTGGCCGCCGCCCGCCGCCCCCGAGCGGCCCGCGCCGGTAGCTGACCCACAGCTGGGACGTCGTGTACGTGACCCGCCGCTGCAACCAGGCGATGTTGAGCACGGGAACGAGAACCCGGTCGCGCAGGAAGCGGCCGAAGGGCCCGGAAGCGATGTTGACCTTGGTGGTGGCGCTGCTGCCGCGCAGCACCTGGGTGGCCAGCGGGCGCCGCTCGGCCTCGTACGTCTCCAGCAGCCGCTCCCCGGCCCCGCCCCGCACGACGAGGGCCAGCTTCCACGCGAGGTTCTCGGCGTCGCCGACGCCGGTGAGCATGCCCTGCCCGCCGAACGGCGCGTGCACGTGGGCCGCGTCCCCGGCCAGCAGGACGCGCCCGCGCCGGTAGGTGTCGGCCAGCCGGCGATGCACCCGGAACAACGACGCCCACGACGCGTCGAGCAAGCGGATGTCCCGCAGGCCCGTGCGCTCGGGCAGGATGCGGCGCATGCGCTCGACGATCTGCTCCTCGCCCGGCTTGTCGTCCTGGAAGGCGGGGTCGTAGGCGAGCAGCCGCCAGTGCCCGCCCGGCATGGGCATCGCGCCCAGCATGCCTTCCTGATGCACCCAGCCGCTCGTTCCCGAGCGGTCGAGGGCGGTGTCGAGGCGGGCGTCGACGAGCAGGAAGCGTTCGCTCAGCTTGACGCCGGGGAAGCCGATGCCGGCGAGCTTGCGTACGGTGCTGCCGCTGCCGTCGCAGCCGACCAGCCAGCGCGCCCGCACGGTACGCCCGTCGCCCAGCACGGCGGTGACGCCGTCGGCGTCCTGATCGGCGGCGACCAGGGCGGAGCCCCACTCCGGTGCGCCGCCCAGCTCGGCCAGGCGGTCGCGCAGCCGCGCCTCGACGCGGGCCTGGGAGATCACCATCGGGGGAGCGGCGGTCTTCATGCCGGGGTCGCCGAACCTGATGCGCATGATGGCGCGGTCGCCGGCGTAGGTGGTGATCGTCATCGCCCTGACCGACTCCTCGGGCAGGCCGCTGAGCGCGTCGAGCCGGTCGAGCACCTCGGAGCCGCGCGCGTGGACGAAGTTGGCCCGCGACGTGGTGGCCGGGGCCGCGGCCCTGTCGATCACGCGTACGGAGACGCCGTGCTGCAGGAGAGCACACGCCAGAGCCAGGCCGACCGGCCCGGCACCCACTACGAGAACGTCGGCGTCCATCGCCACCCCCTCAATAATTAACGGAACGGTATCGTAAACAAAATAGAGCGCCGCTGTCCATGGCCCTCCGCGTCAGAGAACCGTCAGTCCGCGACCGCCCAGTCCATGAGCGCCTGCAGCGTCACCGCGCCGATCAGCCGCCCGTCCTCCACCACCGCCACCAGCGGGCTGTGCGTACGGGCCATCAGCGCCGCCATCTCCAGCACGGTCGCGCCCGGGTCGGTGATCGGCAGCTCGCGCGGCTGCTCGGGAAGGGCGTCGCGGACCGTGCGGCCGGTCAGGGAGCGCAGGAAGCGGTCGGCGTGCGCCTCGTCCACCACTCGCGCCAGCGCCGGGTCGTCCTGGCAGTACGCGGGCACCGCGAGCCGCAGCACCTGGGTGCCCGGAAGGATGCTCAGTGGCCGGCCTCGCTGGTCGAGCACGATGAGGCCGGGCAGCTTCTGCTCGGCCAGCAGCTTCGCGGCCTCGTGCACGGAGGCGTCGAGCGTGACGGTGGGGAAGGGCGCGGTGAGATCGCGGGCGCGCATGCGAGGGGGCCTCTCATGATCGACGGTTACGGCATCGCCGACCAGACTTCCCGGCACACCGACCACGAACGTACCAACAAGGAGCGGTCCGGCGTGGTGAATTCGATCAGCGGCGAAAAACTCGGCCGGTATCTAGATATGGGAAACCATATCTGTATATGGTCGCGGCATGAAGGACAGCAGCGAGAGACCGCTCGACGACCTGACGGCGCGCGCCAGGATCAGGGACGCCGCGCTGGCCCAGTTCGCCGAGCGCGGCGTCAAGGCCGCCCGGCTGCAGGACATCGCCGCGGCAGCGGGCGTGTCCGTGGGGCTGGTGCAGCACCACTACGGCACGAAGGACGGGCTGCGCGACGCCTGCGACGCGTACGTCCTCGACCGGCTCGTCGGACGCTCGAAGGACGAGGTCGCCAAGCCGGACCCGGGCGGACTGGCCGCCCTGTACGACGGCAGCGAGCCGATGGCCCGCTACCTCGCCCGCGCCCTGGTGGACGGCAGCCCCGCCGCCGACGCCTTCTTCGAGGGCGCGGTCCGGGTGACCGAGGAGTTCCTGACCGGCACCTGGCCCGACCGCTTCCCCGCGGGCTCGGCCAAGGCCCGCGACGCGGCCGCCGTGATGAGCGCGATGCATGCGGGCACGATCGTCCTGCACGGCCACCTCGGCCGCAGGATGGGCGTGAACGTGCTGTCGGGCGAGCACGCCACCGCCATCGGCGCCGCCATGGCCGACGTGTACGCCGCCATGGGCGACTTCGTCCGCTCGCCGGCCGGCCGCCGGATCACCGGGGAGCACGACGATGACTGACCCGATCGAGATCACCGGCCTGGTCAAGACGTACGGCAGGACCCGGGCCCTGGACGGCCTGGAGCTGTCCGTCCGCCAAGGAGAGGTGCACGCCTTCCTCGGCCCCAACGGCGCGGGCAAGACCAGCACGCTGCGCATCCTGCTCGGCCTGCTGCGCGCCGACGCCGGCCACGTCCGGCTGCTGGGCGGCGACCCGTGGCGGCAGACCGTCGAGCTGCATCGCCGGCTCTGCTACGTGCCCGGCGACGTGCGGCTGTGGCCGGGCCTGACCGGGGGAGAGGTCATCGACGTGCTGGCCAGGCTGCGCGGCGGCGTCGACCCGGCCCGCCGGGCGGAGCTGATCGAGCGCTTCGAGCTTGACCCGGGCAAGAAGACCCGCGCCTACTCCAAGGGCAACCGGCAGAAGGTGGCGCTGATCGCCGCCTTCGCCTGCGACGCCGAGCTGCTGCTGCTCGACGAACCGACCTCCGGCCTGGACCCGCTGATGGAGGCCGTCTTCCGCGACTGCGTGGCGGACGAGCGAGCGCGCGGCAGGACGATCCTGCTGTCCAGCCACCTCCTGGCCGAGGTCGAGTCGTTGTGCGACCGGGTGACGATCATCCGCGCCGGACGCACGGTCGAGACCGGCACGCTCGCCGACCTGCGCCGGCTGACCCGCACCGCGATCACCGCCCGGCTGCCCGGCCCGCCCGGCGGGCTGGCGGCGCTGCCCGGCGTGCACGACCTGGCCGTGGACGCGGACGGACAGGTGCGCTGCCAGGTGGACACCGGCGAGCTGCCCGGAGTGCTGGCCCGGCTGGCGGCACTCGGCGTCCGCGAGCTGACCGCCGGGCCGCCCACCCTGGAGGAGCTGTTCCTGCGCCACTACCAGGCGCCGCTCTCCGGCAGGGCGGGCTGACATGGCCGGGACGACCGCGCTGATCCGGCTGATCCTGCGTCGCGACCGCGTCTGGCTGCCGCTGTGGCTGCTCATGGTCGCCGGCTTCGCGTACGCGACCGTCGCCACCATCGAGACCCTGCTGCCGACCCTGGAATCGCGCCGCCAGTACGCCGAGCAGATCGCCGCCAACCCCGCCGTGCTGCTCATGCAGGGCCCCGCCTACGAGCTGAGCGTCGGCGCCATCGCCGCCCAGCAGCGCGCCGCCGCCACGATGATCTTCGCGGCGCTCGGCAGCGTGCTGTTCCTGGTCCGCCACACCCGCTCCGACGAACAGGCCGGGCGGCGCGAACTCCTCGGAGCCGCGCCGGTCGGCCGGCACGCGCCGCTCACCGCCGCGCTGACCGTCGTTCTGGCCGCGAACGCCGTCCTCGCCGTCCTGATGGCCGCGCTGCTGACGGCGGCGGGCGTGCCGGCGGCCGGCTCGCTGGCCTGGGGCCTGGTCGCGGGCTGCGGCGGCGCCCTGGCCACGGGCATGGCCGCCGTCGCCGTGCAGCTGACGCGCGGCGCCCGGCCGGCCGCGGTGGGCACGCTCACCCTGTTCTTCGCGCTGTACCTGGTCCGCGGGGTCAGCGAGCTGACGGGCGCCGCGTGGCTCGGCTGGCTGGTGCCGACCGGCTGGCTGCTGCGGGCACGACCGTACGCCGGCGAACGCTGGTGGGTGTTCGCCGCGGCCGCCCTGGTCGCCGCCGGGCTGGTGGCGCTGGCGTACCGGCTGGCGGAACGCCGTGATCTCGGCGCCGGGCTGCTGCCCGATCGCGCGGGCCCGGCGACGGCGGCGGCCTGGCTGCGCACCCCGCCGGCCCTGGCCTGGCGGATGCAGCGCGCGGGGGTGGTCGCCTGGCTCGCCGCCGCCGTGCTGTTCGGGCTGGTGCTGGGGTTCGGCGGGCAGGAGGCGATCGAGCGGTTCGGCCGGAGCCCCGGCCTGGCGGTGTGGGCGTCCAGGATGGGCGCCGCCGGCGCCGCGGAGGTCTTCTACGGGCTGGTGATCTACGTCTTCGGCGCCTACACCGTCGCGCTCTGCTCCCTGCTGATGCTGTCCAGGCTGTGGCGGGAGGAGGCGGACGGCAGCGCCGAAGCCCTGCTGGCGGGGCCGACCGGGCGGCTGCGGTGGGCCTCGGGACACGTGGTGATCGCCCTGGCCGTGCCCGCGCCGCTGCTGGCTGTCGTCGGCGTGCTGTGCGGGATCGGGGCCGGTGACGTGCCCGGCATGCTCGGCATGACCATGGCGCTGCTGCCCGCCGTCTGGGTGCTCACCGGTCTCGCGACCGCCGCTTACGGGCTGCTCGGCCGGGCCGGAGCCGTCGCCGCGTGGGCGGCCTTCGCGCTGGTCGTGCTCCTGGAGTTCGGCTGGGAGATCGGCGTGCTCGGCGACGGCGTCTTCCGGCTGTCCCCGTTCGCGCACGTGCACTACTCGGCGCTCGCCGACCCGGGGCCGGTCACCATGGCCGCGCTGAGCGGCGTCGCCGCGGCTCTGCTGAGCGTGGGCCTGGCGGCGCTGCGGCGGCGTGACCTGATCGGGTGAACACCGGCGAATCGGGTGCTGTTACGGTAGGTCCCGGTGTGCCGGGAAGTCTGGTCGGCGAAAATCTCCAGCTTCGGATGTCGACCGGAGGTCTCCGCCCCCCATGCTCCTGACAGCGTTCGCTCTCCTGCTCCTGCTGGCCGTGCTGCTGTCCAGCCTCGCCCACCGCACCATCCTGTCCACGGCGGCGCTGTTCCTGGTCGCCGGGTTCGTCCTCGGCGACGGGGCCCTGGGCGTGGTCTCGCTGACGGCGGCCGACCCGCTGGTGGCCACGCTGGCCGAGCTGGCGCTGTTCGCGGTGCTCTTCACCGACGGCATGCGCGTGGGCTGGCAGGATCTGCGCAGCGCGTGGCGGCTGCCCGGCCGTGCCCTGGGCTGGGGGCTGCCGCTCACGCTGGTCATCACCGCGGTCGGCGCGCACTACCTGCTCGGGCTGGGCTGGATCGAGGCGCTGCTGGTCGGGGCGATCCTGGCGCCCACCGACCCGGTCTTCGCCGCCGCGCTGGTCGGCAACGAGAAGGTGCCGCCCCGGCTGCGGCAGCTGCTCAACGTCGAGTCGGGTGTCAACGACGGGCTCGCGCTGCCGTTCGTGCTGGTGTTCCTGGCCATCGCCGCCGGCTCGCACGACCTGCACCTGGGGGAGCTCGGTCTGGAGCTCGGCCTCGGCGTGCTGATCGGCGTGGCCGTGCCGTGGCTGGCCATCAAGCTGGAGCAGACCCGCTGGTTCGCCGCCTCCACCCAGTACGAGCCGCTCAACGCCCTGGCCATCGGCCTGCTCGTGCTCGCCATCGGCAAGGCCACGCACGGCAACCTGTTCCTGGCCGCCTTCTCCGCCGGCATCACCGTGGCCACCTTCGGGCCGCGGCAGCGCGAGTCGTTCGAGCATTTCGGCGAGCTGATCGCCGAGCTGTTCAAGCTCGCGGCGCTGCTGGTGTTCGGCGCCCTCATCACGCCCTCCCTGCTCGCCGTGGGCTGGCAGGGCTGGCTGTTCGCGCTGGGCGCGCTGGTGCTGGCCAGGCCCATCGCCATCTGGGTGTCGTTCCTGCGCGCCGGCCTGTCGATGCGCGAGCAGGCCGCGGTGGCCTGGTTCGGCCCGAAGGGCTTCGCCTCGGTCGTCTACGGCCTGCTCGTCCTGGCCTCCGGGATCGGCGCCGCCCAGCAGGTGTTCCAGATCGTGGCGGTGACCATCGTGGCCTCGATCCTGCTGCACTCCTCGACCGACATCGTGGTCGCCCGCTGGTTCGACGACGAGCGCGAGCTGCCCGCCTGGTACGGCGTCGCCCGGCGGATCCGCGGCTCGAAGGAACGACGCGACGAGCCGGCCTCATGAGGTGATGCGGGCGATGGCCGTCGCGACGCCGTCCTCGGCGGTCACGCGGGCGGCCAGCCCGACGGCGGCCGGGGCCAGCGGGATCGCCGCCTCGATCGCGGTGGCCAGGAGGTCGGGGGTGAGGCGGCCGGTCACGGGGGCGGGTGCGACGCCGAGCCGGTGCAGGTGGCCGGCCCAGAACGGCTGGTCGCCCAGGAACGGGCGCACCACCTGGGGGACTCCGGCGCGCAGGGCGGCGGCCACCGTGCCGATGCCGCCGTGGTGGACGGCGACCGCCACGCGCGGGAACAACCACTCGTGCGGCGCCTCCTCGATCACCAGGACGCCGTCCGGCTCGCCCTCGGGGCGCAGCGCGCCCCAGCCGGTGGACAGGACGGCGCGGCGCCCGGTCAGCCGTACGGCCTCCAGCACCGTGGCCGTCAGCGTGCCGGGGTCGCCGCCGGCGGAGCTGCCGAAGCCGACGTAGACGGGCGGGTCGCCGTCGTCGAGGAAGCGGGCCAGCCGCTCGGGCGGCGTCCAGTCGCCGGTGGGCAGGGACCAGAAGCCGGTCGGCCGGGCGGCGGCGGGCCAGTCGGCGGGGGCGGGCAGCAGGTGCGGGCTCCACGCGTGCAGGACGTCGCCCGCCTCGACCAGTGCCGTCACCGGCCTGGGCGTGCCGCGCAGGCCGAGCTTGTCCGCCCGCCAGCCGCGTACGGTGCGCCGGTACGGCGCCTCGACGGCCCCCGAGATCCGCCAGCTCGCCCGGTTGAGGCCGCGTGGCACCCGGAAGGGGAGGATCGGCGAGGGGAAGGCGGCGGTGGGCAGGTAGAGCGGCACCAGCAGGCCGGCCAGGGCCGGGACGCCGAGCTTCTCGGCGATCGAGGGGCCGCCGAGCGATTTCGGGTGATATATCACGACGTCGGCCGGCTCGGCGGTGAGCGCCGCCTGGTCGTCGAGCATCCGGCGCAGCATCGGCTTGACCGAGCGGGCGGCGGTGATGGCGGCGCGCACGCCCTGCCCGCGGACGGTGTCCTGCAACCCCAGCATCTCGTCGTTCAGCGGCGCGAACTCCACGCCATGGGCGGCGGCGAGCGGCGCGAAACGGCGCGGCGCCGCCAGCAGCGGCCGGTGCCCGGCGGCCCGCAGCCCGAGGGCCAGCGCGAGGTACGGCTGCACGTCGCCACGGCTGCCCACGGTGATGAGTAAGGGTCTCATCGGCGGTCCTTGAGCTCGTCCCACTCGTCGAGCAGCCGGGGGAAGCGGTCCATCATGAACGCGTACATGTCGCGCATGAGCTCCAGCCGCCGCCGCCGGACCGGGTCGTCGCCCACCGCGCGCAACCCCTGCTCGGCCAGGGCGCGGAAGCCGTCGAACTCGGCCAGCTTCGCGCGGAAGGCGCGGGCGAAGACGTCCTCCGCCAGGCGGTGGCGGTCGCGCCGCTCGCCCCTGACCCTGAACCGCTCGATCAGCCCCGCCTGCTCCAGCTGCCGCAGGGCCACGCTCATGCTGCTCTTGGCCACGCCCAGCGCCTCGGCCAGCTCCGGCGCGTCGGCGCCGCCCGAGTCGGTGGTCAGCAGCAGGCCCATGACCCGGCCGGACGTGCGGCTCAGCCCGAGCCGCTCGTAGAAGAGGCCGGCGTCCTCCACGAACTCATCGACGCTCATGCCCCGATGCTATCGCTTTGTTCGGGTTGATCCGAACAAAGCGAATCAGAAGGTGGCGATCGGGTTGACGGGGCTGCCGGAGGTGCCGGCGAGGCGGAGAGGGGTGAGGGCGAGGTGGAAGTCCCACTGGCCCAGCTCGGCGGCCGTGGCCGCGCACGCCTCCAGGTCGCAGTTGTCCAGGAGCCACAGGCCCATCGCGACGAGGGCCACCGCGTGGACGGGCATCAGCACGTCGTCGTAGCCCGACGGCTGGACCTCCTGCGGCGTGTCGGCGCCGATCAGGGCGACGCCGCGCTCGTGGAGCCACGGCAGGCAGGAGGCGTGCCAGCCGGCCTGCGTCCAGCCGTTGTCCGACGCGCCTTCGTGGCGGGCCCGGCCCTGGCCGGTGCGCAGGAGCACGGCGTCTCCTGGGCGTACCCGGACGTCCTGGCGGCGTTCTGCCGCCTCCAGGTCTTCGGGGAAGACGCCCTGGCCCGGCTCCAGCCACGGCACCTCGCGGACGGCCGCGACGTCGAGCAGGACGCCGCGGGTGACGATGCCGTTCGCGGCGGCCGTGACCGTGCCCCACCCCGACCCCGTGGCGGCGTCGACCAGCTCGTGCGACCGCCCGTTGTAGAGCTTGCCGTCCCAGAAGATGTGGCACGGCGCGTCGAGGTGGGTGACGGTGTTGCCGTGGAAGGTGAGGCCGAGCCGCTCGGTCGAGAAGCCCCAGCGCCGGTCGTTGGCGAACGTCGGCGACGGCATGTTCGCGGCGCCCGGCATCTCGGCCGCGCACGGGCAGGCCATCGTCGAGCGCTCCATGTCACCGGGCGCGGCGACCTCCCACGCGCACGACACGCTCCTGCCGTGCCGCACGGCCCGCGCCGCCGCCAGGCGGACCTCGTCGGTGATGTGGTTGAGCGTGCCGAGCTGGTCGTCCTCGCCCCAGCGCCCCCAGTTCGACAGCGTGTCGAAGTAGCCGAGCACGTCGTCCTGCGTGCGTCGCTGCGTGGTCATGCGGGCATCCCTCCGGCCTCACGCGGGCGTCAAAGGCACGCTACCGCTCACCGGGCCGAGCGGGCGATCACCGGCGCGGCGCAGGACGTCGGCGAGCGTGACGTCCTTGCCCGTGAGGAGGGTGGCCAGGCGGTCCATCACGAAGGGCACCCGGCTCAGCCTCAGCATGAGGCGCCGGATCCGCAGGTCGGCCGGGGTGGCGGGCAGGAACCAGCGGGCCAGCGAGCGGGCGTTGCGCTGCCGTTCGGCGACGACCGGCCGCCACAGCCGCTCGAAATCGGCGAAGGCCGCCTCGATCGACGGCACGCGCACGAGCCGGTCGGCCAGCAGGTACGCCCCCGCGATCCCCAGCGACGCGCCCTGCCCGGCGATCAGCGACACCGCGTACGCGGCGTCCCCGAGCAGGACGACCCGGCCCGAGCTCCACCGCGGCAGCTCGATCTGCGCGACCTGGTCGTAGTAGATCTCCTCGGCCGGCGGGCACTGTTCGAGGGCGCGCGGCGTCACCCAGCCGAGGCCGGCGTAGGCCCGCCTGATCTCCGCCCGAGGGTCGCCGGGCAGCGCGGGGTCGGCGCTGCGGTGCACGGTGAACGCGGCGACGCGGCCGTCGCGCAGTGCGTAGAAGCCCATCTGCCGGTCGACCGAGTCGGTGAGGCGGAACGCGTGCTCGGTGGCGGCGTGCACGTCAGGCGCGTCGAAGGTGAACGCCGCCGTGTGCAGCCCCAGGTGGCGCAGGTAGCGCTCCTCGGGCCCGAACACCAGCCGGCGCACGGTCGAGTGGATCCCGTCGGCGCCCACCAGCAGGTCGGCGTCGAGGACGGTGCCGTCCGCGAGCGTCGCGGAAACGCCGTCGGGGCGCTCGGTCACGCCGGTCAGCGCGGTGTCGTAGTGCAGCTCGACCTCGGCGGGAAGGTGCTCGGCCAGGACGGCCTCGATGTCGGGGCGCATCATGCTCATCAGCCGGCCGCGCGCGAAGCTCTTCGTCAGGACCGTGGCCCTTGGCCGGCCGTCCGCGCCGACGAGATGCCCTTCCTCATAGTGGTACGCCGCCCGCTCGAACGCGGGCAGCAGCCCCATGGCCTCGACCGCCTCCAGCCCGGGACCGAAGAAGTCGATCATGTACCCCTGGGGGCGGCGCCCGGGAGCCCGTTCGACCAGCACCACCTCGCCGCCCTCGGCCGCGAGCCGATGGGCCAGGGCCAGCCCGCTGATGCCGGCTCCGCAAATCACTGTGCGCACGGTCATTCCTCCTTGGCAGGGTCGGTGAGCAGCCTGCGCAGCACCGCCGAGGTGTCGTCGGCGGTCAGGCCGAGGCCGCGGTGCAGCAGCAGGCCGTCCACGCAGGCCGCGAGCACGGCGGCGGTCGCGTAAGGGGCGGGCACCCCGTGCCGCTCCAGCGCCGCGCCGAACCGCTGACGGAACCCGGTGATCAGCGCGGCGATCCGCTCACGCAGCTCGTCGTCGCGGGTGCTCGCCAGGTAGGCCTCGACGAACAGCAGCGAGGTGGGGTCGGTGCCGGTGTAGGCGTCGATCGAGGCGAGCATCGTCCCGATCGCGGCGCCGGGCTCGGGGGTGCTCGCCAGCAGCCCGTCCATCTCGGCGAGCATGGCGCTCATCCTGCTGATCGCGGCCTCGTTCAGCAGGCTCGCCAGCGAGGGGAAGTGGTAGTGCACCACGCTGGGCGTCACCCCGGCGCGCTCGGCGAGTGTCCGGGTGCTGACCGCCGTCCAGCCGCGTTCGGGGATGAGCTCGGCCGCCGCGTTCAGCAGGCGTTCCCGTACGGCGCGCCCGCGCTCAGCCGCCGGTGATCTCATGGCACCTCCGAATCAGGGCAGTCGTCCTGTACGACTGCCCTGATTCTACGCACGCCCGGCGCAGAAGCTCAAGCCGGGCCTGGTTCGCGGGGGCGTTCGAGGAGGAAGTGGCGCTCGGGCGCGTCGTAGGCGGCACGCAGGTGCCGGCCGATCATCGTGATGGCCGCACGCGCGGTCTCCACCGGCCTGACGTGGGTGAACCCGTGATCGGAGCGGGCGAACTCGCGGTGCTCGACCTTCGCGCCCCGCGCCCGCGCCCGCTCGGCGAACGCGCGCATGTCATGCCTGAGGGCGTCCAGGCCGCCGGTGAGGACGAGCAGCGGCGGAAAATCCCCGAGCCTCGGGTACGCGGCCGGCGACACGACGGGATCGGCCAGGTCGGCGCCCGCGAGGTAGGTCGCGCGGACCATCCGCGGTATCCAGGCGCCGATCATCGGGAACCGCAGCGGCGACGTACGGCTCTCGTCGGGCAGCGTGAAGTCCGACACCCCGTACTCCAGGCTCGCCGCCACCGGCGCGGGCCTGCCGTCCTGCAACGCCTGGACGATCACGCTCAGCGCGAGCTTCGCGCCCGCGCCCGCCCCGCCGGCCGAGACCCGGCTCTCGTCCCAGCCCCACACGCCCGCCTGGCCGAGGATCCACGCATAGACGTCGTAACACTGCTGCTCGGCGACCGGGAAGCGGACCTGCGGAGCCACGTCGTAGTCGGGCAGGACGACGTAGCAGCCCACCTCGCTCGCCAGGTACCTGGCGACGTTGTCCGCCTGCTCGGGACGGCGGGCCATGAACGCGCCGCCGTGCAGGAGCAGGTGGACGGGCGGCCGCCGCCCGGCCGTCCGCTGCGCCTCGATGTCGGCGGAGATCGGCCGGTACAGCAGGGCGCCGACGTCGCCGTGCCGGGTCGGGATCGTGATCCTGGCCGGCACGGTGAGCGGTTTCGTGGCGAAGCGCAGCTTCGGCGACTCCAGCAGCACCCGGCTCAGGATCGGGAAGCCGGCCTGGAACGCGCGGGCGAGCAGCGCGGGCCGCCAGGCGATGGCCGCGTCTTTGAAGGGCATCGAAGAAGCTCCTGGTGTCGGGAGGGCGGCCGGCTCGCCGATGGCGCCGAAGGGGCTGCACCGGCGAGCCCGAGGGGGGTCAGCCGAGCCGTCGCGCGCCCGGATGGGGCAGGCGTGCGATCACGGCCGTCATGCCGCCCGTGCCTCCTTCGCCCGTGCCTTGGCGAGCCTGCGCTCGCGCATGGCGCAGGCCAGCCGCACCGCCACCGAGCGGACGACCTCGATGGGCACGTTCGACGGCACGAACAACTGCCCCTTCACCCGGGCGAGGTGCTGATGCCGGACGACGGACGGCCGCAGCTCCGACTCCCAGGCGGTCAGCGCGGCGTCGAGGGAGTCAGGGTGCTCCCGCAACGCCCGGCCGAGCTCGGCCCCGCCCCGCAGCGCGTACGTGGCCCCCATGCCCGAGTAGAGGTTCAGGCACCACGCGGCATCGCCGGTCAGCATCACCCGCCCGCTGCTCCACCGGGGCATCTTCACCTGGTGCACCGAGTCGAACAGGAAGTCGGGCGTCTCCTCCAGGGCGTCCAGGGCGTGCCGCACCACGGGGTCGTCCATGTCGGCGAACACCTCCCGCAGCCGCTCGACCCTGGACCCGGCGAACTCGGCGTCGACGTCCGAGGTCCGGTACGTCAGCAGCACGGTCGGCGGCCGGTCGGCGAACCCGAACACCCACGCGGCCCGGCCCGCACGGGCGACCGTGATGCTGTCGGCCTCCTCGAACGACGGCACCTGCTCCTTGAGCTGGAACGCGCAGATCATGGCGTTCCACCCGACCATGTGGTCCTCGTGCGGCCCGAAGACCATGCGGCGCACCTCCGAGCGCAGCCCGTCCGCGCCGACCACCAGGTCGAAGCTCTCCCGGCGCACCTCGCCCGTCGCGGTGTCCTCCAGGAGCACGCGCACCTCGGCGCCGGTGTCGTCGATGGTCAGCGGCCTCGTGCCGAACCGCACGGGAACGTCCCCCTGCACGCCCTGCCAGAGCGCGGCCTCGATGTCCCCGCGGACCACCGCCGCCGGGTCGCCCGGCTGGTGCAGGAAGCCGAGGCCGGGTTCGAGGTCGCCGCGCCGGGTCAGCGACCACGCCTTGCCGCCGCCCGGCGGGTTGCGGGTGTGCAGGTGGTCGCGGATGCCGAGGTCCGTGGCCGCCTGCCGGCCCTCCGGCATGAGGCCGACGAAGTAGCCGCCCCGGCGGCGTTCCGGAGCCCGTTCGACGATGACCGGCTGCCAGCCGGCCTGCCGCAGCCCGATCGCCGCCGCCATGCCGGCGATGCCGAGCCCGGCCACCAACGCGCGTCTCGCCATGTTGGATCTCCCTTTCCGTGCGGCCTCAGCCGGGGACGACGACGGCGCGGGTGCGGCCCTGGTGCGCCCACGCCTCGCCGACGCGGCTGAGCGGGTAGGCGGTGTACGGCGCGTCGAAGGTGCCGTCCGCGAACCGGGTGATCATCTGGGGGAACTCGGTGATCATGTCGGCCTTGGAGACCGAGCCGAGCCCGCTGCCGGTGACCCGGAACCGCCGGCTGCGCAGCAGCGCCGCGGGCAGCGCCGTGTCGTTCCCGGCGAGCGAGCCGATCTGCACGTATGAGGTCGTCTCGCCGTCCTCGTCGGGGCGGAAACCGGCCAGAGCGCCGAAGGCGGCCTCGGCCACCCAGCCCCACACGAAGTCGAGGATCAGCGTGGGCTGCGTCTCGGCGAGCACGGGGGCGAGCGCGTCCAGGGCTCCGTCCTGGGTGAGCGGGACGGTGAGCGCGCCTACGCCGGCCAGCGGCTCCAGCGCCGCGCGGTCGCGGCCGGCCGCGATGACCTGCTTGGCGCCGAGCGCCACCGCCGCCCGTACGGCGAGGCCGCCCGACATGCCGGTGGCCCCGAGCACCAGCACGGTGCCGAGCCCGCCGGTCTCCTCGCGGTGGGCGGCCAGCGGCATCCAGCCGGCCGACGCGGGGTTCATGCCGGCGGCGACGGCGAGCGGGTCGGCCCCTTCCGGCACCTCCACCTCGAACGGGGTGACCATCGACTCGGCCATCGTGCCCCAGGGGCCGCGAGGCAGGCCCGTGTAGACCAGCCGCCCGTCCTCGGTCCTGGCGACCGCGTCCACGCCGGGGACGAGGGGGAAGGCGTCGCCGCTGCGGTAGTGGCGGCCGGTGGCCATGCCGCGGACGACGTGGTGCAGGCCGGCGCCCACGAGCCGGACGGGCGCCCGGCCCGGCTGGGGCTGCGGCTCGGGGAAGTCCGCGCACACGGGGGTGGCGTCGGGAGAGGTGACAACGGCAGCACGCATGACAGCGCCTCCTGAACTAAGTTCAATTCTGGACGCCGTCAACGGTGCCTGAACTTTGTTAAGGTGTCAACCGTGGCGAAGGGCATCACTCGGGAGCGGATCGTGGCGGCGGCCCTCGACCTGCTCAATGACAAGGGCATGGACGCGCTGACAGTCCGTGCGCTGGCGTCCAGGCTCGGCGTGGGGGCACCCGCGCTCTACTGGCACGTCCGCAACAAGCAGGAGCTGCTCGACGAGATGAGCACGTTCGTCATGCGCCGGGTGATCCAGGCGCTCTCGGAGATCGATCCCGGCGCGGGCTGGCGGGACGCGATGGCCGCGTACGCGCGCGTCCTGCGCTCCGAATACCTCAAGCACCGCGACGGCGCGCGCATCTTCAGCGGCACCCGCTTCTCCGATCCCTCGGTGGTCACGGCGAAGGATCCGTGGCTGGAGAGCCTGACCGGGGCGGGGTTCTCGCTGGCCGAGGCGGACGACGCGATCGATCTGATCACCGCGTTCGTGGTCGGCTTCGTGATCGAGGAGCAGGAGCGCAACCGGCCACGCGACGACGACCCCGAGCGCTACTCGCTGGAGGGGCGCGACGAGTGGCTGGGGGAGGGCGCCGACCTGGTCAAGGCCGCCGGGCATCTGCGCGACGACGGTGACCAGCGCTTCGAACGGCAGCTCGGCGTCGTCCTCGACGGGCTGGCGGCCCGGTTGCGCTGATGCTCGGCTACGCGCCGTTCAGGCCGAACAGACGCTCGGCGTTGCGGTGGGTGATCTGCTCCCGCTCATCGGGGGTGAGGCCGAGCCCGTCGATGAACTCACGCGTGCCGTCGAGCCGCAGGAAGGGGTAGTCGACCGACCAGATCACCCGGTCCAGCCCCACCACGGCGCGGACGAAGTCGAACTGGGGCCGCTGGTACATGCCGCTCGGGGTGACCCAGACGTGCGAGCGGTAGGTCTCGGTGATCGTCCGCGACAGGCCGGTGTCGCCGGGGGAGAGCACGTCGTCCAGGCGGCTGAGGTAGAAGGGCACCATCTCGCCCCAGTGGCCGCTGACGACCTGGAGGCCGGGGAGGCGGTCGAAGACGCCGGCGAGGACGAGCCGCAGCACGTGGATCCCCGCCTCGTGGTGCCAGCCCCAGCCGGCCAGCGAGAACTCGGTGGTCACCTTGTCGCCGAACCCGGCGTAGTAGGCCTGCTGGACCTGCGGCACCGGCGCGTACGGGTGCAGGTAGAGCGGCACCCCCAGTGCGGCGATCCGCTCCAGGGCTGGCAGGTACGCCGGATCGTCGAGGAACCGGGCGCCTGGGCGTCCCATGATGAGGACGCCGCGCAGTCCGAGGCCGGTCACGGCGCGGTCCAGCTCGTCCACGGCGGCGGCCGGGTCCTGCCACGGCAGCGCCGCGAACCCCTGGATCCGGTCGGGACGGGCGGCGGCCGCCTTCGCCAGCCGGTCGTTGGCCGCCCGGCACAGGGCGAGCCCCCGGTCGCCCGGCACGAGCTGCACCGGGTTGGTCCAGGAGACGATCTGCAGGTCGATGCCGTGCTCGTCCATCAGTCTGACGCGTCCTTCGCCGAGGTCGGCCCCGAGCTCGAACGCCTCGTCGATGTCCACGGCGGGCCGGCGTCCTGGGCCGGGACGCACGGGCGAGTCGCTGCGGCTCTGCAGACGCATGTACGGCGTCTCGCGGGCGATGGCCGGGCCCGCCGCCGCGGCGATCACCGGATCGACCGCGTGTTCCTCGATGCAGATGAGTGTCATGGATGGTCCCCGATCTCAGGCCCTCGTCGCGCGGTCATGCGGCTGGGTCTGGTGTCGATTTGCCTGGTCGGAGCGGTCGTCACCATCATGGTCGGTGGTTTCGACCAGCCAAGTAAACTCTACTGTACCGTTTACTTTTTAGTGAGGGTGGCATGGCCCGACGCGGGCAAGAGTTGCGCGAGCACATCCTGGAGACGGCGAAGTTCGCGTTCCTGGAGGACGGCTTCGAGCGGACTTCGATGGACGCCGTCGCCGCGCGGGCGGGCACGTCCAAGCGGTCCCTGTACGCGCACTTCCCGACCAAGGACGTGCTGTTCCACGCGGTCGTGGAGCACATCCGCGGCTCGTTCGGCGGCCGGATCCGCACCCCCGCCACCTACTCCGACGACCCGCGCGAGGCGGCCGTGCGCTACTGCGGGCGGTTCGTCCAGCTCCTGCACTGGTCGGCGGCGGCCAGGATGATCAGGCTCGGCATCGCCGAGGCCGACCGCCTCCCGGATCTGGCGGCCGGCCTCTACGACGTCCTCTTCGGCACCACGGCCGCGGACCTGGCGGCGTACCTGACGACCGCTCTGGACCTGACGCCCGGCCGGGCGGAGGCGATCTCACACGAGTTGTTCGGCCTCGTCCTGCATCCGACGCTGCCGCGCCTGCTGTTCGGCCTGGAGCCCCTCGTGGACGAGCTGCCTGACGAGTCCACGCTGGCCTCCGACGTGGACCTCGACAGGATCAGGCGGCTCCTGCGCGAGGTCCTGCCGGCGGAGGCGTGAGGCTACTGCGCCTGCTGGTCGTACAGGCCGTCCATCATCCGGACGAGCGGGGCCGCGTACGTCGAGCTCTCGCCCTCCTCGCTCGCCGACCCGCCGTACTCCACCTGCCAGTCGCCGGTCGAGGTGTTGCGGATGGAGGTGTGGCTCAGCGTGCCGCCGCTCGCGTTCTCGTCGTACAGGGCCCAGTGGTGGGCGGTGCGCTTGTTCGTCGCCGAGTCGACGCTGACGGTGTCGTCATGCCGCGAGGCGAGGAAGGTGTAGTCCGTGCTCATCTGCGACTGCGGCTGCTTGCCCAGCCAGCTGATGAAGCCGCTGCCGGGACGCATGTCGCTGCACTGCTCGTGGGTGATGGCGCACGCGGTCACCAGCGCGCTGCCGATGCCCTGGTGCGGGGTGGCGAAGGTGACCATGTCCTCGATGTAGAGGAACGGCGGCCAGTCACGAGGCCAGTCGGTGGCGCCGATGTCGTCCGGATCGACGGTCAGCCCGCTGATGTCGGGCGGCGTCTTGCCCACGCCGTACCTGTTGACGCCCTCGATGGCCGCCTTCGCGACGAGGCCGCCCATGGAGTGCGTCACCACGTCGATGGCGATGTCCTTGCTGGAGTACAGGTAGTAGACGGTCCACGCGAACTGGCGGCCGACCTCCTGGATGCGCGTGTCGGTCGTGCCTCTGAGCCTGAGGTCGCAGTTGGTGGCCTTGTTGTAGTAGCCGAAGGTGACGACGTCGCCCCAGCCGTTGCCGTTCAGCAGGTTCCTGGCGCTGTTCCACGCGCCCGAGCAGCTGATGTCCGCCTCGCGATCGAACCCGTGCACCATGACGGTGACGCGGTGCCCGTCGGCCCGTGCGGGCGCGGCCGACGCGGCCGTTGCGGTGGCGATGAGGGTGGCCGCGACGATGGCCCCGATCAAGGACAGGGATCTGGCTAACTTGTGCATCCACGGTCTCCGTTCCGTTGAGCCGGAGGCAGAGTAACGCGTGGACGATCATGGCGAGCCGCAGTTGAACGCGGCACCGGCCATGGGAAGGCCCGCCGCCACGGCGGCAGTTGAACACGTCCCCGCCGCACGCGGCGGGGACGTGTTCAGGGGATCGTGCCGTAGGCCAGCAGGTCCTCCAAATACGCCACGTGCGCCGGGGCGAGCTCCAGCCGGTACGTCTCGCCGTTCGCCGGATCGGTGATCGTCAGCACCGTCCGCGGCGCGTCAGGGCTGCAGTCGTGCACGCCGTCGACCAGTTCCTCCTGGAGGGTGAGGGCCAGTGACTGCGCCGCCGTGTAGGGGGTGTCCATCGGTCAGGAGTCCCGTCTCCGTCCGCTCATTCGGTACGCAGCGCTTCCGCGATCGTCAGGGTGGCCGCCGAGCGGGCGGGCAGGAACGCGCCCAGCATGGCGATGGCCACGCCCGCCACGACCAGCGCACCCAGGGCCGCGGCCTGCCAGACGTCGAGCAGGATCGCGGGCGCGTTGAGCCCGACGGCGTCGAGCATGGCCTGCACGATGACCCGGTGCGAGGCCATGCCGATCGGGATGCCGACCAGGCCCCCGATGGCCCCCAGCGCCGCCATGGACGTGATCATCATCAGCGTCACCTGGCGCGGCGTCATGCCGATGGACTTCAGCATGGCGAGGTCGCGGCGGCGCTCGCGGGTGTTGAGCACGACGGTGTTGAAGACGCCCAGGGTCGCGACCGTGCCGAGGAGCAGCGTGAAGAGCGAGGCCGCGCCGATGATGGCCACGCTGTTCTGGTCGACCTGGGACTTGGCCTGCGGATAGAGGCCGGGGTCGGCGGCTTTGACGGCGGCGTTGAAGGTGTCGACGTCGGTGCCGGGGGTGAGCTGCACCTCGTACTGGGTGGCGCGGGCGCCGGGGTCGATCGCGGTCAGCGTGGGCCAGCTCACCATGATGAGGTCGTTGGAGGCGTCCATGACCTCGCCGACGATCGTGGCCTGGGTGCGGGCGGCGCCGAGCGCGATCGTGAGCCGGTCGCCGACGCGCAGCCCGAAGCGTTTCAGGAACGCCGAGGGTGCCGCGACCTCGTTGGGGCCGGAGAAGTAGCGGCCCGACACGACCACGTCGCCGCGGGTCGAGGCGTCGCCGCGCAGGAACTGCGCCTTGCTACGGCTGGTGTGGCCGGGCAGCTGCACGTCGATCCAGGCGTCGGCGGTGACGTAGCGGACGCCGGGCTGGGAGCGCAGCAGCGCCTCGATGGCGGCGTCGTCGAGCTTGGGCCTGACCTGGTCGGGGCGTCCGACATAGACGACGGAGTGGACGTGGCCGACGCGCTGCGCGGTGTCGCCGTACGCGGTCATGGTCTGGAACAGGCCGGTGGCGAGCGTCACCGCGGCCACGCCGAGCACGATGGCGGCGAGCGTCAGCGCCGAGCGACCCGGCCGGGCGAACGGCATCCCCAGCCCGAGGCTCATGCTGCGGGGCAGCCGGGTGCCGGACAGCACGCGCTGGATCGCCTGCCCGCGGCCCGCCCTGGGCGCGCTGCCGGAGCGGATGGTCTCGGCGGCCGACAGCCGGTGCGCGCGCGAGGCCGGGATGAGCGCGGCCAGCACGACCACGGCCGGCACGCCGAGCAGCGCGGCGAGGTAGACCCACCAGCTGACGCCCAGGCCGATGGACGCGCCGATGCCGGCGAACACGCGATCGAGCAGCGGCTGCGAGATCAGCGCGCCGAGCCCGGTGCCGACGAGGCACCCGGCGAACCCGGGCAGCAGGACCATGGCCAGATAGACCGCCATGACCTGGTTGGGGGTGAAACCGAGCGACTTGAGCACGCCGATGTGCCGCTGCCCCGCGACGACGGCGCCGCTGATGACGTTGGCCACGATGAGCACCGCGACCAGCAGCCCGAGCAGCCCGAACCCGGCGAGGAACGGCAGGTAGGAGGTGGCCGCCCTGGAGACGTCCTGCTTGACGGTGAGGTACGGCTGCTGGTTGAGCACGCCGGCCGGCGGCAGGTCGGCGGTGACGTTCGCGGTGGCGGCGCGCACGTCGTTCTCGGTCTCGGCCTTGGTGAACCGGTAGAGCATCTGGGCGGTCGTGGGTTTCATCGCCTGCATCTGCGCGGGCGTGACCCAGGCCTCGGCCGTCCTGGTGACGCTGGAGGCCAGGCCCACGATGGTGAAGTTCAGCCCTTCCCTGGTCTGGACGGCGGCGCCGACCATGTCGCTGAAGAGCGGCTCGACCGGCCGGTTGACCACGATCTCGCCCGGCTTGGCGGCCCAGCGGCCCGCCCACAGATCGACCTGGTCCACCGGCCCGCCGGGGCCGGGCCGCCCGACGACCGTGAGCGGTCCCGACGGCAGGCTCTGCCGGGTGTCGGCGACGGTGAGCACGCTCTGTCCGTACGGCCCCGCCGCCGCCTCGACGCCCGGCTTGGACGCCGTCTCCGCGAGCCGCGCGTCGGGGACCTCGGCCCGGTCGAAGGTGACCACGACGTGGGGCCCGCGCTGCTCGGCGAAGGTGCGGTCGAACGGCCCCGACGAGGCCTCCAGCAGGCCGAGCGCCACGACGATCGCGACCGTGGAGCACAGGACCACCACGGCGAGGATCGTGCTCTGCAGCCGGCGCCGCCGCACCGCGGCCAGCGCGATGCGCATCACCACGTTCATGGGGTCCACTCCAGCGTGCGCTCCGCGGTGACTCGGCCGTCGGCCAGCTCGATCACCCGGCCGGCGCACCGCTCGGCGAGCCGCTCGTCGTGGGTGACCAGCATCAGGGTCTGCCCGATCTGGTGCAGGTCGAGCAGCAGGTCCATGACCTGCTCGCCGGAGTGGCTGTCGAGCGCGCCGGTCGGCTCGTCGGCCAGCAGCACGGCGGGCCGGTTCATCAGCGCGCGGGCGACGGCGACGCGCTGCCGCTCACCGCCGCTCAGCACCGCCGGGTACATGCGGGCGCGGTCGGAGATGCCGAGCTCGTCCAGCAGCTCCATGGCCCGCCTGCGTGCCTGGGCGGCGGGCGTGCCGGTGAGCTGCGCGGCCAGCGCCACGTTGTCCAGCGCGGACAGGTCGTCGAGCAGGTTGAAGAACTGGAAGATCATGCCGATGCGGCGCCGCCTGAACAGCGCGAGCCCCGTCTCGTTCATCCCGGTCAGGTCCTCGCCGTGGACGACGACGCGCCCTGCGGTGGGCCGGTCGAGCCCCGAGATGAGATTGAGCAGGGTCGACTTCCCGCAGCCGGACGGCCCCATCACCGCGACCGCCTCGCCGGCGCGGATCTCCAGCGAGACGCCGCCGAGCGCCACCGTCTCGCCGTATTGCTTGCGTACCTGATCAAGTTGTACGACGATCTCGGTTCCGGTTGTCATGAGAAGGAGGCTACAAACGGCGCGGGAGGCCGGTCATCCTTCCCCGGATGTAGATCCGCACCGATGTCATCCTGTGGATGTAGTGCGGATCTCCACGTCGTTTGCCAGGGTGGAACGGTGGGCGGAGTCTGGGCGTACGCCTTGGTCGTCGTCGTGGTGGTGCTGCTGGGAGTGACGCTGGCGCTGAGCGTCGCCCTCGTACGAGCGCAGCGGCGGCACCGCGCGGCCATCGAGGAGCAGGGCAGGTTTCTTGAGCGGGAGAGCGACCGGGCCGCGAGGGCGGCGGTCGACGCCGAGCGGGCGAGGATCGCCAGGGAGCTGCACGACATCGTCAGCCACAACGTCAGCCTCATGGTCGTCCAGGCCAGCGCGGCCCGCGAGGTGATGACCCTGCAGCCGGAGGCGTGCGCGGAGGCGCTCAAGGCGGTCGAGAACGCCGGCCGGTCGGCGATGTCGGAGCTGCGCCACCTGCTCGGCCTGCTCGCCCCCTCGCCCGACGGCGTCGAGGACCCCATGGAGGACGCGCTGGTGCCGTCGCCGAGCCTGAGCGGGCTCAACCCGCTGATCGACCGCTTCGCCTTCGCCGGGCTCACCGTCGAGACGCGCATCCTGGGCGAGCCCAGGCCGCTGCCGCCGGGCATCGACGCGACCGTCTACCGGATCATCCAGGAGGCGCTGACGAACGCGCTCAAGCACGCCGAGCCGGACACGAAGGCCGAGGTGACGATCCGCTACGCCGACAACCAGATCCGCGTGGAGGTGCTCAACACCGGCCCCAGCGCGCTCACCGCCGACCAGCCGCCCGAGCGGGGCCGCGACGTCCCGCAGGACCGGCAGCGCAAGGGCGACGACGGGGCCGGGCGCGGCCTGCTGGGGCTGCGCGAACGGGTCGCCGTCTACGGCGGCGACCTCGACGCCAGGCGCCGGCTCGGCGGCGGCTACCGCATCCGCGCCCGCATCCCGCTGAACGCGCCGCAGGCCGGCGACCCGCAAGGCCCGCCCGGTGCGGGCGCCGCACTCCGACAGGACGGCCGATGACCCCCGAGCCCTCGCCCCGCGTGCTGATCGTCGACGACCAGGCGCTCATCAGGACCGGGTTCCGGCTGATCCTCACCACCCGCGGCATCGACGTGGTGGGGGAGGCTGCCGACGGCGTGGAGGCGGTGACGGCCGCGCGGGAGCTGCGGCCGGACGTCGTGCTCATGGACATCCGCATGCCGAACCTCGACGGGCTGGAGGCGGCCAGGCGGGTGCTGGCGCAGGACCCGGACTGCCGGGTGCTCATGCTGACCACGTTCGACCTCGACCGCTACGTCTACGCCGCGCTGGCACTCGGCGCGAGCGGCTTCCTGCTGAAGGACGTCACGCCCGAGCATCTGGCCAACGCCGTGCGGCTGGTCACCACCGGCGACGCCCTGCTGGCCCCGTCGATCACCCGCAGGCTCGTCGAACGCTTCGCCGCGCAGGACCAGGCAGGGGGTGCCACGGCCACGAGCGTGCCCGCCGACCTGGCCGTGCTGACCGCGCGCGAGCTGGAGGTGCTGACGCTGGTGGGGCGCGGGCTGTCCAACGCGGAGCTGGCCGAGGCGCTGACGCTGAGCGAGACCACGGTGAAGACCCACGTCGCGCGCATCTTCACCAAGCTCGGCCTGCGCGACCGCGCCCAGGCCGTGGTGGTCGCCTACGAGAGCGGGCTGATCAGCGCGGGCTCCGCCGGTTAGCCCGCCCGGCCGGCGGCGGCCCCCTCTTCGGCCCCGGCGGTGGTCCCGGCCGCGGGCGCCCGCTGCTCGGCCGGGTGCAGCCGGTTCAGCAGAGGGCCGGTGAGCGCGGTGGTGACGACGGCCATCACCACCATGAGCGCGTAGAGGCGTTCGTCCAGCACGCCGAGCTCCAGCCCGACGCCGAGCACGACCAGCTCCGTCAGCCCGCGCGTGTTCAGCAGCGCCCCCAGGGTGACCGCGCCGCGCGCGTCCAGGCCGCCGATGCGGGCCCCCGCGTACGCGCCGGCGAACTTGGCGGTCACCGCCGTGACCAGGATGACGGCCAGCTCTCCCCACTCGCCCGCGCTCAGCCCCGACAGGTCGATCGTGAGCCCTGCCATCACGAAGTAGACGGGCAGCAGCAGCGTCCCGCACAGCGGCTCGACCCGCCGGATGACGCACGCGCGCACCTCGTCGCCGCCGGACGTGGACAGCAGCACGCCGAAGAGGAACGCCCCGAAGATGTAGTGCAGCCCCAGCCAGTCGGTGAAGGCGGCCGACAGCAGCAGCCCGGCCAGCACGACCGCGAAGAAGAGCCCGCCCCCCGCCTCGCCGTTCCCGCGCAGCCGGGCCGCGCGGCGCAGCAGCGGGCGCACGAGCGTGACCATCACGACGACGTACGGCACGAGCAGCAGCAGCCACCACTGCAGGCGGGCGCCGGTGGCGAGCGCGACCACCAGCGCGAGCAGCGCCCAGGCCAGCACGTCGCAGACGGCCGCGCAGGTCAGCGCGGTCGAGCCCATGCGGGTGCCGGTGAGCCCGCGGTCGGCGATGATCCGCGCGAGGACGGGGAACGCGGTCACCGACATCGCCACCGCGAAGAACAGCACGAACCCGGCGGCCGACCCCCTCTGGTGCCCCGCGAGCAGCGTCGCGGCCAGCAGCGCGCCCAGCGCCAGCGGCACCGCCGTGGCGAACAGCGAGGTCCACACGGTCACCCGGCCGCCGCCCCGCAGCGCGCCCACGTCCAGCTCGGTGCCGACGACGAACATGAACAGCGCCACCCCGACCCCGGCCAGCGCGCTCAGCACCGGCCGCACCTCGACGGGGAAGATCACGGCCGTGACGGCGGGGCTGAGCAAGGTGGGGCCGAGCAGGACACCGGCCACGATCTCGCCCACGACGGCGGGCTGGCCGAGCCGGCGGGCGAGCCCGCCCATGACCTTCGCCAGCACCACGACGAGCGCGAGATCCAGCAGCAGCATGTGCGTGGGAAACACGGGGAAACCCATTCTCGGAGTGACGCCGCATTGATTGCCGGGCGCCGACTCTATCCGGGTCGCCCGCCGTCCGTCTGCGTTCAACCGGGGTGCGGAGGCGGTTGAACGCGCCGCCCTCCGAAAATAGGCTCCGGGCGGCCGCTGAATGCCCTTTCACCGAGGTGTGCCGGCCGGAGATGTCGTCCGGCGACACGGCGGGAAACAACGGTTACCGTGACGGGCATGCTGGTACTGGGGCTCAGTGGAAACTTTTCCGACGGGGACGTCGATCTCGCGTCCCGCATGAACGACGATTTCTTCCACGACGCGGCAGCCTGCCTGATCCGGGACGGCAAAACCATCGCGGCGGTGGAGGAGGAGCGGTTCAACCGCATCAAGAAGACCACCAAATTTCCGACCGAGGCGATTCGCGCCTGCCTTGACCTGGCCGGTGTGACGCCGTCGCAGATCGACGCCGTCGGGCACTATTTCCAGGAGATCTTCGTCGACCGGGCACTGCACGAGCTGTATCTCCAGCACCCGGAAGCGCCCATCCGCTATTCGCGGGAACTCATCACCGACCAGCTCGGCGCGGAATTCGGCATCGAACTCCCGGCCGAGCGGCTGGTGTACGCGGAACACCATGTGTCGCACGCCGCGTCCTGTTTCCTGCGCTCGGGAATGAAGGACGCGCTCGTCGTCGTCATGGACGGCCGCGGCGAAATGCATTCGACGACCGTGTTCCGCGGCGGGCGCGGCGGGCTGGAGCCGCTCGCGACGTACGGCATCGACAAGTCGCTCGGGCAGTTCTACGAGGCGGCGACCCATCTGCTCGGTTACCGGATGGGCGACGAGTACAAAGTCATGGGGCTCGCGCCGTACGGCGACGCGAACGTCCACCGCGACATCTTCGACTCCCTCTACACGTTGAAGAGCGGCGGCGACTTCGAACTGCGGCCGATCACCGGCGCGTTCTTCGTCAACGGCTTCGTCCCGCGCAGAAAGGGCCAGGACTTCACCCGCGAGCACATGGACTTCGCGGCCGGCGTGCAGCGCACGCTGGAGCGGATCGCCATGCACGTGCTCGGCTACTGGGCCGACTACACCGGGCTGACGAAGCTGTGCTTCGTCGGCGGCGTCGCGCACAACAGCAGCCTCAACGGCGTGATCCTGCGCTCGGGAAAGTTCGACGAGGTCTTCATCCACCCCGCCGCGCACGACGCCGGCGCCGCCGAGGGCGCCGCGCTCGCCGCCGCCACGCAGCTCGGCGAGGCGCCCGCGCGCCGGTCGCGGCTGTTCAGCGCGAGCCTCGGGCCCGCGCTCGGCGACCAGGAGGACGTCCAGCGCGAGCTGGCCTCGTGGGGCGACCTCGTCCTGTTCGAGCGGCCCGCCGACATCGTGGAGTGCGCCGCCGAGCTGCTGGCCGGCGGCGCCGTGCTGGGCTGGGCGCAGGGCCGCTCCGAGTTCGGGCCGCGGGCGCTCGGCAACCGCAGCATCCTCGCCGACGCCCGGCCGGGCGAGAACAAGCACCGCATCAACTCGATGGTGAAGAAGCGGGAGGGCTACCGGCCGTTCGCGCCGGTGGTGACGGAGGAGGCCGCCGGCGCCTACTTCGAGCTGCCGCCCACGCGCGCCAACTACGACTTCATGTCGTTCGTCGTCCAGGTGCGCGAGGAACGCAGGGCGGAGCTCGGCGCGGTCACCCACGTGGACGGCAGCGCCCGGCTGCAGATCGTCACCCAGGAGGCGAACGAGCGTTTCCACCGGCTCGTCCGGCGCTTCGGCGAGCTGACCGGCACCCCCGTGCTGCTGAACACCTCGTTCAACAACAACGCCGAGCCGATCGTGCAGACCGTGCAGGACGCCGTGACCTGCTTCCTCACCACCGAGCTGGACTACCTGGTGATCGAGGACTTCCTGATCAGGCGGCGGTGGGGCCACTGGCTGGGCCTCGACGGCCTGGTGCCCAGGCACCGCCCGGTGACCAGGCTCGTCAAGCGGGTCCGCACCACGCCGGCCGGGCACCGCGACGTCGTGCACGAGATCTTCCTCGACTACACGAACGGGCCGCGCGCGGAGATCTCGCCCGCCGCCTTCGCGGTGCTGGAGGCGGCCGACGGGAAGCGGACCCTGGAGTCGCTGGCCGGTGACGCCGGGGTGAGCGACGACCTGCGCAAGGAGCTCCACCTGCTGTGGCAGGGCAGGTTCTTCGTCCTGGCCCCCACCGGCCGTTAGAGCGGGATGTTGGCGTGGTGCCCCCGGCGTGGTGCGGCCTCGGCGATCACCTTGGCGATGGCCTCGCGGCTCTTCGCCGGGTCGATGACCTCGTCCACCACGCCGAGCCGCACGGCCGCGTCGAGACTGCCGGTCTCCTTCTCGTGCTCGGCGGCCAGGGCCGCCTCGAGCAGCGGGCGCTCCTGCTCCGGCGCGGCGGCCAGGGCCTGGCGGTGCAGGATGCGCACCGCCGAGACCGCGCCCATGACCGCCATCCGCGCCGTCGGCCAGGCGAGGACCCGGGTGGCGCCCAGGGCGCGGGAGTTCATCGCGATGTACGCCCCGCCGTACGCCTTGCCCACCATCAGCGTCACCCGGGGGACGCTGGCCTCGGCGAAGGCGTGCAGCAGTTTCGCGCCCCGCCGGACGACGCCGTCCCACTCCTGCTTGACGCCGGGCAGGTAGCCGGGGACGTCCACCACGACCACCAGCGGCACCCCGAAGGCGTCGCACATCCGCACGAACCTGGCGGCCTTCTCGGCTGACGCGGCGTCCAGGCAGCCGCCCAGCCTGATCGGGTTGTTGGCCACCACGCCGACCGTGCGCTCGCCGAGCCGGCCGAGCGCGGTGACCACGTTCGGGGCCCAGCGCGGGTGCAGCTCGGCGCCCGGCTCGTCCAGCAGGCCGTCGAGCAGCGGATGCACGTCGTACGCACGCTTGGGGTTGTCGGGAAGCAGCGCGGCGAAGTCCGTCCCCGCGGTCTCCGGCATGCGCGCGCACCCCTGGTGCCCGAGCAGGGCGGCCAGGCGCCGCGCCGCGGCGACCGCCTGCGCGTCCGTCGTGGTGACCACGTGCGCGACGCCGCTGCGCCGCCCGTGCACGTCGGGGCCGCCGAGCCCGGCCATGTCGACGTCCTCGCCGGTCACCGAGCGCACCACGTCGGGGCCGGTGACGAAGATGCGGCCCTGGCCCGACAGGATGACGACGTCGGTCAGCGCCGGCCCGTACGCGGCGCCGCCCGCCGCGGGCCCGAACACCGCCGAGAGCTGCGGCACGACCCCCGAGGCCCGCGTCATCGCCGCGAACACCAGCCCGACCGCGTGCAGCGAGCCGACGCCCTCGGCCAGGCGGGCGCCGCCGGACTGCCACAGCCCCACGACGGGCACCCGGTCGTGCAGGGCGCGGTCGTAGGCGCGCACGATCCGCTCGCACCCCTCGGCGCCCATCGCGCCGCCCTGGATCCTGGGGTCGCTGGCGAAGGCCACGACGGGCGTGCCGTGGACGCGGCCCACACCGGCCAGCACGCCGCTGCCGTCCGCGGGCCCCAGCAGGCACAGGCTGGAGTCGTCGAAGAACGACTCCAGCCGGGTACGCGGGTCGCGCGCGTCGGGCACGCGCACCCTGTCGAGATCGTCCAGCACCGGTCCCTACCCCCGGATGAAGGCGACGGCGTCCTTGACCGTGCGCAGCTCCTTGAGGCGATCGTCCGGGATCTCCACCCCGAACTCCTCCTGCGCCGCCAGCGCCACCTCCACCATGGACAGCGAGTCGATGTCCAGGTCGTCCACGAAGCTCCGCTCGGGCGCGACCTCCGCCGCGGGGACGCCGGTGACCTCCTCGATGATCCGCCCCAGCCCGTCGAGGATCTCTTGCTCGGTTGCCGTCATGACAGTGCGCTCCCATCGGTGTTCGGTGTGGACGAGCCGGTCAGGCCGGCTCGGGCCGGGGCGCGGCGTTCACCGCCGGCCCGGCGAACTGCGTGCGGTAGAGGTGCGCGTAGAGCCCGCCGGCGGCCAGCAGCTCCTCGTGGCGGCCGCTCTCCCTGATCCGGCCCGCCTCGACGACCAGGATCTGGTCGGCCTCCCTGACCGTGGACAGCCGGTGCGCGATCACCAGCGAGGTCCGCCCGGCCAGCGCGCTCTTGAGCGCGCGCTGGATCGCGGCCTCCGACTCCGAGTCCAGGTGCGCGGTGGCCTCGTCGAGCACGACGATCGGCGGCGACTTGAGCAGCAGCCTGGCCAGGGCCAGGCGCTGCTTCTCGCCGCCCGACAGCCGGTAGCCGCGGTCGCCGAGCACGGTGTCCAGGCCGTCGGGCAGGCTCGCCACGACCTCCCAGATCAGCGCCGCCTCGCACGCCTCGACCAGCTCCTTCTCCGTCGCGTCCGGGCGGGCGTAGAGCAGGTTCGCGCGGATGGTGTCGTGGAACATGTGCGCGTCCTGGGTGACGACGCCGACCGCCTCGCGCAGCGAGGCCAAGGTCAGGTCCCGTACGTCGTGGCCGCCGATGCGCACGGCCCCTTCCGTGACGTCGTACAGGCGGGGCACGAGCTGGGTGATCGTGGTCTTGCCCGCCCCGGAGGGCCCCACCAGGGCCGTCAGCCCGCCCGCGGGGGCGGTGAAGCTCAGGCCGGACAGCACCAGGCTCTCCTCCCCGCCGTTCCGGCGCAGGGCCGGGGGCTCCAGCGAGGCCAGCGAGACCTCCGCGGCGGCCGGGTAGCGGAAGGAGACCCCGTCGAACACGATGTCCAGCGGGGCGCCCCCGCTCACCGCCGGCAGCGGCCGTGCTCCCTTGCGGTCCGCGACCAGCGGTTCGAGGTCCAGCACCTCGAAGATGCGGTCGAAACTGACCAGCGCCGTGAGCGCGTCCACCTGCAGGCTCGACAGCTGGTTGATCGGCCCGTACAGGCGGAACAGCAGCGCGACCATGGCGACGAGCGTGCCGATCTCCAGCCCGCCGCCGATGACCAGGCCGCCGCCGACGCCGTACACCAGGGCCGTGGTGAGCGCGGTGAGCGCGGTGACCACGATGTGGAACAGCTGGCCGTAGACGACGCTCAGCACGCCGACGTCCCTGACGCGGCCCGCCTTCCTCGCGAACAGCGCCTCCTCCTCTGCGGGCCGCCCGTACAGCTTGGCCAGCAGCGCGCCCGCCACGTTGAAGCGCTCGTTCGTCAGCGAGCTCAGCTCCGCGTCGACGTTCATCTCCTCCCTGGCCAGCCGCTGCAGGCGGCGCCCGACGAGCTTGGCGGGCAGCAGGAAGAACGGGATCATCACCAGCGCGGCGAGCGTGATCTGCCACGACAGGTAGAGCATCGTGCCGATCACGATGACGAGCGTGATGACGCCGGAGGTCGCGCGGGTCAGCAGCGAGGTGACCGCCTGCCTGGCGCCCATCACGTCGGTGTTGACGCGGCTCACCAGCGCCCCGGTCTGGGTCCGGGTGAAGAACGCGACCGGCTGCCGCTGCACGCGGGCGAAGACCTCCGAGCGCAGGTCGTAGACCAGGCCCTCGCCGACCTGGCCGGACGAGCGGGCCTCGGCGTACAGCGAGAGCGACTCCAGCAGCGCCAGCCCGACGATCGCCAGGGACAGCGTCAGCACCACCCCGGGCCGGCCCGGCACGATGCCGTCATCGATGATCATCTTCAGCAGCAGCGGGGTCGCCGCGGTGATGGCCGCCGTGAGCATCGTGCTCGTCAGCAGCATCGCCAGCGGCCTGCGGTAGCGCCTGACGTACGGGACGATGCGCCGCACGGTCCCCGGCCTGACCCGCTGTCGGGTGATCGAGTCGTCGTCGAACGACACCTTGGCCATCATTTCCGGACCGCCCACAGTGGCCACGGCCGTGTCCCTCGCTTTCGGCAGGAGATCGGGTCAGTGCTTGTCGAGAAACTCGATGAGCGCGAGATTGACCTCCTCGGGGCGCTCCAGATAGCCCATGTGGCCGCAGTCGCGGATCTCCACGTAGTCGCAGTCCGGGATGCCGTCGGCCACCTCCGCGCACAGGTGCGGCGGGCAGATGAGGTCGTCGGTGAAGGCGATCACCCGGCAGGGCGCGGTGATCGAGCGGAGCCGGTCCCTGCGGTCGCCGACCGGGTCCACCCACGCCTGCCCGCCACCGCCCGCGCCGCCGGCCAGCTCGAAGATCTCCAGCCACGAGGAGACCGCGGCGTCGTTCCTGAGCGTCGCGGGCGACAGCATCTCCATCACCGACCGGGTCGCCGCGTAGCCGGGCGGCACCGTGACGCCGCTGTCCAGCAGCGCGTGGTCGGCGACGGCCAGAGCGCGCCTGAACACGTCCTCGCGCCCGCGCGTCGCGATCAGCGCAGCGCACCTGACCAGGTCGGGCCGGTCGATCGCCACCTCCTGGGCGATCATCGCGCCCAGAGACGTCCCGACGATCCGGCACGGGCCGAGCGCCAGCGCCTCGATCAGGCCCACGGTGTCGGCGACCATGTCGGCCAGCGCGTACCTGCCCGGCGGCACGTCGGACGGCGGGATGCCCCGGTTGTCGAAGACGATCGTCTCGTAGCCCGCCCGTTGCAGCGCCGGCGTCTGGTACGTCGTCCAGACGCGCCCGGCCGCCGACGACCCCATGATCATCAGTACGGGCTCTCCCTTGCCGGAGCGCTCGTAGGCGAGTCGGATTCCGTTGGCTTGAACAAAAGGCATGATCCGTCCGCGCTCTTCGTATTCACCACGCCGCATGACGGCGAAAGGCCCCGGTCGAACGCTCACTATGGCAGCGGGGGAGCGGCCCGGCAATGCGCGGACCGGCGGCCGTTCAACTGCCGCCGGGCGTCGGTTGACCACCCCCCGGCGGAAAACCTTGACCCCGGCGCCGCGCATTCCGCTGAATTGAACGTGCTTTCACGCGGCCATTTCTGAATACGGTGAGGTAATCGAATGCCCGACGGTACGCCGCGGATCAATCTGGTGGACCCCGAACTCTACGCGACGGGCGATCCCTATGTGCAGTGGCGGTGGCTGCGCGCCAACGCGCCCGTTTATTGGCACGAGCCGACGGAGCTTCCCGGTTTCTGGGCGCTGACCGCGTACGCGGACGTGCGCGCCGCCTATCGCGACGCCGAGACGTTCAGCTCGGCCCGCGGAATCCTGCTGCGGCCCGCCGACCACGGCGCCGACCCGGGCGGCGGGCGCACGCTCGCGCTGACCGACCCGCCGCGCCACCGCGACCTCAGGAGGCTGGTCGACGAGTGGTTCGCGGTCCGCTCCGTGCGCAGCATGGAAGGCGAGATGCGCGAGGTCACCGGGCGGGTCGTCGACCAGGCCGTCGAGCGCGGTCGCTGCGACTTCGTCGCCGACGTCGCGGCCCGCGTCCCGCTGTACGTGATCTGCAAGATGATGGGCGTGCCGGCCGGGGAGTGGGAGCGGCTCTTCACCCTGACCAGCCAGGCGTTCGGCGCCGGCGACCCGATGGCGCGGCGCTTCGCCCACCTCGAGATCATGGGCTACTTCGAGACGCTGGCGGCGGAGAAGGCCAAGGACCCCGGCGACGACCTGGTCAGCGTGCTCGCCACGGCCACCGTCGAAGGCGCTCCGCTCAGCCCGGACGACGTCATACTCAACTGCGACAACCTGCTGGTCGGCGGCACCGAGAACACCAGGATCGCCGCCTCGGGCGGGATGCTCGCCCTCATGCGCCACCCGGCCCAGTGGCGGCTGCTCCAGGACGACCCCGGCCTGCTGCCCGGCGCGGTCGAGGAGATCCTGCGCTGGACCTCCACCGCCACCCACATCATGCGCACCGCCACCAGGCCCGTGGAGATCCGCGGCCACCGCGTCGAGGCGGGCGACCGGGTGACGCTGTGGCTGCCGTCGGCCAACAGGGACGAGTCCGTCTTCGACGACCCTGACCGCTTCGACGTGCGCCGCCAGCCGAACAGGCATCTGGCGCTCGGCTTCGGCGAGCACTTCTGCCTCGGCAGCGTGCTCGCCCGGATGGAGCTGCGGCTGCTCTACGAGGAGATTGCCGGCCGCTCCCTGCGCGTGGAGCCCGACGGCGAGCCGACGATGCTCAGCTCCATCGTGGTGAACGGACCCGAGCGGCTGCCGGTGACCTTCGCCCCCGGCGGGCCCGCTCCCGCGGTGTTCAACTGACGCGGAAACGCGGTTGAGCGGTCACCGAACTGTTGCGCGCCCGCCGAACGGCTCCCTTTACTACGAATGACGATCCAGCAGAGAAAGGACCGTGTGGTGACGAATCCGTTCGACGATCCGGACGCCGAATTCCTGGTTCTGGTGAACGACGAGGGGCAGCACTCGTTGTGGCCCGTTTTCATCGATGTGCCAGAGGGCTGGACCTCCGTTTTCGGTAAGGCGAGCCGCGAGGAGTGCCTGGCCTACATCGAGAAGTCCTGGACCGATATGCGGCCGAAGAGCCTGATCGCCGCCATGGAAGGAAAGTAGGCTCGCCCCGTTCGCGCGGCCGGAGTCCGGCCGCGCGACGCCGAGCAGTACGCCGCCGCCCGATGCGCACGGTCCGGGCGCTTTTTTGAATCCCTTTGCATTGCGCTGCGAATCCGAATGGGGTGTTTCACGGCATGCCTGAATTCCGGGAACTGATGGCGGGTCAGCTCGGCATCTGGTATGCCCAGCAGCTCGCCCCCGAGAATCCGGTCTACAACATCGCCGAATACCTGGACCTGCGCGGCGAGCTGGACGCGGGCCTGCTCCTCGAGGCCGTGCGCCGCATGCTCGACGAGATCGACGGCTTCCGCGTGCGCTTCCGCGAGATCGACGGCGTGCCGCTGCAGTACGTCGACGACAGCCGCGACTACGCCGTCCAGCTCGTGGACGTCAGCGCCGAGCCCGATCCGGAAGCCGCCGCCCTGCGCTGGATGCAGGCGGACGTGCGGCGCAACGGCGACCTGCGCGCGGGCTGGCTGTTCAGCTTCGCCGTGCTCGTCCTCGCGCCCGACCGCCACTACCTGTACGAGCGCAGCCACCACATCGTCATGGACGGCCACGGCGGCGCGATGATCGCCGCCCGCACCGCCGAGATCTACACCGCCCTCCTGGAGGGCCGCCCGTCGACGGGTGACGGCCCGGAGTCCGTCCACGCGCTCATCGACGCGGAACGCGCCTACCGCGACTCCGCCGACTACGCGCGCGACCGCGACTACTGGCTGAACGCGCTGGCCGACCTCCCCGAGACCACCAGGCCCGGCGGCTCCCCGCACTCCGGCCACGGCGCCAGGAACCTGCCGAACCCGCCGGAAGGCTGCTTCGCCGGCATCGACCAGGAGCAGGCCGCGGCGCTCAAGGCCACCGCCCGCCGCATGGGCACCAGCCTCGCCGGCCTCATGATCTCCGCCGCCGCCCTCTACCAGCACTGCCTGACCGGCGACCGCGACGTCGTCATCGGCGTGGCCGTGCTCGGGGCGGGCCCGCGCGAGCGCGCCATCCCCGGCATGAAGGCCAACCTCGCCCCCATCCGCGTCCAGATGGGCCCGCAGACCACCATCCAGGACGTCGTACGGCAGACCACCCGCGCCGTCCGTGACGGCCTGCGCCACCAGCGCTACCGGTACGAGGAGATCCTGCGCGACCTCAAGCTCGTCAACCGCGAGGCCCTCTGCCCCGTCGAGGTGAACTTCGCCTCCTTCGACCACCCCGTCAGGTTCGGCGAGTGCACCGCCGAGTCGCACAACCTGTCCACCGGGCCCATCAACGGCACCCGGATCAGCGTCTACGCCGGCTCCGACGACATCGACATCAAGATCGACGCCAACCGGGACGCCGACGGCGTCGCGCCCGCCGCGGACATCTCCCGCCGCTTCCGCACCATCGTGCGCTGGCTGGCCACCGCCGAACCCGCCGACACCATCAGCCGGGCCGGCCTCCTGGACGAGGAGGAACGGCGGCAGGTCGTGGAGGAGTGGAGCGGGGCCGAGGCCGGTTCGGTGGGTGGGTCGGTGGTGGAGTGGTTCGGGGTGCGGGCTGGTGAGGTGCCGGGT
>NZ_JBHMCF010000042.1:0-411541 GCF_042428605.1 Nonomuraea salmonea
GCGGCTTGACGATGTCGGGCACCAGGTTCGGATCGAGCGGCATCTACTTCTTCTCCGTCCGCGGCAGGTCAGAACCCGGGAAGAACAGATCGGCGCCGGCCTCGGGTCCGAACAGGTCCTCGAAGGGGAGGGTGGGGGTGAAGGGCTCCATCAGCTCCCGCATCTCGCCGGACACCTGCCGGGTGGCGTCCTTGATCTGGGCCATGATGGAGTCGGACAGCTCCGACGGTGACAGCTTGCGGTAGACCCGCGGGTCGAGCTCGATGGCCTGCACATCGCCTCGAGGGCCGACGGTGACGGTGACCATGCCGTCACGGGACTTGGCGGTCGCCGTCAGGTCGCGCATCTTCTCCTGCGCCTGTTTGAGCTGCTCGGCCTGCTGATTGACCTCCTTCACGAGCTGCTCCAGCAACCGCCAATGCTCTTGAGATGTCATCGCCGCCCTCAGATCAACGCCGCGTAACCGTGATCATCGAATCCCCATCATTTATCACTTCAGCCCCATATCGGGACAGCAGAATCGATAAAGACGGGGAGCCCGCACCACGCTCGCAGGCCATCGGTGATGTTCCTCTCGCAACCGCTCCGTCCGTGCCCAGAACACGTCAGCGGCGGGGGCCAGGCGTGCGTGGCAGGGTCGCTCGCCCCCGGAGCGGTGTGGTCAGGCGCGCAGGCGCAGGCCGCGGGGGGTGGGGTGGAAGCCGGCTGCTTCCAGGGCCGCCGCCAGCGGGGAGTCGACGATGCTGGCGCCGTCGGCGCGTTCGACGGTCAGCTTGCCCAGAGCGCCGTCGCGTACGGCCAGAGCCAGCGCGTCGACCGCCGGCCGCAGCCGGTCGCCGTCGGTGAACGACAGCAGCGTCTTGCCGCCGCGCTCGACATAGAGCACCAGGTGCCCGTCCACGAGCACGACCAGCGAACCGGCCTTCCTGCCCGGCTTGTGACCGACCTCGCCGGGATGCTGCGGCCAGGGCAGCGCGGCGCCGTACGGGCTGGCCGGGTCGGCCGCCGCCAGCACCACGGCCCGCCGCCCCGACCCTCCTGAACCACCATCCGCGCCCCTGGCCGACCGCCCCCCGAAGCCGGGCACGTCGCCGGGTGCCGTGGCGCTGAAGCCCGGGTCAGGGGGCGGAGCGGCGCCGGGGGACATGGCGCGCATGCGGTCGACCGCGCCGGGCAGCGCGAACTGGGCGCCGCCGAGCCCCTCGACGAAGTAGCCGCGCCGGCACCGCCCGCTCTCCTCGTACGCCCGCAACACCTGGTAGACGGGCGTGAACCCGCCGGGCAGCCGTTCGGAGGTCACCGCCCCCCGCGTCACCACACCATGCCGCTCGAGCAGGACCTCGGCCTGGGCGTGCGCCCGTTGCGTGGCGTCGGCGGCCGGCTCGGGCAGCAGCCACCACCGCCCTGCCACGGTCGGCGGCCCGCTGCGGCTCGGCAGCACGGCCCGGCGCCGCCGCGTGGTGGCGGGCCGGTGGGCGGGCCGCCCGGTGCCGAGCGTGGCCCGCAGCGGCGCCAGCGTGTCACCCGAGACGCGCCCGGCCCACACGAGGTCCCACAGAGCGGACACGAGCGTGGCGTCGTCGAGCGAGCCGAGCTGGTCGGAGATGCCGCGGAAGAACAGCGCGCCGCCCCCGCCGAGCAGCTCGAGAATCCGCTCGTGGATCGGAGTCATGGTGATCTCGGCGGGCTCGGGCATCAGCAGCGGCGCGGTGTCGGCGAAGTAGAGGGACACCCAGCCGTCGCCGCCGGGCAGCGACCCCTGACCGGCCCACATCAGGTCGCCCGACGAGGTCAGCTCGTCGAGCAGCGCCGGATGGTAGCCGGGCACCCGCGACGGCAGCACCAGCGTCTCCAGCGCGGAGGCCGGGACGGCGGCGCCCTGGAGTTGTTCGATGGAGCGTACGAGCGCGTCCATCGCACGAGCCGACCCGATCGCGCCAGGAGAGACCTCGGCGGCGGTGATGCCGTGCCAGGCGGGCAGGAACCTGGCGAGCGTCTCGGGCGCGACCGGCTCCACCTCTTTACGCAGCCGGGCCAGCGACCTGCGGCGCAACATCCGCAGCACGCCCGCGTCGCACCACTCCTCACCCCGCCCGCCGGGCCGGAACTCCCCGTTCACGACCCGGCCCGACGCGGCCAGCCGCCGCAGCGCGTCGGTCACCACGGCCACGCCGAGCCCGAACCTGGCGGCGGCCGTACCGGCGTGGAAGGGCCCGCGCGTGCGGGCGTGCCTGGCCACCAGGTCGGCCAGCGGGTCGGCCACCGGCTCCAGGAACGCGTGCGGCACCCCGACGGGCGGCGGGACGCCGAGCGCGTCGCGCATGCGGCCGGCGTCCTCGATGGCCGCCCACTGCTCCTCGCCGGCCACCCGCACCCTGATCGCCCGCCTGGCCCGCTCGAGCTCCTCCAGCCAGGCCGGATCGCCGCCGCGCACGCTCACGTCGGGCGCGAGCAGCGGCCCGTGGGAGCGCAGCAGGTCGGCGAGGTCCTCCACGTCGCGCAGCGGCCGGTCGAGCCTGGCCAGCTCGCGTTCGGTGTCGGAGATGACGTCGGGGTCTAGCAGCTCGCGCAGGTCGGCCTGGCCGAGCAACTCCGCGAGCAGCGTGGTGTCGAGCGCCAGGGCCTGCGCGCGGCGTTCGGCGAGCGGAGCGTCGCCCTCGTACATGAACGCGCCCACGTAGTGGAACAGCAGCGCCGCGGCGAACGGCGAGGCCTGCGAGGTCTCCACCTCCACCACCCGCACCCTGCGGGCGGCTATGTCGCGCATGAGCTGCACCAGCCCGGGCACGTCGAAGACGTCCTGGAGGCACTCGCGCATGGTCTCCAGCACGATCGGGAACGAGGCGTATTGCGAGGCCACGCCCAGCAGATGGGCGGCCCGCTGCCGCTGCTGCCACAGCGGGCTGCGCCGGCCCGGCGTGCGGCGCGGCAGCAGCAGCGCACGGCCCGCGCACTCCCTGAACCGGGAGGCGAACATGGCGGAACCGCCCAGCTCCTCGGTGACGATCTGCTCGATCTCGTCGGCGTCGAAGGCCGCGACGTCGGTCGGCGGCTCGGCCAGCGTGTCGGGGATGCGCAGCACGATGCCGTCGTCGGAGTGCACGGCCTGGACGTCGATGCCGTAGCGCTCGCGCAGCCGCCGGTTGATCGCCAGGGCCCACGGGGCGTGCACGCGGGCGCCGTAGGGGGAGTGGATCACCACCCGCCAGTCACCCAGCTCGTCGTGGAAGCGCTCGACCAGCAGGGTGCGGTCGTCGGGGACGTAGCCGGTGGCCTCGCGCTGCTCGCGCAGGTAGGCAAGCAGGTTGCCCGAGGCGTATTCGTCGAGCCCGGCCGCCTGCATGCGTTCGGTGGAGTCCTGTTTCGCCTGTTCGCGCAGGAACTGCCCGATCGCCTTGCCCAGCTCGGCCGGCCGCCCCGGCGCGTCGCCGTGCCAGAACGGCAGCTTGCCCGGCTGCCCCGGCGCCGGCGAGACCAGCACCCGGTCGGCGGTGATGTCCTCGATGCGCCAGGAGGTCGCGCCCAGCACGAACACGTCGCCGACGCGCGACTCGTAGACCATCTCCTCGTCGAGCTCGCCCACCCGGGAGGCGCGCTCGCCCACCAGGAACACGCCGAACAGGCCGCGGTCGGGGATCGTGCCGCCGTTGGTGACCGCCAGCCGCTGCGCGCCAGGCCGCCCCTGGAGGGTGCCGGTGACGCGGTCCCAGACGATGCGGGGGCGCAGCTCGGCGAACTCCTCGCTCGGATAGCGCCCGGCCAGCATGTCGAGGGTGGCCTCAAGCGCGCTGCGCGGCAGCGTCGCGTAGGGGGCGGCCCGCTTGACCACGCTCTCCAGCTCGTCGACCGTCCACTCGTCGAGCGCGGTCATCGCCACGATCTGCTGCGCCAGCACGTCGAGCGGATTACGCGGATAGCGCAGCTCCTCGATGAGGCCGCTCTTCATCCGCTCCGCTACCACCGCCGTCTGTACGAGATCGCCGCGGTATTTGGGGAAGATGACGCCCTTCGACACCGCGCCCACCTGGTGGCCTGCCCGGCCGATGCGCTGCAGGCCGCTGGCCACGCTCGGCGGCGCCTCCACGCACGCGACCAGGTCGACCGAGCCCATGTCGATGCCCAGTTCGAGACTGGACGTGGCGACCACGGCGGGCAGCCGGCCCGACTTCAGCGCCTCCTCGATCTGCGCGCGCTCCTCCTTGGAGACCGAGCCGTGGTGGGCGCGGACGATCTCCGTCACCGCCCCCTTGCTCGCCCCCGCCTGCGCCATCAGGTCGGCAGGCATGCGCGTGGGCGGCTCGGAGCCCGCGGGGGGTGTCTCCCAGATCGACAGGTCGATGGTCTCGGCGCCGTGCTCGCGCTCGTAGGCCAGCTCGTTGAGCCTGGTGCACAGCCGCTCGGCCAGCCGGCGCGAGTTGGCGAACACGATCGTGGAGCTGTGGGACCCGATCAGGTCGAACAACCGGTCCTCCACGTGGGGCCAGATCGATCGGCTGCCCGGCTCCGGCGCGAACTCCTCGCCCTCCTCGCCCCCCTGGCTCGGCCGGCCCTCCATCTCCGTCATGTCCTCGACGGGGACGACGACCTCGACCTCGATGCGCTTGTCCGACGGCGGCTGCACCACCGTGGCGGGGCGCGTGCCGCCCAGGAACGCCGCGACCTCGCTCACCGGGCGTACGGTCGCCGACAGCCCCACCCGCTGCGCCGGCTTGTCGAGCAGCGCGTCGAGCCGCTCGAGTGTCAGCGCGAGGTGGGCGCCGCGCTTGGTGGCCGCGACCGCGTGCACCTCGTCGACGATCACCGTCTCGACGCCGCGCAGCGCCTCGCGCGCCTGGCTCGTCAGCAGCAGGAACAGCGACTCGGGCGTGGTGATGAGGATGTCGGACGGCCGCGACGCGAACCGCCTGCGGTCTTCCGCCGGGGTGTCGCCCGAGCGGATCGCCACCGAGATGTCCGGCACCGGCAGGCCCAGCCGCCTCGCCGTCTGCTTCAGGCCGGCCAGCGGGGCGCGCAGATTGCGCTCGACGTCGACGGCCAGGGCCTTGAGCGGCGACACGTAGACGACCCGCGTGCCCATTGGCCGCTCTGTCGGCTTGGCCTGCTCTGTCGCCTTCGCCCGCTGCGTCGCCTTCGCGTGCTCCGTCGTTTTCGCGCGCCCTCGCGCCGCCGCCACTTTCGCGCCCTTCGGCGCGTCTTCCATGGCGGGCGGCTCTCCGAGGTCGCGGGCCGCCAGCCTGTCGAGCGACCACAGGAACGCCGCCAGCGTCTTGCCCGACCCCGTCGGCGCCACGACCAGCGTGTTGTCGCCACGCGAGATCGACTCCCACGCCCCCTCCTGAGCGGCGGTGGGGGCCTGGAAGGCTCCGGCGAACCATTCCCTGGTCACCTGGCTGAACTGGGCTAGCGAGCTCACCAGCACATACTGCCTCGCGCCACCGACAGAAAACGCATTCGCCCCCGGGGCGGGACGGTTGAGCGGGCGCCCTGGCGGACATACAGCGACCGTGACCATCGACTACGCGGCCATCGAAGCCCGCCGTGCGGAAATACGTGAGCGCTACGTGTTAGCGCACCGGCCCTCCAGCAGCGCACGAGGACTGCACCACATGGCGCTGCTCTCGTCCGACGTCGAACGGACCATCAAGTTCTACCAGGAGCTCCTGGAGTTCCCGCTCACCGAGATCTTCGAGAATCGCGACTACAAGGGCTCCAACCACTTCTTCTTCGACATCGGCAACGGCAACCTGCTGGCCTTCTTCGACTTCCCCGGGCTCGACCTGGGGCCGTACCAGGAAGTGCTCGGCGGGCTGCACCACGTTGCGATCTCCGTCGACCCCGCCACGTGGGAACGGCTGCGCGGGAAGCTGGAGATGGCCGGCGTGCCGCACCAGATAGAGAGCGGCGCCTCCATCTACTTCAGGGACCCCGACGGCGCCCGGCTGGAGCTGCTCGCCGACCATCTCGGTGAGATGTACGGCGCGCGGGTGATGTGACTAGCGCCGCGACGCCCTGCGCGTGCGCGGCCTGCCTGCTCGCGGCGCCTGCCTGATGCCGGCGTGCCGCTCGGCGCGCTCGGCCTTCTCCTTCTTCACGGCCTGCCGCAGCAGGGCTAAGAGGTGACGGCGTCTGGCCCTGTTGGCCTTCGTCTCGGCGGTCTTCGGGGGTGAAGACTTGGGGGTCTTTGGCATGCGGTTGTCCTACCCACCCCCGGGGCGCTTCCATACTTGAGTGATGCGCCTGACCGAGTTCTGGAGACGGATGAACGCCCATTTCGGCGAGACCTACGCCGAGTCGTGGGCCCGCGACTATGTCCTCGCCCCGCTGGGCGGTCGCACCGTCGTCCAGGCGCTGGCCGACGGCGAGAGCGCCAAGACGGTGTGGCGGGCGGTCTGCCAGGTGGAGGACGTCTCGCCGAAGCTCCGCTGACCGCGCTCACTCCACGCTCACTTCACGCTCACTCCGCGCTCACTCCACGCTGGGCGCGTCGAGCGTACGGCGCAGCGCCGCGCACGTGCCCTCCAGGTCGTCGGCCGTTCCCTGCCCGCGCGGCGACCACAGGAACCGCCATCCGTCGTTCGCCGGGGTGGCGAAGACGAGGGTCTGGCGGCTCGTACGCGGATGCCACACCCACAACACAGGATCGTCGCCCCCGACCGTCCTGCTGACGAGGCCGTGCGCGGGCAGCAACGCGGCGAGTGCCTCGAGACGGGCGCGCCGTTCCCCGGTGTAGCCGCTCACCACGTGCGCCTCCAAGCGTCGCCGTTGCAGTGAGTCTCCCCAGCTCAGACCTCGGCCAACACGCCGCGCGAGGGTGATGGGGAACGGTCGGCGGCGCGTGATCGCGACGTCACCGACCGCTGAACCGGCCGGCCTTTTCAGGACGCCCGCCTCGCTCCGACCCGGGACGGGGGAGCACCGGGCGTCCCTGTGACACGCGGGATGGCGATGATCAATGGCTACCTGCGTGTTCCTGCTGTGATCGAACAGCCGTTCGGCTACGATGGACCAAGCCGGGCCACGTCTTCCCCGACTGCGGCAGAAATTGTCGGTGGCAGGCCGTAGCTTTCACTCGACTGATCGGACCACGACCCTCCAGGGGGAGTTCCCATGGCTATCAACGACCGCGAGAAGGCCCTCGAGACCGCCCTCGCTCAGATCGAGCGGCAGTTCGGCAAGGGCTCCGTCATGAGGCTGGGCGACGACGCCCGAGCTCCCATCGAGGTGATCCCCACCGGGTCCATCTCCCTGGACGTCGCCCTTGGCATCGGCGGCCTGCCGCGCGGGCGCATCGTGGAGATCTACGGCCCCGAGTCCTCGGGTAAGACGACGATCGCCCTGCACGCGGTGGCCAACGCCCAGCGCGCCGGCGGCATCGCCGCGTTCATCGACGCCGAGCACGCCCTCGACCCCGAATACGCCAAGAAGCTCGGGGTCGACACCGACGCCCTGCTGGTCTCCCAGCCCGACACGGGTGAGCAGGCGCTCGAGATCGCCGACATGCTGATCAGGTCGGGCGCCGTCGACATCATCGTCATCGACTCGGTGGCGGCCCTGGTGCCCAAGGCCGAGATCGAGGGCGAGATGGGCGACAGCCACGTCGGCCTCCAGGCCCGCCTCATGTCCCAGGCGCTGCGCAAGATCGCCGGCGCCCTCAGCAGCACCGGCACCACCGCCATCTTCATCAACCAGCTCCGCGAGAAGATCGGCGTCATGTTCGGCAGCCCCGAGACCACGACCGGTGGTAAGGCGCTGAAGTTCTACGCCTCGGTCCGCATGGACATCCGGCGCATCGAGACCCTCAAGGACGGCACGGAGGCGGTCGGCAACCGCACTCGGGTCAAGATCGTCAAGAACAAGATGGCTCCGCCCTTCCGGGTCGCCGACTTCGACATCCTCTACGGCGTGGGCATCTCCCGCGAGGGCGGCCTCATCGACATGGGTGTGGAGCACGGCTTCGTCCGCAAGTCCGGCGCCTGGTACACGTACGAGGGCGACCAGCTCGGCCAGGGCAAGGAAAACGCGCGTAACTTCCTGCGCAACCACCCCGACATGGCCAACGAGATCGAGAAGAAGATCAAGGACAAGCTGGGCGTGGGCCCGCGTCTCGACGCTCCCGTCGAGGCCGCCGCCGCGGCCCCTGCTCCGGCCGCCACCTCCTCGGGCCGCGGCTCCAAGTCCACCCCCAAGCCGGGTGACGTCTGAGCGTCGGCCGCATGAGCAACACCGACCGGCCACAGGTGCCCCGTACACCGGAGCGGGGCGCCTGGCCCGACCCCTCCACCCGCCGCCGCGACCTGGCCCGCTCAGCCACGGACGGCTGGCCGTCGGTGTCCGAGTGGCGCGCCCAACGCACCCGCGAACGCGCCGCCCAGGAACCCCCCGCCGAAGGCTCTCCTGAGACACCAACAGCAAGCCTCGCGGAAGACGAAGAGAAAAAGACGCCAGCAGAAGACACCGCCCCTGAGACCACCACGGCAGGGGCCCACCCCAAAGGCACCTCCGCACCGACCGCGGCGAAAGACGCCACCCCTGAGACCACGACGGCAGGGGGCCACCTTGAAGGCGCTCCTGCGCCGGTCACGGCGGAAGGCATCACTGCTGAGGCCACAGCGGCAGGGGAGCAGGCCGAAAGCGCGCCTGCACCTGCACCGGCGGCAGCGGAAGGCGCTCCCTCTTCCCTCATCCCAGGGACTGCCACGACAGAAGACCGCGCAGGGGAGCCATCCGAAGCCACGGTGCCAGGGTCTGGCCGACCCATCGCTGATGCACCCGTGCCCGACGTGGCACCACGGCAGACGTGGCCTCAGGCAGCGGCGGCTGACCGGGACGCCGCCGAGACACCTGCGGCTGGCTCCGCGCAAGCCCCCGTGCAGCCCCCGGAGCCCGGCTCCGCGCGAGCTGCCGTACAGTCCCCGGGGCCCGGCTCCGCGCGAGTTGCCGGGCAGCCCCTGGACCACGACGACCCCGAGCGTGCGGAGGCCGGCTCGGCGGCGGAGCGAGCTGAGGTCAGTGGAAACGGCGCCTGGTGGGGCTCCGAGACCAGCTGGACCCCACCGGCCGTTGTCACCTCGCCGACCGTCGGGCTCCCGCCGACTGCGGGATTCTCACCGGCCGATGACGGCACCCCACCAGAGCCGCCTCGCGGTGCTCAACACCCCTTCTTCGCGCGTGAGGACAAAGAGGGCTCCGTAGCGGCGCAGGACGGCGACGACACCCGTCCAGGTGCTTCGCCGCAGCGCCGCCCGGGTGACGAATGGCACTCGGAGGTCCTCCCCGGCCCCAGCTGGTTCGCCCCCGCTCCAGAAGAGGGTGACTCCGGCCGACCGGGCCGATCACGCCGCAGTGGCGCTTCACGCTCAAGCCGATCCGGTACGACGTCCGCAGGCGCTTCAGCGGGAAACCGATCCAGTACGCCGTCCGCAGGGGCCTCAGCGGGAAGCCGATCCCGCAAGGGTCGCGGCCAACCATCCCCCGGCACCGGGCCGACCGGTGCCGGACAAGACGCCTTCGATGACGCACCCGACTGGCTCACCGGAGGGCCGGACTCGTCGGATGAGGGGCGTGGGGCGTACGGGGGAGGACGAGACTCACTTGGCGGCCGCGGCTCCTCGCGGGGGAAACGTGGCGCCGGTTTCGGTGCGGCAACAGGGCCCTCTGATGAAGGCGCGGAGCCGTTTGGTGCGGAAGCCGGGCCGTCCGGCGACGGCGCTGGAGTGTTCGGCGGAGGGACCGGGGCGGCCGATGAGGGTGCCGGGCCGTTCAGTGATGAGGGGACCGGGGCGGCCGGTGACGGTGCGGGGCCGTTCGGTGGTGAGGGTGCCGGGTCGTTCGGTGGTGAGAGTGGGGCGATCGGTGCGGGAGCCGGGGGCTCTAAGGGGGAGAGCGGGGCGTTCGGCGGGGGAGCCGGGGGTTCCAGCGGGGAGGGAGAGGCGTTCGGTGAGGGGACTGCGCGGCGGGGGCGCAAGGGGGGCCGGTACGGGAAGAAGTCGCGTAAGGGTGGCGCTCAGGGCCGGGGATGGCTGCCTGACGGGCCCGATGGCGACAGCCCGGCCGGCGCTGCACCCCAGGCGGATCCGGAGTCGGTGGCTCGGGCCATCTGCCTGCGTCTGCTCACCATGGCGCCCAAGACCCGCGCTCAGCTCGCGGAGGCCCTGCGTAAGCGGGACGTGCCGGAGGAGGCTGCGGAGGCGGTGCTCAGCCGGTTCTCGGAGCTGGGGCTGATCAATGACGAGGCGTTCGCGGCGGCCTGGGTCGACTCACGTCATCACGGTCGCGGACTGGCCAAGCGGGCGCTGGCGGCCGAGTTGCGCCATCGGGGTGTGGACAGTGAGACGGTCAGTGAGGCCGTGGAGCGGCTCGACCCCGACCAGGAGGAGGAGACGGCCCGGCGGCTCGTCGAACGCAAGCTCGCCGCCACCCGCTCCCTCGACCCGCAGAAGCGCACCCGCCGGCTGGCCGGCATGCTGGCCCGCAAGGGCTACCCCTCCGGCCTCGCCTTCCGCGTCATCCGCGAGGCCCTCGAACAGGAGGGCATCGAGATGGACGAAGACTTCTCGTAGGAACCTGTATCGCGTCCCGAGCCCCGGCGCGTCCCGGCGCGTCCCGCACTCCGGCCGTCCCACACCCCGGCCGTCCCACACCCCGGCCGTCCCGCACCCCGGGCGCTTCCCACGCACTGGCGCGGTGGGAGGATCCCCGCGCTTAAGGTTCACCGCCTCCGTGCTGCCTGCGTGCTGCCTCCGCGCTGGCCCCGTGCTGGCTCCGTGCGGCTTCTATGCCGCCTCCGTGCCGCGCCCCCGTGCTGGCTCCGTGCCGGCTTCTGTGCCGCTGCGGCAGGGCTTGCGTGTTGGGGTGGCGGGGTGGGGGCCCAAAAGCGGCTGGGGGGCGTGAGGTGGGCAATTCAGTGGCAATGGCGGATATGGGGTTGGGTGGGGAGATGCGCGCACGTAAGACACGCTTGATGCCTCGTTTGCTTGCTCGTGACCTGTTCGACGCATAACCTCGACGGCAGTGAGGAGTTACTCCGCGCAGCGCGGATTGCCATACCGGTGAACGACGGACGAATGGGCTTGGTTGATCGAGGCAGGCGAGGTGTCGGCTTTGGCGGTCGACGCCCGGTCGGTCGTGGCTTGATCTCGATCGTGGCGATCATGCCGATCATGCCGACCCGGCGATCCGCGGCGCGCCTGTGACCCCTCCTACATTGTGGCCGCGTTATGAGTTCTTGACGACGCGAGGAGGGCGGGGCGCACATGGGGCCGCTGGTCGTGGTGCTGATGGTGGCGGTGCTCGTGCTCGCGTTCGGCATGATAGGGGCGCTCCTCGTCGTGGTACGGCGCACGTCCGGCGGTGTGCCGCGCGCCGGTAAGCCGGATCCCGAGCAGCTGGAGACCGTGCACGAGGAGCTGGAGCAGGCGCGCGAGGAGGCGCGGGAGATCCGCACCAAGGCGGAGAGCGACGCCGAGGACATCCTGCGCAGGTCGGAGGCGGCGGCCGAGAGCGCCGCGCAGATGCGGCGCGAGGTCGAGGAGGAGAGCCGGATACTCAAGTCCGAGCTCAAGGAGCTGCGCGCCGACCTGGAGCGCAGGGAGGCCCGGCTGGCCGAGCGGGAGCAGCGGCTGGACGAGGAGGCCAGGCGGCAGGCCGAGCGCGACAGGAAGCTGGCCGAGACGGAGATCGAGCTGGCCGACCGCCGTGAGGAGCTGCTGCGGGTCGAGGACGAACGCCGGGTCATCCTGGAGCGGGTGGCCGGGCTGACCGGGGAGCAGGCCAAGGCCGAGCTGGTCAAGGAGATCGAGAACCAGGCCAAGCGCGAGGCGGCGCTGATCGTCAGGGAGATCGAGGGCGAGGCCCGCAAAGAGGGCGAGAAGCGGGCCACGAAGATCGTCACGCTGGCCGTGCAGCGGCTGGCGGCGGAGCAGACGGCCGAGTCGGTCGTGAGCGTGCTGCACCTGCCGGGCGACGAGATGAAGGGCCGGATCATCGGGCGTGAGGGGCGTAACATCCGCGCGTTCGAGTCCACGACCGGGGTCAATCTGATCATCGACGACACGCCAGAAGCGGTGCTGCTGTCGTGTTTCGACCCGGTCAGGCGGGAGACGGCGCGGCTGACGCTGGAGAAGCTGGTGCTCGACGGCCGCATCCACCCGCAGCGCATCGAGGAGGCGCACGACCGCAGCCGCCAGGAGGTCCAGGACCTGTGCGCGCGGGCGGGTGAGGACGCCCTGGTCGAGCTGGGCATCACCGACATGCACCCGGAGCTGACGCTGCTGCTCGGGCAGCTGCGCTACCGCACCTCCTACGGCCAGAACGTGCTCAAGCACCTCATCGAGTCGGCCCACATCGCCGGCATCATGGCGGCCGAGCTGAAGATGAACCAGACGCTGATGAAGCGCTGCGCCCTGCTCCACGACATCGGCAAGGCGCTCACCCACGAGGTCGAGGGCAGCCACGCGCTGATCGGGGCCGAGATCGCCCGCCGTTACGGCGAGGAGGAGGACGTGGTGCACGCCATCGAGGCGCACCACAACGAGGTCGAGGTCCGTACGGTCGAGGCGGTGCTCACCCAGGCCGCCGATGCGATCAGCGGCAGCCGCCCCGGCGCCAGGCGGGAGTCGCTGGAGGCGTACGTGAAGAGGCTGGAGCGGCTGGAGGAGATCGCGCAGTCGTACGAGGGCGTGGAGAAGGTGTTCGCCATGCAGGCCGGGCGGGAGATCCGGGTCATGGTCAAGCCCGACGCCATCGACGACATCCAGGCCCAGGTGATCGCCCGCGACGTGGCCAAGCAGGTGGAGGAGGAGCTGACGTACCCGGGGCAGATCCGCATCACCGTGGTGCGGGAGTCGCGCGCGACCGAGTTCGCGCGCTGACCCCTCAGGCGAAGAGCTGCTGGTAGAAGGCCAGCTCGGCGGCGAGCGCGGCGACGCGGGTCTCGGTGCGGCGGAAGCCGTGCGACTCGCCCTCGAACGCGAGGTACGTGCACGGCACCCCACGCTCGGACAAGGCGTCGGAGAAGGCCGTCGACTGCTGGGGCGGCACGACGGGGTCGTCGAGGCCCTGGAGGAGCAGCATGGGGCAGGTGACGCCGTCGACGAGGGCGAGGGGTTCGCGGCCGGCGTAGACCTCGGGGTCCTCCGGGCCGACCAGCCACTCCACGTACCGTGACTCGAAGTCGTGCGTGTGGGCGTTGAGCGGGCCGAGCGCGCTGACCCCGTAGTACGACACCCCGCCCGCGAACACGTCCGACCGGCAGCACGCGGCCATCACGGTCCAGCCGCCCGCGCTGCCGCCGCGTACGGCGATCTTGCCCGGGTCGGCCAGGCCCTCGGCGGCCAGCCATTCGGCGGCGGCGACCGTGTCGGCGACGTCGACCAGCCCCCACTGGCCCTTGAGCCGGTCGCGGTAGGCCCTGCCGTAGCCGGTCGAGCCGCCGTAGTTGACGTCGAGGACGCCGATGCCGCGCGAGGTCAGGAACGCCTTCTCCAGGTCGAGCCCGGTGTCGGCGTGGGCGGTCGGGCCGCCGTGCACGAAGATCACGTAGGGGGACGGGCCGTCGCCCGCGGCCTCGGCGTGCGGCGGGTAGAGGTAGGCGTGGACGTCGCCTCCCACGAGCACGGCCCGGGGCACCGGCAGGTAGGCGGGGTCGGGCAGGGCGGCGGAGTCGCCGGTGAGCCGCTCGTGAGCGCCCGTCGCGGTGTCGACGGTGACGACCGAGCGGGGCGTCGTGGCGGCGTAGCCGATGCCGGTCACGGCGGAGCCGTCGGCGGTCAGGGCCGCGTCCCAGCCGGTGCAGGGCGTCTCCAGGTCGGTGAGCGTGCCGCGCGCCGGGTCGAGCAGGCCGAGCCGCAGGTCGCCGCGCCCGTGCAGGACCGCGAGCCGGCCGTCGCCGAGCACGGCGTACGGCATGCCGCCCAGCCGCCACGGCGGCAGCGTGAACTCCTCGTCGGCCGGGCACAACGCCCGCGCCCCTTCGCCGCGCAGGCCGATCTCGTAGAGGTTCCACCAGCCGGAGGCGTCGGAGACGAGGTAGAGCCGGGAGTCGTCCTTCCAGCAGGGCGACAGCACGGATTCGTCGGCGCCGCCGCGCACGGTCCACGTCTCGCCGTCGGAGAGGCGGGTGACGCGTAGGTCGGTGCCGTCCCAGGGCATGCGGGGGTGGTTCCAGCAGACGTAGGCGAGATGCCGCCCGTCGGGGGACAAGGTGGGGGATGCGTAGAAGTCGCTGCCGGTGGCCCATTCGCGCACATCGCCGCCGTCGAGCGGGATCGCGACGACGGCCCTGGTGACCTTGCCGTCCTCGGCGTGCCGCTCGCGTACGCACCACACCTGGCCGTCCCGCACCACCAGGTCGGCGTAGCGGCCGTCCTCCTCCGTGAGGGGTTTCGGTTCGCCGTTTTCGCCCAGAACGTAGAGGCGCTGGTCCTTGAGGTTGGCGAACACGACGTCGCCCGACGGGGTCAGCGCATAGGGGCGGCCGCCGTACTCGTGGACCCGGGTGCGCGCGCACCACGGCGCGGGCAGCAGGTCACGGCGGGTGCCGTCGGCGTCGCGGCGCACGATCGTGGTGCGCCCGCCCTCGTCGGGGCGGTCCTCGGTCCACCACACCCGGCCGTCGCGGGCCGTGGGCCAGCCGGGACGGACGCCCGAAGCGGCCACGTCTCTGGTCGAAATGGGGGAGGGCCAGAAAGGCATACCCGCATCCTGCCGGAAGATCGCCGGGAGTGCGGGCCGGTCCTCACAGTTCAGCGCCCGTTCCCCGAGATCACCCGGACCGGGAGCCCAAGGTGAGAGCCCCCGGCACGCGCGCATGGACGCGCGGGTCAGGGGCGAGGGGATGACCTCGTGGGGTGCGGGTCAGGGGCGAGGGGACGGCCTCGTGGGGTGCGGGTCAGGGGCGAGGCGGCGACCTCACGGGGGTGCGGGTCTGGGGGACTCATAGGGGCGGGGGCCTCAGGTGGATCAGGGGCAGCCGGCGGAGCGGGGTGGGCCTTGCGGGAGCGTCAGGTGGGAGCGGCCGAACCATTTGCGCAGCAGCCGGTCGGCCGTCCCGTCCCGCCACATGGCGGTGATGGCCCGGTTGACGGCCGCGCAGGTCTCGACGTCGCCCTGCTTCAGCCCCACCCCCCACTGCTCGTCGCTGATCGGCTCGTTGAGCAGCCGGAACCGGCCTGGTTCGCGCTCGACGTACCCGGCCAGGGCGAGGTTCTCGGTGCTGACCGCGTCGAGCAGGTTGGCGGCGAGCTTGCGCACGCAGGCGGAGTAGTTGACGGCGGGCACGAGCTGCGCGGGCAGGTCGAGCTTGCCGTCGGGCGGCGGGTCCACGATCCGCCGGTACGAGTTCGACCCCTCGGCCAGGCAGATCCGCTTGCCGCGCAGGTCGCTCACGTGGCGGATGCGGGTGTCGCCGGCGCGGACCATGGTGTCCTGGCTGACGATCACGTACGGCCCGCCGAACGTCACCTTGGGCTTGCGGGACTCGGTGATCGAGTACGAGGCCACGATCAGGTCCACGGTGCCGTTCTGCAGCAGCGACTCGCGGGTGGACGACGGCGACTCGCGCCAGGTGATGGCGACCTCGGCGCCGCCCGACAGGTGGCGGACGAGGTAGCGGGCGACGTCCACGTCGAAGCCCTGCGGGTCGCCGCTGCCGGTGCGCAGGGCGAGGCCGGGCTGGTCCCATTTGGTGCCGACGACGACCGTACCGGTGTCCTTGATCTTGTCGACGACGGTCGCGGGCCGCCCCACGCCGCCGCACGCGGCCAGGCCCAGCGTCACGGCCGCTCCCGCGAGCACCACCCCACGCATGGTCTACGGCTAACCAGAAGGGCGCAGCGGTAACCCGGTGTGGGACATCTCTGGGTAAAGCGACGAAGCCCCGGCGAGGGATTCGCCGGGGCTTCGTCGACAGGGGTCATTCCACGGGACGGTCGGGTGCCAGGCCACCGCCTTCGGTGCCCTGGCCCGCGGCCACGCCCACCTCGGCGGAGCCGGGCGCCGCGACGGGCCGCGCCGCCGTCTTCTTGCTGCGCCGGCTGCGCCGCTCCAGCCAGGTGGCCAGATAGCTGAGCACCAGGTTGAGCGCCACGTAGATGATGCCGATGACGATCGCCGCCGGGATCAGCGAGCCGAAGAACGCGGCAGGCAGGATCTTGAAGCCGGTGTTGAGCAGGTCGACGTAGGCGATGATGTAGCCGAGCGCGGTGTCCTTCAGCAGCACCACGAGCTGGCTGACGATCGCCGGCATCATCGCCGTGATGGCCTGCGGCAGCAGCACCAGCCGCAGCACCTGGTTCTTGCGCATGCCGACCGCGTACGCCGCCTCCGACTGCCCCTTGGGCACCGCGTGCACGCCGGCCCTGACGACCTCGGCGAGCACCGATCCGTTGTAGAGCGTGAGGCCGAGCACGACGGCCGCGAACGCGTAGTCGCCGCCGCCGAACAGCGTGGGCGCCAGGTAGAAGATGAAGAAGATCAGCAGCAGCAGCGGGATCGCCCGGAAGACCTCGACCACGACGCCCGCCGGGATGCGGATCCAGGCGTGGTCGGAGAGCCGGGCCAGACCGAAGATCGCGCCGAACGCCAGTGCCAGCACCGCGGCCACGGCCGCCGCGCGCAGTGTGCCGATCAGACCCGGGATGATGAAGACCTGCCAGGTGTTCCACTCCAGGAACGGCTGCCAGATCTTGCCCTCGAACTGGCCCTTGGCGTCGAAGCCGCGGTAGACGCCGTACAGGACGGCGAGCACCGCGATGACGCTGATCACGGTCAGCCCGTGGTTGCGCAGCCGCCCGCGCGGCCCGGGGGCGTCGAAGAGTACGGAGGTGCTCATCGGACCACCGCCAGCCGCCGCGACAGCCAACCGGTGAAGAAGCCGATCGGCATGGTCAGTGCCATGAACGCGACGATGATGCCGAGGAAGATCGGGATCGACGCGCCGGTCGTGTCAAAGGTGATCTTCATGACCGCCGCAGAGTCGAGGAGGAAACCACCGGCCGTCGCGACCGTGGTGTTCTTGATCATGGCGATCATCACGCTGCCCAGCGGCGCGATGACCGCGCGGAACGCCTGAGGCAGGATGATCATCGTCAGCGACTGCATGAACGTCAGCCCGATCGCCCTGGCCGCCTCCGCCTGGCCCATCGGCACCGTGTTCACGCCGGCGCGCAGCGCCTCGCAGACGAAGGCCGCGGTGTAGACCGACAGCCCCATCGACACGATCCAGAACGAGTTGGTCGTCGGCGTCTCGGAGAACACCAGGCCGAGCTGGTCGCTCAGGCCCAGCGCGGAGAACGCCAGCACCAGCGTCAGCGGGGTGTTGCGCACCACGTTGACGTAGATCGTCCCGGCCGCACGCAGGACCGGGGTGGGGGAGACCCGCATCGCCACCAGAATCGTGCCGAGGATCAGGGAGGCGACCGCGGACACGAGGGAGAGCTTGACGTTCTCCAGGAATCCCAGCCCGAGGTCGGGGGCGTACTTGATGAGTTCGTCCATTGTGCTCCACCGCATAGGCAGCGGCGGCCGGTCATCCGGCCGCCGCTATTGGTGAGATCAGGCGCAGCCCTCGGCCGGCGGCGCCTGCGTCGAGAGGTTGAGGCCCTGGATGCCGCCGAACCACTTGTCCAGCAGCTGCTTCATGGTGCCGTCGTCCCACAGCTTCTTGACCGCCGTGTTCACGGCCTCGCACGTCTTGGTGTCGCCCTTCTTCAGGCCGACGCCGTACTTCTCGTCGGTGAAGCCCTGGCCGAGCACCTTGAAGTTGCCGCCGGCCTGCTTGGCGAAGCCCGCCAGGATCAGGTCGTCGGTGGTGACCGCGTCGAGGTTGCTGCCGCTCAGCTTCTGCACGCACTCGGAGTAGTTGGCGGCGTCGACGGTGGTGGCGTCGATGTCGAGCTCACCGTCCGGCGGCGGGTCGGTGATCCGCTTGTACGAGTTGGAGCCCGCGGCCTTGCAGATCTTCTTGCCCTTGAGGTCCTGCGGGGCGTTGATGGAGGTGTCGTCCTTGCGGACCATCACGTCCTGGTGCGCCACGACGTAGGGGCCGCCGAAGGTGACCTTGCCCTTGCGCTCCTCGGTGATGGAGTAGGTGGCGAAGATGATGTCGACCGTGCCGTTCTGCAGGAACGGCTCACGGTTGGAGGAGGCGGACTCCTTCCATTCGATCTTCACGTCCTTGCCGCCGGCCACTTCCTTCAGTACGGCCTTGGCCACGTCGACGTCGAAACCCTCGGGCTCGCTGCCCGTCTTGAGGCCCAGGCTCGGCTGGTCCCACTTGGTGCCGACCACAATGGTGCCGCCCCCGGCGATCTTGTCGGCCACGGTGGCGTAGTCGCCGCCACCGCCGCCGCTCTCGCCGCCGCAGGCCGCGAGGCCGGCGGCCATCGCCAGCACCGAGAGCACTGCTCCCATTCGACGCATGTGCATGTGTTCCCTGCCTTGGTTGTCAGTGCGTGAGAATCTTCGAAAGGAAGTCACGCGCCCGGTCCGTCTGCGCGTTGGTGAAGAACTCGTCGGGGGTGTTCTCCTCCACGATCTGCCCGTCGGCCATGAACACCACCCGGTTGGCCGCCCTCCGGGCGAATCCCATCTCGTGCGTGACGACCACCATGGTCATCCCGTCACGGGCCAGCCCGACCATGACGTCGAGCACCTCTTGCACCATCTCGGGGTCGAGGGCGGAGGTCGGCTCGTCGAACAGGATCATCTTCGGGTCCATGGCCAGCGCCCTGGCGATGGCGACCCGCTGCTGCTGGCCGCCGGAAAGCTGGGCCGGATATTTGTCCGCCTGCGCGGCGATGCCCACCCGTTCGAGCAGCTCCATCGCGCGCTTGTTCGCGGCGTCCTTGGCGACTCCGCGCACCTTGACCGGGCCGAGAGTGACGTTCTCCCTGATGGTCTTGTGCGCGAACAAGTTGAACGACTGGAAGACCATGCCGACTTCGGAACGCAGCCGCGCCAGCCCCTTGCCCTCCTCGGGCAGGACCTGACCGTCGAAAATGATCTTTCCGTCGCTGATCGTCTCCAGCCGGTTCATCGTGCGGCACAAAGTGGACTTACCGCCGCCCGATGGGCCGATGACGACCAGGACCTCGCCACGAGAGACGGTCAAGTTGATGTTCTTCAGGACGTGCAACGCCCCGAAGTGCTTGTTGACGTTCTCCAACTGGACCAGTGGAGTGGCGTCGCCGTTCTCCGTCATGGAGTAAAACGTAGAGGGCATTAGAACGCTGTGCACTAACCGAGCGGTACCGATCCGATCACATCATGCCGTCAAGCTGGCCTTTTAGAACCGTACGGCCCTTGTCAAGGCTGACTGCGACTACCCTTGAACCTGCCATGACTGTGACCCAGGAGGGCGCCCGCACATACGAAGTGCGCACATACGGGTGCCAGATGAACGTCCACGACTCCGAGCGGCTGTCCGGTCTGCTGGAAGAGGCCGGCTACGTGCCCGCTCCCGACGGCGAGACGGCCGACGTGGTCGTGTTCAACACGTGCGCCGTGCGGGAGAACGCCGACAACCGCCTCTACGGCAACCTCGGCCACCTCCGCCCGGCCAAGGCCGGCAACCCCCGCATGCAGATCGCCGTCGGGGGCTGCCTGGCACAGAAGGACCAGGGCGAGATCGTCCGCCGGGCGCCGTGGGTCGACGTCGTGTTCGGCACCCACAACATCGGCTCGCTGCCGGTGCTGCTGGAGCGGGCGCGCATCGAGGGCGAGTCGCAGGTCGAGCTGAAGGAGTCGCTCGAGGTCTTCCCCTCGACGCTGCCCACCAAGCGCGAGTCGGCCTACGCCGCCTGGGTGTCCGTCTCCGTCGGCTGCAACAACACCTGCACGTTCTGCATCGTGCCGTCGCTGCGCGGCAAGGAGAAGGACCGCCGCCCCGGCGACGTCCTCGCCGAGGTGCAGGCGCTGGTCGACCAGGGCGTGCTCGAGGTCACGCTGCTGGGCCAGAACGTCAACACCTACGGCGTGGAGTTCGGCGACCGGCTGGCCTTCGGCAAGCTGCTGCGCTCCTGCGGCGGCATCGAGGGTCTTGAGCGGGTGCGCTTCACCTCGCCCCACCCGGCCGCCTTCACCGACGACGTCATCGCCGCGATGGCCGAGACGCCCAACGTGATGCACCAGCTCCACATGCCGCTGCAGTCGGGTTCCGACCGGGTGCTGCGGGCCATGCGGCGCTCCTACCGCGCCGAGCGCTACCTCGGCATCATCGAGCGCGTGCGCGCCGCCATGCCCGACGCGGCCATCTCCACCGACATCATCGTCGGCTTCCCCGGCGAGACCGAGGAGGACTTCCAGGCCACCCTCGACGTCGTACGCCAGAGCCGCTTCGCCAACGCCTTCACCTTCCAATACTCCATCCGCCCCGGCACTCCGGCGGCCACCATGGCCGACCAGGTGCCGAAGGAGGTCGTCCAGGAGCGCTACGAACGGCTCGTCGCGCTGCAGGAGGAGATCTCGTGGGAGGAGAACAAGAAGCAGGTCGGGCGCACGCTCGAAGTGCTGGTCGCCGAGGGCGAGGGGCGCAAGGACGAAGCCACCAGGCGGCTGTCCGGGCGCGCGGCGGACAACCGGCTCGTGCACTTCGCCGTCGGTGACGAGACGCCGCGGCCCGGTGACATGGTGACGGTCGAGGTGACGTACGCGGCGCCGCACCACCTGGTCGCCGACGGGGCAGTGCTCGGAGTGCGGCGCACCCGCGCCGGCGACGCCTGGGAGGCTCGCCAGGGCGGCGGGGCCCCGTCGCCGGGGGTGCTGCTCGGCATGCCGACCATCGGCCGTCCCGCTCCGCTGCCCGCCGCCACGGGGGGCTGCTCGGCGCACTGATCCGTTTCGTCGAGGGCGGTACCGGTTCTCCGGTGCCGCCCTCTGCCGTGTCCTCTGCCGTGTCCTGGGCCGTCAGCGGGTGAGGCGGTTGAGCACGTCGTAGCAGGGGCCGCGGCGGAAGTCGTGGAACGTGGCGCAGGGGTCGGGCATGCCGGGCTTCTGGGCCGGTTCGGGGTTCTGGGCCGGCTCTGCTGGTGGGGGTGGCTGGGGCGGCGCCTGTGGGGCCGGTGAGCCGTGCGGGCGGGCCTTCTGAGGTGGGACGAGGGGGCGCGCTTCTGGGGTGGGCAGGATCGGCTTCTTGTACGTCGGGGGGACCGCGGACGTCGGGGGGACCGGGGACGTCGGGGGGACCGGGGACGTCAGCGGGCCCGCCGAGGGGAGGGGCGGGAGGGGCCGCCCGGCCGGGGTCTCCCAGGGCGGGAGAAGGTCGGCGGCCGGGTCCCAAGGCGGCACCGGTTCTATCCAGGGTGGGGACAGCGGGCCGAACATGATCGACGCCGGGCGGGGCGACGATGAGTGGATCGCTCCATTCGACCGCCTCGCTGCGGGTGTGGCTGTTTGTGGTGTGATCGACGCCGAGAGTGGCGATTCAGACGAATTCGATCTTACGGAAAGCGGGGTTTCCCGATCGAATCCCTGCGGTCTTTGCGAAGATGGTTCCCGCGAGTCGGTGAATGCTAGGAAAATCCCTAGCATCGCGGTGACCAGTACCCCGAAGACTCCGGCCATGGGCGCGAGGTGGGCGCGGCCACCTGGGGAAATGGATCTAAGGGGGGACAAGTCGTGATTCCTTTGTGATTGTTGTGCGAGCATTAGGCTGTTGCGGCTAGTGTGGTCCATCACCCGCGGAAGCCGGTGAGCTTTCCCCGATACGACCGCAGGGAGCTGTAGCGCCATGCAAGATCCGAACCAGGCGGATCGCCAGGAGATCCTGTCCGGGCCGGGAGACGCCCGGCTCGATCCGCGAAATAGACCGCAGAGAAACAGATCGACCAAGAACAACAAGAAGGCGACGATCCTCGCCGCTTCGGCGCTCGTCGCGTTGCTCGCGGCCGGTGGCGCCGGCTACCTGCTGGCGGGGAACGACGGTGAGGCCGCCCAGAGCGGCGCCGGGCCGCAGACGTCCCAGAGCCCGGGAGACGATCTCCAGGGCGACGACGACGCGACCATGGGCGACGTCACCACCGACGAGCCCGGCGACGGCGCCAAGGACCAGGCCGCCGACGCTCCCGTGGACGACGGCGGCGTGGGCGACGTGGCCGACCCCGGCACCGGTGGCGGCGACCCGGCCGGCACCGACAAGAGCGGCTCGAAGGGCGTCAACGCCGCGCGCGGCGACTCCGGCGAGAAGACGACCAACGGCAAGAAGCCGGTCTCGTCCCCCGCGAAGTCCCCGCAGTCCTCGGGCAACGGCGGCACCTCCGACAGCCCGGCCGACGGCCCCGCGGGCACGGTCGCGGGCCAGTGCTCCAAGAGCGGCTGCTGACCCTTCCCCCGGCCCCAGGCGCGACGCTGGCCGGCTCGTGGCCCGCCCGGCGGCGGCTCGCCTTGTGAGCGGTCGCTGACCCGCCCGTAGCCCCGCCTGGCCGGGGCTCACCATGTGAGCGGCCGCTGACCCTCCTCCGGCCTCCAGCCGTGCGCTGACCCGCCCTTGGACCGTTCACCCTTGAGGGCGGCCGTTGAGGCCGGCGAAAGTGGTTCGGCGATTCCGGGGCGTACTGGACCTTCGGCTCCTGGCGGGCGGGTGCCTAGGGTCGGCGTATGACGACTGACAGAGCGTCCGTGCTGCGGGCGCTGCACGTGCCGGGACGCCCGCTGGTGCTGCCCAACGTCTGGGACGCCGCCTCCGCGCGGGCCGTACGGCAGGCGGGGTTTCCCGCGGTGGCCACCAGCAGCGCCGCGGTGGCCCGCACGCTCGGTCACGAGGACGGCGAGCGGACGCCCGTAGCGGAGATGCTGGCCGCTGTTGCCCGGGTGGCGGCGGCCGTGGACGTCCCCGTGACGGCCGACTTCGAGCGCGGCTACCGGCTCAAGCCCGCCGAGCTGGCCGAACGGCTGCTCGCCACCGGGGCCGTCGGCTGCAACCTGGAGGACTCCCTGCCGGACACCGGCGAGCTGGTCGATCCGGGGGAGCAGGCGGACTTCCTCGCCGAGGTGCGCGCGGCGGCGGGCCCTGGGCTGGTGATCAACGCCAGGGTGGACGTCTACCTCGCCGGACGGCCGTCACGCGAGGAGGCGGTGCGGCGGGGCCGGCGGTACCTGGAAGTGGGGGCCGACTGTGTGTACCCCATCGGCGCGACCGGCGAGGACGAGATCAGGGCGCTGGTGAGCGAGGTGGGCGGACCGGTCAACGTGCTGTCCGCCCCCGGGGTCCCGCCGCTCGGGCGGCTCGCGGAGCTGGGCGTGGCGCGGGTGAGCTTCGGCAGCGGGCTGCACCAGGCGACCCAGGCGTACACGAAGGGGCTGCTGGAGGTGGTGGTTGAGGGCCGCGGCCTGTACTGAGGGCGTGGCTCTCGGCCCTCGCGTCACTCGAGGGCCGTCTTGAGGGCGTGGCTCTCGGCTCCCGCGTCACTCGAGGTCCGTACTGAGGGCGTGGCGGGGACGAGATCGGCCCACCGGGCGCCGTGGTGGGGGGCGTGAGTACTCTTGCGGCGTGCTTGTCGCCGCGGCCGTCTGCCCGCCAACCCCGCTGGTCGTGCTCGATATGCCCGACCTCCGCTCCGCCTGCCACGCCGCCGTCGCCGGGCTGGCCGAGGCCCGTCCTGACACGCTGATCGTGGTGGGCGGGGCCGAGACCACGGCCTCCTACGACGGCACCGCCGCGGGCACCCTGCGCCCCTGGGGCGTGGAGCTGGCGACCCCGGGCGGCGGCGAGCCGGTGCTGCCGCTGTCGCTGACCGTCGCCCGGCTGCTGCTCGGCGACCGGACGCCGGACGCCCTGCGGTCGGTGGCGTTCGACGCGGCGCCGGAGGAGTGCCTGGCGCTGGGGGAGAAGCTGGCCGGTGGCGGCGACCGGGTTGCGCTGCTGGTGATGGCCGACGGCTCGGCGTGCCTGAGCCCGCGCGCACCAGGCCGGTACGACGAGGCGGCCGGCCCGCTCAACGACCGGATCGCCGACGCCATCGCCACCGGAGACCCCGCGCCGCTGGCCACCCTCGACCCCGCGTCGGCCGACCGGCTGTGGGTGAGCGGCAGGGCCGCGCTCCAGGTGCTGGCCGGGGCGGCGGGGGCGCACGCATACGAGGGCCGGCTGCTCATGGCCACCGCCCCCTACGGCGTCGGCTACTTCGCCGGATCCTGGCTCGCCTGACCTGGACGGACCTGGGAGGCGGTGGGCCGGCGCTTGGGGACGGGGACGCGCGTCAGGTCGCGGGCCGGCACCACCTCGCCGTCGAAGTGCCTGCGCACCTCCTCGACGAACGCCGGCTCGTCGTCGAATCCGTACCGCTCGGAGAAGTGGGTGAGCACCAGCCGCCGCACCCCCGCGTCGGCCGCCACGAGTCCCGCCTCCAGCGCCGTCAGGTGCCCGTACTCCTTGGCCAGCGCCGCCTCTGATGACAGGAACGTGGCCTCGATGACCAGCAGGTCGACCCCGTTGGCCAGCTCGAAGACGGAGTCGCAGAGCCGGGTGTCCATCACGAACGCCACGCTCTGACCCGGTTTCGGCTCGCTGCACTCGGCGAGCGTGACCCCGCGTACGGACCCGGTGCGCTGCAGTTCGCCCACCTCGGGCCCGCGGATGCCGTGGGCGGCCAGCTTCTCCGGCAGCATGCGGCGGCCGAGGGGCTCCTGGACGCGGTAGCCGTACGACTCGACGGGATGGGACAGCCGGCGCGCGATGACCGGCCCGACCGAGGACACGTCGCCGGAGACGGGATGTTCGGAGATGACCGCGGTGTCGGCGAAGGCGGCGGCGTGGCGGAGCCTGCGCCAGTACGTCTCGCCGGAGGCGGGGAAGACGGCGCGGACGGGATGGCGTACTTTGTCGCGGGCGATCCGCTGCACGATCCCCGGCACGCCGAGGCAGTGGTCGCCGTGGAAGTGGGTCAGGCAGATCCAGTGGACGTCGTTGGCGCTCACGCCCGCGTACGTCATCTGGCGCTGCGTGCCCTCTCCAGGGTCGAACAGGAAGCCCTGGCCGTCCCAGCGCAGGAGGTAGCCGTTGTGGTTACGGTGTCGGGTAGGAACCGCGCTGGACGTTCCCAGCACCACGAGCTCACGTGAGGACACGATGACCCCTAGCGAGGAGACGGTCGCCATCGCCGAGGTGCCCACGCCGGTGGGCACGTTCGTCCTGGCCCTGACCGAGAACGGCCTCGTGGCGTCGGGCTGGAGGTCCCGCGCCAGGGTGACAGGCCGGCTCGATCTGGCTGAAGTCCATGACCCGGATCGTACGGCCTCCGCCGTCGCCGAGCTGAAGGCTTATTTCGCGGGCGAGCTGAAGACGTTCGGGACGCCGATCGACTGGCGGCTGATGTCGGGCTCGCGGCTGCGGGTCCTCCAGGCGCTGCACAAGGTCCCGTACGGCACCGCCGTCACCTACGGCGAGCTGGCCGCGCTCGCGGGCTCCAGCGTGCCCGCGAGAGGCATCGGCTCGATCATGGGTTCCAACCCGATCCCGATCGTGATCCCCTGCCACCGGGTGGTGGCGGCGGGCAACGGGCTGGGCGGGTTCAGCGGCGGCGAGGGCGTCGAGACCAAGCGGTGGCTGCTGACCCACGAGGGCTACCTGCAGCCGACCCTGCTGGATCTCTAGCAGACTTGTCGCCGTGCGCCAGCAGCCAGTGATCGCCGTCGTGGGTCCCACGGCGGCAGGAAAGTCCGATCTCGCCGTCGACCTCGCCCTCCGGCTGGGGGGTGAGTGCGTCAACGCCGACTCCATGCAGCTCTACCGCGGCATGGACATCGGCACGGCCAAGCTCACCCCGGCCGAGCGCCGCGGGGTGCCCCACCACCTGCTGGACATCTGGGACGTCACGGTCACCGCCAGCGTGGCCGAGTACCAGAAGCTGGCCAGGGCCGTCTTCGATGCCGTCGAGGTGCCCGTGCTGGTCGGCGGCAGCGGCCTCTACGTGCGGGCGGCCATCGACGACCTGGAGTTCCCCGGCACCGAGCCGGAGATCAGGGCCAGGCTGGAGGCGGAGCTGGCCGAGCGCGGCCCCGCGCCGCTCTACGAGCGGCTGCGCGAGCAGGACCCGGCCGCCGCCGCCGCGATCCTGCCGACCAACGGCCGCCGCGTCGTGCGGGCGCTGGAGGTGATCGAGCTGTCCGGCCGGCCGTTCTCGGCGACCATGCCGTCGTACGACGCGGTCTATCCGAGCGTGCAGATCGGCGTCGAGGTGCCACGGCCGGTGCTCGACGAGCGGATCGAGCTGCGGGTCGAGCGCATGTGGGCGGCCGGGCTGGTCGACGAGGTGCGCACGCTGCTGGGCCAGGGCCTGGCCGAGGGCCGCACGGCGAGCAGGGCGCTGGGTTACGCCCAGGTCGTCAAGTTTCTCGAAGGGGAGTGGAGCGAGGAGCAGGCGAAGGCCGAGACGGTCAGGCTGACCAGGCGCTTCGCCCGCCGGCAGGAGTCGTGGTTCCGCCGCGATCCGCGGGTGCGGTGGCTGGCGTACGACGCCCCGGACCTGCTTGAGCGATCCCTCGCTCTCATAGCCGGACACCCGTACGAATAAACTCCTAAGATGCGCTTTCTCAAGGGGCACGGCACCGAGAACGATTTCGTCATCCTGCCTGATCCCGGCGGTGAGGTCGATCTGTCGGCTTCGCTCGTCGCGAAGATCTGTGACAGGAGGGCCGGCATCGGCGCCGACGGCGTGCTCCGCGTGGCGCCCACGAAGCAGAGCCCGGAGGTGGCCGACCAGGCGGCCGCGGCCGAGTGGTTCATGGACTATCGCAACTCCGACGGCAGCATGGCCGAGATGTGCGGCAACGGCGTGCGGGTGTTCGCCCGCTACCTGGTGGACGCCGGGCTCGTGCACGGCACGGAGTTCGGCGTGGCGACGAGGGGCGGCGTACGCAGGGTGCGCGTCGAGCCGAACGGTGACATCACGGTGGACATGGGCAAGCCCTCCGTCCACGGCGAGAGCACGGCGTCGGTGGGTAACCAGGAGTACACCGGCCTCCACGTCGACATGGGCAACCCGCACCTGGCCTGCTCGATCGGCGACCCGGTCGTGCAGCTCGACCTCAACCACCAGCCCGGTTTCGACACGGGCGTCTTCCCCGCGGGGGTCAACATCGAGCTGTTCAACCCGGTGGGCACGAGCCGGGCGGTCATGCGCGTCTACGAGCGCGGCTCGGGTGAGACCAGGGCCTGCGGCACGGGCGCGGTGGCCACGGCGGTCGCGGCGGCGGCGCTGACCGGCGACACCACGGGCACGTGGACGATCGAGGTGCTGGGCGGCACGCTGAGGGTGATCCTCGACGAGGACACCAGCTACCTGTCGGGACCGGCGGTGATCATCGCGAGCGGCGAACTGACTATTGCAGAATGATGTTCTGCTAGGGGATGCTGGGTCCACTTCCTGAACTGAGAGGTGGACATGGCGCACCCACGCACCACGGCGGCCAGGGTCAAGACGCCCATCGGGCAGTTCGGCGGCGGATGGATGATCTCGCGCGAGGTCAAGGCCATCTGCGACGAGTACGGGCTCGGCCCGCGCGAGGCGTACTTCCGGGGCCGCTGCGGCGTGCTCGGCGAGTGCGCGGCCGACGTCGTCACGTCGGTCGCCGTCTTCTTCCCGCCCGAGCACGTCGAGGCGAGCTGGAACGGCGGGCGCGAGCTGGCCGCGGACCGCGCCGTCGAGCTGTACGCCGCCGCCTGCCAGGAGTGGGGGCGGCGCAAGCTCGGCGGCTACGAGGGCTGCGCCAGGATCGCCGAGCTGCTGGAGCCGGTCGTCGAGCAGGCCTCGCCCGTGGGGGCGCCGCTGTTCGCGGGCTGGCGGGCCGTGCCTCTGCCCGGCGACCCGCCCGCCCGGGCCGTCCAGCTCATGCACGTCGTCCGCGAGCTGCGCGGCGGCCTGCACGCCAACGCCGTGATCGCGGCCGGCCTGCACCCCCTGGAGGCGACCCTGGCCGCCGAGCACGACGCGCTGCCGCTGGGACGCTCGTCGGGCGAGGACGTCGCGCGCTTCTTCACCTGGCCCGAGCCGTACGAGAGGCCGGGCCCGGAGGTCGTGAAGCGGCGCGCGGCGGTGGAAGAGAACACCGACGATCTCATGGCTGAGGTGTTCTCGGTTCTCACCGACGCCGAATCGGACGAGCTGATCGAGCTTCTGCGTTTTGGGGACGCTCGTTGACCTGGCAGACTGACTGCCCATGGACGTGGACATCTGGGCCTGGGTCGGCGAAACCCAGCAGCAGCTTTCCGAGGCGGGCAACGTTGGCCTCGCCATGGCGCTGGGAGACCTCCCCGCACAGGCTTACGAGGGCCGATACCCGCAGCTCGACGTCATGGCTCCGGCCATCGCGCAGCAGGCGGAGGCTCTGGAGCTGCCCTGGCTCGAGTTCTACGCCCGCTACTGGCACCTGATCGGCCGCATCGGCGACCGCGCCCAGGGCGCGGTCGCGGTCGACGACGCCAAGCAGTTGCTGGCGTTCGCTCAGCGCGAAGACGTGCGCGAGTGCCCGGCGACTCCGGCGGCGGCCGAGGCGATGGCCATCGCGTGGGCCAACGCCGACGGCCCCGGCCACGCCACCGAGCGGCTCGAGACCGTGGGCGCCTTCCTCGAGGACATGAGCCCGGAAAACCCGGCCTTCTCCGGCCTCACGACGCAATACGTCGCGGCCCTCATCGACGCCGGCAAGGCGGGCGAGGCCGTCACCTACGCGGAGTCCGCCGTCGAGCGGCTGCGCACGGCGGGCCGCGAGGCGAGCTGGGAGCTGGGCGCCGAGAGCGCCCGCGCGCTGCTGGCCGCGGGCCGCGCCGAAGACGCGCTCACCGCGCTGCAGGCCGCGTCCGAGTTCAAGCCCGACGACCCGGTCGCCAAGGAGCACCGCGACGGCGTGCGCAGGGCGCTCATCCTCGCCACGCTCGGCCGCATCGCCGAGTCCGTCGACGCGCTGCCCGACCTCGACGTCGTGGGCGACCACCCGCGCGTGTGGGTCGAGTGGACCGAGGCGGTCAGCAAGCTGGCCGGCTCCGCCCAGATCACCAACACCTGGCAGCTCGGCCGCGTCGTGCGCCAGTGGATCGACTACTTCGGCATGATGGGCGGCTACCGCGCCCGCGTCGAGCTGGCGCTGGTCGCCGGCGACCTGGCGCTCGGCCGGCAGGGCGTGTGGCAGGCCAGGCTGCTCGCCGACCTCGCCGAGTCCGGCACCGCCGAGCTGCGCGAGAGCGGCGAGCTCGCCGAGCGCATCGCCGCGCTGCGCGCCGCCGCCGACGGCGCGCAGGAGCCGGCCGCTCCCGGCCCGCTGGAGGAGCGCGTCGGGCTGTTCGACGCCGCCGACGGCTTCAACGCCGACCCCGAGAAGTGGGTGGGCTGGCTGGCCCCGCTGTCCGGCGACGACCTCGAGGCCACCCGCCGCCACACCACCACGCTCGGCTTCCTCGGCTACCCCGCCACCGGCGCCGACATCTACTGGAAGAAGCTGGTCGACACCGGCGAGATCGCCACCGCCGACGGTGACGACGTCGCCTACCTCACCACGCTGCTCATCGAGGCCCGCCAGGACGAGCGGCTCGAGCAGATGGCCGCCATGCTGCCCCACGCGGCCCAATACCTCGCGCTCACCCGCCTCCACAGCGCCCGCGAGCGCTGGCCCGAGGCGGTCGAGACGGGCGAGCATGCCATCGCGGCCGGGGCCGGCATCGACGCCCGCCGCCTGCTGTCCGGCGCCGCCCAGCAGATCGACCAGAACGCCAGGGGCGCCCAGGTGCTGCTCGAAGTGCTCGACGAGCTCACCGAGGAGGACACCTGGCGCATGATCGTCATGGCCACCTCGGCCGAGGACTGGGAGACCGTGCGCAAGGGCGCGGCCAAGATCGGCATGCCGATCAAGTCCGCCGAGGGGCCGATCGAGGAGGAGATGGGCCTCATCAGGCTCATCCTGCCCGCCCCCGACGGCGGCCAGCGCCAGGTGCTGTCCATCCGCACCGGCCCGGCCACCGCCAGGCTCGCCCTGCCGCAGCCGCGCGGCATGGACTACAACGCCGGCGACCTCGTCGTCTTCGACCCGCAGCTGCTGGAGCCGGTGCCCGAAGACCCCCAGGAGCAGCAGAACTTCGTGCCGCCCTTCGCCGCGGTGCGCATCCTGCGGCCCGGCGGCTACACCAGCTACTTCTTCGACGGCGCCGCGCCGAGCGAGGAGGACTGGGCGGAGTTCACCGAGGTCATGGCCGAGCGCGGCTGGCCGATGTGGGTCTACAGCGACGAGAACTACACCATCACCCACCCCTCCACCGGCGAGTCGCTGCCGGGCGTCTTCGGCTGGGTCGCGGTGCCGCCCAACGTCTCGCCCTCCGAGGTCGACGCGCTGCTCGACGACGCCACCGAGCGCTGGGTGCACCCGCTGGCCTGGCTCGACCTGGCGCGCGAGATCGACGTCGAGGTCGAGCGGCACGAGCGCATCGTCAAGGAATACGGGCTCTAGGCCGGGCTTTCAACCGGGCTCCGGATCTGGTGGAGGGCGGTCAACGGTGCTGGAGCGGTTCCGGCTCGACGGCAAGGTGGCGATCGTCACGGGCGCGTCCGCGGGCCTCGGCGTCGCCTTCGCCCGCGGCCTCGCGGAGGCCGGCGCCGACGTGGTGATCGCCGCGCGCCGCGCCGATCGTCTCGCCGAGACCCGGCGGCTGGTCGAGGAGACCGGCCGCCGGTGCCTGGCGGTCCCGACCGACGTGTCCAAACCGGACGACTGCGACGCGCTGGTGGCCGCCGCCGTCGAGGGCATGGGCGCGGTCGACGTGCTCATCAACAACGCGGGGGTCGGCACCGCCGTGCCCGCGCTGCGTGAGACGCCCGAGGAGTTCCGCCAGGTCATCGACATCAACCTGCACGGCACCTACTGGATGGCGCAGGCGTGCGCGCGGGTGATGCGGCCGGGCTCGTCGATCGTCAACATCGGCAGCGTCCTCGGCGAGACCACCGCCGGCCTGCCCCAGGCCGCCTACAGCGCTTCGAAGGCCGGCGTCGTGGGCCTGACCCGCGACCTGGCCCAGCAGTGGACCGGCCGCCGCGGCATCCGGGTCAACTGCCTGGAGCCCGGCTTCTTCGCCTCGGAGATGACCGAGCAGTACAAACCGGGCTACCTGGAACGCATGACGGAGTCCCGCGTCATCATGGGCCGCCCCGGCGACCCCGCCGAACTCGTGGCTGCAGCCGTCTTCCTGGCCGGCGACGCCTCGTCGTACATCACCGGGGTAACCCTCGCCGTGGACGGCGGCCTCCTCATCACCTAGCGGCCGAAGACGAAGGTCTCGCCGGTGGGGCAGCGCGGGACCCAGCGCTCGTTCTCCTAGGTGAGGACGTACGTGACCGGCTTGGTCATCACGGGTCCTTGGGGAGGAGGTTGTGTTGGGCGGCCAGGTAGCCGGCGTGGAAGCGGGTGCGGGCGCCCAGGCGTTCGGCGAGCATTTGGACGCGGCGTTGCACCGTGCGGGGGCTGAGGCCCAGCTGGCGGGCTATGGCGTCGTCCTTCAGGCCGGCCGCCAGCAGAGCCAGCACCTCCGTGTCCGGGGGTGAGGGCCAGGATTCTGGTTCGAGGTTGTCGGCTGAGAGACGGAGCGGGACGGCCGCGCGCCACAGGGTTTCGAAGAGGCCCACCAGGGCGTCCAGCAGGGCGGAGGGGTGGACGACCAGGGCGCTTTCTACGGCTTTGTCCGTGTCGGAGACCAGCGGGAGGATGGCGGTGCGGGCGTCGGCGACGGCGAGCTTGACGGGCACCGAGCCGAGCCTGGCCTGCTCGCCGTCCGCGACGGCGCGGCGGGTGTGGTCGAGCATGCCGGGCTGCTCGAAGGCGAGCGGGCTGTAGATGCCGCGCGTCACGGGGGCGCCGCCGCGGGCGGCGCGGCGGAGGTTCTCCTGGTCGTCGCTGACGTCCACCGCGTACGGCGGATGCACCAGCACCAGCAGCTCCCTGGTGGCGTTGCGTTCGAGCTGGAGGTAGCGCCGGGCGACGGCGTCGCGCCCCGTCACCACCTCGAGCACCTCCTCGGGATGCGGCCCGCCGCGCTCGGCGACCTCGGTGGCGAGCAGCGCGGCGGCGGCCCTGCTGTGGGTCAGCTCCTCCTGGCGGCGCGCGACGAGGATGTCGATGGCGATGGTCGGCGGCGTCGCGACGAGGCGGAGCGGGCGGCCGGCGACGCGCGAGATGAGGCCGAGGTCCTCCAGCCTGGGCAGCATGCGGCGGATGGCGGCGGCGGACGAGCCGGTCTCGGTGGCCAGCTCGCTCAGCGTGGCGGGGCCGTGCCGCAGCAGGGCGCGGTAGGCCGTCTCCTCGGCCGCCGTGACACCGAGCCCGTCCAGTAAGCGCCGCTGCGCCATGGTGCCGTGACGCCCCCTCCCATGCGATGATCCGAGGTCAGCGTACTGGTACGCCGCCCCGCTCGATCTCCCCGTGCGGGCACAGTCCGGATGCGGCCGTTGTGCACCGAAGTGGCTCTTGTTCCGGCGGTCCCTGGAATCTATGGTCGTTGCGTAGTGCGGTGCGTGTTGCGTCATAAGGAACAACCGGAGGCACCATGAGCCGACCGCGTACGGTGATCGTGGGAGCGGGCATCGTCGGCTGCGCCCTCGCCGACGAGCTCACCGAGCGGGGGTGGACGGACGTCACCGTGGTCGACCAGGGCCCGCTCTTCGCCGCGGGCGGCTCCAGCTCCCACGCCCCCGGCCTGGTCTTCCAGACCAACCCGTCGAAGACGATGACCGAGTTCGCCGCCTACACGGTCAGGAAGTACACCGCGCTCGGCGCGGACTGCTTCCGCCAGGTCGGCGGCCTGGAGCTGGCCACCACCCCAGAACGCTGGACCGACCTGCACCGCAAGCTCGGCTGGGCCGAGTCGTGGGGCGTCGAGGCGCGGCTGCTCGACCCCGGCGAGTGCGCGCAGCTGTGGCCGCTGCTCGACGAGGACAAGGTGCTCGGCGGCTTCCACGTGCCCTCCGACGGGCTCGCGACGGCGGTCGCGTGCGGCGAGCGGCAGGCGGCGCGGGCCACCGAGCGCGGCGCCAGGTTCCTGGGCGGGCACACGGTCGTGGGCATCGACCAGCGCGGCGGCCGGGTGACCGGCGTCGCCGTCGTGGTGGAGGGCGAGCACCGGACGATCCCCGCCGACGTGGTGGTGTGCGCGGCCGGCTTCTGGGGGCCGACGGTCGGCGCGATGGCCGGGCTGAGCGTGCCGCTGCTGCCGCTGGCCCACCAGTACGCGAAGTCGGGCCCCCTCGGCGCCCTGCGACCTGGCCCGATCCTCCGCCACCAGGACCGCGACCTCTACTTCCGGCAGCACGGCGACCGCATCGGCATCGGCTCCTACTCCCACCGCCCGATGCCGGTCACCCAGGACGAGATCGGCCCGCGAGGCACCACGATGCCGTCGGTGCAGGCGTTCACCGAGGAGGACTTCGACCCCGCCTGGCGCGACGCGGTGGAGCTGCTGCCCGCCCTGGCCGAGTCCAAGTACGAGGACGGCATCAACGGCGTCTTCTCCTTCACCCCCGACGGCTTCCCGCTGATCGGCGAGGCGCCGCACCTCGACGGGTTCTGGCTGGCCGAGGCCGTCTGGGTGACCCACTCGGCCGGCGTCGCGCGGGCGGTGGCCGAGGTGCTGGTGGACGGGCGCTCCGAGATCGATCTGCACGAGTGCGAGCTGGGCAGGTTCGAGCAGGCGCAGCTGTCGCCGGCGTTCGTCGAGGAGCGCGGCAAGCAGAACTTCGTCGAGGTGTACGACGTCATCCACCCCCTCCAGCCGATGGAGTCGCCGCGCCCGCTGCGGACGAGCCCGTTCCACGTGCGGCAGCGGGAGCTGGGCGGGTTCTTCCTGGAGGCGGCGGGGTGGGAGCGGCCGCACTGGTACGCGGCCAACGAGGGCCTGCCCAGGGCGGCCACCGGCGCCGAGCTGCGGGACGCGTGGGCGAGCCGCTACTGGTCGCCGATCGCGGCGGGCGAGTCGCTGGCCACCAGGGAGGGCGTCGCGCTGTACGACATGACGCCGCTCAAGCGCATCGAGGTCAGCGGTCCTGGCTCGGCGGCGTTCCTGCAGCGCATGACCACGAACAACGTGGACAGGAAGCCCGGCTCCGTCACGTACACGCTGCTGCTCGACGCCAAGGGCGGCATCCGCTCCGACCTCACCGTGGCCAGGCTCGACGAGCACACCTTCCAGGTCGGCGCCAACGGCAACCTCGACCTCGAATGGCTGACCAGGCACGCGCCGGGCGGCGTACGCGTGCGCGACCTGACGCCGGGCACCTGCTGCGTCGGCGTGTGGGGGCCGCGCGCCAGGGAGCTGGTGCAGCCGCTGACCGACATGGACCTCTCGCACGAGGGCCTGCGCTACTTCGGCTGCCGGCAGGGCCACATCGGGCACGTGCCGGTGCTGGCGCTGCGCGTGTCGTACGTGGGGGAGCTGGGCTGGGAGCTCTACACCAGCGCCGACATGGGGCTGAAGCTCTGGGACACGCTGTGGGCGCCGGGCCTCGCGGTGGCGGGGGGCCGGGCCGCGTTCAACAGCCTGCGGCTGGAGAAGGGCTACCGGCTGTGGGGCGTGGACATGACGAGCGAGCACACCCCGTACGAGGCGGGGCTGGGCTTCGCGGTCAAGCAGGACAAGGACTTCATCGGCCGCGACGCGCTCGACGCCGACGTCACCCGCAAGCTGGTGCCGCTGCTCAGCGCCGAGGTCGTCATGGGCAAGGAGCCGGTCAGGCACGGCGGCCGCACGGTCGGCTACGTCACCAGCGCCGCCTACGGCCACACGATCGAGCGTCCCATCGCCTACGCCTGGCTGCCCGCGGAGCTGGCCCAACCCGGGACACAGGTGGAAATTTCCTACTTCGGCCGCCGCGTCCCCGCGGAGGTCGCCGCCGAGCCCCTGTACGACCCCGGGATGGAGAAGATCCGACGTTGACCCACCCCGACTTCCTCTGGCGCAACCCCGACCCCAAGCCCGCCTACGACGTCGTCATCGTCGGCGGCGGCGGCCACGGCCTGGCCACCGCGTACTACCTGGCCAGGAACCACGGCCTGACGAACGTCGCCGTCCTGGAGCGCGGCTGGCTGGCCGGCGGCAACATGGCGCGCAACACCACGATCATCCGCTCCAACTACCTGTGGGACGAGAGCGCCGCCATCTACGAGCACTCGCTCAAGCTGTGGGAGGGGCTGAGCGCGGAGCTGGACTACGACCTGCAGTTCAGCCAGCGCGGCGTGCTCAACCTCGCGCACAACCAGGGCGACGTGCGCGAGGGCCGGCGCCGGGTCAACGCCAACCGGCTCAACGGCGTGGACGCCGAATGGCTCGACCCCGACGAGGTCAAGAAGTTCTGCCCGGTCATCAACGTCTCCCAGCGGGCCCGCTACCCCGTCATGGGGGCCACGCTGCAGCGGCGCGGCGGCATCGCCAAGCACGACCACGTGGCATGGGCGCTGGCCCGCAAGGCGGACGCGTACGGCGTGGACCTGATCCAGGGCTGCGAGGTCACCGGGTTCGAGATCACCGGCGGCCGGGTCGTCGGCGTCGAGACCTCGCGCGGCAGGATCGCCGCGGGCAAGGTCGCGCTGGCCGCCGCCGGGCACACCTCGGTGCTCGCCGCGCGGGCCGGGCTGCGGCTGCCGCTGCAGTCGCATCCGCTCCAGGCGCTCGTGTCGGAGCTGCTGGAGCCGGTGCTCGACTGCGTGGTGATGTCGAACGCGGTGCACGTGTACGTCAGCCAGGCCCACAAGGGCGAACTGGTCATGGGGGCGGGGATCGACGCGTACACCTCGTACGGGCAGCGCGGCGGCGTCCATGTGATCGAGGCGCAGATGGCGGCGGCCCTGGAGCTGTTCCCCATCTTCAGCCGGGTGCGCGTGCTGCGCACCTGGGCCGGCATCGTGGACGTCTCGCCCGACGCCTCCCCGATCATCGGCCGCACGCCCGTCGAGGGCCTGTACGTCAACGCCGGCTGGGGCACCGGCGGCTTCAAGGCCACCCCCGGCTCCGGCTGGGTCTACGCCGACACGCTCGCCAACGACCGCCCGCACCCGCTGGCGGAGCCGTTCGCGCTTGAGAGGTTCACGACGGGGGCGCTCATCGACGAGCACGGCGCGGCGGCGGTGGCGCACTGATGCTGCTCATCGACTGCCCGCACTGCGGCCCCCGCGACGAGACCGAGTTCCACTACGGCGGCCAGGCCGGCGTCGCCCACCCGGCCGGCGAGACGTCCGACGCCGAGTGGGCCGACTACGTCTTCTTCCGCGACAACCCCAAGGGCTGGTTCCGGGAGCGCTGGTTCCACGTGCACGGCTGCCGGACCTGGTTCGACGTCGAGCGGCACACCGTCACCCACGAGATCAGGAAACCCATATGAGGTTCACGTTCGACGGCCGCCCGCTGCGGGGCGAGCCGGGTGACACGCTGGCCGCCGCCCTGCTGCGCAACGGCGTACGCGTGGTGGGCCGCAGCGTGACCCTCGGCCGGCCGCGCGGCGTCTTCACCGCGGGCCCCGAGGAGCCGAACGCGCTCGTCCGCGTCGGCCCCGACCCGATGCTGGCCGCCACCACGGTCGAGCTGTACGACGGCCTGGAGGCGTGGAGCCTGCGCGGCAAGGGCCGGGTGGACCCGCACGCCGTGGACGAACGCCGCTGCGACAAGGGCTACCTGCACTGCGACGTGCTCGTGGTGGGCGGCGGTCCCGCCGGGCTCGCCGCCGCGAGCGCCGCGGGACGGCTGGGCGCGCGGGTGATCCTGGTGGACGACCAGCCGCGTCTCGGCGGCGACCTGCTCAACGGGCGGCTGCTGCTCGACGACGCGCCCGCGCTCGACTGGGTGGCCGGGCTCGACCTGCCGGGCCGGGTGCTCACGCGGACGACCGCCGTCGGCTACTACGACCACAACTACGTGGTGGCGGTGGAGCGGCGGGCGCGCGGCGAGCGGCTGTGGCACATCAGGGCCCGCCGGGTGGTGCTGGCCACGGGCGCGCACGAGCGCTCGGTCGCCTTCCCCGGCAACGACCGTCCCGGGGTGATGCTCGCCTCGGCGGCCCGCGCCTACGCCAACCGGTACGGGGTCGCGCCCTGGCGGCGGGCGGTCGTCTTCGCCTGCGCAGACTCCGGCCACGAGGCGGCGGCCGACCTGGCGGCGGCCGGGGTGGAGGTCGTCGAGGTCGTCGATCCCCGCCGCGACGGGCAGGTGGTGACCGGCACGACCGGCGACGCCGAAGGCGTGCTCAAGGGTGTGCTGATCGGCTCCCGGCACGTCGAGGCGGACCTGCTGGCCGTGGCCGGCGGCTGGAACCCGGCCGTGCACCTGTTCAGCCAGTCGCAGGGGCGGGCCAGGTTCGACGAGGAGCTGCAGGCGTTCGTGCCGGGCACGTCCGCGCAGGCCGAGCGGTCGGCGGGGGCGTGCAGGGGCCTGTACGGCACCCGCGACGCCATCGCCGACGGCCACGCGGCGGGCACGGAAGCGGCGGAACTGGCACTCGCCGGCAGCGGCGCCGACGGCGCGAGCGGGTTCGGCGCGAGCCGGACCGAGGCGCGCGGGCAGGACGCTGGCGGGCTCGGCGCTGGCGGGCTCCGCGCGGGCAGGCTCGGCGCGGGCAGGCTTGGCGCGGGCAGGCGGGGCGGCGGCCGTGAGGAGTTGCGGGTTCCTGAGTGCGACGAGCGGCCGATCGCGCCGCCGGCCGCTCTGTGGCTGGTCGAGGGCGACGGCGGCGAGCCGGCGTTCGCGGACCTGCACCGCGACGTGACCGTGGCCGACCTCGCCAGGGCCACCGGCACCGGCATGCGCTCGGTCGAGCACGTCAAGCGCTACACCACCGCGGGCACCGGCGCCGACCAGGGCAAGACGTCGGGCGCGGTCGTGGTGGGCGTCATGTCGGCGCTGCTCGGCGCCGCGCCGGGCCAGGTGGGCACGACCACGTTCCGCCCGCCGTACACGCCGGTGTCGTTCGCCACGCTCGCGGGACGCGACAGGGGCGAGCTGTCCGACCCGGTCAGGACCACCGCCATGCACGACGCGCACGTGGCGCGCGGCGCCGTGTTCGAGGACGTCGGCCAGTGGAAGCGCCCCTGGTACTTCCCCCACGACGGCGAGTCGATGGAGGACGCCGTGCGGCGCGAGTGCCGCGCGGCCCGCACGGACGTGGCCGCCATGGACGCCTCCACGCTCGGCAAGATCGACATCAGGGGCGCGGACGCCGGGACGTTCCTCGACCGCGTCTACACCAACATGTACTCGACCCTCCCGGTCGGCGCCTGCCGCTACGGCCTGATGTGCCGGGCGGACGGCATGGTGTTCGACGACGGCACCACGACCAGGCTCGCCGACGACCACTACCTGATGACCACGACGACGGGCAACGCCGCCGCGGTGTTCGACTGGCTGGAGGAGTGGCGCCAGACGGAGTGGCCTGACCTGGACGTGTCGTTCACCTCGGTCACCGACCACTGGGCGACGGTCGCCGTGGTCGGGCCGCACGCCGGGCGGGTGCTCGCGGCCGTCGCGCCGGGGGCGGTGGATCTGGCGTTCATGCGGTACGCGGCCGTCGACGTGCTGGGCGTGCCGGGGCGGGTGTTCAGGATCAGCTTCTCGGGCGAGCTGGCGTACGAGGTGAACGTGCCGTGGGCGTACGGGCGGGCGCTGTGGGAGGCGGTGCTGGAGCTGGGCGCGGTGCCGTACGGGACCGAGACCATGCACGTGCTGCGTGCCGAGAAGGGCTTCGCGATCGTCGGCCAGGAGACCGACGGCACGGTCACCCCGCAGGACCTCGGCATGTCGTGGATCGTCTCCAAGCGCAAGCCCGACTTCGTCGGCAAGCGCTCGCACGCCAGGCCCGACACCGCGCGGCAGGACCGCAAGCGCCTGGTCGGCCTGCTGCCCGACGACCCCGCCGCGCGGGTGGACGAGGGCGCGCAGCTCGTGGCGGCCGGGCGATCGCCGGACGGCGTGGTGCCGATGCTCGGTCACGTCACCTCCAGCTATCACAGCGAGGCGCTGGGCCGTACCTTCTGCCTGGCGCTGGCCAGGGAGGCGGCGCCGGGCGACCGGCTGACCGCGGTGTCAGGGGGCGCGGCGCTGCCCGTGACGGTCGTGGAGCCGGTCTTCTACGACCCCGGCAACGCCCGCCGCGACGGCGAGCCGCTGCCGGCCGGGACGGTCAGGCCGCTCACCGGGGCGCAGGCGGAGAGCCCGGCCGCCGCCTTCGCCGCGCGCTTCGCGGCGGCGAGCGGGGAGCGGGTGCGGCTGCGCGAGGTGGCGTTCGAGCCGATGTGGGAGGTCAGGGGCGCGGATCCGGGGGCGGGGCTGCGGCTGGGGCCGTCCTGGTGGCTCGTGGCGGGGGACGCGACGCCGGGGCCTGCCTGGGTGGAGGTGTCGGGGCAGCGTACGGTGCTGGAGCTGGCGGGCCCGGCGGCCGATGAGGTGCTGATCACCGGCTGCCCGATCGACCTGCACCCGTCGGCCTTCGCCGGGCACGCCCAGACCCTGCTGGGCAAGGCGCCGGTGATCCTGGAACGGCGGGCGCCCGATACGTACCGGATCTACGTGAGATCGTCTTTCGCCAGCTATCTGGCGGAGTGGCTGGTCGATGCCGTAGAGGCGTTATAACGACATACCGGGGAATTACCTAGACTTTACGAGGTTTTTGAGCGAAGTCTGGGGAGCAAGCGTGCGCGTACGGGCGTTCATGGCCGGCCTGGCCACGGTGACGATGCTGGCCGGGTGCGGCGGACTGGAGGCCCGGTCGAGCGGCGGGGTCTCGGACGCGAAGCCCGACTCCGCCGCGGTCGCCGACGCGAAGAAGAAGCTCGGCGAGCTGGAGGTCAAGGGCCGCGCGCCCAAGACCGGCTTCGACCGCGACAAGTTCGGCCCGGCCTGGTCCGACGTCGACCGCAACGGCTGCGACACCCGTAACGACATCCTCAAGCGCGACATGGAGGACGAGACGTTCAAGTCGGGCACCCATGACTGCATCGTGCTGACCGGCACCCTGAACGACCCGTACAGCGGCAAGACCATCGAGTTCGAGCGCGGCCAGAAAACCAGCAGCATGGTCCAGATCGACCACCTGGTGCCGTTGTCGGACGCCTGGCAGAAGGGCGCCCAGCAGTGGTCGGCGACCAAGCGCAAGGAGTTCGCCAACGACCCGCTGAACCTGCTCGCCGTGGACGGCCCGCTGAACGGCCAGAAGAGCGACTCCGACGCGGCCACCTGGCTGCCGCCGCGCAAGGCGTACCGGTGCGCCTACATCGCCCGCCAGATCGACGTGAAAGCGAAATACGGGGTCTGGGTGACCTCGGCGGAGAAGGACGCCATGAAGGGCATCCTGGACTCCTGCTGACCGCATGAGCGCGCCGGCCCACCGTGGGGGTGAGCCGGCGCCACAGGAAGGTGCGGAGGATCAGTCGTCGTCGTTGTCGTCCTGGTCGTCCTGGTCGTCGTTGTCGTCCACCTGGGACTTGGTGACCTTGCCCGAGGCGGCGTCCACCTTCACCTCGTGCCGCTGGGAGCCCTTGACCAGCTCCAGCTCCCAGACGTCGGCGGCGGTGCCGTTGCGGTCGAAGTCGAGCTCGCTGACCCAGGCGCCCGGCACCTGCTGGTGCGCGATCTCGATGGCCTGCTCGGCGGTGACCTTGGGTGCGGCGGGTGCGGCGGCCTCGGCCGCGGTCGCGGCGGTGGCGTACGCCGCGCCACCGCACGCGATCAGGGAGACGACACCGGCACCGGCCACGAGAAGCTTCTTTGTGATTCGCATGCCCCTACCAAACCGCGACCCCCGGTAACCGCGCGCTAAACGGTGGTTAAGGCGGCGAGAAGACACTTCAGGGGGCGCCGAGGAGCAGCTCGACGCGGGCGCCGCCGCGATCTCCGGTGGCGACGGTCAGGCCGCCGCCCGTCGACTCCGCGGTGCGGCGGGCGATGTCGAGGCCCAGGCCGGTCGAGCCGGCGCCGCTGGTGCCGCGCTCAAGGAGGGCCGGTTCGAAGCCGGGGCCCGTGTCCTCGACGGTGAGCAGGGCGCCGGGCGGGTGCGGGCGCAGGCGTACGGACATCGCGACGCCCTCAGGGGTGTGGGCGAAGACGTTGCCGAGCAGGGCGTCCACGCACGCGGCCAACTCCTCGGCGCCCACCGCCACCGGCAGCGGGCCGTCCGGCAACGTGACCGTGACCTCGCGTCCCTGGTCCTCGGCCAGCACCGACCAGAAGCGCACCCGCTCGCCCACCACGGCCGCCGCGTCGCACGACTCGCGGCCGGCGGTGCGGCGGCGGGCCTCGGTGATGACGGCGCTCACCGCGCGCTCCAGCGCGTCCACGCGGGCCTGGACGCGGGCCGCCTCCTCCGGGTCGCGCAGCGACTCGGCGTCCAGCCGCAGGCCGGTCAGGGGCGTGCGGAGCCGGTGCGACAGGTCGGCGACGGACTCCCGCTCGGCGGCCAGCAGCTCGTCGATGCGTCCTGCGAGGTGGTTGAGCGCGAGCGCGACCGAGCGCACCTCGGGCGGCCCGCCCGGCTCGGCCCGCGCCGTCAGGTCGCCGCCGGCGAGCCGGTGGGAGACCCCGGCCAGGCCGTCCACGGGCCGGGTGACGGCCAGCGCCAGCCGGTCGGCCAGCACGATGCCGAGCACCACCAGACCGAGCCCGATCAGCAGCAGCGCCAGCCACGCCTCCCGCACGCCGCGCCCCAGCTCGTCATCGGGCACGAACACCCTGATCACCGCGGTCCCGCCGGGCGACTGCGCCGAGACCAGCACCTCCCTGCCGCCTGGCGCGGCGGCGGTGACGCTGCGGCCGGTCGCGGCCAGGCGGACCGCGTCGGAGCGGCGGGCCGGCGAGCCGACGGTGGTGCCGTCGGGCAGGAACACGGTCACGGGACGCGACACCTGCTCGACCGTCAGCGGCAGGTCGGGCGCGCCGACCGCGACGGCGACCGACTCGGCGGCGGCGGTGGCCCTGCTCATCGCGCCGTTCTCGGCCACGGCGCGGATCAGCAGCGCCATCGGCACCAGCAGCGCGATGAGCACGAGCGAGGTGGTGGCCGCGACGAGCAGCGCCAGCCAGCGCCTCACGACGGCTCGACCAGCTTGACGCCGACGCCGCGCACGGTGTGCAGGAAGCGCGGCTCGGCCGCGGTCTCGCCCAGCTTCCTGCGCAGCCACGACAGGTGCACGTCCACGGTCTTGTCGGCGCCCCCGTACGGCAGCTGCCACACCTCGGTCAGCAGCTCCCGCTTGGTGACCACCTCGCCGGGCCGGGCCGCGAGGTAGTGCAGCACGTCGAACTCGCGCGGCGTCAGGTCGAGCGGCGTGCCGTCGAGCGTCGCCGTACGGGCTCGCGGATCGACCCGCAGCGCGCCCACCGCCAGCGGTTCGGGGGCGGAGCCGCCCGCGCGCCGCAGCACGGCCCGCACCCGGGCGTCGAGCTGCGCCGCGCTGTACGGCTTGACCACGTAGTCGTCGGCGCCCGCGTCGAGCACGGGCACCATCTCGGCGTCGCCGTCGCGGGCGGTGGCCACGATGACCGGCACCCGGCTGACCGCCCGCAGCATGCGCAGCAGCTCCACGCCGTCGAGGTCGGGCAGCCCGAGGTCGAGCACGATCAGGTCGGGCCGGTCCTGGACGGCCAGCCGCAGCCCGTCCATGGCGGTAGGGGAGGAGGAGACGGCATGGCCGAGCTCCCGCAGCCCCCGGCTCAGCGCCGTACGGATCGCCACGTCGTCCTCGATGAGCAGGATGTCTGCCATACGAAGAACGTAGACGCTTTCCTGCCCTGCCTTGAGCAGCCTTAGCGTCGCCTTAACCTGGCGTTAGCCGGACAGGGGAGAACCTGAGCAGGATGAAGAGACTCGTCGCGGCCTGGGCCGCCACCGCGATCGCCGCCACCGGCGCGGCCGTGGCGGTGCTCGGCCTGCTCGGCAACGGACTGACCGGCTCCGACAGCCACGTGCTCGGCCCCGAGGAGGTGCGCGCGGAACTGGCCACGGCCACCACCCGCGGCGCCGCCACTCCGGCCCCCGCGGCGACGCAGACCGGGCAGAGCCGGCTGATCCGCAGCGCGGGCGGCACGGTGATCGCCTCCTGCGACGGCGGCCTGGTCACGCTGCGCTCGTGGAGCCCGGCCCAGGACTACAAGGTGGACGGCGTCGAGCCGGGGCCTGCGGGTGAGGCGAAGGTGGAGTTCGAGCCGGACGAGGGCGAGGAGGTCGAGCTGACCATCGTCTGCTCGGGCGGCGCCCCCGTCGTACGCGAGCACTGACCAGGCCCCTCGCGCCAGCGGTGACCGGACGTGCGCAGGTGCCGGTACTCCAGCACGGCCAGCGTCAGGGACGAGGCGACCCCGCACAGGTTGAGCGTCAGCCACAGCCAGAACGGCACGCCCTTCGGGTCGCCCTCGCTCAGCTCCAGACCGGTGACCAGCAGCATGACGGCCGTCGTGCCGACCGGCGCGAGCAGCGGGTGCAGCTCGGCGCTCCACAGCCCGGTGCGCGCCGCCCAGTAGAGCGTGCAGCCCCAGAAACACCAGAACCAGAGGAAGAGCAGCGGGGACAGCAGGATGAGGAACAACGTCCCCACCCCGGCGTCCGGGAGCGAGATCGCGACGGTGCCGTCGCCGGCCGCCACCAGCAAGGACCAGGTGACGAACGGCAGCACGACGACCGCCACCGCGAGCCCCGCGCGGGCGAGCAGCCGCCGCGCGCCCGGCATGAGCGTGCCGCGCAGGCCGGGCCGGGTCACGAGCAGCAGGACGACGAACGCCAGCGGCGGCAGGAGCAGCGCGACCACGCCGCTCTGCACGACCTTCAGCCCGAGGCTGCCCGAGACGAACATGATGTGCTGGTAGTTCGACGTCGCGATCACGATCATCACCAGGCCGGTCGCCGACCGCCAGAACGCGAGCCGGTCCAGCAGCCGGTCCTTCTTCCCCGTGCCGACCTCGGGTTTGAACACCTGTCTTGCGAAGAGCCACGGCAGCAGCACGTTGAGGGTGGCACGCCGCTGAGGTGAAATCACTCGGTCCTCCCATGTCAGAAGCCGGGGAACACGGCCACGGTAGGGAGATCACCTTGCGGGCGGCTTGACCGCCGGTGTCAGGGCGCCTCGGCGCTCAGCGCCGACTTCGTCAGCTCGGCCTGGCGGCGGATCTGTCCCATGACGATGGGGTTGACGCCCTTCGCCTGGAACATGGCGACCATCGCGTCCATGACGGCGTTCGCCCTGACGAGGTCGCCCTGCCGCGCCTCGGCCCTGGCCAGGCGGCGCATCGCCAGGTTGAGCGTGATGTTGTCGATGCCGCCCGCGCGGACGACCTGGCCGAGGTGCTCGATGCCCTGCTTGGGGTCGGGCGGCCGGACCCGCAGCCCGCCCGGCGTCAGCTCCTTGAACTCGCGCTCGGCGTTGAGCCCCTTGACCAGCCGGGCGTAGACGGCCAGCGGATGGCCGCCGTGCCGGTTGATGAGCTCGTCCAGCGCCAGGTTGCCGGCGCGCAGCTCGGGCGCGTCGGAGCCGAGCAGCGAGAACAGCTTGCCCTGCTGCTCGCCCAGCATCAGCTCGGCCACCTCGTGGTCGGCGCGGCTCACCGGGAGGCGCACCCTGACCGGGCAGGCGGGGGAGACGATGCGGGAGCCGTCGGCGGCGATGTACCGGGCCCGCACCTGGTACTCGCCTGGCTGCTGGAAGTAATGCCCGTCGCGGCCGTGCCCGACGTACGCGCTGCGGTACATCGCCGGGTTGCCCGCATCGAGCCTGACGTCCGTCGAGCCGTCCACGCAGTGCCGCATCATCGGCCGGTACAGCACGGTCGAGCCGTCCGGCCGGGTGATCGAGACCTGGGTGAACTCGGTGTCGGGGTGCAGGTGGCCGTGCGTGGTCACCGGCTCGCCCGCGCACGACAGCTTCAGCTCGACCACGACGGGCTCGCCCAGCTCGAACGACTCCTTGGCGCGCAGCTCCAGCCGTAACCCGGAGTGGTCCTCGACCGGCCGTTCGAAGGGGTCGATCTCGGCGGCGCCCCGGCCGAAGGCGTTCGCGCCCATGGCGACGTCGCGGTAGAAGCCGTGCCGCAGGTGCACCAGTTCGGCGTCGGTGAACTGGAACGGGAAGGCCGCCCAGTACGCCGGCTCGCCGCCGGGACGGTAGTTCCACGCGTAGTTCATCCACGACAGGTCGCCGAAGCCGCCTTCGGGGCCGAGCGGCTGGGGCGGGCCGGCGAGGTTCTTCTCCCAGGAGTGCAGCAGGTTGAAGGCGTGGCCGAGCTCGTGCACGTACGTGCGCAGCTGCGCCCGCCGCGACTCCGGCGTGTCCCCCTTGATCGCGTCGTAGAAGACCGCGGAGCCCTGCCGCTGGTGGGCGTCGTCGTAGTCGAACATGATGCCCCGGTAACCGCCGACGTGCTTGCCGGCGACCAGCAGCCACACCCGCCAGGCGGGCGCGTCGCCGAACGCGCCGAAGTGCCGGGTCATCGCGTGGTGCAGCTCGGCGTCGTCCCACGCCAGGTCGGCGCCCGACCCCTCGACCGGGATCACCTCGGGCCCGGCCACCCGCAGCTCGACGCCGGCCTCCGCGTACGCCGCCGCCACCGTCAGCTCCCTGTCGGGCGAAGCGGCCGGCCCCGGCAGCGTGCCGGTCCGGTACGACGCGAACGGCACGGACCCGACCACGGAGTCCTGTTCGAGCAGCACGCTGCGGAAGTAGGGGGAGGCGAACACCACCGGGTACGCCCGCCCCGCCACCACCGCGCTGCCCGCCCCGTCGGCGAGCTCGACCCGCACGTCACGGTCGGGCACGTCGAAGGTGAAGTCGCCGCGCCCGTGGATGAGCCCGTCGCGCACGTCGGGGGCGTGCACCACGAACGAGCCCGCGTAGGAGATGGTCGCGCCCGCCACGGTGAACAGGTCACCGCTCACCCGCCCGGTCGGCCGCGGCCCGTCGACGTCGACGCGGAGCGCCAGCCGCGAGTCGCCGTCCTGTCCCTCGTACAACCCGCTGATCATGGGAGCTCCTGGGATCGCTAAGGGGTCATACCGGGACACTGATCCCGTGCGCAGGACCTGTCAACGGCTCCCGCGGACCTGCAGCGCGCCGAGCAGCTCCTCCGACGCCCTGGTGATCGCCTCGACCGCGCGGTCGAACGCCTCCGCGTTGTGCGCCGCGGGTGCGCGGAAGCCGGAGATCTTCCTGACGTACTGCAGCGCGGCCGCCCGCACGTCCTCCTCTGTCACGCTCTCGGTGTACGGCGGGCGGAGGGTCTTGATGCTTCTACACATGTCTCAACCGTAATAGCCGATGCGCTGGCTGATCTCGTTCGCGCCCGCCACCAGGGTCGCCCCCACCTCGGGCAGCCGTTCCTGCGTCAGCCGGTACGACGGGCCCGACGCGCTGACGGCCGCCACCACCGACTCGTCGGAGCCCCTGATCGGCGCGGCGACGGCGTTGAGCCCCACCTCCAGCTCTTCGACGGCGGTGGCCCAGCCGCGCTCCTTGATCTCCTCCAGTCCCAGCTCGTCGGCCGAGGTGATGGTGTTGGGCGTGTAGCGTTCCAGCTCGGCGGGCGGCCGCAGCGCGCCGAAGGCGAGCAGCACCTTGCCGCTGGAGGTCGCGTGGGAGGGGGTGCGCTGGCCGACCCAGTTGTGGCCGCTGATGGCGGCGGGGCCGCGCACCTGCGTGATGTTGACCGCGTCGCCGTTGCGCGGCACCGCCACGCTGACGGTCTCGCCGATCTCCTCGGCCAGGCGCAGGCAGACGGGGCGGCTCTCGCCCGACAGGTCGAGGCGGGCGGTGGCCGCGCCGGCCAGCCGTACGACGCCGAACCCGAGCCGGTAGCGCCCGCGATCGCCGCTCTGTTCGACGAGCCCGCCCTGTTCGAGGGCCGATAGCAGGCGGAAGGCGGTGGATTTGTGTACGTCCAGCTCGGTCGCCAGGTCCGTGACCCGGCTGGCGCCGTCGCGGGCGAGGATCTCCAAGATCGCGATGGCACGATCGACCGACTGGACCGACGTGCTGTTGCTCATAGCGCAACAGAATATCGTTCAGTCGGCGATCGGTCCCAGCTCGTCACCGAACTGCGATGCGATCTCCCGCATGCCGGCGGCCAGCTCGTCGCGGTCGAGGGCGTCGATCCGCTCGGCCGGGCCCGAGACGGACATGGCCGCGACCACCCGGCTCCCGTCCCGCACCGGCACCGCGAGACAGTGCACGCCCAGCTCCTCCTCGCCCAGGTCGAGCGCGTAGCCCCGGCTGCTGACGACCTCCAGCTCGGCCTGCATCGCGGGCAGCTCGGTGATCGTGTTGGGCGTGCGGCGCGGCATGCCGGTGCGCTCGAACACCGCCAGCGCCTCCGCCGCCGGCCGCCCGGCCAGCAGCACCTTGCCCACCGCCGTGCTGTGCGGCAGCACCCGCCTGCCCACCTCGGCGAACATCCGGAGCCTGCGCGGGGAGGGCACCTGCGCGACGTAGACGACGAAGTCGCCTTCCAGCACGGCCAGGTTCGCGGTCTCGCCGGACAGCTCGACCATCTTCGTCAGGTACGGCTGCGCCCACACCCCGACCATGCTCTCCGCGATGCCGCCCAGCCGGACCAGCCCGCCGCCGAGCGCGTACCGGCGGTCGGACTCCTGCCGGACGTAGCCCCGCGACAGCAGCGTCTGCAGCAGCCGGTGGATCGTGCCGTACGGCAGGCCCGTGCGCGCCGCGATCTCCGACAGCCCCGCCTCGCCCCCGTGCTCGGCCAGCGCCTCCAGCACGTCGAGCGCCCGCTCCACGGACTGGACGCTCACAGCGTGACCCCGCGCAGGGAGGCGTCGAGCACTTCCGCGGTGTGGGCGACCCTGATGTCGGCGCCCGCCCGCTTCATCGCCGCGGCGATCTGCATCGTGCACCCCGGGTTGGCCGACACCAGCAGCTCGGCCCCCGTCGTGCGGACCGAGGCCGCCTTCCTGTCGCCGAGGTCGCGCGCGGCCTGCGGCTGCAGCAGGTTGTACGTGCCCGCCGAGCCGCAGCAGATCGCCGACTCGGGGATCTCGCGCACCTCCAGGTCGGGAATGCCGGCCAACAGCTCGCGCGGCTGCGCCCGCACGCCCTGGGCGTGGGCCAGGTGGCAGGCGTCGTGGTAGGCCACCGTGAGCGGCAGCGGGTGCCGCTTGGCCACCGGGCCCAGCTCGGCCAGATATTCCGACAGGTCCATGACCCGGAAGCCCGGCTCGCGGCCGAGCAGCTCGGCGTACTCCTTCATGGTGGAGCCGCAGCCCGCCGCGTTGACCACGACCGTGTCCACGCCGGCCCGCTCGAACACCTCCACCGTCCTGCGCGCCAGCCGCCCCGCCTGCCGGTCGAGCCCCGAGTGCACGCTGAGCGCCCCGCAGCAGCCCTGCTCCGGCGGCACCACCACGTCGCAGCCCTCCAGCGCGAGCACCCGCGCGGTGGCCGCGTTGACCTGCGGGAAGAACTCCCGCTGGACGCACCCGGTGAGCATCCCCACAGTGGCGCGGCGCTCGCCCCTGGCCCTCACCAGGCGCGCCAGGCGCTGCCGCCGCTCGACGCGGGGCGCCAGCCCCGCCATGGCGCCCAGGCTCGGGTTCGCCCGCTCGAGGAACGGCGCCATCCGCCTGGCCAGCCCCATCGTCGGGCGCAGCATGCGCAGCCTGCGCGGATAGGGGAACAGGTTGAAGACGATGCCGCGCACGGCGCGCTCCTGCGGCTCGCGGACATGCTCCCGCTCCACCTCCACCCTGGTCTGCTCGATCAGCCGGTCGTAGCGCACTCCAGACGGGCACGCCGTCACGCAGGCCATGCAGCCCAGGCAGGCGTCGAAGTGCCCGGCCATCTCGGGCGTGACGGGGGTGCCCTCGACGTGCTGCTTCATCAGGTGGATGCGGCCGCGCGGCGAGTCCATCTCCTCGCCCCACAGCGCGTACGTCGGGCACGTCGGCAGGCAGAACCCGCAGTGCACGCAGTCGTTGATCAGCTCCGGGTCCACGTCACACGCCTCCCACGTACCGGCCCGGGGACATCCTGCGACCGGGATCGAACCGTTCCTTGACCCGCCGCATCAACGGCAGCGAACCCACCTGCCCCCACCTGTCGACCTTCGCGTACGGCGCCGCCAGCACCCGCACCCGCCCGCCGGCCGCTTCGACCTCGGCCCGCAGCCGGGCCACGGCGGCGGCCAGCTCGCCCTCCTCCATCGCCCGCGCCGACTCCAGCAGCAGCCGCCCGCGCACCGGCGAGCCGCGCAGCGCCATGCCGGTAGGGCCGGCCGCGTCCAGCACGGCCGCCGTCGCCGCCGGCGGGAACCGCAGCTCGATCACCACCTCGTCGGCGAGGATGCGCCCCCACCACGGCGGCGGCTCCTCGGTGACCTCGCCCGCGCCGATCACATCGCGCAGCGCCGCCGCCCTGCCGGCCGCCGCCGTGCCCTCGACCAGCGCGGCGAGCGTGATCGGCGCGTCAGGGGCGGGCCTGTCGATCTCGACCGCGCTCGGCTCGGCCTGCGAGGCGGCGAGGCCGGCCGCCTTCGCGGGATCGTCCAGGCGGGCGACCACCCAGCGGCGGCCGGGCGGCAGCGGGTGGAGGCGGAACGTGGCCTCGGCGATGACGCCGAGCGTGCCGTACGAGCCGGTGAACAGCTTGCCCAGGTCGTAGCCCGCGACGTTCTTGACGACCTTGCCGCCCGAGCGGGCGATCGTGCCGTCGGACAGCACGACCGTGATGCCGATGAGCAGGTCACGGGCGGTGCCGTAGCGGAACGCGCGCGGGCCCGCCGGCCCTCCGGTGGCGAGCGTGCCGCCGACCGTGGCGTCCTCGGCGAACGGCACGTCGAGCGCCAGCTCCTGACCCTCGCTCGCGAGCACGCCGGCCAGCGCGCCCATCGTCACCCCGGCCTGCGCGCGCACCACCAGGTCGCCTGCCGCGTGCTCCAGCACCTCGTTCATGCAGCACAGGTCGAGCAGCACGTCGCAGCGCTCGGGCGGCGGCGCCCAGTGCAGCTTCGTGCCGCCGCCGGCGGGCACCACCGCGAGGTCCCGCTCCGCGCAGGCCCGCAGCGTGGCCGCGATCTCCTCGACGCTCTCCGGCAGCACCACCCAGCGGGGCCGCACCCCGGCCACCGCGTCGCCCGGCCCGGCTTGCCGGGTCGTGACGCCGCCGATCGTGTCGCTCAAAACTGCTCCGCCTTCCCCGACTCGACCAGCGGGTGCACGCCCTTGCGCTTGCCCGGCACCTCGCCGCACAGGCGCGGGGTGGGGAACACCTTGCCCGGGTTCGCCAGCCCCTCGGGGTCGAACGCGCAGCGGACCAGCTGCATGGTGTCGAGGTCGTCGGCGCTGAACATCTTCGGCATGTACCGCGACTTGTCCACCCCCACCCCGTGCTCGCCGGTGATCGAGCCGCCGTGCTCGATGCACAGGTCGAGGATCGCCCCCGACACCACCTCGGCCCGCTCGCCCGCGCCGGGGTCGCCGTCGTCGAACAGCACCAGCGGATGCAGGTTGCCGTCGCCGGCGTGGAAGACGTTGGCCACCCTGATGTCGTGCTCCTCCGACAGCCGGTCGATGGCCGCCAGCACGGCCGGCAGCGACGTGCGCGGCACCACGCCGTCCTGCACGATGTACGCCGGGCTGATCCGCCCCACGGCGGCGAACGCCGACTTGCGGCCCTTCCAGATCGCCGCGCGCTCCGCCGGGTCGGCCGCGACCCGCAGCTCGAACGCCTCGGAGCAGATTTCCCGCAGCCGCGCGAACTGCCGCTCGACCTCGGCGGCCGGGCCGTCCAGCTCGACGATGAGCACCGCGCCCGCGCCCTCGGGATAGGAGCAGGCCACCGCGGCCTCGGCCGCCTCGATGGCGAGCGCGTCCATCATCTCGATCGCGGCGGGCACGATGCCCGCGCCGATGATCGCCGACACCGCCCTGCCGCCCTGCTCGATGCTCTCGAACGCGGCCAGCACCGTGGTCACCGCCTCCGGCGCGCGGCTCAGCCGTACGGTGATCTTGGTGGCGATGCCCAGCGTGCCCTCCGAGCCGATGAACGCGCCCAGCAGGTCGTAGCCGGGGTCCATGCGGTCGAGCGTCACCAGGTCGCCGTCGGGGGTGACGATCTCGCACGCCTCGACGTGGTTGACCGTGAAGCCGTACTTGAGGCAGTGGGCGCCGCCCGAGTTCTCCGCCACGTTGCCGCCGATCGAGCAGACCTGCTGGCTGGAGGGGTCGGGGGCGTAGTAGTAGCCCTGGGCGCGCACGGCCTCGGTGATGGCCAGGTTCGTCACGCCCGGCTCCACCACGGCCCTGCGGTTGGGCAGGTCGATCTCCAGGATCGCCCGCATCTTCGAGGTGACGATGAGCACGCCGTCCTCGCGGGGGAGCGCGCCGCCCGACAGGCCGGTGCCCGAGCCGCGGGCCACGAAGGGCACGGCGTGCTCGTTGCACAGGCGCACCACGGCGGCGACCTGCTCGGCGGTCTCCGGCAGCACCACCACGCCGGGGGTGGCGCGGTGGTAGGTCAGGCCGTCGCACTCGTACGTGCGCAGGCGTACGGGATCGGTGATCACCGCGTCGTGAGGCAGCAGCGAGCGCAGCGCCGCGATCAGCATCTCCATCACCGATCCCCCTTTGTACGCTTCTTTATGGCATTTGAGCATAGGCCGGAAGGGTCAGGAACTCCGCGAAGTCGTCGTCCAGCGCCACCTGCTTGAACAGCTCCGTCGCCTGCCGGAACAGCCCCTCGTCGTAGCCCGGCTCCCCGGAGATCTTGGCCAGCTCCTCCCCGATGATCCGCTCCACGAGCTCCTTCGTCACCTGCTCGCCCGAGTCGGCCAGCGTGATGTCGTTGTGGATCCACTGCCAGATCTGCGAGCGCGAGATCTCGGCGGTGGCGGCGTCCTCCATGAGGTTGTGGATGGCCGCCGCGCCCTGCCCGCCCATCCAGGCGGCGAGGTAGCGCAGGCCGACGTCCACGTTGTTGCGCAGGCCCGCCTCGGTGATCTCGCCCGGCGTGTCCGACACCGCGAGCAGCTCGGCCGCCGAGACGCTGACGTCCTCGCGCAGCCGGTCGAGCTGGTTGGGCCGCGAGCCGAGCACCCCGTCGAACACCTCGCGGCAGATCGGCACCAGGTCGGGGTGCGCCACCCACGAGCCGTCGAAGCCGTCGTTGGACTCGCGCGTCTTGTCGGCCCGCACCTTCTCCAGCGCCACCGCGTTGACCTCGGGGTCGCGCCGCGAGGGGATGAACGCCGCCATCCCGCCGATCGCATGCGCGCCCCGCTTGTGGCAGGTGCGCACCAGCAGCTCGGTGTACGCGCGCATGAACGGCGCCGTCATCGTCACCGCGTTCCGCTCCGGCAGCAGGAACTCCCGCCCCCGCGTGCGGAACTTCTTGATCACGCTGAACAGGTAGTCCCAGCGCCCCGCGTTGAGCCCCGCCGAGTGCTCGCGCAGCTCGTAGAGGATCTCCTCCATCTCGAACGCCGCCGGGTACGTCTCGATGAGCACCGTCGCCCTGATCGTGCCCTGCGGGATGCCGAGCAGCTCCTGCGCCCTGACGAACACGTCGTTCCAGAGCCGCGCCTCCAGGTGCGACTCGATCTTCGGCAGGTAGAAGTAGGGGCCCTTGCCCTTGTCGATCTGCCGCTGCGCGCAGTGGAAGAAGTAGAGCCCGAAGTCGACCAGCGATCCCGACACCGGCTTCCCGTCGACCAGGGCGTGCTTCTCGTCGAGGTGCCAGCCGCGCGGGCGCACGACCACCGTGGCCAGCTCGTCGTCGGGCCTGAGCGCGTACGTCTTGCCGCCGGTCTCGAAGTCGATCGTGCGGTCGAGCGCGTCACGCAGGTTGAGGTGACCGGCCACGCAGTTCTCCCACAGCGGGGAGTTGGCGTCCTCGAAGTCGGCCAGCCACACCTTCGCGCCCGAGTTGAGCGCGTTGATGGTCATCTTCTTGTCGACCGGCCCGGTGATCTCGACGCGGCGGTCCTCCAGGCCGGGCGCCGGCGGCGCGACCCGCCACTCGCCCTCCCTGATCTCCTTGGTCTCCGGCAGGAAGTCGAGCGTGCCGCCCGCCGACAGCTCCGCCTGCCTGGCCTGGCGGGCCTCCAGCAGCTCCAGCCGCCGCGCGCCGAACTCCCGCTGGAGAGTCGCCACGAACGCGAGCGCCTCGGGCGTGAGGATCTCGTCGAACCGGTCGAGCATCGGGCCGGTGATCTCCATGGGCCTCCTCCTTTTCCATATGGTGGAAAGTGAATTCTGGATTGTGGAAGTGAACCTACTCTTACGCGTACAGCGGGTCAAAGGTCGGGGTGTCCCCGGGAGCAACCAGGGGTCATCCCCGATGCGGAACCCCTGCCCACGCGGGGAGGATCCTCTCCATGAAGACGATTGCGATCGCCGGCGGCCTGCTGGCCTCGACCTTGCTGCTGGCCGGTTGCGGACTGGAGAGCCTCGCCGGTCCCAACAACGAGGACACCGTGTCGTACGAGGTGACCGACAAGGTCGCCACGCTGAGACTGGTCTCCAGGTCGGGTGACGCCGTCGTCACCGAGACAGGCGGCAGCGGCATCCGCGTCGTCGAGACCCTTCACTGGCGTGGCGACGACAAGCCGCAGCCGGAGCACAAGGTGGACGGCCAGGAGTTGTTCGTCACCTATGGCTGCCCGTCGGAGTGGGGGAGCTGCAGCGTCGACTACAAGATCGAGGTGCCCAAGGGCGTGCGGCTGAACCTGGAGGCGGGCTCCGGCAACCTCACCCTCAGGGACAGCACCGGCGAGATCGACCTGAACGTCGGCTCCGGTGACGTGGACGCGGCCGGGCTGGCCGGCAAGAAACTCAACGGCGAGCTGGGTTCGGGCAACATCGAGCTCAAGTACGCCGCCGCACCCGAGGACGTCCGGCTCAAGACCGGCTCGGGCGACATCCGGCTGCACGTCCCCGACCAGGCGTACGCGGTGGACAGCGAAGTCGGCTCCGGCGACCTCGCCCTCGACGTCAAGCAGGACAAGGGCGCCTCGAACAAGATCTCCGTCACCGCGGGCTCCGGCGACATCACCGTCTCGCCCTCTTGACAGTCTGTGGGATCACCCTGATAACCAGGTGCTCGCGCCGAGGGTGTCGTGCCACCATCGTGGGAAGACATCGAGGTGTCCAGACGTTCCCTCATAGAGATGACACGTATGCACGAATTTCCCGCGCTCGACCCGATCGAGACCGGCGACCTTGACCTTGAGGACCGTCAGGCTCTGCGCCGCGTGGCGGGCCTGTCCACCGAACTTCAAGACGTCACCGAAGTCGAATACCGGCAGCTGCGGCTCGAGCGGGTCGTCCTCGTCGGCGTCTGGACCAACGGCACGGCGGAAGACGCCGAGAACTCTCTCCTGGAGCTCAAGCTCCTGGCCGAGACCGCCGGGTCGCAGGTGCTCGACGGGCTCATCCAGCGGCGTCAGAAGCCGGACCCGGCCACCTACATCGGCTCAGGCAAGGCCCTGGAGCTGCGCGACGTCGTCGAATCGACCGGCGCCGACACCGTGATCTGCGACGGCGAGCTGACCCCCGGTCAGCTCCGCCAGCTGGAGGAGACGGTCAAGGTCAAGGTGATCGACCGCACGGCGCTCATCCTCGACATCTTCGCCCAGCACGCCAAGAGCCGCGAGGGCAAGGCCCAGGTCGAGCTGGCCCAGCTGTCCTACCTGCTGCCCCGCCTGCGCGGCTGGGGCGGCAACCTGTCGCGCCAGGTCGGCGGCCGCGCCGCCGGCGGCGTCGGCATCGGCGGCCGCGGCCCCGGTGAGACGAAGATCGAGCTCGACCGGCGCCGCATCCGCGAGCGCATGTCCAAGCTCCGCCGCCAGATCAGCGGCATGTCCACCTCGCGCGACACCATGCGCCACCGGCGCCAGCGTCGCGAGGTGCCCGCCGTGGCCATCGCCGGTTACACCAACGCCGGCAAGTCCTCGCTGCTCAACCGTGTCACCGGCGCGGGCGTGCTGGTCGAGGACGCGCTGTTCGCCACCCTCGACCCGACCGTGCGCAGGGCCCGCACGTCCGAAGGCCGGCTGTTCACGATCGCCGACACCGTCGGCTTCGTGCGCCACCTGCCCCACCAGCTCGTCGAGGCGTTCCGCTCCACCCTGGAGGAGGTCGCCGACGCCGACCTGATCCTCCACGTGGTCGACGGCTCGCACCCCGACCCCGAGGGGCAGCTCGCGGCCGTCCGCGAGGTGTTCGCCGACATCGAGGGCGCCTCCGACGTGCCCGAGGTCGTGGTGATCAACAAGGCCGACGCGGCCGACCAGGAGGTGCTCGACCGCATCGCCCGCCGCGAGCGCGACAGCATCGTCGTCTCGGCGCGCACCGGGGCAGGCATCCCCGAGCTGATGGAGCTCATCGAGGAGCGGCTGCCGCGCCTCGACCACGAGGTCCACCTGCTGGTGCCCTACGACAGGGGTGACCTGATCTCGCGGGCCCACAAGGAGGGCGAGGTCCTCTCGGTGGACCACGTCGAGGACGGCACCATCCTGCACGCCCGGGTCCTGCCCAGCTTGTCGCAGGAGCTGGAGCGGGTGGGCAAGCCGGTGGAGCACGCCATCTGACGCCTTCGTGGGCGCCTCTCGACGTGGGGAGGGCCTTCGTGGGCGTCTCTCCACGTGAGAGAACTTCCGCGTCTCTCCGCGTGCGAGGACCTTTGTGAGCGTCTTTCCGCGTGAAAGGCGCTCACGCTCTTTCCTGGGTGGGCGCTTCTCCCTGTGAGAGGCGCTCACGTACTTCTGTTTGCGGCGCTCCCGGCCGGTCAGTGTGCCATCAGCGCTCGGCGTCCGCTGCCGGGTGCTCGTCAGGTGGCCCGGAGCCCTCCAGGTCCTGCAGCCGGGCGTGCCCAGGATCGCCGCCCTCGACAGCTTCGAAGCCCTGCGCGCCTGGGCCGACGTCGCCATCGAACGCCGGCAGGAGACCGGCTGTACTCCCTGCTCGCCGCCCTCCAGGGCGGCACCCTGCTGTCACGGACGATGCGCAACGTCCAGCCTCTGGAGGCGTCCATGAACGTGGCGCTCGCCTACATCCGCTCCCACGCCACCCACCCCCACCCCGTTCAACCCACCACTCCGTGCGGTCCCACCCCGTGCGGTCCCACCCCGTGCGGTCCCACCCCGTGCGGCCCCAGTCCTCGCGGCCCCACTCCCTTGCAGTCCCGCCCCCTTATGGCCCTGCGCGTGTGGGAGGCGCCGGGTGGGCCGCCCTTGCGCCCCACCTTCGCTTGCGGCCCTGGGCCTCGTGCCGTTGCGGCCCCGTTTATCGGCCTCGTGGCCGGCCCTTGCGGCCACGTCCCTGTCAGGGGGCGCCGCCTCGCAGGCGAGGCACTTCCTCTCCGGCTCCCCGCGTGCCCTGAGGCCACCTTGCAGCGCTCTGTCGTGACCCTGGAGGCTCTATGGCGGGCCCCGGCTCCTGAGGGGTGACTTCGGGGCGTCTCGGGGGCTCGGAGCTCCGCCGTCGGTGGTCCCTTCGCGGGCCCGAGCCTCCTCCCTTGCCGTGCGGCGGCCGGGTCATGGCGTGGGGTGGGGCCGGTGGGTGTGGCGGCGTGGTGGTGGCGCTGCGTGCACATGCCGTATAACGGTCTCGTGATAGACCGGTCCTGCGATATGCATACGCTGCTAAAACGCGCGGGGCCGTACCCATCCCCATGGTTGGGCGACACTCTCCACAAAGCGTGCAGACCTCCCCAAAAGCGGCAGTGGTCCCCACCCCCCTGGGGTTGCTAGGATTAGCCAGACCTAACGTTGGTCTGGTTTTTGGGTTCGGGTTCTAGGTTTCGGATGATGACTGCGAGTGTTCACGTCGTCAGCGGGGGCCGTGGGGACGACGCAGGGCTGCGTGACGGTTGGGATGAATGGTCTTTCTTCCGAATAACCCTGTACAGCGGCCCGACATGTGAAATAACGTAACTGAACTGAAATCGCTGGATCATGCGTCCGGCGATACGGTCACCGCACTACTCGATGCGGATGAGAGCAGGAGACCCCCCATGTCGTCCGGACCCGGAGCGGACTCAGTGGGCGCGGCGCCGGCCGTGCGCTGTGCTCTGCACCCGTACGAGGGGTCGTGCGGGGTGGTGATGCGGTGACCGTTCGACTGCTGACCAACATCGGCCGTCTCTGGACCGGCAACGAGGTTCTCAGCAACGCCGCCATCCTGGTGCACAACGACCGCATCGCGTGGGTCGGCCGTGCCCCGGACCTGCCGCAGAGCGTGCCGGGCGTCGTCGATGACATCGTCGACGTCGATCACGTCGAAAACCTGGGCGGCGCTCTCGTCACGCCCGGGCTCATCGACGCCCACACGCATCCCGTCTACGCCGGCAACCGCTACGCCGAGCTGGCGATCCGTACGGGCGGCTCCACGTCCGCCTCGATCACCGCGGCCGGCGGCGGCGTGGGCTCCACCGTCACCGTGACGCGCGGCACCGACCCGTGGACCTTGTGCAACGGCGTACGCGAGCGCCTGCGCGACTGGCTGCTCAGCGGCACCACCACGGTCGAGGCCAAGACCGGCTACCACCTCACCCGCGACGGCGAGCTGGCCGACGTGCGGCTCCTGCGCGAGCTGGAGAAGGAGCCGATGATGCCGCGGGTGCACGTCACGTTCCTGGCGGCGCACGTGGTGCCGCCCGAATACTTCGGCAGGCAGCGCGAATACGTCGAGGCCGTGGGCGCGTGGTGCGCCGACGCGGCGGCGGCCGGCGCCGACAGCGTCGACGTCTACTGCGACGAGGGCTACTTCACGACCGAGGAGTCCCGCTGGGTGCTCGCCTCCGGCCGTAACGTCGGGCTGCTGCCCCGCATCCACGCCGGCATCTACAGCCGCCGCGGCGCCGTCCAGCTCGCCGCCGAGCTCGGCTGCGCCTCCGCCGACGGCCTGCACCACATGTCCGACGAGGACATCGCGATCATGTCGCGCTACGGCGTCCCCGCCGTCGTCTGCCCGGCCACGGCACTGCAGCGCGGCCACCTGCCGCCGGTCCGCCAGATGATCAAGAACGGCGTGCAGATCGCTCTGGGCAGCGACCACAACCCCGGCTACTGCGGCATCACCTCGATGTCCCTGGTGATCGCGATGGCGGTGTCGGCGTTCGGGATGAGCGTCAACGACGCCCTGCGCGCGGCCACCCTCGGCGGCGCCACCGTCCTGGGCGCTCCCGACCGCGGCGTGCTGGCTCCTGGCCGGCTGGCCGACATCGTCCAGTGGGACGCCGACCACGAGGGCGCCTTCGCCTGGTCCTTCGGCCTCAAGCCGCGCCGGGTGTGGCGGGGTGGAACGCCCGTTCAGTAGTTAATCTCGGTGTATGCCGCCCTTGGTCGCTGTTGTCACCGATTCGACCGCTTATCTGGGTTCCGTCCCCGGGGTGTCCGTGGTTCCCGTACAGGTGAACCCGAGGGGCGCTGCCGGGGCATCGGCCGCCGCTCCCGATGGTCCGCCGAAGTCCCCTTCTAGGGCACCGGCCGCCCAGCCTGACTCCTCAGGAGCCTTCGACGAGGGCTCCTTCACCGGCGACTTCACCTCGGCCACCACCTCCCGCCCCTCACCGGCCAGCTTCGCCTCCTGCTACTCCGACCTCGCCGCAGGCGGAGCATCGGCGATCGTATCCATCCACCTTTCCGGCGAGATGTCCGGCACGATCGAGTCCGCCCGCGCCGCCGCCAGGGAAGCCGCCGTACCGGTGGCCGTGATCGACAGCCGCTCGATCGCCATGGGCCTGGGCTACCCCGTACTGGCCGCCGCCCGAGCCGCCACGGACGGTGCCCCCATGGAAGAGGTGGTCTCGGCCGCCAACCGCTGCATCTGCGCCACCCGATCGTTCTTCTACGTGGACAACCTCGAATACCTCCGCCGCAGCGGCCGCATCGGCACGGCCGCCTCCCTCGTCGGCTCCGCCCTCATGATCAAACCGCTGCTGCACATCACGGAGGGCCGCATCTCCCTCCTGGAGAAGGTCCGTACGGCCTCCCGCGCCATCGCCCGCCTGGAGGACCTGGCCGTGGAGGCGGCCGGAACCGGCCCCGTGGACGTGGCGGTGCAGCATCTGGGAGCCCGGGAACGAGCCGAGGGCCTCGCCGAACGCCTCTCGAAGCGAGTGCCAGGGCTGGGGGAGCTGCGGGTGGTGGAGGTGGGCGCGGTGATCGGCGTACACGTCGGCCCGGGGATGCTCGGCGTAACCGTCACGCCCTGCGACACGTAGCGACAGTACGTCCTCCGCCAAGGGGACATGAGCGACAAGGGCCGCTGCTTGTCCACACCCTCGGCAAAGGTTCCGGCCAGTATCCCCAGAACGCCGCTCGGCCCTTCCCCGCCCGCCGCCTCGCCGTACCTTCACTGCCGTGCGAACCCCCGATCCGACGGCAGAACGCGCCATAGCCGAGTCCCGGCTACGGTCGATCACCGCGCCTGCCCGCCGCGCCCGCCGCCGCCTCACCAGGCCGACCTGGGCCACCGGCATCGGTCCCGCCTACAAACCGCCCTACCAAGACACCCCAGGATCCACCACCGCCCTCAGGCCCCCGAAAACCACCAGCCTCACCCCACCCACCGACGAACCCCAGAACGCCGCACTTGCCCGGCTCCCCGACCTCCCCTTCGCCTCACCGCCGCCCTACGTCCCGCACCGCGCTCCTGGAGGCCAGGAGGGCAACTCATCACCGGCTTTGCCATCACCGCCACATCCCGACACACCTCACGACCCCGCAGCGCCACCCCACCCTGCCTCGCCACCGAATGTCCACCAAGCCCCACTTCCGGACCCAGAGGCGGACTTCGCAGCACCACCTCACCTCGACCCGCCAGCCGACCTTGGGACGTCACTCCTCCCGATGCCCGCGCACCTCACCCCTTCAGCGGGCTTGCCCATGCCCGAGCGCTTCGACGCTTCACCGAGCCTCGCCGCGCCCGCGTACCTCAGCCGTTCAGCGGACGTCACGGCACCGCTTGATCCCGGCACGCAACCGCCTCGGCCCTCAGCGCCCGGTCACCCTGCCCCGAAGGCTGCTCCCACCCCGAGCCCCGCGACAGCCTCCCTCCAGTCCCTACGCAAGCTCCTGGCCGCGCAGAGCCCCACTCTCGACCCCGGGAAGCCAGGTCTACGCGTCCTGCTCGCCATCGGGGTGCTCGCCACGGCGGTGGCCGCCTTCCTCGTCTGGCGCTCACAACCGACGCCCCAACCCCTGCCTCCGCCGGCCCCCATCACCCCGCTGACCTCGATCACCCCTTCGTCCACCGCCGCCAAGGTGACCGTCCATGTCGCCGGCAAGATCCGCAAGCCGGGCGTCTACCTGCTCCCCGCAGGTGCAAGGGTGACGGACGCGGTGTCGGCGGCCGGCGGCGTGTCCAAGGGCGCATCCACAGGACAACTCAACCTCGCCAGACGCCTGATCGACGGCGAACAGATAGTCGTGGGCGCCCCACCAGGCACAGCACCGGGCTCCCCGATCACCGACCCCGCCACCGCCGTCCTCGACCTCAACTCCGCCACCCCCGACCAGCTGGAACAACTCCCAGGCGTAGGAGAGGTGCTCGCCGCCCGCATCGTCGAGTTCCGTACCAGCCGTGGCGGCTTCACCACGATCGACCAACTCCGGGACGTCTCAGGCATCGGCCCGAGAAAGTTCGAGGAAATCAAACCCAAGGTCCGTGTCTGACATGCCCGCCCCCGACCCCACTTCACCTCCCGGCCCTGCTACCGACCCGACTCCTGGTTCAGCCTCAGACACCAGCTCAACTACCGGCCACGCCTGGGACACCGGCGCTGCCCCTGCCGCTGCTCCTGGGTTCGGCACTGGGTTGGGCGGCAGATCCACGGCTGCCCGTGGCCCCAGACGCGCTCCTGCCGCCGCCCGCGGCTCCGGCCCCGTTCCTGGTCGCCAGAAGCGGCGGCCAGCTGTTCCGAAAGAGCCTTCCGTTGCCAAGCCTGAGCCCGCATGGCCGCTGGCCCTTCCGGCCCTGGCTGCCTGGGCCACCGCACTGGCCTTGCTCGGTTGCACCGCGCTCGTCGGCCTCTTCACGGCCGCCGGTGTCGCGACCGTCGCCGCCGTAATGGCCTGGCGTACCCGACAACCCCCGAAAGGCCGCACCTGTACGGAGCCTGCCCGGCGGATCAGCCCAGGGTGGCGGAACATCATCCTCGCCACCCTCATCGGCACGGCGGCGACGGCCGCGTCCGTGGCCCTCCGCGTCCACGCCCTCACCACCGGGCCGACCGCCGAACTGGCCGGACAGAACGCCTTCATCACCGCCCAGATCGCCCTGACCGACGACCCGAGACGCAGACCTAACGGAACCGGCCGCTTTCAGCTAGAGAGCTACGTGATCCCGGCGACCCTCAAGGTCCTCCAGACCTCCACAACGCGGCAGGCAGTGGACGTCCCCATCACGGTGTTCGCGACGGGCCCGGCATGGCGTACCTTGCTGCCCACCCAGGAGGTCGAGGTCACCGGCCGCCTGGCCAAGCCGACACCGGGCACGTCCGTGGCGGCGATCCTGCTCGTCCGCCAGGCGCCCCGCCTCCTGACACCCCCGTCCACCCCGCATACGGCGGCGGGCGCCATCAGGTCGGGCCTGAGATCAGCGGCCGACGTACTGCCTCCCGACCAGCGGGGCCTCCTGCCCGGCCTGGTCGTGGGCGACGTCTCCCGCATGGACCCGCAGGTGACAGCCGACTTCAGGGAAGCCGGCCTCAGCCATCTGAATGCAGTGTCGGGGGCCAACCTCGCCATAGTGGCAGGCGCGGCACTCGCGCTCTCCCGGCTCGTCGGCCTCTCCCTCCCTCTGCGTGCGGGCTTCGCCGCCGTCGCGATGCTGGCGTTCACCGTGGTCGCACGGCCTTCGCCGAGCGTCCTGCGTGCCCTCCTCATGGGCCTGGCAGCCGCGATCGCGATGGGCACGGGCCGCTCGAAGGACGGCGTCGCGGCCCTGTCGGCGACGGTCCTCTTCCTGATGCTGTTCGTGCCCGAACTCGCCCGCTCGTACGGCTTCGCCCTCTCCGTAACGGCCACCGCCGGCATCCTTCTCCTCGCCCCACGCTGGCGAGACAAGCTGATGGGCAAGAACAGCGCGGAGGAAGACCCCTCGCCTACCGACGCAGCCGACGTTCCTACCCCCGGCCCTACCGCTGTCTCGGCGGGCGGGGGTGGCGTCCCTGCTCGCGGTGCTTCTTCTACCTTGAGGGGCCGGGAAAGAGTCCCTGCTCCCGGGCCTACGCCTGACGTGATGCGTGGAAGGAGTGCCGTCGCCGGTCTTGCCCGCGTTCCGGAGAGCGGGGAGGGGGCCTGTGTTGTCGGCTCAGCTTCTTCCGGGAGGGGTTCCTCTGGGGCGGGGGAGGCAGGCCCGGCCTCTCAACCTGATCCTGACGCGTCGCTTCTGAGTGGACGTAGGCGGGTGGTGCGGTTGCCGCGGTGGATGGCGGAGGCGGTGGCGGTGCCTGCGGCGGCGCAGCTCGCGGTGACGCCTGTCCTGGTGTTGATGGCCGGGCAACTGACGCCCGTAGCGGTGGTCGCCAACCTGCTCGTCGCGCCGGCGGTGGCGCCCGCGACTCTGCTCGGGTTCGGTGCCGCGTTGGTCGCGCCGGTCTGGCTTGATGGGGCGCGGATGCTGGTGATTCCCGCCGGGTACGCGGCCGGGTGGATCATCACGGTGTCCCGGTGGGCGGTGACCGTGCCGTTCGCGACCGTGCCCTGGCCGGCCGGGCTCGCCGGGCTCGGGTTGCTGCTGCTTGCGGTGGCCGTGGCGGTTCCGGTGATGAGACGCCGGGCCTGGCGTGCGGTGGTGCTGACGGTGGCCGGGGCGGCCCTGGTGGCGGTGCTGGTGCTCCGGCCCATCGCCGGGTCGTGGCCGCCCAAGGGGTGGGTGATGGTCATGTGCGACGTGGGGCAGGGCGACGGCCTGGTCATCACGGCCGGTCCGGGCCGGGGCGTGATCGTGGACACGGGGCCGGATCCGGTGGTCATGGACCGGTGCCTGCGGAGGCTCGGGGTCTCGGACGTGCCGTTGCTCGTTCTCACGCATCCCCACGCCGACCACGTGGACGGGCTGCCGGGCGTCCTCAGGAACCGTCGCGTCGGGGCTGTCGTCGTCAGCCCGCAGCGTACGGGTGCGCGGTCCGGGGGACGCATCACCGGCATGCTGCGGCAACGCGGCATACCCGAGTGGACGGTGCCGCCGGGCACCCGATGGCGGTTCGGGCCGTCGGAGCTGACCGTCCTCGCGCCCGACCCGGCCTCGGGTGAGCTGCACGGGCAGGGTGAGGGCAGCGCGATCAACAACTCGAGCGTGGTGATACACGTACAGTGGCGGTCCGGGTCGATGCTGCTCGGCGGTGATCTGGAGACCGAGGCCCAGGACGAGCTGGCGCGGCGGCTGATCGTACGGGCCGACATCCTCAAGACGCCGCACCATGGCTCCAACAGGCAGTCACCTGAGTTCCTGGCGTCGCTGAGGGCGCGGGCCGCGTTGATCAGCGTCGGAGCCGGTAACGACTACGGTCACCCGGCGACGTCCACGCTGGGTCTGCTGCGACGGCTCGGCCTCACGATCCACCGCACGGACCAGTCGGGGGACCTCGCGGTGGTGGAGCGAGAAGGTGGCGGCCTGGCAGTGGTTCCCCGTGGCCCCTAGCTTCCCGACCCGTTCCGGTCCCGTGCCACATGTGGTTGGGCTCGTGTTGGTCCGTTCTCGGGCCCGTCCGTTCGCCTTGGCGTTCTTGGGTTGGGCTCTGGTTCGCTGCCGGATGCGCTGGGTGGCCGTTCGCGGGGTTGGTTGCGCCTCTGCTCTGGCCTGGGTGGTTTGTTGGGGTTGGCATACTGGCGGGCGTGCTGAGCGACGGTGTGATGCGGGTGCTGCCGCTGCTCGTTCGGGCGGGAGCGCTCGCACGTGGCCAACGCCGGAGTTGAGCTTCCTTCGCGATCCTTGGCGTGAGGACTTGGTGGTGGGTCGCGAGTACCTAGTTGTCGGTGGGGCGTGGCATGCTGCCTGACATGGCGGGAACCGATCCAGCACCTGTGACCTTGGTCGTCGGCGACGAGGAGTTGCTGGCCGAGCGGGCGGTCAGTGGGGTCGTCGCGGCGGCCAGGAGTGTCGATCCCGGGGTCGACGTGCATGACCTCGTCGGGAGCAAGGTCACGACCGGTGAATTGACGCAACTGACGTCCCCTTCGTTGTTCGGGGATCGGTCCGTCGTGGTGATCCGGGGGGCGCAGGATCTCGGCAAGGACGTCATCGCCGAGATCGTGGCGTACGCGAAGCAGCCGTCCGAGGACACCGTGATGGTGCTCGCCCACCCGGGTGGGGTGAAGGGCAAGGCGCTGGTCGATGGGGTGAAGAAGGCCGGGGCCAAGCTGGTCACGATCAGCAAGGTCACCAAGGCCGGTGAGCGGATGGAGTTCATCAAGGCGGAGTTCAAGCGGGCCGGGCGGAACATCTCCGGGGATGCGGCTCAGGCTCTGCTGGACGCGGTGGGGAACGATCTGCGGGAGCTGGCGGCGGCTTGTTCGCAGCTGATGTTCGACACCGAGGACAAGACGATCAGTGCGGCGTCCGTGGCTCGCTATCACAAGGGCCGGGCGGAGGTGACCGGGTTCAACGTCGCCGACTCGGCCGTGGAGGGGCGGCTGGCGGAGGCACTGGAGCAGTTGAGGTGGGCGCTCGGCACCGGCGTCGCTCCCGTGCTGCTGGTCAGTGCGCTGGCCGGTGGGTTGCGGTCGCTGGCCAAGGTCGGCAGCGCGCCTCGTAACCTGCGGGGCGGGCAGCTGGCCAGTCATGTGGGCATGCCGCCGTGGAAGGTCGATCGGGTGAAGCGGCAGCTCAACGGGTGGGGGCCTGAAGGGCTGTCGCGGGCGATCCAGGCGGTGGCTCATGCCGATGAGCAGGTCAAGGGTGGGGGAGCGGATCCGGCTTACGCCCTGGAGCACACGGTGCAGGTGATTGTGGCGAGCCGCACCGGACGGTGAGTGCGGGCCACCGCGTCGGCTAAGGGCTGGGCTGGCACGGGAGGCAAAGGTTTCGGGCTGAGGGCTGAGGGCTGAGGGCTGAGGCAGGAGGTCAGGGCTGAGGGCGGGGAGTGTCGGGTGTGTCGGGCTCGGCGGTGATTGCCGGGCGCCGTGGCGACGTGGGGGATCGGGGAGGTAGCCGGGCGGGCTGCTGGGGAGTGGTGCTGAGCGGGTTCTGCGTGTCGATTGATGGAGGGGAGCGCTGGTGCTGAGCGGGGTTCTGTGCGTCCTGATGGATGTGGGGGAGCGCTGAAGATGGTCGGGCGTGGCGAGTGGGTTGATGATGAGGTGGTGCGGGCGGCGGCGCACGTTGCGGCCACTCGGTGTCGGGGAGACAAGCACACCATGGCGGCTGCTGCTCGGGCTCGGGATGGGCGAATCGTCACCGGGGTGAACGTCTATCACTTCACCGGTGGGCCCTGTGCGGAGATGGTCGTCGTCGGTACGGCGGCTGGGCAGGGGATCTACGACCTGGATGTCATGGTCGCGGTGGGGGATCGTGATCGTGGTGTCGTGCCGCCGTGCGGGCGGTGCCGGCAGCTTCTGCTCGATTATTTTCCGGAGATCAAGGTCATTGTCGGCACCTCGAACGGCCTTCGGATGGTGCCTGTCGCTGAGTTGCTGCCGGTCACCTACGTCTGGGCGGATCATCAGCTCGACGCATGAGTACGGCCTAGCGGGTGGTTTCGGCGTTGTGGAGCAGCTTCTTGAGAAGGCCGTCGAGGTGGGCCTGGTCCTCAGCGGACAGTGCGTTGACCATGGAGGCTTCGACCTCGGCGCGGATGGTCATGGCCTCCATCCACAGGTCGTGACCCTTCGAGGTGAGCTCCACGTCCACCCGGCGGCGGTCCTCGGTGCTGCGGACCCGGCGTACGAGCGCTGAGCGTTCCAGCGTGTCGAGGCGGCCCGTCATGCCCGCCGGCGACAGGAGGAGGTCGGCGGCCAGCTCCGACGGCGTCGCCACGCCCCCGCGGGCGACGAGGCGGTGCAGGGTCTCGAGCTCGAAGTCCTGCATGCCCACCTCCGACAGGGCCGCCTCCTTGGTGTGGGCGATGTGTTTCACCAGGAACTGCAGGCGGGTCACGATCGCCTCCACGCGTTCGTCGAAGGGGGCCTTGCCGCGCCAGCGGGCCAGGTGACGATCGACCGAGTCCTCCATGCCTGGGAGCATAGGGCAGTGATTAATTCGTTGACGTAATATTCGTTGGCGAAATAGTCTCGCCGGCATGGTGATGCGGCTTCTCGTCGGGCGGTGCCTGTCCGCGCTGGGCACGGCGCTCATTCCGACCACTTTGACGCTGGCGGTGCTGCGGGCCGGGGGTGGTGAGGGAGAGCTCGGTCTGGTGCTGGCGGCCGAGCTGGTTCCGTTGCTGGTGTTGCTGCCGGTGGGCGGGGTGCTGGCCGATCGGGTCAGGCCTGCGCGGGTGGTGCTTCTCGCCGACCTGACCCGGTGTCTGTCGCAGGCGGTCATCGCCGGGGAACTGCTGCTCGGTGTCTATCGGGTGGCCGATCTCGTCCTGTTGTCGGCGGTGGCGGGGGTGGCGATCGCGTTCGGGAGTCCTGCGGTGCCGCGGCTCGTGGTGGCGGTGGTGCCCGGGCCGGAACGGTTGCGGGTGAACGCGCGGATCGGGGTGGTGACGAGCCTGTCGGCGGTGGCCGCGCCGGCGATCGCCGGGACGATCACGGTGGTCGCCGGGCCTGGGTGGGCGGCGGGGGTCACGGCTGTGGTGTTCGCGGGCTCGGCATTGACGCTCGGCGGTGTCCGGGCGCCGGTCCTGGCGCCGGAGTCTGGTGGTGTCCGGGCGCCGGTCCTGACGTCGAAGTTCGGGGGTGTCCGCCGGCCGCTCCCGGTCGGGCGGGAGCTGGCGGCGCGGGGGCCTGGGTTCGGGCGGGAGCTGGTCGAGGGGTGGCGGGAGATCAGCAGGCGGCCGTGGTTCGTGGCGTGCGTGGTCGGCCACGGCGTGTGGCACTTCATGGCCGGGCTGTTCCTGACGCTGGGGCCGGTCGTCGCCGTACGGGATCTGGGCGGTGAGGCGAGCTGGGCGCTCGTCGTCCAGTGCGGCACCGTCGGGATGGTGCTGGGCGTGTTCCTGGCACCCCGGCTGCCGGTCCGGCGGCCCCTGGTCGTCGTGCAGATCGGGGCGGCCTGTTACGTGTTCCCGATGGCGGCGCTGGCCGCCGGGGCGCCGCTGCCGGTCATGGCAGGGGCCTACGCCGTGGCGCTGTTCGGGCTGGGGCTGCTCAGCCCGTTGTGGGAGACGGTGGTGGCCGACGAGGTTCCGGAGAGCGCGCTGGGGCGGGTGCGGTCGTTCGATCAGCTGATCTCGTTCGCGTCGCGGCCGTTCGGGCTGGCGGTGGCTGCGCCGCTGGCCGGGGTGGCCGGGATCGCCGCGCCGGCGGTCGTGGGCGGCGTGCTGGTCGCCGCCGCCAACCTCATCGCCATCGCCTGGGCGCCAGGACGCGTCCAGCGGAGGTGAGCAGGGCCGGCAAGCGCGGGTGAGCAGGGCCGGCAAGCGCGCGTGGCCGGCTCAGGTCAGGGCGGGTGGCCGGCTCAGGTCAGGGCGGCCTCGTGGACGACGCCGTCGCTGATTTCCAGCACCCGGTCCGCCACCGTCATCAAGCTCGGGTCATGGGTCGCGACCAGCGCTGTGACCCCCTCGCTGCGGACGAGCGCCCGCAGCAGCTCCATGATCTGCCGCCCGGTCTGCGAGTCGAGCTGCCCGGTCGGCTCGTCGGCCACGAGCAGCCGGGGCCGGTTGGCCAGGGCGCGGGCGATGGCGACGCGCTGCCGCTGCCCGCCGGACAGCTCGTACGGCCGCTGGTTGACGTGCTGCTCGAGCCCGACGAGGGCGAGCAGCATGCGGACCCTGGCCTCGCGCTCGGCCGCGGGCGCGCGCATCAGCCGCATCGGGACGCCCACGTTCTCGGCCGCCGACAGGACGGGGATCAGCCCGAACGACTGGAACACGAACCCGACGACGTCACGCCGCACGGCGAGCAGCTCGTCCTCGGACATGGCGGTGATCTCGCGCCCGTCCACGACCACCCGGCCGGCGTCCGGTTTGTCCAGGCCGCCGATCTGGTTGAGCAGCGTGGTCTTGCCGGACCCCGACCGCCCGCGCAGCGCGACGAGCTCGCCGGGGAAGACGGAGAACGACACGTCCCGCAGCGCCACGACCTCCTTGGGCCCGGTTCGGTAGACCTTGCGCAGCCCTTCGACCTCGACCAGGGGCGACTGACTCATTCGGACGGCTCCTCTCGGGCGGGCCACACGCCGATGTGGTCGGATTCGAGTTCGAGGCGCACGCGTCGTTCCATCTCCAGGGCGTTCATGAAGTCGCGCGGGAGCTGAAGGCGTCCGACGCGGTCGAGTACGGCGTACTCCTCGGCGATGATCTGCCCTTCCGCGCCTTCGCGGCGTACGGTCTCGCTGCTGGTGCGCCCGTCGCGGATGCCGACGGTGCGGTCCACCTGCTCGGCCACCAGCGGGTCGTGGGTCACGATGACGACGGTCACGCCCAGCTCCCTGTTGGCGGTGCGCAGCGAGTCGAAGACCTGCTCGGACGTCTCGCTGTCGAGCTCGCCCGTGGGCTCGTCGGCCAGGATGAGCTGCGGCGAGTTGGCCAGGGCGACGGCGATGGCGACGCGCTGCTGCTGCCCGCCGGACATCTCGGGCGGCCTGCGGTCGGCACAGGAGGCGACGCCGAGCAGGTCGAGCAGCTCGCCGGCGCGTTCGCGGCGGAGCTTGCCGGCCAGCTTCATCGGCAGCTCGACGTTCTCCTTGGCGGTCAGGTACGGCAGCAGGTTCCGCGCGGTCTGCTGCCAGATGAAGCCCACGACCGAACGCCGGTAGCGCAGCCGGTCGCGCGCGGTCATCGACAGCAGGTCCATGCCGGCCACCCTGGCCACGCCCGCGGTCGGCACGTCGAGCCCGGACAGCACGTTGAGCAGCGTGGACTTGCCGGACCCCGAGGCGCCGACGATGGCGACCAGCTCGCCCTTGTCGATGACGAGGTCGAGCCCCTGCAGCGCGACGACCTCGACGCCCTCGGTCTTGTAGATGCGGACGAGGTTGTCGCACACGATGTGCGCGTCCCCGCCGAACGCGGCCTTCTCCTTCGTGGCCTTGGCTTCCAGCTCGGACAGTGTCGGGTTCATGTGAGGTCCCCCACTCGAAGGACGGCGCCGAGACTGCGGCGGCGGCTGATGGCGGTGTGGACGTACGCGCCGAGCACGGCGACGACGGCGAGTCCGGCGGCCAGCGCGCTGGGCAGGACGGGGTCGGGTGAGTAGTCGCCGACGGGCAGGTCACCGGCGTAGGACGACAGGTCGACGCCGGGCCCGAGCGCGGCGGGCAGCGCCAGGCCGAGGCACAGTCCGGCCAGCGCGGTGACGATGATCATGGGCATGATCTCCAGGACGGTGAGCCGCTGCGCCTGCCGGTCGGACAGGCCCAGCGTACGCAGGAAGGAGACCGCCCTGGCGCGGTCGGCCGCGCCGACGATGAGCGTCAGGACGACGGCGAGCAGCGCGTAACCGGCCAGCGCGGCGGTCACGATGGCCAGCGTCGTGCGTACGGTGCTGGTCAGCGGGTCTTCCTGGATGGCGGCCAGCGCGCCCTCCTGGGAGATGACGGTGGCCGACGGCGCGAGCGCGGCCAGCTCGGCCACGTCCGCGTCGCCCTTGATGAGCAGCGTGTTCACGGCGGGGCGAAGCTGGACGCCGATCGGCACGATGAGGAACTTGCCCTTGGTGAAGAAGCCGGGCACCGACTCGACGACGCCGCGGGTGGGCAGCTTGAGCCGGGACTGCCAGCCGAGGTCGAGCGTGCCGCGCCCGCGCAGCTCGGGGGAGACCAGCACGCCTTCCGACAGCGGCGGCACGCTCACGGGCGCGTCGGCCAGGATCGAGCGCCATTGGGCGACGTCCACGGCGAGCGCCTCGGCCCGCTCGGCGCCGTACCCGACCTGGACCTGGCCCCGCTGGGCGAGCACGACCTGCTCGACGCCGGGCACCGCGCGGATCTTGTCGATCGTCTCGGCCGGGATCTCGATCTCGGACGTCACCTTGATCGGCGCGCCGGTCTGCTGCCAGGACGCCAGCCGCTGGGTGCCGGCGATGCCGTCGGTGACGACGGCGGCGAAGACCGACACGGCCAGCGCGGGCAGCAGGATCAGCACCGGCAGGACGGCGGCGGCCCGCGCCCGCGCCGCCCTGGTCAGCCCCAGGAACGGCACCGCGGCCCGCCCGCGCGCGGCCAGCCGGACGATCAGCCGCAGGGGGTACGGGTAGCAGCGCAACGTCACCAGCGCCGCCGCCACGGTCAGCGCGACCGGCACCACCAGCAGGAACGGATCCTGCCCCGCCGACGCGCTCAGCCCTCTGGCCCGCAGCAGGTACGCCCCCGCCACGGCCAGGACGACGATGAGCACCTCCAGCGTGATCCGCCGGGCGGACGGCCGCGCGGTGGCGACGTCCTCGCGCCGCTCGTGCAGGGGGGTGCGGTGGGCCAGCGCGAGCCGGGCGGCGGCGAAGCCGACGGCCACCAGCACCACGAACACCGGCCCCGCGTGCACGATCGGCAGCACGGGCCCCGGCACCAGGTACGACAGCGCGTACCCCGCGACGGCCCCCGGCACGACGGCGACGGCGGTCAGCCCGGCCGCCGTGCGGGCCACCTGCGCCAGCGACCCGCCACGTGCCCTGGCCAGCGACAACGTGTGGTCGAGCCGGTCGGCCAGCAGCTGCAGGGCCAGCACGATCACGCCGAGCGCGACCGCGAGCAGCCCGCCGAGCACGAGGGACATCACGGTCTGCGCGGTGGACAGCTCCGCCTGGAACCCGGTGAGCAGGTTGGGCAGCCCGGTCTCCAGCCGGTACGGGCTGACGGGCCCGTTCGACTGGACGTCCACGACCCGGCCGAACTCGGCGACGTCGTCGAGCAGCCCCGGCACCGCCAGCGCGGTCGCCCCGCGGGGGTCGAGCGGCAGCGTCCACCGGTAGGCCAGGTTGCGTCCCTCGCCGCTCAGGACGGCCAGCCCGGCGTCGGACAGCAGGGCCGTGGCGTGCTTCTCGAAGTCGAGGCTGCCCGGCGGCTGCTGCTTCAGCACGTGCACGAGGTCGTTGTGGTGCGACCAGTAGCGGTCGTCGGGCTGCTTGGCACGGAAGATGCCGACGATCTTGACGGCGGCGTAGTCGTGCTCGCCGATCACCGTGGTCTTGCCGATGCCGAGGCCCATCTCCCGCTCGGCCTCATCGACGATCCCGGCCTCGAACACGGGGATCGTCTCGCCCTCGTACCGCATGGTCGAGGACGCGCCGGGGGCGCGGCCGCGCACCCATTCGACGCGCCGGTCGGCGTCGGACAGCCAGCCCACGTTGAGGTAGGACGAGCCGCCGGTGCCGGCGATGGGGGTGAGCGTGGTCTTGGCGCTCGCGTGGCCGGGCCCGGTCACCAGGGGACGCAGTCCGGCGGGCAGGATCTCGTGCCAGAGGCGGTCGCGCGTGTCGAACTGGGCGCGTTCGCGCAGGTCGAGCGCCGGTGACCAGGACCCGACGGTGACCGTCAGGTCGGTCTGCACGCCGGGCGCGCCGGTCAGCGCGCGCTGCAGCGCCTGGTCGTACGCCGATTCCGTGGCTCGCGGCAGCCCGGCGACCAGCAGGCAGGCGCTCAACGTCAGCGCGAAGAGCACGGCCAGCGGGCCCAGGTGCACCCGGGCGAGCAGCCACGTCCTCACTGTTCCTCCCGAAGGCTGAGGCCCTGGCCGCGTACGGTGCGTGCCAGCCCGGCGAGGATCGCGAACAGCACTGCCGTCACCAGCACCAGCATGAGGGCGGTCGCCGCCCAGGGGATGTCGAGCAGCACGCCGGGCGTCACGGCCGCGGCCTGCCCGGTGAGCACGATGTGCGGCACGACCAGCTCTCCCACGACGATCGCGAGCCCGGTGCCGGCCAGCAGCGACAGCCCGACGACGAACGCCTGCTCCATGGCCAGCATCCCGAACACCTGCCGCGGGCTCACTCCGAGCGCCCGCAGGATCGCGAACTCGGCCATCCGCTCACGCGCCGCGACGGCCGCGTTCACCAGGAAGCCGAGCGCCGCGAACACCAGCGCCGCGAGGAAGCCCAGCATGAGCGCCCCCTGGAGCCCGCTGGCCAGCGGGTCGTCCTGGAGGGTGGCGGCGAGTGCGCGCTGGTCGAGCACGGTGACGTCCCATTCGGGGTGGCTCTTGAGCGCGGCCGTGGCGGCGCCGGGGTCGTCGGTGCCCAGCCACCATTCGGTGGCGGGCCTCGGTGGCTGGGCCAAAGCCAGCTCGTACGCCTGCATCGTCTCCCAGTCGGCGAGTACGGCCTGCTGCCCGGCCGTGGTGGTCGGCATGCTCTCGACGACGCCCGCGACCTTCACCTGCAGCACCCGGCGGTCGATGCTGACCCGCCCCGACTGCCCGGGGGAGAGCTTGAGCGCGGCGGCCAGGTCGGCGGTCAGCACCACCGGCATCGGCCCCGGCTGGGCTCCTTGGACGAACGTCGCGGCGCTGCTGAGCTCGGCCTCCATGGTCAGCGGCGGCGCGGTCACCTGCTGCCCGTCGGCGCTCAGCCCGGTCACCTTGAGCGTCGCGCTGCCCGAGGGCGCCCCGGCGATCACGCCGAGCAGCGACACCGGGTAGGTGATCTGCCCCTTCCGCCCGGCCAGCGCCCGCAGGTCCACCTCGACCTGGCTGGTGCCCGCCTTGAGGACGCCGAGCGGCACGTCCCGCCAGACGCCGAGCGCGTCGGTGAGCACCAGCCGCGCCGCCACCTCGTCGCTCGCCTCGGCGTTCACGGTGAGCGTGGCGGGCTTCCCCGGCAGCTCGAACCGGTCCATACGGTTGCCGGTCAGCGTCCGCGACAGCTCGCTCACCGGCTTGTCGGACAGGTCGGGGCGCAGGTGGAACAGCTCGCCGAGCTTGCTCGCGTCGAGCGTGACCAGCATCGCGTTCTCGCCGCCGACGTCCGCCTGCCCGCGGAAGCCGGGCGACGCGGCGCCGATGCCGGGCAGCGTGGTGAAGGCGGTGCCGCGCCCGAGCGCGCCCAGCTCGGGACCGTCCGGCGGCCCTGACAGCCGCAGGTCGGCCCCGGCCTGGTGGCGGGCCTGGTCGAGCTGGGACGTACGCCAGGTCGCTGCGGTCGCCAGCGACACGATGCCGATCGCGATGGCCATCGTGAGCAGCAGCGCGGGCCCGGCGTACTTGAGCGGGCGCCTGCTCACCTGCCACGCGCCGAGGGCGGGGGCGAGCGCGGGCCGCCTGGAAGTGATCTTCTCGGCCAGCTTGGACACCCGCGGCACCAGCCGCAGCCCCAGCATGCCGCCGGTGAGCAGGGCCAGCGCGGGCCCCGAGATGATCAGCGGGTCGATGCCCAGGCCGCCGGTGGCCGTCGTGGTCACGGGCGCGCCGTAGCGCTGCAGCTGCCAGATCGCGAGCCCGGCCACGACCAGCAGCGCGAGGTCGGCGCCCGCCCGTTCGATGAGGCCGCGCCCGCCGCCGCGCCCGCGCGCCGCCTGCTCCTCCACGTACGTCCGCCGCGCCCCGGCCAGCGCCGGCGCCATCAGCAGCACGGCCGCGGCCAGCGCCACCCCGAACGACACGAGGAACGTCCCCAGGTCGGCCGACGGCGACAGCCGCACCCCGGCGGCCTCGATCCACGGCAGCCGGTTGATCGCGGCCAGCAGCGGCGGGCCGAGGAACGGCGCGATCACCGCGCACGGCAGCGCCACCAGCAGCGCCTCACCGCCCGCCAGCACCGCCAGCCGCACGGTCCCCGCGCCGCGCGAGCGCAGCAGCGCCACCTCCATGCGGCGGTGGTCGGCCAGCAGCCGCGCGGTCAGCATCAGCGCGTACGCGGCCAGCAACAGCAGCTGCAGCACCGGGATCAGCATCGTGGAGCGGGCGACCAGCGAGGCGGTGTCGAGCTGGGTGAGGATCTCGGGCAGGTGGCTCGCGGCGACGCAGCTGCCGCAGCCGGCCGCCTTCAGCCGTTGCTCCAGGCCGGCGACCGCGCCGGCCATCGGGCGCAGCTGCTCGGGGGTGAGCGCGCGCAGGTCGGGGACGGCGGTCCAGGTGGCGTTCACGTTGGTGGCGAAGCGGGCGATGAACGTCTCGCGGGGCACCATCAGCGGCCCGTACGTGGTGAAGTCGCCGCGCTCGACGCCCCGGCTGAGCAGCTGCTCGCCCGCCCAGCGCGCCCCGAACGGGTCGTCGAGCTGGAACACACCGACCACGCGCACCCGCACGGGACGGCTGTCGAGCCGGCCGCGCGTGGTGAACTCCTGCCCGACCTTGAACCCGGTCTCCGAGGCCGCCGACAGCGAGATGACCGCCTGCACCGGGTCGTCGCCCGGCTGCGGCCAGGCACCGCTGACCAGCCGCGCCTGCCGGTCAAGGCCGTCGTAGCCGCCGAAGCGCAGCAGCTCGGGCCGCTGCCTGTCCTCCTGGCCCGGCATGGTGTAGGAGTCGGAGCGGAAGCTGGTGCTCAGCTCGGGCGGGCGGGTGTAGGCGGCGGTGAGCTCCGCGCGTACGGCCTTGTCGAACTCGGGGAACGTCTTGGCCGTGACGGGGGCGCTGACCGTGGCGGCGGTCTGTTCGTAGGAGGCCGTCTCCATCGTCCTGCGGACGCCCGCGTCGGCGATGGAGGAGGCGTACATGGTGAGCGCCACCAGCGTGGTGGTGGCGAGCAGGATCGACCCGAACGCGGCCAGGAGAAGCAGCGGCTCGCTGAGCGCCCTTTTGACGACCAACGGCCCCCGCATGCATCCCCCTTTATCGTGTTTAGTGCACCTTCGGGGATGGCGCAGGTGACGGGCAAGGTGATCTCTGCAACGGTGACTCACCCGATACGGCTGTGTGATATCGAAACTGTGACAAAACGGCCCCAGAGACGACAAGAACGCCGCACTCCGGACATGTGGAGTGCGGCGTCGAGAAGCGCCGTAGCCGCTGCCGCGGCGTCGCTGCTTACTTGGCGGCCAGCGCCGCGGCCTGCTTGGCGATCGCGGACTTGCGGTTGGCGGCCTGGTTCTTGTGGATGACGCCCTTGCTCACGGCCTTGTCGAGCTGGCGGGCGGCGACCCGCTGAAGGGCCGCGGCCTGCTCGACGTCACCCTGCTCGGCGGCCTCGCGGAACTTGCGGACGGCCGTCTTCAGGGACGACTTGACCGCCTTGTTGCGCAGGCGAGCCTTCTCGTTCTGCTTGTTGCGCTTGATCTGGGACTTGATGTTCGCCACGAAGAAGCCTCGGTGAAAGTCTGAGTGATGGATGGGGCGCGCGGGCTCGAGAGAGGGCGCGCCACACGCAGTAGCCCAGGCTACCAATAACTGAGGCGGCTGCTCAAATCAATGCCATCGTGTCATGTACTCGTGCCAGTCCTCTTCCGTCGCGGCGAAGTCGACATAGAGGGCCAGACCGAAGCGCTCGCGCCTGCCGTGGCCGGTCAGCGCCAGCCGGGCGCCCTCCGCGGCCATCGCCACGCTCTCGGCTCCGTCCAGCCAGGGTACGCCGTGGTCGTGGTACGCGGGCGCGCCGATGTAGAGGGTCTTGTCCTGCGGCACCAGGTCCAGGGCGAGCCTGGCCTGGCGGGCGACGTGGCCGCCGTACAGGGACTGGAGCGGGGTGAAGGAGTCGTACGTCATGACCGCCACCTGGTCCACCCGGGCGGCGACCTCCTGGAAGTAGCCCTGCGACCAGTACTTGTCGTGGCCCAGCGCGGCTCTGGCGGCCAGGCGCAGGCCCCAGTAGGGCTCCAGCTGGGGGGTCGAGGTCGACAGCAGGCGGGTGTGTCGCCTCGTCTGCTCCAGCAACTCCAGGAACTCGGTGTCGCCGTCGCCGATGGGCTCGAAGTTGTAGTGGATGCCGTCGAAGCCCTGGTTCATGATGGCGGCGACGCTGGTCAGGACGTTCGTGCGGGAGCGGGGGTCGTCGAGGTCGAGGGTGCCGTCCACCTTCTGGCCGAGCCAGGCGGAGACGCGGAGGCCGGGGAGGTGTTTTCGCACCCATTGGACGAAATTTCCGGCGTTGGGGTATTTAGCTGGATTTAATCGGCCGTCCGCCTCGAACGGGCCGGAGTGGACGTACAGGTCCTTGATGCCTGTGGCGCGCAGCCGTACGGCGAGCTGCTCCAGGTCACGCTCGGTGCGGCGGCCGTCCACCCACGCGTGGCCGAGCCAGAGGGCGTCGTTGCCTGTGCTCTTCGCCCAGGCCGCCGGCGCACCGGTAAACTGGAGGCGGAGCGCTGCGGCGAGCAGGCCGGCCAGCGCGACCAGGACGGCCAAGGCAAGCGCGATCAGGCGCAGGCCGCGGCGGATGACGGTTCGGGCAATCACCCGGGCATGTCACCATGGAAGACTGCTTGACCTCAACCCTGTCGAAACGGACTTCGGTGCGCACTCAGCCTGGCCAGACCGACCCCGCGTTGATCCGCAACTTCTGCATCATCGCGCATATCGACCATGGCAAGTCGACGCTTGCCGACCGGATGCTGCAGATCACCGGCGTGGTCGACGACCGCACCATGCGGGCGCAATACCTCGACAGGATGGACATCGAGCGCGAACGCGGCATCACGATCAAGTCGCAGGCCGTGCGGCTGCCGTGGGACGGTCACGTGCTCAACATGATCGACACGCCCGGCCACGTCGACTTCACCTATGAGGTGTCGCGCTCGCTGCAGGCGTGCGAGGGCGCCATCCTGCTGGTCGACGCCGCCCAGGGCATCGAGGCGCAGACTTTGGCCAACCTCTATCTGGCCATGAACGCCGACCTGCACATCATCCCCGTCCTCAACAAGATCGACCTGCCGGCGGCGCAGCCGGAGAAGTTCGCCGAGGAGCTGGCGGGGCTCATCGGGTGCGACCCCTCCGACGTGCTCAAGGTGTCGGGCAAGACCGGTGAGGGCGTACGCGAGCTGCTCGACCACGTGGTCCAGACGGTGCCCGCACCCGTCGGCCGGGCCGACCAGGCCGCGCGGGCGCTCATCTTCGACTCCGTCTACGACACCTACCGCGGCGTGGTGACGTACGTCCGCGTCGTGGACGGCCACCTCGGCAAGCGCGAGCGCATCCTCATGATGTCGACCAGCGCCACCCACGAGACGCTTGAGATCGGCGTCATCTCGCCCGAGCCCAAGCCCGCCGAGCTCGGGCTCGGCGTCGGCGAGGTGGGCTACCTCATCACCGGCGTGAAGGACGTCCGCCAGTCGCGGGTCGGCGACACCGTCACCTCGGCCGCCAAGCCCGCGGGCGAGATGCTGGCCGGCTACGAGCACCCCAAGCCCATGGTGTTCTCCGGGCTTTATCCGATCGACGGCGACGAATACCCCGAGCTGCGTGAGGCGCTCGACAAGCTGCAGCTCAACGACGCCGCGCTGGTCTACGAGCCGGAGACGTCGGCGGCGCTCGGGTTCGGCTTCCGCGTGGGGTTCCTCGGGCTGCTGCACATGGAGATCGTGCGCGAGCGGCTGGAGCGCGAGTTCGGGCTGTCGCTCATCTCCACCGCGCCCAACGTCGTCTACCGCGTGGTCATGGAGGACGGCAAGGAGCTGACGGTCACCAACCCGTCCGAGTTCCCCTCCGGCGGCAAGATCGCGCAGGTCTTCGAGCCGGTCACCAAGTCCACGATCCTCGCGCCCGCCGAGTTCATCGGCGCGATCATGGAGATCTGCCAGGGGCGGCGCGGCCAGCTCCTCGGCATGGACTACCTGTCGGAAGACCGCGTCGAGATCCGCTACACGCTGCCGCTCGGCGAGATTATCTTCGACTTCTTCGACCAGCTCAAGTCGCGCACCCGCGGCTACGCCTCGCTCGACTACGAGCCCGCGGGCGAGCAGGAGGCCGAGCTCGTCAAGGTCGACATCCTGCTGCAGGGTGAGGCGGTCGACGCCTTCAGCGCCATCGTCCACAAGGACAAGGCGTACGCCTATGGCGTCGACATGGCCAAGAAACTGCGTGAGCTGATCCCGCGGCAGCAGTTCGAGGTGCCGATCCAGGCCGCCATCGGGGCCAGGGTCATCGCCCGCGAGAACATCCGCGCCATCCGTAAGGACGTCCTCGCTAAGTGCTACGGCGGTGACATCTCCCGTAAGCGGAAGCTGCTGGAGAAGCAGAAGGAAGGCAAGAAGCGGATGAAGATGGTCGGCCGGGTCGAGGTGCCCCAGGAGGCCTTCGTCGCCGCGCTGTCCACCGACTCCGGCGGCGAGAAGGCCAAGAAGTAGGGGTTCGCCGGGGCTTGTGCCGTCCTCGTGCCCTGGCGAAATACCCTAAAAGCATGGAAATGGTGCAGACGGCGCGTCTGGTCCTGTCTCGGGTGACGGTTGACGATCTGGACGCCGTACACGAGATCCACTCCGACCCGCGCACCAGCGTCTACCATCCCAGCGGACCCGTCACCGACATCGAGTCCAGCCGGGCCATGCTCGGCCTGTGGCTCGACGACTGGGACGAACGCGGCCTCGGCTACTGGGCCGCGCGGCGGCTCGGCGACTCCCACGTGCTGGGCTTCGGCGGGCTGCGGCACGCCATCGTGGACGAGCGGCACGTGCTCAACCTCTATTACCGGTTCCGGCCCTCCGCGTGGGGGCACGGCTACGCGCTGGAACTCGCCAGGGCCGCCCTTGACGTGGGGAAGTCGGTGGGGACGGTGGTCGCGGTCATCCGCGACACCAACGAGCCGTCGCGGAAGGTCGCGGAGCGGGCCGGCATGCGGCGGGATCGCACCATTCCGTACGGGGGCGTGCCGAGCGACCTGTACGTGGCCTGAGCCGCCCCCTTATCGTGCTCTGCCGCGCCAGACGTATCCCGCCAGCACCACCGCGCTCCAGACGGCTTGAGCCGCCAGGTAGGGGGCCGTGGCGACGCCCGGGGTGGTGAGGGCGATCAGGGCGGGCAGCGAGCCGATCAACGCCAGGTCGGGGCCCGTGGCCGACCACTTCAGGATGCCGGTGGGGATCGGGCCGCCCGGGGTCTCGATGATCGGCATCGAATGGTCGACCGGCGCGCGCCTGGCCATGCGGAGCGCCGCCGCCGCCAGAGCGGGCGCGACCACCAGCCCCAGGGGCGCCACGTCACTCAGGGGCAGGTTCGCGGCGCCGCTCAAGCCGGTCAGGAGAAGGGCCAGGGACGTCCACGTGCCGCTCAGCAGGGCGGGCAGCACCGCGCGGGCCGCCAGCGTGGGACGGTGCGCGGTTCCGATGAGCCTGGCCAGGGCCGGGTTGCCGGCGTCGCGGCGGGCGCCCGAGGTGGCCGTCGCTGCCACGGCCAGCCCGCCCACCAGGACCGCCATCGCGAGCGCAGCCGGAGGAGCGCCCGCCTGAGCGAAGACTGCGGGCAGCACCGACGTTCCCGCGATCGTCGCCAGCCATCCCGGCCTGCGGGCCAGGCGCCGCCAGTCCTGCCAGGCGGGTGCGAGCGGCCCGGACAGCCGCGGCCAGCGACGGGAGCCGAGTCTCCTGGCGCGCCAGTGGTTGTCCTCGACGATCCAGGTGAGCGCGCTGGTGTCCAGCGACGCGGTGGCGCTCGCCACGTGCCCGGCTCGGGTGGAGGCGGTCGTGAGCGTAAGGGTGGGGATGCGGTCGAGCGAACGCCAGGCGTGCCGGGCCAGCAGCCCTGCCGTCACGACCGCCCCGGCTGCCGTGGCGGCCAGGGCCGGCAACGGGGCATGCGCCGCCACGGTCAGCACTGTACGCAACTGGTTCGTCACCGCCACCGCCGCCAGCACCAGCAGCGCGACGATCGCCACGGTCAACCAGAGCTGCCACGGCTGCCACGGCTGCCCGGCCTGGCCCGCCCGCCCCGCATGCGCTGCCTGACCCGCCTGCCCGAGTACCGCCAGCGCCATCCCGCCCACGGTCGTCGCCACGCCGAGCACGAGCGCGGCGAGCACCCGCCACACGAGCTGATCCGGCGCGCCCAGCACCGCCAGCAGGCCCACCCCGAACAGCAGGCCCGCCACCAGCGCCACCACGCCCAGCGTCCTGGCCGGACGGGCCAGCAGGTCCCGGCGGTTGAGCGGGGAGAGCAGCAGCCAGGAGGCGTCAGGCCCGTTCAGCACCACGGGGCCCGCCGTCCGCGCACCCGCCAGAAAGCCGGCCAGGGCGAGCGAGAGCAGCGCCGCGCCCGCTCCCACCCTGCCCGGATCGACCGGGCCCGCCAGCCCCGCGAACACCCCGGCCAGCGGGTGCCCGAGCACCATGACGGCCATGAGCAGGCAGAACCCGGTGACGTACCGGTCTAGGACGCTGGCGGGGGCGGGGCCACGGGAGCGCAGGTACGTGCGAACGGCCCTTACGCCGTACTCGGTCACCGGTCGATCCTCGGAGGAGAGGCCGGTCATGCGGGGACGCCTGACGGGAGGACGCGGCGGCCGTGGCCGGCCAGGTCCTGGTCGTGGGTGGCCAGGACGACGGTGCCGCCCTCGGAGGCGTACTCGTCGAGCAGATCGCCCAGGGCGGCCCGGAACTCGATGTCGAGTCCGCGTTCCGGCTCGTCGAGGAGTAGCAGCTCACTCGGCCTGAGCAGGGCGGCGGCGAGGGCGAGGCGCTGGCGCTGGCCGGTCGACAGATTCAACGGAGCCGCGTCCGCCCGCTCCACCAGCGCGAACATCTCCAGCGCCGCCTCCACGGTCATCCGCGCGGCACTGTGCACGGCGCCCATCAACTCCAGGTGCTCTCGGGTGGTGAGCCCCGGATACCAGGCGGGCTCATCGCCCAGCAGCGCGACCCGGCCCCAGAACCGGCCGTCGTCCACCGGCGCGGCGCCGAACACGTGTACCTCACCGGCGGTGGCAGGCTGCACCCCGGCCAGGCAGCGCAGCAGCGTGGACTTCCCGGAGCCGTTGGGCCCCACCACGGCCACGATCTCACCTGGCGCCACGGTGAACGTCAGGTCGCGGAGCACCGGGTTGCCGCCGAGCTCAACTGAGAGGGAATCGACGCAGATGATCGGGTCTGACACGGTTCGAGGCTAGCTGACCATCAGCGCACCCGCGCGGCCGGTCCTATCTGCCGCTTTGGGCCGGCGAAGGGTCCGCCGCCACCACCCACAGCCGGCGAAGGATCTCCGCCGCCACCCACCGACGCACCTGGAGGTTGGTCAAGCGGCGCAGCGTTCAACAGGCCGGGCCGGGCAGGGCTGAGCCGTGTCGGGCCGAGCCGTCTTGGGCCGAGCCGTCTCGGGCTGGCGGGCGGATTTTGTCGGTGCCGTCGTCTACCTTTCATTCTCCGAACACCTGTGCGACTGGAGGGTGACGTGATTGCTTCTGAGCGATTCGAGCGTGCAGCCGTTCTTGGGGTCGCCGTGGCTGAGGAGACACGGCGGCTGCTGAGACGTCACGTGGGCGAAGGAGAGGAGGCGGCTGACGGCACCGTCCTGGTCGATGTGCCCTATCCCGACGCGGCGGTGGTGGCGACGTTGCTTGACGTGGCGGCCGAGTGCTTCGGTGAACGCGGTGATTCGGTCGAGGAGACCCGGCAGGCGGCATTGGAGACGCTTTTACAGCTCGCCGGATTCGACGAGGAATCCCAGCTCAACGGGCATGTTGGCGGGCGTCCAGGAGGTGGGCTCAGCCGGGGGTGACCAGGCCGTGGCGGTAGGCGTACGTGACGGCTTGCGCGCGATCCCTGAGCCCCGCCTTGGCGAACAGGTTGTTGATGTGGGTCTTCACCGTGGCTTCCGTGATGAAGAGACGCGCGGCGATCTCGGCGTTGGAGAGGCCGTCGGCGATGAGCATCAACACCTCGCCCTCGCGCGGTGTCAGGCCATTGGGAAGGGACTCACCACTCCGGCGCGCCCGCCGCTCACCCGAATGCTGCTGCCGCCGCGACTCCGAGGCCCCCGTACGGGAGAGTGGCGCAGCGGAAGCAGTTCCACCGGGTGGCGGCGCTTCGCCAGGGGGCGATGGGAGGGGCTCGGCAGGGGGAGCCGTGGTCGAAGAGGGCACAGCGGGCCGGCCCGTCGTGGGCGGAGACGTCGAGGAGGGGGACGTTGTGGCTGGGGGCGCAGCCAGTCGATCCGTCGTGGGCGGAGACGTCGAGAAAGGAGTCGTTGTGGCTGGGGGCACAGCGGGTGATGGTGGGCCGGGTGGGGACATGCTGTCGAGGAGGCGGCGCTGCACGGTGGGGTCGAGCTGGGCGTCCCCGCGCATCACGGTCGCCAGGGCCTTGGCGATGTCGTCCGCCTCGGCGTCCTTGGTGAGGAAACCCCGCGCACCCGCCCTGAGCGCGGCGAAGACCGACTCGTCGTCCGAGTACGTCGTGAGCACCACGACCTGCGTCCCCGGATGGGCGGCCCGGACCCGGCGAGTGGCCTCAACGCCGTCCATGCGCGGCATGCGCAGGTCCATGAGCACCACGTCCGGCCGTTCCGTCTCGACCAGCCGCAACGCCGCCTCACCATCACCCGCCGACCCGACCACGTCGATCCCAGGCAGCAGACCGAGCAGCAACACCAGCCCTTCCCGCACCACAGCCTGGTCATCCGCCACGACCACACGAATCATCCGCCCACCCCCTGAGCCATCGAAGCGCGGTAAGCAGCACCTTCCCCGACCGTCGCCCACACCGTCGAAATCGGCCCAGCTGCCGTCACCGCCGCCCAGTTGCGGTTGACCACCGCCAGCACCGCCCAGCCGAGTGCCAGGGCCGCTGAGGTCGCCCAGCGGGGTGTGATGGCCGCGCGGACCGTCAAGGCGAATGTCGCCGCTGCCGGAGCCGCTGGGGCAGCTGACTTGGGCGTGACTGTCGTTGCCGCTGCGGCTCCTGAGCCCGGTCTGCCTCGCCTGATCGCCGTCGGGCGCGATGCGCGAATTGCCAGGGCAGCAGAGCCGAGGGTGGGTGCAGGTGACGGCGTCGAGGTCGGTGCCGCGGGTGCCGTGGAAGGAGGGCTGGGTGTAGGGGTTGTTCGGGTCATGCCGGGATCCTGAGGTGGACCGTGAAGCCGTGGTCGTCGGCGCCTGCCGTGAGGGTGCCGCCGAGGAGTTCGGCGCGTTCGCGCATGCCGATGAGGCCGTGCCCGCCGCCCGACGACCGTTGCTCCGCCGCAATGTCGTGGGGTGGCCGTTGCTTCGCCCCTACGTCGTTGGGCGGCCGTTGCTGCCCCGCACCTTCCTTGGGCGAGCGGTGTTCCGGGGCGGAGCTGTTCGGTGGGTGGTGGGTCGGTGGGGTGGGGTTGGTTATGCGGAGGTCGCACCACGTGGTGGAGAAGGTCAGGTCGATGGTCGCGGGGGTGCCGGGGGCGTGGCGGCGGATGTTCGTGAGGGCTTCCTGGGTCGTTCGGGTCAGGGCCAGCTCGGCTTCCGGGGTCAGGCGGTGTTCGGGGCCGGAGATGTGGAGGGTGCAGGGGTGGTGGGTGGTGCTCTCGAAATCCTCGGCCAGCCGGCGTAGGGCGGTGGGGAGCTCTGGTGGGTCCTCACGTAGGGCGGCCACTGCGCGCCTGGCCTCTTCCAGACCCGACTTCGCGAGGTCGCGGGCGCGGGTGACGCGGTCGAGGGCCTCGTCGGTACGTTCGGCGCGCAGGAGCAGCTTGGCGCCCTCCAGGTGGACGAGCTGGGCCGACAGGGAGTGGGCGAGGATGTCGTGGAGTTCCCTGGCGATCCTGGCCCGCTCCGCGAGCACCGCTTCCCTGGCCTCGGCCTGCCTGATGGCCTTGCGCTGCCTGGCCGCGTACGCGACGAGGAAGACCAGGCTGGTGCTGAAGGCGAGGGTCAGGTTCCGGGTGACGTCACCGGTGATCGCCCCCGCCACCAGCAGGCTGACGATCGCCGTCAGGGCGATCGCCAGCGACTGCGGGAGGGGACGGCGGCCGGCGGCGGCCACCACGCAGGCGAGCAGGACCAGGGCGGGGGTGCCGTTGGGGGTCAGCTCGTGCAGGGCGACGGCGATGATCGTGGCGGCGCCGAGGGCGATCAGCGGGATCGGCGTGTCCGCCGACCTGCGCCCGGCGACCTTGAAGGGGAGCAGGGCCAGGGCAAGGCTGAGCACCAGGGTGGAGGTCAGGATGATGCTCGGCGGGCCGGCCACGAGCGCGGTGTGCGCCTGTCCCGCGCCGACCAGCACGATCACGCCCAGCCGCAGCATGCGGGAGATGAGGCTGGACGTAACGGGCATCACCTTTCGACGTTATAGGACCGTGCGGCGGACCCGGGAAGCGCACGGGCGCGACGTGACACCACGAGCGCCTGCGTGGCCAGGGTCAGGCCGACGAAGATCAGGATGCCGCCGGTCGTGACGGTCAGTCCCATGGAGGTGCCGGCGACCTGCTCGATGACGCGCACGGCTATCGACGCCAGCCAGGCCAGCAGGGTCCAGACCGTCCCCTTGGACCAGGCGACTCCTTGGGCGTCGGCCCAGATGCGCACGGTCATCGCCCGCAGGATGCCGAGTCCGACGCCGGCCACCCCTTCTGCGGCAAGGAAGGCGAGGCTGAGGGCGAAGTGGTCGGGGTCGAAGAGGCCGCCCGAGACCAGGCCGATCACGATCACGACGGCGGAGATGTAGAAGATGCTGGAGCGGTCGGCCGGGCGGGTCTTGAACTGGCGGTAGATGACGAACGCGAGGACAAGGAGGATCAGCAGGCCGGTTTCGACGGAGTTCATGTCACGTGACGGTAGGGACGGGTCCGTCATGGCGGATCGACCAGCGGGTGGAGCTTCGCAGATCTCCACCCAGGGGTGGACGCACAACCCGGCGGCCGGGCTGCGCGGTCGGGGCCGTTCATGCGAGGCGGGCGTCGGTTTTGGGGGTTGATGTGACCATTACGGGTTTTGGGGCGTCTGTTGGTGACATGACCTTTGAAACCGTTCGGGGGGCGACATCATCGAGGAGCTCTATCGCGAGCACTGGCCGCTCGTGTGCGGGTTCCTTCTGCGCAGGACCCGCGATCCGCATCTCGCCGAGGACTTGGCGCAGGAGACCTTCGTCAAGGCGACCAGGGCGCTGCTCGGCTGGCGAGGGGAGAACGCGGCTGCGTGGCTCCTCACGATCGCCAGGAACGTGCTGCTCGATCACGTACGGAGGAGCCGGCGGGAGCTTGCGCTGCCCGACGCCGATGAGCTCGGTGTGCCGCCGCTGCACGTGGCCGCGCTGGACGTGCGCGACGCGCTGGAGCGGCTGCCCGAGCAGCAGCGGCGGCTGCTCACCTTGGTCTACTTCGAGGGCTTCTCGATGGTTGAGGTGGCCGCTATGACCGGAAGGTCGCACAACTCGATCAAGACCGCGGTGTGGCGGGCGCGGGCCGCCTTCGCCGACCTGTACGGGGAGGATGCATGAGCACGTCCGATAGGCCGGGCACGCCGGGCACGCCTGGCTCGCACGATAAGTCAAATACGTCTGACCCGCTCGATGCATCGGATGCTCCTGGCTCACTCGATGCGCCGGACGCGACTGGTTCGCTCGATATGCCGGACGCGCCTGGCCGGCTCGATACGCCGGATACGGCGGGTAATGCACCTAGCCTGCCGGAGTTGCCCGCGATGCCGGACTTTGATCCCAGGCGTACCAGGCGTGCCGTTCGGCGGGGGCTGGCGCGGACGGTGGTCAGCGTGCTGGCGGTGCTGGCGCTGGTCGCGGTGGTCGTGACCGAGGGGGCCTCGCTGGTGCAGACGCGGGGTGATCGTGAGCGTCGCATGATGGACGTGCTCGGGACCGCGTTCAAGATGTACAACCCCGCCTACCTCGTGGACAACGGGCCCTGCTGCGAGACGACGCCCGTCTCCATGGCGTTCGAGGTGACCGCCCGTCCCATGGGGCCCGTCGGGGCGTGGCCGGGTGGGAGTCAGACGTACTCGATCAGTCAGGACTTCTTCGGACGGGTCGGACGGCTGCCGCTCGGACACACCGCCAACACCCGGCTCTCCCAGTCGTTGTTCAACGTCGGCACCACGCTGGGGAGGAAGGAGGAGGTGAAGCAGGTGCTCGCCCGGTTGCCGGCCGATCTGAGCGCGCTGGCGGTGGTGGAGTTCGAGCGGCCGCTCCCGGAGGCGGAGTTCGAGGCGTTCGTACGGCGCCACGGCTCCTGCGCCGAACGGGTCGTGTACGAACGCAGGCCGGGGTCGCTGCCGATCACATGGGGCTTCGACTACTGGACCGACCCGGCGGACCTTCGCAAGGGCGGCGACGTCACGGATGAGGTGTGCCGGGGCGGGCTGCCGCAGTTCCGGGCGTGGGTCGGGCTGCTGCGTGACCACGACGACGCCAACCTGCGCTCCTTCGACCTGAGCCTGAAGCGGCTGCGGGAGGCTTCGGGGGCCGGCCTCGCCCACGCCTACGTGGACGAGCTCAGCTCGGTCCGCGAGTTGCGGGAGTTGCTCAAGGACCCGCAGGTGCGGACGATCCGGCTGGCCGACGTGGCGTTCGACCTGGATCGTCCGCACCCATGAGAGCCCGGGTCAGCGAAGGACGCTGGAGAGGGCGGAGGTGAGGGAGGCGCGGGAGTCGTCCTGGTCGATGGACCACAGCATGAACCCGCCGAGCCCCTTCAGCCGGATGTACGCCGCCTTCTGCAGCATCACCGCCGGATCGTCGTACGACCAGAACTCGTTGCCGTCGTACAGCCACATGGCGCCGGTGAGCAGGTCGCGGTGGCGCTTGCCCGGCTTGTTCACCAGGTCCTTGTAGTCCTCGGTGCCGGGCGCCCACTTGCCGGGGGCAGGGCCGGTGGCGGGCTGGTAGAGGCCCTTGGAGCGGTCGGTGACGCCGGTCCAGCCCTGCCCGTACGCGGGCACGCCGACCACGAGCTTGCGTGCGGGGGCCCCGCGCTTGAGGTAGTCGCGGACGGTCTGGTCGACGCTGTACTTGACCGGGTTGGGGTCGCGCCGGTCGGTGAACAGGTTGGCGTGGTGCGCGGTCTGCTGCTCCCAGGTGCCGTGCAGGTCGTACCCCTGGAGGGTGGCGAAGTCGAGCTGCCTGAAGACCTCGCGTACCTCGAAGCCCGCGTCGATCTTGGCGGCGGCGGCCGGGAGGAACGCGCTGAGCTGCGCCTTCCGCGAGAACGCGGTGAGCTGGCGGCGCAGCTCGGTCACGAACAGCGTGAAGTTGCGCTTGTCCTCGGGCCTGATCACGTTGCCCTCGGCGCCGGCCGAGCCGGGCCACTCCCAGTCGAGGTCGATGCCGTCGAAGACGCCCGCGGCGGCGCCGGGCTCGAGGCCGGGCAGGTTGCCGCGCAGCCACATGTCGATGCAGGAGGAGGCGAGCTTGGAGCGCGACTCGGGGGTGAGGACGGCGTCGGAGAACGCGGCGGAGCCGGTCCAGCCGCCGAGCGAGATCATCACCTTGAGCTTGGGGTGCTTGGCCTTGAGCTTGCGGAGCTGGTTGAGGTTGCCGTTGAGCGCCTGTCCCGGCTCGTCGGCCACGCCGTCCACGCTCTGCTCGGCGGGCACGGGCCGCTGCCAGTCGGCCCACGGGTCGGAGGAGTAGCAGGTGCCGTCGCCGTTCACGAACCCGAACGCGTAGTTGAGGTGGGTGAGCTTGGCGGCGGCGCCGCTGAGGTGCACGTCCTTGACGTGGTAGTCACGTCCGTAGACGCCCCATTGGATGAAGTACGCGACCCGGTTGAACCCGGTGCGGGCCTCGGCCGGTACGGAGACCAGCGTGAGCCCGAGTAAGACGGACAGGGCGATGAGGATCTTCTTCTTCACGGGGCCGCTCCCGGACAGCTACAAATAGGAAACTTTCCTATAAGTTGACGCGATCGTAGAGCCGCCCTGAGCCCTCGTCAACGACCCGCACCGGTCGGAGCACTGCGGGGGACGGGCACACTGGAAACGTGCCATCCATCCTGCCTGACGGCGATCCCGCGCCCACCTCGGGCGAGCTGCCCGACAGCGCCCTGCGCGGCCTCGGCGAGCGCCCGTTCGGCTTCTACGTGCACGTGCCGTTCTGCCTGACCCGCTGCGGCTACTGCGACTTCAACACCTACACCGCCTCCGAGCTGGGCCCCGGCGCCTCGCAGCGCGACTACGCCGACACGGTGATCGAGGAGATCCGCCTGGCGCGCCGCGTCCTGGGCGAGACCGACCTGCCGGTGGAGACGGTGTTCTTCGGCGGCGGCACCCCCACGCTGCTGCCTCCCGAAGACCTGGCACGCATCCTGGCCGCGATCGGCTCGGAGTTCGGGTTGCGGCCGGACGCCGAGGTCACCACCGAGGCCAACCCCGAGTCGGTCGATCCCTCGTCGCTGGAGAAGCTGCGCCACGGCGGCTTCAACCGCATCAGCTTCGGCATGCAGAGCGTACGCGAGCACGTGCTGCAGGTCCTCGACCGCCGCCACACGCCCGGCCGGGCCGCCGCGGCCGTCAGGGAGGCGCGCGCGGCCGGGTTCGAGCACGTCAACCTCGACCTGATCTACAGCACGCCGGGCGAGTCCGACGACGACTGGCGGGCCTCGCTGGGCGCGGCGATCGAGGCAGGGCCCGACCACGTGTCGGCGTACTCGCTGATCGTCGAGGAGGGCACCCGCCTGGCCGCGCGCATCAGGCGCGGTGAGCTGCCGATGCCCGACGACGACGTGGCCGCCGACCGCTACCTCATCGCCGACGAGCTGTTGTCCGCGGCCGGGTTCGCGTGGTACGAGGTGTCCAACTGGGCCGTCACCGACGACGCCCGCTGCCGCCACAACCTGCTCTACTGGACCGGCGGCGACTGGTGGGCGGCCGGCCCAGGAGCCCACAGCCACGTCGGCGGCACCCGCTGGTGGAACGTCAAGCACCCCGCCGCCTACGCCCAGCGCCTGGCCGCGGGCCACTCGCCGGCGCACGCCCGCGAGGTGCTCGGGCACGACGACCGCGACGCCGAACGCCTCATGCTGGAGCTGCGGCTGTCGTCCGGCTATCCGCTGGCCGAGGTCGCGCCCGCCGCGCGGCCCGTGGTGGCGAGCGCCCTGGCGCGGGGGCTGCTGGAGCCCGAGCCGTTCAAGGCGGGCCACATGGTGCTGACCCTCCAGGGCCGGCTGCTGGCCGACGCCCTGATCAGGGACCTGCTGGTCTAGGTGATCAGGCGGATGGAGATGGGGTAGCGGTAACGCTCGCCCCGGTACGTCGCCATCGCCGCCTGGATGTGGAAGATCAGCGACACGACGAAGACCGCCGGCAGCAGCAGGAAGCCGATGAACAGCAGCATCAGGAACGCGGACACGATGTAGCCGATGAACATGGTGATCTGGAAATTCAGCGCCTCCGCCGCCTGGTCCCTGACGTAGGGCGACTGGTCCTTGCGCATCACGTAGATGATGAGCGGGCCGATCCACGAGACCAGCAGGCCGAGGAGGTGGGCCAGCATCGCCATGGAGTTGTCGTCGGTGCCGGGGCGGGGGCCGAAGCGGCCGGGCACGTAGGGCTCGCCGGGGTGCTGCGGGTAGCCGTAGCCGGGCGGGGGCGGCGGATAGCCGGGCCGGCCGTAGCCGCCGGGCGGACCGTAGCCGCCGGGACCGCCGTAGGGGCCCTGCTGGCCGTAGCCGCTGGGCGGCTGCGGGTGGTAGATCGGCGCCGACCCGGGCTGCTGCCCGTAGGGGAGCTGCTGCCCGTAACCGGGCGCCGACCCGGGCTGCTGCCCGTAACCGGGCGCCGACCCGGGCTGCTGCCCGTAACCGGGCGCCGACCCGGGCTGCTGCCCGTAGCCGGACGACCCGGGCTGCTGCTCATAACCCGGCACGGAACCGGGCTGCTGCGAGTAACCCGGGGTGGAGCCGGGTTGCGGTGGGTAGCCGGACGTGGAGCCGGGTTGCTGGGGATGGCCGGGCGTGGAGCCGGGTTGCTGGGGGTGGACGGGTTGTTGTCCGTACGGTGGGGGCGGGCCGGGTTGGGGGCCCGAGCCGGGCGCGGGCGGCGGCAGGTCGGACGGGGTGACCCTGCGCGTGGCGTCGTCGTCCGCCGGGGCGAACCTGCGGGTGGCGTCGTCGTCGGCGGGCGGCGGGGTCGGGTCCTGGCTCATGGGGCCTCCGTAACGAAGTCGATCAGTTCCTCGACCCGGCCGAGCAGCGCCGGTTCCAGGTCCGTGTACGTCGAGACGGCGCCGAGAATGCGCCGCCACGCCTCCGCGGGCTCCATGCGCCAGCCCAGCGCGGCGATGACGCCCTCCTTCCATGGCACCCCGCGCGGCACGTCGGGCCAGGCCGGGATGCGCAGCACGGACGGCTTGACCGCCTGCCAGATGTCGACGAACGGATGCCCGACCACGAGCACGTCGGGCGAGGTGATCTCGGCGGCGATCCGGCTCTCCTTGGAGCCGGGCACCAGGTGGTCGACGAGCACGCCGAGGCGCCGCCCCGGCTCGGGGCCGAACTCGTCGACGATGGCGGGCAGGTGGTCGACGCCTTCGAGGTATTCGACGACGACGCCTTCGACCCGCAGGTCGTGGCCCCAGATCTTCTCGACGAGGGCGGCGTCGTGGACGCCCTCGACGTAGATGCGGCTCTGCCTGGCGACCCTGGCCCGCAGCCCTTCGACGGCGATCGAGCCCGACGCGCTGCGCCGAGGGCCGGTGGGGGCGGTGGCGGCGGGGCGTACGAGGGTCACGGGACGGCCTTCCAGCAGGAACGCCGCGGGCGCGAGCGGGAAGAGCCGGCGCTTGCCGAACCGGTCCTCCAGCGTGACGGCCTCCTTGTCACAGGCCACCACGGCGCCGCAGAAGCCGCTGTCGGCGTCCTCCACGACGAGGTCCGGCTCCGCGGGCACCTTGGGGATCTTGCCCTTGCCCGGCCGCCGCCAATTTCCCGCCAGTACATCGCCCTCGTACACACGGGGACCGTAGCAAATCACCCGCTCACTGCAAGGCGCTTCCGCGCGCCGCTGCGGCGGACGAGGACGACGATCGTGCCGGCGATGGCGGCGAGCAGCCCGGCGCCCGGCAGGGCCACGAGGGCGATGAGGCCGTCGGCGACGCCGTTCACGACGGAGTAGGAGTCGCGGCCGACGCCGTAGCGCACGGTGGCGTCCTCCTGGTTGACGCAGGTGAGCTGGTAGTCGCCCTTGGCCGGCGCGTTGATCACCAGGAACTGCTCCCACACGGCGTCGCCGGCCGACACCGTACGCCGGTCGGGGGTCTTGGCCAGCTTGGCCTCGCCGCTGATCGAGCAGTCGTAGGTGACGGCGGTGTCGCTGGCGAGGTAGACGCCCGGCTTCTCGGCCGGGTCGACCGTCACCGTGACGCTTTCGCCGGACGCGAACGTCTGCTTGGGCACCAGGTCGGTCGCGCCGCCCAGGCCGGTGGCGAACAGCACGCCGCCGGCCGCCAGGCAGGCCACGAACACGCCCCAGACGGCCACCAGCCACCAGCGGCTGGGCTTTATGGCTTTGGAGTCGATTCGTGGTGGAAATTGGGCCTGTTGGCCGTATTGTCCGTACTGAGATGGCGGGCCGAACTGAGCGGGGTCACCGTACTGCGGTGGCCCCTGTCCGAACGGAGGCTGTTGCCCGTACTGGGGTGGTCCCTGCGGCGGCTGTCCCTGTGGGGGCGGTCCGTACTGGGGCGGACCGTAGCCTGGCGGCGGGCCGTACGCCGGGGGCCGGGAATCGTCGGTCATGAGGGCAAGTGTGGGGCCTGTCGCTCACAGGAAGCCAGACAGCAGTTGGGACGCGGTGTTATCGCACCTTGTGGGCGAGAGCCGTACACTTGGCACTCGGGAACACAGAGTGCTAGACACCACGTTCCTGTAAGGGACAGAGGCAGGAGGTGAGCACGTGCTCGACGATCGGAAGCTGGCGGTGCTCCGGGCCATTGTCGAAGACTACGTGTCCACCAACGAACCGGTGGGCTCCAAGGCGCTGGCCGAGCGTCACAATCTGAAGGTCTCCCCGGCGACGGTCAGGAACGACATGGCCGCGCTGGAAGAGGAAGGCTACATCACCCAGCCCCACACCAGCGCGGGCCGCGTGCCGACGGACAAGGGCTATCGCCTGTTCGTCGACCGGCTCTCGCAGGTCAAGCCGTTGTCGGGGGCCGAGCGGCGGGCGATCGAGACGTTCCTCGCCGGCGCGGTCGACCTCGACGACGTCGTCACCCGCACGGTCCGGCTGCTCGCGCAGCTGACCAGGCAGGTGGCGGTCGTGCAATACCCGACGCTCAACCGTTCGACGGTCCGGCACGTCGAGCTCGTCCCGCTGACCGACCGGCGGGTCATGCTCGTGCTGATCACCAACACCGGCCGCGTCGAGCAGCGCGTGGTGGAGCTGCCCGAAGTGGTGGAGGACCACCGCATCGCCAACCTGCGCGCCGTGCTCAACGCCTGCCTCGACGGCTGCGGCCTGAGCAGCGTGCCCGAGCTGGTGGCCGACCTGCCGGAAAGACTCCCGGTCGAAGACCGGCCCGCCGCGGCGACGATCCTCTCAGTGCTGCTCGAGACGCTGGTCGAGCGGCACGACGAGAAGATCGTGTTCGCCGGCGCGGCCAACCTCGCCGGCGCCGACTTCGCCACCGGCCTGCGCGACGTGCTGGAGGCGCTTGAGGAGCACGTCGTCCTCATGCGGCTGCTCGGCGAGACAACCTCAGACACCCCGTCCGCGCTCACCGTGCGCATCGGCTCGGAAAACCCCTACCTGAGGGGCACATCCATCGTCGCGACCGGATACGGTTCTGGCGACAACCAACTGGCCCGGCTCGGCGTTCTGGGGCCGACCAGGATGGACTATCCCGTGACGATGGGCGCCGTACGCGCGGTGGCACGCTACGTCAGCCAGATCCTGGCTGCATCATAAGAGGTCGATAAGTGGCAAACAGCGACTACTACGCCACCCTCGGGGTGCGCCGTGACGCGAGTCAGGACGAGATCAAGAAGGCGTATCGCCGGCTCGCCCGAGAGCTGCACCCTGACGTGAACCCCGATCCTGACACGCAGGAGCGGTTCAAAGAGATCACGCAGGCCTACGAGGTGCTGTCCGACCCGAACAAGCGCCAGATGTACGACCTGGGTGGCGACCCCTTCGGCGGCGGCGCGGGAGCGGGCGCCGGCGCGGGAGGCTTCGGAGCGGGCTTCCCGTTCAGCGACATCATGGACGCCTTCTTCGGCACCGCCACCGGTGCCAGGGGGCCCCGCTCACGTGCCCGCAGGGGCCGCAACGCCACCATCAGGGTCGAGCTCGACCTGCGCGAGACGGCGTTCGGCACGACCCGCGAGCTGGCCGTCGACACGGCCGTGCTGTGCGACATCTGCCACGGCGCCGGCACCGCGCCCGGCACCCACCCCGACACCTGCGACATGTGCAGCGGGCGCGGCGAGATCTCCCAGGTGACACGGTCCTTCCTGGGCCAGGTCATGACCTCGCGGCCCTGCCCGCAGTGCGGCGGCTTCGGCACCATCATCCGCAACCCCTGCCAGGAGTGCTCCGGCGACGGCCGGGTGCGCACCCGCCGTACGATCAAGGTCCGCATCCCCGCGGGCGTCGAGGACGGCACCCACATCCAGCTCGCCGGCGAGGGCGAGGTCGGCCCGGGCGGCGGCCCGCCCGGCGACCTGTTCCTCGAGATCGTCGAGCGGCCCCACGAGATCTTCGAACGGCGCGGCGACGACCTCCACTGCACCGTCCAGATCCCGATGACGGCCGCCGCGCTCGGCACCGTGCTGACCGTCGAGACCCTCGACGGCGCCGAGGAGATCGACGTCCGGCCCGGCACGCAGTCGGGCCAGGTCATCACCATGTACGGCAGAGGCGTCCAGCGGCTCAACGAGTCCGGCAGGGGCGACCTGCTCATCCACGTCAACGTCGAGACGCCGAGCCGTCTCGACGCGGCTCAGGAAGAGCTGCTGCGCGAGCTGGCCAGGCAGCGAGGTGAGGAGCGCCCGCCTGGCAAGTTCGCACCGGGCCAGCAGGGTTTTTTCTCCCGCCTGCGTGACGCGTTCAACGGCCGGTGACGGCTCCGGTCTTCCTGAGCGCGCACCTCGAAGGGCCCGAGCTGACGCTCGACGGCCCCGAGGGGCGGCACGCGGCCTCCGTACGCCGGTTGCGCGCCGGTGAGCGGGTCGACCTCACCGACGGGGCGGGCGGGGTGGCCGAGTGCGTCGTACGCGAGGCGCTGAAGGACGCGCTGCGGCTCGAGGTGCTGCACCGCTACGACGTCGAGCCGCCGCGGCCCCGGCTGGTGGTCGTCCAGGGGCTGCCCAAGGGCGACAGGGGCGAGCTGGCGGTCGAGATGATGACCGAGGCCGGCGTCGACGTGATCGTGCCGTGGGCGGCGGCCCGCAGCATCACCCAGTGGAAGGGCGACAAGGTCGCCAAGGCCCTCGGCCGCTGGCGCTCCACCGCGCGCGAGGCGGGCAAGCAGGCCCGCCGCTTCCACCTGCCCGAGGTGGCCGACCTCGCCTCCACGGCAAGCGTCGAGCGGCTGCTGGCGGAGGCGGCGCTCGGGCTGGTGCTGCACGAGGAGGCCGCCGAGCCGCTGTCGGGCGTGGCGCTGCCGGCGGGCGGCGACGTCGTCATGGTGGTGGGGCCGGAAGGCGGGGTCTCGGAGGAGGAGCTGGAGCGGTTCAGGGCGGCCAAGGCGGAGCCGGTGCTGCTCGGGCCTACGGTGCTGCGCACGTCCACGGCGGGGGTGGCGGCGGCCGCCGTGCTCTTCAGCCGCACGGGCCGCTGGTGAGCCGCTAGGGGTGCTCTGCGCGTCTTGCCGCGGGGCGAGCTGTCTTGCCCGGCGATGAGCCTCTAGGGCGTGGTCTGCGTGTCCTGCAGGGGGGTCGCCTCGACGGGCGGCGTCTCGGTCATCTCGTCGTCCGGCGGGCACTGCTCCGGCGGGCACGACGGCGGCGCGGACGTCTCGATCATGGTGGGCGACGGTGTCGGCGTCGGCGACGGCGAGAGAGTGGGGCAGTCGGACGGCGGCTCGGCTTCCTCGGCGAGCGCCGAAGGACACGGGGTCGTGGTGGGCGTGGGGGTGGGCGACGGAGACGGCCTGCTGGTCGACTCGGCCTTACGGGTCGGCTTGGGCGAGGTGGGCGACGGCGTCGCCGGGATCACCACCGCGGGCGGCGACTGACGGGGCGGCACGCTGGTCGCGGGCGGATCGATGGACCGGGTGGTCGAGGAGTTGGACGGCACCTTGCTCGTCTCGTCGTCCACGATCCGCACGGGCGCCTGATCGATGATCTGGGAGCGCAGGCCGGGGACGGCGAACACGATCGCGCCCGCCACCAGCACCGCGCTGGCCGCGGCCGCTCCCGCGCGCCACCAGAACAGATTGCGTACGCCCCGCCGCTCGATGCGGGCACGGATGATCTCCAGTCCGTCCGGCGAGGGCACGACCGCGTCCGCCTCCGCGCGGAGCGCACGGCGCAGCAGGTCGCCGTACTCGTCGGGGGGCTGGGTCATGACATTTTCTCCAGGACCGATCGCAAGGCGGCCATGCCACGTGCCGTGTGGCTCTTGACCGCCCCCTTGCTGATGCCCATGGCGTGGGCGATCTCAGCTTCGGACAGATCACCGTAGTAGCGTAGAACCAGAGCCTCTCTCTGTCGGGTCGGAAGGGCACGTAATGCCTCGATCACGGCAGAACGTTCCAGTTCGCCGATGGCGCCGTTCTCGGCGCTCGGCGCGTCGGGCAGACCTTTGGGAGCATACTTCTCGACGACCGCGCGGTGGCGCAGCACCGACCTGGACCGGTTGACGACTGACTGGCGCAGGTAGGCAAGTGCTTTGTCGGGATCACGCAGCCTGCGCCAGGCGCCATGGATGGCGACGAACGCATCCTGCACGACTTCCTCAGCTGTTGCTATGTCGCGCACCAGCAACACAGCGAGACGCACCAATGACCGAAAATGCGCACTGTACAGCGCCGTAACGGCCATGTCGGCATCCCACCCGACCGGCACCGCCCCCATCGACCTGTCGGCCAGAAGGGTTTCGGTGGTCACATCAGTGGGACGCGCGGCCTTCCCAGAGGGTTTACGCTCTTCCGGTTCTGGAGGTTTCCCCGGTTCCTTAGGGTGCATTACCCAGTCGTGTCCTCGCCAGGTGGCGCTCGCCCGACCCTGAATCGTCTTTTCTGCTGAAGTGTCGCACACTCACCCTAACCTTGTGGATCTTCCTGCGCACGACACAGCTGATTACCGATTCGCAACGGACTCACCGACGGCGGCGCCCTCGGTAGGCTGATCGAGTGAGCGATTGCCTCTTCTGCAAAATCGTCGCCAAGGAGATTCCCGCCGAGATCGTTTACGAAACCGGCCGGACCCTGGCGTTCCAGGACATCAACCCGCAGGCGCCGACCCACGTGCTGGTGATCCCCAAGGAACACCACGCCAACGCCGCCGCGCTCGCCGCGGCCGACGACGGGCTCGCCGACGAGGTGCTCAAGACCGCGCACGAGGTCGCCGTGCTCGGCGGCGTCTCCGAGAGCGGCTACCGCGTCGTCTTCAACACCGGTCCAGGCGCCGGTCAGACCGTCTTCCACGTACACGCCCACGTGCTCGGCGGGCGCGATCTCACCTGGCCGCCCGGCTGACGGCCTGGGCAGGCCGGGCGCAGTGATCGGCGCAGTGATCGGCGCGGTGATCACCGCGGTGATCACCGCGGTGATATTGACGCGAGCAATCGGCCTGGCCCCGGATACGATGGGCGGAGAAGAACTCCGAAAGAGACCGGGAGGCATCAGGCCGCTGGCCTGCCCATGTCTGAACTACACGAATCCCGACGCACAGCACCTCCCTCGCGGACTCAAGCGAAGGTGCTGATACCGGACGAATACCCGATGGTCAGCCTCCTGGGCTCCCGCGACGAGCTGCTACGCGTCATCGAGGGTGCCTTCCGGGCCGACATCCACGTACGCGGCAACGAGATCACCGTCACCGGCAGCCCCGACGAGAGCGGCACCGTCGTGCGCCTCTTCGAAGAGCTCGTCGAAGTCCTGCGCAGCGGCGGAGAGCTCACCCCCGACGCGGTCGAGCGCAGCATCGCCATGCTCCGCATGACCTCCGACCGGCCCGCCGAGGTGCTCTCGCTCGACATCCTGTCCTCGCGCGGCCGCACCATCCGCCCCAAGACCGTCAACCAGAAGCGCTATGTCGACGCCATCGACGACCACACCATCGTCTTCGGCATCGGCCCCGCCGGCACCGGCAAGACCTACCTCGCCATGGCCAAGGCGGTGCGCGCGCTGCAGGAGAAGCGGGTCAACCGCATCATCCTGACCCGGCCGGCGGTCGAGGCGGGCGAGCGCCTGGGCTTCCTGCCCGGCACGCTCTACGAGAAGATCGACCCCTACCTGCGCCCGCTCTACGACGCGCTGCACGACATGGTCGACCCCGACTCCATCCCCAAGCTGATGGCGGCGGGCACGATCGAGGTCGCGCCGCTGGCCTACATGCGCGGCCGGGCCCAGCCGGTGGACAGCCAGGTGCTGACCCCCGACGGCTGGCGGGCGATCGGCGAGCTGGAGGTCGGCGACCTCGTCGTCGGCTCCGACGGCGAGCCGACTCCCGTGCTGGGGGTCTATCCGCAGGGCGAGAAGACGATCTACCGGCTGTCCAGCGACGACGGCGCCTCCGTGCTCGCCAGCGAAGACCACCTGTGGACCGTCCGCGACGGCGCGGGTGAGCCGTGGCGGGTGCTGGAGACCAAGCAGCTGCTCGGCGAGCGCCGGTGGGAGCTGCCGATGCTCACCGCGCCGGTCCGCTTCCCCGAGCGTGCGGTGCCGATGGATCCGTACGCGCTGGGCCAGCTCCTCGGTGACGGCCGGGACGTCGAGCCGCGCACGAGCGGCCACCACCCGGCAGGGCGCTCCGGCGGCGCCATGACGCTCACCCATCCGCTCGCCGAGCTGGGCCTGGCGGGCCGCACGGCGGCCACGACGTTCGTGCCCGAGGTCTATCTCCGCAACACGCCGGAGATCAGGCTCGCGCTGCTCCAGGGCCTGCTCGACGCGGCCGGGACGGTCACCGAGGACGGCCCGCGCTTCACCACCGGCTCCGAGCGGCTCCGCGACGACGTGATCGCCCTCGTGCGGTCGCTCGGCGGCGTGGCCTACGCGAGCCGGGAGGAGGCGTACGTCCTCGACATCCGCCTGCCCGGAACGAGGCCCGCGCGGCACATCGCGCGCATCGAGCCGGCCGGCACCGCCGAGTGCGTGTGCATCCAGGTGGCGGCCGAGGACTCCCTCTACGTCACCGAGGGCCACCTCCTCACCCACAACACGCTCAACGACGCCTTCATCATCCTCGACGAGGCGCAAAACTCCTCGGCCGAGCAGATGAAGATGTTCCTGACCAGGCTCGGGTTCAACTCGAAGATCGTGGTAACCGGTGACGTCACGCAGGTCGACCTGCCCTCGGGCACGGTCAGCGGGCTGCGGGTGGTGCAGGAGATCCTCGAGGGCATCCCCGACATCCACTTCGCCCGGCTGACCAGCTCCGACGTGGTGCGGCACAAGCTCGTCAGCGACATCGTCGACGCCTACGGGCGCTACGACGCCACGCAGGCGGCCCAGGAGCCGAAGGCGATCCAGCAGCGAGGGAAGCGGCGGCCGTGAGCATCGAGATCAACAACGAGTCGGGCGTCGGGGTCGACGAGGAGAGCATCGTCGCCCTGGCCGCCCACGTGCTCGGCGAGATGGGCATCAACCCGCTCGCCGAGCTGTCCATCGTGGTCGTCGACGAGGACGCCATGGCGGAGCTGCACGAGAAGTGGATGGGCGAGCCGGGCCCGACCGACGTGCTGGCCTTCCCGATGGACGAGCTGCGGCCCGGAGGCGGCGCGCGCGGCGAGTCCGAGGGGCCGGTCGACCCGGCGCTGCTGGGCGACGTCGTGCTGTGCCCGCAGGTGGCGGCCAGACAGGCGAAGGAGGCCGGGCACAGCACGGCCGACGAGCTCGAGCTGCTGTGCACCCATGGCATCCTGCATCTGCTCGGCTACGATCATGCCGAGCCGGAGGAGCACAAGGAGATGTTCGGACTGCAGTCCCGGCTCCTCGAGTCGTGGCAGGAGGTGCGCAACCCGCGGTGAACGCCTGGTTGCTGTCGGCCATCGCGCTCGTCGTCGTCGGTGGCCTGATCGCCAGTGCGGAAACGGCGCTGACACGCATCTCCCGGGTGCGTGCCGACGAATACGTCCGTGAGGCGCGGCGCGGTGCCGCGCGGTTGCAGACGATCGTGACCGATCCGCCGCGCTACCTGAACCTGCTGCTACTGCTGCGGCTGAGCTGCGAGCTGGTCGCGACGGTGATCGCGACGCTGCTCTTCATCGACCTGCTCGACGACCAGGGCTGGGCCTACTTCTGGGCCGCGGCTGTGATGATCGTGATCAGCTACGTCGTGGTCGGCGTCATGCCGCGCACGCTGGGCCGCCAGCACGCCGAGCCGGTCGCGCTGGCCAGCGCGCCGATCGTGTACGGCCTGACCCGCATCTTCGGCCCGCTGCCCAAGCTGCTCATCCTGCTGGGCAACGCGCTGACGCCCGGCAAGGGGTTCCGCGACGGCCCGTTCACCTCGGAGGCCGAGCTGCGTGACCTGGTCGACCTGGCCGAGGAGCGCCGGGTGATCGAGCCGGACGAGCGCGAGATGATCCACTCGGTGTTCGAGCTGGGCGACACGCTCGTCCGCGAGGTCATGGTGCCCCGCACCGACATGGTCTACATCGAGCGGTCCAAGACCATCAGCCAGGCGCTGTCGCTGGCGCTGCGCAGCGGGTTCTCCCGCATCCCCGTGGTGGGCGAGAACGAGGACGACGTCATCGGCATCGCCTACCTCAAGGACATCGCCCGCAAGATCCACGAGTCGGGCGAGGGCGGGGGCAAGGAGACGATCGAGTCGATCCTGCGGCCGGCCGCGTACGTGCCGGAGAGCAAGCCCATCGACCAGCTCATGCGGGAGATGCAGGCCCGCCAGATCCACATCGCGATCGTCATCGACGAGTACGGCGGCACCGCCGGGCTGGTCACGATCGAGGACGTCCTGGAGGAGATCGTCGGGGAGATCACCGACGAGTACGACCAGGAGGCCCCCCGCGTCGAGCCCATGGACGACGGCGGCATGCGGGTCACCGCTCGCATGCCGGTCGACGAGCTGGGCGAGCTGTTCGACACCGAGATCGAGGTCGACGACGTCGAGACCGTGGGCGGGCTGCTGGCCCACGCGCTGGGCCGGGTGCCGATCGCCGGTTCGCACGCGGAGGTGGCCGGGCTGTCGCTGACGGCGGAGAGCCTGGCCGGGCGGCGTAACCGCATCAGCACGGTGGTGGTGCGGCGGGTGGCGCCGCCGCCGGACGAGGTCGTCCCCGCCACCGCCGAGCGCGAGCGGTCCAACGGACGGGAGTGAGCGTGCACGAGGGCCGGCGGTGAGCGTGCACGAGGGCCGGCGGTGAGCGTGCACGAGGACCGGCGGTGAGCGGGCGCGAAGGTCGGCGGTGAGCGGGCAAGACAGCGGCGAATGCGGACGAAACGGCAAGCGTTCTACAAGTCAACTGCAAGCCGCCTCCGGCACTCTCAAATCACGACATCCAGTGCGGTGGGTGTCTACAGGGGAATCGTCCGAAGGCCGGGTGGGGTTCGCGGCCTGACGACGATCCCGGGGGGACGACGGCGTCACGATCCTGGTCGCGACGCTGGTCGGCGTAAAGGGTGTTCTCGTCCTGATCAGGGCGGGGGCACCCTTTTTGCGTATTGGTGGTCACTCCGGTGGATTGCCGCATTCCTCGTGCGGGGAAGCCACCGATCAAGGGGGGACCATGAAACGAAGACCAGGGATCGGCGCCTGCGCGCTGCTGACCTGCCTCCTGGCGGGTTGCGGCGGCGGTGGAGCCGAGAGCTTCCTCGACGCACAGGCCATGGCGCAACTGCGCGAGGTGGTCAGCAAGGAGCAGCCACGCCTGCCCGACGGCTTCACGATCAGGCCGGAGCAGGCCTGGCGGATGCCGTTCGGGCAGGCGGACAGGAACTGCCGGGCCGTGCTGGAACCGGCCGGCGGGCAGGCGCCCGGGCAGGCGCTGACCGCGCAGGCCGCGGTCAGCTACCTCGGCGACGGGCTGGGTGAGCAGGCCGGGGTCGGCCTCGCCAGGTACGCCAACCAGGAAGCGGAAGAGCACCTCGACGCCCTGTCGGAGGCGATGCGCAACTGCCGCGAAGTGCACACGTCCAGCGGCACCGACATGCTGCTGCACGAGCTGCCCATCGAGCAGGCGGTGCAGCAGGCGGCCGACGACGCCGTGGGCGCGCGGTTCAGCGGGCGGCTCAACGGCTACCCGTACGCGCTGGACGTCGTGCTCGCCCGCGTCGGTGACACGCTGGTGTCGGTGGTGCACACCGGGATGAACGACGTGGACACCGAGCGTACGCGTAAGGTCGTCGAGGCGGCGATCTCCATGGTCAACGCCTAACCTAGAGCGCGTGACACTCGATCCCGAAGACAGCAAGATCATCACGTTGGCCCGCGCCGCCAGGGCGCGCAACGGCTCCGCCGAGGGCGCGGCCGTGCGCGACGAGACGGGCCGCACCTACTCGGCGACGAACGTGGCCCTGTCCGCGCTCACGCTCTCAGCCGTGCAGGTGGCGGTGGCCATGGCCGTCTCCAGCGGCGCGCGCTCGCTCGAAGCGGTGGCGCTGGTGAGCGAGGGCGACCCGAGCCCCGCCGACGAGGCGGTGGCGGCCGAGCTGGGTGCGGGCAAGCTGCTGCTGGCCGGTCCCGACGGCACCCTGCGAGGCTGACATGCCCATGTCGCCATTTTTGGCGAGGTTGCGGGAGAAGGTCGGCACGGATCTGCTCATGCTGCCGTCGGTCACCGGGTTCGTGTTCGACGACGCCGGCCGCATGCTGCTGGCCCGCCACGGCGACGTGGGGCTGTGGGCGGCGCCCGGCGGCGGCGTCGATCCCGACGAGCGGCCCGAGGCGGCCGTGCTGCGGGAGCTGCGCGAGGAGCTGGGCGTCGAGATCGAGGTGCTCGGGCTGGTCGGCGTCTACGGCGGGCCCGAGTTCCGTACGGTCTATCCCAACGGGCACGAGGTCGGCTACGTCATCACCGGCTACGGCTGCCGGCTCGCGCCCGGATCCCCCGCGCCGCGGCCCGACGGCGTCGAGATCAACGACTGCCGCTGGGTGGCCGAAGAGGAGCTGAGCGGCCTCGACACCACCGCCTGGACACCCGGCGTGCTGCCGCTCGCCTACGCCTGGTGGCGTGAACACGCCGGTTGATGGGCCACAATGCACTATGTGACTTCGCCAGACAACCATCGCGCCGGATTCGCCTGCTTCGTGGGGAGGCCGAACGTCGGCAAGTCCACGCTGATGAACGCCCTGGTCGGCACCAAAGTGGCGATCACCTCGTCCAAGCCGCAGACCACCAGGCGCGTCATCAGGGGCATCGTGCACCGGCCCGACGCCCAGCTCATCATCGTCGACACCCCCGGCCTCCACCGCCCCCGCACGCTGCTCGGCGAGCGGCTCGACAGCCTCGTGCTGTCCACGCTGACCGAGGTCGACGTGATCGGGTTCTGCGTTCCGGCCAACGAGCCCATCGGCAAGGGCGACCGGTTCATCGCCGACAAGCTGTCGGCCGTGAAGAAGACGCCCGTCATCGCGGTGGTCACCAAGTGCGACCTGGCGAGCAAGGAGCAGATCGCCCAGCAGTTGCTCGCGGTGTCGCAGATCGCGGAGTTCGCGGCGATCGTGCCCGTCTCGGCCGAGTCGGGCGACCAGCTCGACGTCGTCGCCGACGTGCTGATCGAGCACCTGCCCGAGTCGCCGCCGCTCTACGAGGGCGGCCAGCTCACCGACGAGCCCGAGCAGGTGCTGGTCGGTGAGCTGATCAGGGAGGCGGCGCTGGAGGGCGTACGCGACGAGCTGCCCCACTCCATCGCCGTGGTCGTCGACGAGATGCTGCCCAGGGAGGGGCGCGACGACCTGCTCGACATCTACGCCCACATGTTCGTCGAACGGCCCTCACAGAAGGCCATCGTCATCGGGCACAAGGGCGAGCGGCTGCGCGAGGTCGGCACCAAGGCCCGCAAGCAGATCGAGGCGCTGCTCGGCACCCGCGTCTATCTCGACCTGCGCATCAGCGTGGCCAAAGACTGGCAGCGCGACCCCAAGCAGCTGCGCCGGCTCGGCTTCTACGACTGATACTCGCGCGCGGGGCGGTCAGCGGCGCACCAGCGCGAGCACCGACAGCAGCACCACCGCGACCGCGCAGGCCAGCGCGGCGAACCAGCCCGACCTGATCACCGGCTCGATCGACAGCAGGTCGCCGAGGTGGATGGAGACGCGGTCGCGCAGGCCGCCGTCGCCCATCACGAACGTCACCAGCACGAACACCGCCACGCTCCCCGGCACGATCGCCACCGCGGCCAGGCGGGGGCGGGCGAGCAGGCCCGCCACGCCGCAGCCCACCGCGGTCAGGCCGGCCAGCAGGGTGTAGACGCCGAGCGGGTCGTCGATGCCGCGCACGTCGCTGGCCACACCGGCGCCGAACAGGCTGCTGGTCGCCTGAAGGCCGGCCCACGGCAGGACCGCGCAGCACGCCAGCAGGGCTCCGGCCGCCAGCACCGCGAACGCGGGGCCGCGACCGAGGCGGGAACGGGTGGGCGCGGGCTTGAGGTCTTCGGCCACACGATCAGCGTAAGCCGGGGAAGGCCGCCTCACCACCGTACGCAACGGAGTCGTCACCGTGGCGCGGCAGGAGTGCGAGCCGATCACCTGGCAGCGGTCCGGTCACCTGGCAGCGGGCCGGTCATCCGGCGTCCGTCCGGGGGTGGGTGCGGTCACGGGGTGGCGGGTGGGAGGGCTTGGCGTTCGCCCCACTCCAGGCGGGTGCGGAGCTGGACGGCGTCGTCGGCCAATGCCGACACCAGGGTGCCGGGGGCGGCCAGGGGGAGGACGGCGATGCCCTCGGCCACCGCCGCCGCCGGGGCCTGGGCGGTCATGAACGTCGTACCGACGCAGCGGGCGTTGCCGTACACGGCGGGGGAGCCGTCGACGGTCGGGTCGCCGACCGTGAACTCCTGCCTGAGCAGCGGCACGCCGTCGCGGGTGGCGTCGAAGCGGGCATGGCAGCGGCCGGACGGCTCTCCGTGACGGCCGAAGACGATCTCCTCCCGCCACAGGACCGTCGCGTCCTCCTCCAGGGTGAGGCGTACGTGGAGGCGGTGATCGCTGCGTGCGGCCAGGACGGTCGGCTCGGGGACGAACCTGAGCGTCGCTCCCGCACCGACGTGCCCGGTGACCACCATCGTGGACGGCCCATCACCGGGCAGCACGAGAGTGGCGGCCACCGACCCCAACTCCAGCGTCGTGCCGGGCGCGACCCGCAGGTCCAATCGCAGGCGATCACCGCCGAGCGGCCCGGCCGCGGTGGACACCAGATGCACGGTGTGCGGCCCCGTCTGCCGCAACGTGAGCGGCGGCGCGGAAGCCAACCGCCGCATCACCGTACGCCCCCCACCCCCGGCGGCGGTCTCCACCACCGCCACCGCCCGCATCCCCCGCGCCCCGGTGGCGGCCACCGTCCGCGTGTCCCGCGCGCCGCTCTCCACCCCGGTCCCCACCTGCTCCTCCCTCGCCCCCGCCCCATGCGTGGGCAGGCGCTCAGCGGCCGTCTGCGCGGAGCGCGTGGTCTCGGTGGAGGCGGGTGATGTGGCGGTGGGGCCGGTGGTGCGGGGAGCCTCAGGGACGGGTTCGGCCGGCGGGGCGGGGCGCGAGGGGGCTTCGGGTCCGGCCGATGGGGGTGACGATGAGGTGGCCGGCCGGGTGGCCGGCCGGGTGGGGGGCAAGGTGGGGGCGGGGAGGGGGTTCATGAGACGGGGGTGGCGTGGGAGTGGGACCAGGCGCGGACCTCGTCCCTGACCCAGTCGGCGACCGTGTCGGCCGTCGGGTCCTGGCGGATCGAGGTGAACAGCACCGGCCGCTCCCCGCGTACGGCCGCCGCGTCCCGGGCCATGACGCCGAGGTCGGCGCCCACCATCGGCGCGAGGTCCGTCTTGTTGACGACCAGGAGGTCGGCCGTCGTGACGCCGGGACCGCCCTTGCGCGGGACCTTGTCACCGCCCGACACGTCGAGGACGAAGATCTGCCGATCGGCCAGCCCGCGGCTGAAGGTGGCGGTGAGGTTGTCGCCGCCGCTCTCCACGATCACCAGGTCGAGCGGCCCGAAGCGGTATTCGAGGGTCTCGACGGCGTCGAGGTTGGCGGCGATGTCGTCGCGGATCGCGGTGTGCGGGCAGCAGCCGGTCTCGACGGCCAGGATGCGCTCGTCGTCGAGGACGCCGGCGCGGCGCAGGAAGTCGGCGTCCTCGGTGGTGTAGATGTCGTTGGTCACCACGCCCAGCGACAGGGACGGGCCGAGCGTCCGGCACAGGGCCGCGACCAGGGCCGTCTTGCCGCTGCCCACCGGCCCGCCCACGCCGAGGCGCAGCGCGCGGCCGCGGCCGTCGGGCGTGTGGTGGTGGTCGTCGTGGTTGGCTCCCATGGTGGGGTCCTTTCCTAGGAGACGAAGAGCCTGACCTCGGCCTGAGCGTGCTGCTCGGCGAGGAGGTCGAGGGCGGGTGCGGAGTGCGCGGGCAACGAGTCCCACCCGGCGGTGGAGCCGGCGCGGGCGGCGATCGCGGACAGGTCGGGGGTGAGGCCGGCGAGCAGGGCGTGCACGGCGACGGGGTCGAGGCCGAGCAGGCGTACGGCGGCGGTGGCGGGCCCGGTGATCGCGTGGTAGGCGGCCGCCAGCGCGGCCTCCTCGGAGGTGGCGCCGGCGACGTGGGCCGCCGCGCCGAGGGCGATGGGGTGGTGCGGATCGCGTACGGCCCGTCCCAGCTCCTCCAGCACGGACGACGGCCACACCCGGCGGGCGACCCGCAGCAGCAGCCTGCCCTGGGTGCGGGAGGCGTCGCGCTGGGCGGGGGACGAGGTCCTGGCGTCCACCTCGGCGTCCAGCTCCGCCCATCGCCGCGCGCCAGGGGCGGCGGCGTGGGTGCGGGCGGCGGCCGTCAGCCCGGCGGCGACCGCGCCTGCGGTGTGCAGGCGCCCGCGCAGGAACGCGGCCAGCGACGGCGCGTCGTGCACCGAGCCCGCCGCGACGGCGCGCTCGGCGCCGCCCGAGTGGGCGTGGCCGCCCGCGGGGAGCCTGGAGTCGGTGAGGAGCAGCAGGGACGGGTTCATCAGAAGAGGAAGTAGCGCTGGGCCATGGGCAGGGACGTGGCGGGGGCGGGCTCGATCAGCTCTCCGTCGATGCGGACCTCGAAGGTGTCGGGGGCGACGTCGATCCGGGGGAGCGCGTCGTTGAGCGGCATGGCGGCCTTGCCACGCCGGCGTACGTCGGCCGTGGGCGCGAGCCTGCGGCGGACGTCGAGCCGGTCGGCGAGGCCGGACTCCAGGGCGAGCGGGGCGACGAAGTGCAGGGAGGTCGCGGCGGCGGTGACAGGGGAGGCGCCGAACATGGGGCGCGGCAGCACCGGCTGGGGCGTGGGGATGGAGGCGTTGGCGTCGCCCATCTGCGCCCAGGCGACGACGCCGCCCTTGAGCACGAGGTCGGGCTTGACCCCGAAGAAGGCCGGGTCCCACAGGACGAGGTCGGCGAGCTTGCCGCGCTCGACGGAGCCCAGCTCGCCGTCGAGGCCGTGGGCGACGGCGGGGCAGATGGTGTATTTGGCGATGTAGCGGCGGGCCCGCAGGTTGTCGGCCGGGCCGTCGCCGAGCTGCCCCCGGCGGGCCTTCATGACGTGGGCGGTCTGCCAGGTACGGATGATCGTCTCGCCGATGCGTCCCATGGCCTGGGAGTCGGAGCCGATCATGGAGATGGCCCCGAGGTCGTGCAGCACGTCCTCGGCCGCCATCGTGCCGGGCCTGATGCGGGACTCGGCGAAGGCGAGGTCCTCGGGGATGGCCGGGTTGAGATGGTGGCAGACCATCAGCATGTCGAGGTGCTCGTCGAGGGTGTTGACGGTGTGGGGCCTCGTGGGGTTGGTGGAGGAGGGCAGCACGTTGGCGTAGGAGGCGGCGCGGATGATGTCGGGCGCGTGCCCGCCGCCGGCCCCTTCGGTGTGGTACGCGTGAATCGTCCGGTCACCGATGGCCTTGAGCGTCGATTCGAGGAAGCCGGCCTCGTTCAGCGTGTCGGTGTGGATCGTGACCTGCACGCCGGAGGCGTCGGCCACGCTCAGGCAGGCGTCGATGGCGGCCGGGGTGGTGCCCCAGTCCTCGTGCAGCTTGAAGCCGGAGGCGCCGGCCCTGAGCTGCTCGACCAGCCCCTCGGTGCTGACCGTGTTGCCCTTGCCGAGGAGGGCGAAGTTGAGCGGGTAGGCGTCGAGGGACTCGAGCATGCGGCCGAGGTACCAGGTGCCGGTGACGGTGGTGGCCTTGGTGCCCTCGACGGGTCCGGTGCCGCCCCCGACGATCGTCGTGACACCGGACCCGATGGCCTCGTCGAGGAGTTGCGGGCAGATGAGGTGGACGTGGGAGTCGACGGCCCCGGCGGTGAGGATCTTGCCGTTGCCGGCCAGCACTTCGGTGGACGGGCCGATGACGATGTCGACGCCGTCCATCGTGTCGGGGTTGCCGGCCTTGCCGACGGCGGCGATGCGGCCGTCGCGGACGCCGACGTCGGCCTTGATCACGCCCCAGTGGTCGAGGATGACCGCGCCGGTGATGACGAGGTCGGCGGCGCCGTCGGCGCGGGTGGTCCTGGCCTGGCCCATGGACTCGCGGATGACCTTGCCGCCGCCGAAGACGGCTTCGTCGCCGGCGCCGGCCGCGCCCATGGACAGGTCGTCGGTGACCTCGATGAACAGGTCGGTGTCGGCCAGCCGGACGCGGTCGCCGGTGGTGGGGCCGTAGAGGGCGGCGTACCGCTCGCGGGACAGCTCAGTCATCGAGCGGCCCCGCCCACTCGGGCCGCAGCCCGGGGACGACCCGGTGCCCGGCCAGCGGCACGAGCGTCACGTCGCGCTCGACGCCGGGCTCGAACCTGACGGCGGTGCCGGCGGGCACGTCGAGCCGCATGCCCCTGGCCGCGGCCCGGTCGAAGTCGAGGCCGGGGTTGGCGGCGGCGAAGTGGTAGTGGGAGCCCACCTGGACGGGCCGGTCGGCGGTGTTGACCACGCGGATCGTCACCCGCTCGCGCCCAGGGTTGAGCGGGATCGCGCCTTCGGGGTGGACGTACTCGCCGGGGATCACGGGATCGGCCTGTGGACGGTGACGAGCTTCGTGCCGTCGGGGAACGTGGCCTCGATCTGCACGCTCTCCAGCATCTCCGGCACGCCCTCCATGACGTCGGCGCGGCCGAGCACCGACCGGCCCGCCTCCATCAGGTCGGCCACGCTGCGCCCGTCTCTGGCGCCTTCCATGAGGAACGAGGCGATGACGGCGGTAGCCTCGGGATGGTTGAGCCGCAGGCCTCTGGCCCGCCGCTCACGCGCCACCCCGGCGGCGACATGGATGAGCAGCCGCTCCTGCTCGTGTGAGGTAAGCCGCATGGCCGGACCATAGGAACCGGCCGTTTCCGGCCTGTTGCCGGTCGATGTCGTGTTGGTTTCGTGCCCTGGCGAGCACCGACATGACGCGCTATGTGCGCTTGTGAAGACTCGGCAATCGCCAATTAACCTTCGAGATCTAAAGGCGAAATGTCGCGGAGTCACCTTTCTCGCAGTACCGGTCGGCAGGAAGGAACGGCTGTGCGCATCTCCCGCCCGATTGCCCGCGCGCTCGTCTCCGCGCTCCTCGTCACAACCTTAGCGGCGTGCGGATCGGACGCCGGACCCGCCGCCTCGTCCAACGAGATCAAGGTCGGTCTCCTGCACTCGCTGAGCGGCACGATGGCGATCAGCGAGGTCACCGTCCGCGACGCCGAACTGCTCGCCATCGACGAGATCAACAAGGCCGGCGGCGTGCTCGGCAAGAAACTCGTCCCCGTCGTCGAGGACGGCGCCTCCGACTGGCCGACCTTCGCCGAGAAGGCGACGAAACTGGTCAGGCAGGACAAGGTGGCCACCGTGTTCGGCGGCTGGACGTCGGCGAGCAGGAAGGCGATGCTGCCGGTCTTCGAGCGGTACAAGGCGCTGCTGTGGTATCCGGTGCAGTACGAAGGGCTGGAGAGCTCGCCGTACATCTTCTACACCGGCGCCACCACCAACCAGCAGATCATCCCCGGCCTCGACTACCTGAAGGAGCAGGGCAAGAAGAAGCTGTTCCTGGTGGGCAGCGACTACGTCTTCCCGCGTACGGCCAACAAGATCATCAAGGCGTACGCCGCCGCGAACGGCATGGAGATCCTCGGCGAGGAGTACACCCCGCTCGGCCACACCGAATACTCCACACTGACCAACAAGGTCGTCCAGGCCAAGCCCGACGCCGTGTTCAACACGCTCAACGGCGACAGCAACGTGGCCTTCTTCAAGCAGCTCAAGAGCGCGGGAGTCAGCGCGGAGACCATGCCGGTGCTGTCGGTGAGCGTCGCCGAGGAGGAGGTCACCGGCATCGGCGTGGACAACATCGCCGGCCACCCCGTCGCCTGGAACTACTACCAGACCACCGACACCGCGGCCAACGAGGCGTTCGTCAAGGCGTACAAGGCGAAGTACGGCCAGAACAAGGTCACCTCCGACCCGATGGAGGCCGGCTACAACGCCGTCTACCTGTGGGCCGAGGCCGTCAAGAAGGCCGGCACGACCGAGGTGGAGGCGGTCAAGAAGGCCGCGCCCGGCATCGCGCTCGAACGCCCCGAGGGCCTGGTCACCATCGACGGCGAGAACCAGCACATGTACAAGACCGCCCGCATCGGCATCATCCAGCCCGACGGCCTGATCAAGCAGGTGTGGGACTCGGGCGAGCCGATCAAGCCCGACCCGTACCTCAAGGGCTACCCGTGGGCGGGCGGCCTGGCGGCGGGTCAGTGATGTCGGCCTTCGTCAACCAGCTTCCCATCGGGCTGTCCATCGGGGCGGTGCTGCTGCTGATCGCGCTCGGCCTGACGTTCACGTTCGGGCAGATGGGCGTGATCAACATGGCGCACGGCGAGTTCATCATGGCCGGGGCCTACACCGCGTTCCTGCTGCAGGACCTCGTGCTCGCGCTGCCGGTCGCGTTCCTGGTGGCCGGGGTGATGGGGCTGATCCTGGAGCGGGCCGCGATCCGCCACTTCTACGGCAGGCCGCTGGACACGCTGCTGCTCACCTGGGGCGTCAGCCTGGTGCTGCAGCAGCTCGCCCGCGACCTGTTCGGCGCGCCCAACGTGCAGGTGCCCGCCCCCTCGTGGCTGGCGGGCGGGGTCGGCATCCTGCCCTACAACCGGCTGTTCATCATGGCGCTGGCGGTGGCCGGCGTGGTGGGGGTCTGGGCGTACCTCACGCGCACCGGCCTGGGCCGCAGGACCCAGGCCGTGGTGCAGAACCGGCAGCTCGCCGCCACCAGCGGCATCGACACCGGCCGGGTGGACATGCTGACGTTCTTCGTCGGCTCCGGCCTGGCCGGGGTGGCCGGGGTGGCGCTGACGCTCATCGGGCCGGTCGGGCCGGCGCTCGGCACGTACTACATCGTCGACGCCTTCCTCGTCGTCGTGGCCGGCGGGCTCGGGCAGCTGCGCGGCGCGGTGCTGGCCGCCGCCGGCCTGGGGCTGCTGAACTCCTACGCCGAGTTCTGGTCGGACGCCTCGCTGGCCAAGGTCATCGTGTTCGCCGTCATCATCGCCTTCCTGCAGATCAGGCCGCAGGGGATGTTCGTGCTCAGGTCGAGGGTGCTGACGTGATCAAGCGCAACCTTCCTTTCGCGACCATCGCGGTGATCGCGCTGATCGTCGCGCCGCTGCTGCTTGAGCCGTTCCGGCTCGGGCTGCTCGCCAAATACCTGTGCTACGCGATCGTCGCGCTCGGCATCGGGCTGGCCTGGGGGCGGGGCGGCATGCTCACCCTCGGGCAGGGCGTCTTCTTCGGGCTCGGCGGCTACTCCATGGCGATGTACCTCAAGCTCCACGAGGCCGGGCCGGGCGGGCTGCCCGACTTCATGGTGTGGAGCGGGGTGGAGGAGCTGCCCGCGCTGTGGGCGCCGTTCGCCAACCCGGTCTTCGCGGTGGCGATGGCGGTCCTGGGGCCCGCGGCGCTCGCGGTGCTGCTCGGCACGCTGGTCTTCCGCCAGCGCGTACGCGGTGCGTACTTCGCGATCCTCACCCAGGCGCTGGCGGCCGCCATGGTCATCCTGCTGGTCGGGCAGCAGGGCCTGACCGGCGGCACCAACGGCTTGACGAACTTCTTCGAGCTGTTCGGCCAGGACCTCGCCGACGACTCCACCCAGCGCGGCCTCTACCTGGTCGTCGCGGGCGTGCTCGGCGTGCTCTACCTGGCCACCAGGCAACTGGTGAACAGCCGGTACGGCCGGCTGCTCGTCGCCGTGCGCGACGGCGAGGACAGGGTGCGCTTCCTCGGCTACGACCCGGCCCTGGTCAAGACCGTCACCTTCGCTCTCTCAGCGGGCATGGCGGGGCTCGCGGGCGCCCTTTTCGTCCCCGTCGTCGGCATCATCTCGCCGGCCCTGCTCGGCGTCGTGCCGTCACTGGAGCTGGTCGTCGCGGTGGCCGTGGGCGGACGGCACGCGCTGGCCGGAGCCGTGCTCGGCGCGGTCGTCATGGGTTATGCCAAGACCGCCTTCAGCGAGCAGTTCGCCGACGGCTGGCTCTACCTGCAGGGAGCGCTCTTCATCCTGGTCATGACGCTGGCCCCGAGAGGGATCGTGGGCCTGGCAGGGAGGCTGCGACGTGCTCGAACTACGTGACGTCCAGGTCGTGTTCGACGGGTTCCGCGCACTCGACGGCGTGGACCTGACCGTGCCCGAGGGCGAGCTGCGCTTCCTCATCGGGCCCAACGGGGCGGGCAAGACCACGCTCATCGACGTGATCACGGGGCTGACCAGGCCGGCGGCCGGCACCGTACGCTTCGGCGGCCAGGACCTCGTCGGCAGGAAGGAGCACCAGATCGTCCGGATGGGCGTCGGCCGCACGTTCCAGACCTCGGTGGTGTTCGAGGCGCTCACCGTGCTGGAGAACCTCGACCTCGCCGCCACCTTCCGCAAGCCGCTGTGGACGCTCGCGCGCAGGCGCGACGGCGTGTCGGAGGCCGTGCAGGAGGCGCTGGCCAGGACGGGTCTCGAAGAGCTCGCCGGACGTTCAGCCGGCGTTCTCTCGCACGGCCAGCGCCAGTGGCTCGAGATCGGCATGCTGCTGGCGCAGCGGCCCCGGCTGCTGCTCCTGGACGAGCCGGTCGCCGGCATGTCCAAGGACGAACGCGAACGCACCGGCGAGCTGCTCACCCAGATCGCCGATGACCACACGGTGATCGTGGTCGAGCACGACATGGAGTTCCTGCGGCGGCACGCCTCGACGGTGACCGTGCTGCACGAGGGCAAGGTGCTCGTGGAGGGATCGGTCGAGCAGGTCAGCGCCGACCCCCGCGTGCAGGAGGTCTACCTGGGGAGGAGGACAGGGGATGCTGTCGGTAACCGGCCTTGAGTCCGGCTACGGGCGGGCCCGCGTGCTGTTCGGGGTCTCGGTGGAGGTCGGGCCGGGGCAGCTCGTGTGCGTCATGGGACGTAACGGCGTGGGCAAGACCACGCTGCTCAACACCGTCATGGGGGTGCTGCCCGCGACGGCGGGCACGGTGACGTTCGACGGCCGCGACGTCACGAGGCTCAAGCCCCACGAGCGGGTGCGCCTCGGCATGGGGTACGTCCCCCAGGGCCACCAGTGCTTCCCGCAGCTGTCGGTGCTGGGCAACCTGCTGGTCACCGTCGAGGCCGCCAAGCAGCCCAGGTCGGCCGTGGACGAGGCGCTCGATCTCTTCCCCGCGCTGCGCCCGCTGCTCAAGCGCAGCGCCGGGCACCTGTCGGGCGGTCAGCAGCAGCAGCTCGCGATGGCCCGCGCGCTGGTGACCAGGCCACGCATGCTCATCCTGGACGAGCCGACCGAGGGCATCCAGCCGTCGATCATCCTGGAGATCGAGGCGGCCATCGAGCGGCTGCACGCGTCGGGGCTGGCGGTGCTGCTGGTCGAGCAGTATCTGGACATCGCGCTGCGGCTGGCCGACACGTTCGTGATCCTCGACGCGGGACACGTCGTGCGCACCGGAACGGCCGAGGAGCTGCACAGGGAGGACGTCCAGCGCCTCCTGGCCGTCTGACCTCGCCGCCCACGGCGGCGAGGCGCGGCGATCAGCGGGGCGAGGCGCGGGCCAGGAACGCGCGGGCGTTGGCGGCGCCGCGCTGGTCGCCGGTCTCGTCGAACACCTCCAGCGCCGCGCCCGCCAGTTCGGCGGCCCGCCCCGCCGCGCCCTCCGCCCGGTTCACCCCGGCCAGGGCCAGCAGGGCGTAGGCGTCGAGCAGCCGGTCGCCGAGGCGTACGGCGATGCCCCTGGCCTGCTCGGCGGCGGCCCTGGCGGCCGGCTTGGCGGCCTGCGCCAGGCGCACGGCGGACAGGTCGAGCAGCGCGTCGGCCTGCCGGTGCCGGTCGCCCAGCTTGGCCAGCCCCTCGACGGCGGCGAGCAGGCGGCCGGCGGCCTCGTCGAGGCGGCCCGCGCGGCGCAGCACCTCGCCGAGCACCCGGTCGGCGTCGGCCTCGTCGCGCACGTTGCCGGCGGCCTCGCGGCACTGCCGCAGCGTCTCCTCGGCGGCGTCGAGCCGGCCCAGCTCCAGATGGACGCGGCCGAGCCGGAGCCGCACCCGGTTCGCGTGGCGGGCCCCGCCGTGGCGCAGGCACGTCTCCAGCGCCGGCCGCAGCACCTCCTCGGCCTGGTCCCACCGCCGCTCCGCCAGATGCAGGTCGCCCAGGTCGAGCAGGACGAGCCCGGCGCCCTGGTCGTCGCCCGCCCGGCGCGCCGACGCGAGGCCGAGCCCGGCCACCGTCCGCCAGTCGTCGAGGAACCTGTGCCGCTCCAGGAACGGCGCCAGCAGGTGGCCGAGCCGCCAGCACTCCTCGTCGAGCCCCGCCGCGTGCAGGTCGCCGACCAGGCTGACCAGGAACGCCCGCTCGGCGGCCAGCCACTCCACCGACTCCCTGATGTCCCGCGTGGCGACCGCCGTCTCGGGATCGCCCGACACCAGCGAGAACCGCGAGGCCCGCACCCGCGTCAGCGCCGCCGCCGCCACCTTCGCCGGCACGCCGGGCACCGGCTGCTCGCGGGCGAACAGCCGGGTCAGGTCGTGCATCCGGTAGCGGACCTGGCCCGCGACGTCGACCCCGTACGTCTCCAGCAGCCCCGCGTCCACCAGCGCCTCCGCCTGCCCGCCGAGCAGCTCGGTCACCCAGTCGGCGACGTCGGGCGCGGACAGGGCGCCGAGCCCGCGCAGCGTCAGCCTGGCGGCCTCGGGCAGGCCGTCGAAGCCGATCGCGAGCACGCTGCGCACGGTCTGGTCGCCCGCGTGCAGCCGGTCGAGCCGACCCTGCTCGTCCTCCAGCAGCCGCACGAGGTAGCCGACCGTCCACTCGGGGCGGGCCGCCAGCCGGGAGGCCGCGATGCGCAGCGCGAGCGGCAGCCCGCCGCACAGCCGCGCCAGCCGCGGCCAGGACTCGTCGCCCGCGTCCCGGCCGGAGCCCGCGATCAGCAGCTCCAGCGCCTCCTTCTCGTCGAGCACCCCCACCGACAGCCGCCGCGCCCCGGTCAGGCCGCCGAGCGGGGACCGGCTGGTCACGACCGTCGGGCAGGCCGACAGCAGCGGGCGCACCTGGGCCTCGTCCGCCGCGTTGTCGAGCAGCACCAGCATCGACCGGTTGGCGGCGTACGCGCGGAACAGCCGGGCCCGCTGCTCCAGCGAGGCCGGGATGGCCTGGGCCGGGCAGCCCAGCCAGCGCAGGAAGTCCTCGAGGACGGCGGCCGGTGCCGTGGTCTCGCGCAGGTCGGCGTACAGGATGCCGTCGGAGAAGTCGGCACGGCGCAGCCAGGCCGCGTGCACGGCCAGCGCCGACTTGCCCGCGCCCGCCTGCCCGTGCACCACCACCTGCTCGCCGATCACCCGCTCCAGCAGTCCTGCGCGGCCGGTGAAGCCGCTGACGTCGGGCGGCAGCAGCACCGGCGGGCCCGCCGACACGTGCAGGGAGACGTCGTCGTGCAGCATGCGGTGGTAGAGCAGCTGCAGCTCGGGGTCGGGCTCGATGGCGTGGCCGCCGTCGAGCTTGTCACGCAGCACCGCGTACGCCGCCAGCGCCTCGACCCGCCGCCCGCTGCGGTAGAGGGCCAGCATGTACTGGCCGCGGAAGCGCTGCCACGTCGGGTGGAGCCGGGTCAGCTGCTTCAGCTCGGCCAGCAGCTCGCGGTGCCGCCCGGCCTCGAGGTCGGCCTGCACCCGGCGCTCCAGGGCGAGCAGCCGCAGCTCCTCCAGCTCATCGCGCAGCCGGCGCGTCCCGGCCCACCGCGCGCCCTCGGGGTCGACGTCCTCCAGCGCCTCGCCGCGCCACAGCGCCAGCGCCTCCTCGTTCGCGCCCCTGTCGACCAGCAGCCGGAACCTGTCGACGTCGAGCAGGCCGTCGCCCAGCGCCAGCACGTACGAGCCGGACACGGTCGTGATCACGTCTTTGCCGATCAGCCGCCGCAGCTCGCCCACATAACCGCGGACCAGGGAGTCGGACCTGTCGCCGCCCTCGCTCGCCCATAACAGCCCGCGCAGCCGCTCGACCGTCAGCGGACGGCCCGCGTGCAGCAGGAACAGGGCGAGCAGGTCGCGGTGCTTGCGCACGGTCGGGGTGCGGTCGCGGCCCTCGGCGTCGAGCACCGCGAGCGGCCCCATGATGCGGAACTCCATGCGACCCTCCATCGTCGCCCGGCTCACGCGGACCAGGCGGTGGCCATGCGGACGATCTCCTCCAGGTGGCCGCTGTGCGCGCCGTGCCAGTAGACCTGGCCGCACGAGCCACAGCGGCCGTAGGCGTCGTAGGAGCGCCGGGTGCCCGCCTCCAGCAGCGGCTCCACCTCGTCCTTGGTCACCGGCCGCAGCACGCCGTTGCAGGCGGTGCAGCGCGTCCACGGGCGCAGCGGCGGCGCGAACCGCTCCAGCAGGTCGCGCAGCTGGTCGGACGGGGCCGAGCCGCGGATGTACGCGCCCAGCCAGAGAGCGCGGCGGCGCAGCAGGCCACGGTCCTGGGTGAGCAGCACCCGCCGCTCCTCGTTGGCCTGGACCACGAGCGCCGGGTCGTCCATGTCGTTGTGGTAGGCGGTGTCGACGCCGAGCAGCCGCAGCCGCCGCGCCAGCGTGCCGAGATGCACGTCGAGCAGGAACCTCGGCTCGCCTGGCAGCGGCTGCGGGCGCGGCACCGGGTGCACCTCCACCTCGTCGCCCGGCGCGAGCAGGTGGGACGGCGGGACGCCCCGGCCGCCCGCCAGCATCGGCCCCACCTCCGTCAGCGGCACGCCCAGCGACTCGACGTGGTGGCCGAGCGTGGCGGTGCCGTCGGGGGTGACCTCCTGCCACTCCTGGCGGCGGCTCGCGGGCAGGAACATCGTCAGATCTGGGGAGATGCGCAGGCGTGCGATCGTCACACGTCCATTCTCCGCCACCGGATAGCGTGAATCATGCCCGTTTCCCGACGCTCCTTCCTCGGCCTGGCGCTGCTCGCCGCCGGCTGCTCGGGCGGCGGCGTGGACCTGCCGGAGTTGCGGCTGGCCACGGGCCTGGCGGGCGGTCCCTACGGCGCGCTCGGCGACCGGCTCGCCGAGGAGCTGCGGCGTGACGGGCGGCGGGTTCGGGTGCTGCGCACCGCCGCCAGTGTGGAGAACCTCACGATGATGACCGACGGGCGGGCCGACGTGGGGTTCGCGCTGGCCGACAGCGCCGACGACGCCGTCCGCGTACGCCGGCAGCCCGTCTCCGCCCTGGCCCGCATGTACATGAACTACGTGCACCTGGTCGTCGCCAAGGACTCCGCGATCACCGGGCCGGGGCAGCTCGCCGGGCGGGCCGTGTCCATCGGGCTCGACGGCTCCGGCACCGCCGTCACCGCCGCCCGCGTGCTGGCCGTCGCCGGGCTGGAGACCCCGCCCCGCGTCTCCAGGCTCGGGCTCGACCCGTCGATCAAGGCGCTGCGTGACGGGCGGGTCGAGGCGTTCTTCTGGTCGGGCGGGGTGCCCACGCCCGCCCTTGAGGCGCTGCCCGACATCCGCCTGGTGCCGCTCGAGTCGCTGGTGCCGGAGCTGCGGCGCCGCTACGGGTCCGTCTACGAGCACGCGTCCGTGCCCGCCGGCGCGTACGGGGCCGTCAGGGCGGTGCCGACCGTGGGCACGCCCAGCTACCTGATGTGCCGCACCTCGCTGCCCGAGGACACCGCGTACACGATCACCGAGACGCTCTTCCTGGCCCGCGACCGGCTCCAGGCGCCGTCGGCACCCGGCGGGCGGCTGGACAGGCGCTACGCCATCGGCACCGGCGTCGTGAGCCTCCACCCGGGCGCCGCGCGCTACTACCGCTCGGTCTACGGCTGAGCAAGGTGCGGCGCTTGCGCTACGGCTGAGCAAGGTGCGGCGCTTGCGCTACGGCTGAGCAAGGCGGAGCTCCACGACCAGGCCGTGGGGGTCGGCGGGCAGCAGGTGCAGGGTGGCGCCGCAGGCCCTGGCCAGCTCGGCCGCGATGGCCAGCCCGAGCCCGCTGCCCGGCACGTTCGCGTGGGAGCCCGAGCGCCAGAAGCGGCCGAGCGCCTCCGCGCGCTCCCCCTCCCCGAGCCCTGGGCCGTCGTCGGCGACCCGCAGCACCCCGCCGTCGAGGGCGACGGTGACCGTGCCACCCGCGGGCACGAACTTCTGGGCGTTGTCGAGCGCGATGTCCGCGATCCTGGCCGCCGCCTCGGGAACGACCTTGCCGGAGACCTCGGTCACCAGCCGCACGCCCTTGGCCGCGTACACCTCGCGCCACGTCGCCAGGCGCGGCCCCAGCTCGATGTCCTTGCCGCCCACCCCCGCGCCCGCCTCCACCTTGGCCAGCGCCAGCAGGTCCGCCACCAGCAGCGACAGCCGGTCCAGCTCCGCCATCGCCTCGGCGTACTCGGCGGTGCCCTCGCGGCGCAGGTGCGGCTCCAGGTTCTCCAGCCGCAGCCCGAGCACCGTCAGCGGGGTGCGCAGCTCGTGCGAGGCGTCGGCCACGAACGCCCGCTGCCGCTCCATCGCGCCCGCCACCGCGTCGGCCATCGCGTTGAACCGCTCCTCCAGCCGCCGCAGCTCGGACGGGCCGATGCCGGGATGCGCCCGCGCGTCCAGCCGCCCCTGGGCGATCGCCTGCGTGGTGCGGTCGAGCTCGGTGACCGGGCGCAGGATCCAGCGGGCCAGCCGCCTGGCCGCAAGCACCGCGTACGAGACCGACGCCAGCGTGCCCAGCGCCAGCGCGCCCCACACCAGCGTCACGTCGCCGCGCGCCTGATCCGTGGGCGTCTGGAGCAGCACCACGCCCGACAGCTGCGCGTCGCGGCCGGCCGGCTCGGCCAGCAGCACCGTACCCGGGCCGAACGGGCTGATCGTCGGCAGGTCCTCCGTCGTACGGCCGGACAGCGCGAGCCGCAGCGCCTCGCCGTCGTCCACGGTGAAGTCGCCCGCCGTGAGCAGGGCCGTGCCGTCCCTGTCGCGGACGCGGACGGCGGCGCCATAGAGGGCGGCGTAGCGGTCGACCTCGGCGATCAGAGCCGTGTAGTCGTCCTCGCGAGCCGCCTGGTCGGCCAGCTCGGCGAAGCGGGTGGCGTCGGCGCGGCGGTCGAGCAGCAGCCGGTTGGTCCGGTGGGAGGCGTACGCCAGGCCCAGCGGCACCGCCAGCGCCGCCACCAGGAACACGATCAGCGTCGTGAACGTGCCGACCAGCCGGGCGTTCACGCCGTCGAGCCCAGCCGGTAACCCGTGCCGCGCAACGTCTCCACCAGGCCGGGCCGGCCCGTCTTCGCGCGCAGGTTGGCCACGTGCACGTCCAGCGAGCGGGACGCCGACAGCAGCGGATCGCCCCAGATCTCGTCCAGGATCTCCTCGCGGCCCCGCACCACGCCCGGCTCACGGGCCAGCATCGCCAGCAGGTCGAACTCGCGCCGCGTCAGCGTCACCGGCGCACCGGCCACCGTGACCTGGCGGCCCTCCAGATCGATGCGGACGTCGCCGACCCGCACCACCTCGTCGCGCGGCGGGCGCGGGCGGGTGCCCCGCCGCATCACCGCCTCCATGCGGGCCATCAGCTCCACCGTACGGAACGGCTTGACCAGGAAGTCGTCGGCCCCCGACCGCAGGCCGCGCAGCACCTCCCGCTCCTCCGTACGGGCCGTCACCACGATCAGCGGCACCGCCGAGACCCGCCGCAGCCTGCGCAGCACGTCGAGCCCGTCCATGTCGGGCAGGCCCAGGTCGAGCAGCACGAAGTCGACGCCCCCCGCCAGGCGGAGGGCGTCGACGGCCAGCCCCGCCCTGGTGACCTGATGGCCGTGCCGGGCGAGCGCCGTGGTCAGCGCGGAGGCGAGCCGATCGTCGTCCTCCACCAGGAGAACCCGCATGTGGCCAGGTTAGACGCGGGCGGGCACCGACTCGGCCGCCGCCTCGCTGCGGGACAGCGCGGCGTCCCTGGTCTCGCGCATGAACAGGTAGACGACGAGGGACACGGCGGCGCAGCCGGAGACGTACCAGTAGAAGCCCGACTCGATGCCGGCGTCCTTGAACCACAGCGCGACGTACTCGGCGGTGCCGCCGAACAGGGCGTTCGCGATCGCGTACGGGAGCGCGACGCCCAGGGCGCGCACGTGCGTCGGGAACAGCTCGGCCTTCACCACCGCGTTGATCGAGGTGTAGCCCGTGATGATGATCAGGCCGATCAGCGACAGCGCCAGCCCGCCGCCGAACCCGCTCACCTGGCCCAGCGCCGTCATCAGCGGCACCGTCCCGACCATCGACCCGATCCCGAACGTGATCAGCAGTGGCCTGCGCCCGATCCGGTCCGACAGTGACCCCGCGAGCGGCTGCAGGCACATGAACACGAACAGCGCGCAGAAGCTCACCAGCGTCGCCGTCTCCTTCGGCAGGCCCGCCGTGTTCGACAGGTACTTCGTGAGGTACGTCGTGTACGTGTAGTACGCCACCGTGCCGCCCATCGTCAGCGCGATGACCAGCAGCGCCTCCTTCTTGTGGGCCAGCAGCTGCGCGATCGTGCCCCGCCGGGCGGGTGCCGCCTCGCGCTCCTCCTCGTCGTACGCCTCCGTCTCCAGCAGGTTGCGCCGCAGCCAGAACACCACCGCCGCGGCCACCGCGCCCACCAGGAACGGGATCCGCCAGCCGTAGGAGTCGAGCGCCTCCTTGGACATCGTGTTCTGCAGGACGATCTGCAGGCCGAGGCCGACGAGCTGGCCCGCGGTCATCGAGACGTACTGGAAGCTCGACGCCATGCCGCGCCGGCCCTTCGGGGTCGCCTCGGTCAGGTACGTGGCGCTGGCCGCGTACTCGCCGCCCACCGACAGGCCCTGCAGCAGGCGGGCCACCACCAGCACCAGCGCACCGACGTAACCGACCGAGTCGTACGTGGGGGCGACCGCGATCAGCAGGGCGCTGGCCGACATCAGCGTGACGGTGAGCGTGAGCGCCGCCTTACGGCCCTTCCTGTCGGCGTAGCGGCCGAGCAGCCAGCCGCCCAGCGGGCGCATGAAGAAGCCGACGGCGAAGATGGCGGCCGTGTTGAGCAGCTTGGCCGTGGTGTCGCCCTCGGGGAAGAAGGACGCCGCGAAGTAGACGGCGAAGCTGCTGTAGACGAACCAGTCGTACCACTCGACGAGATTGCCGACAGATCCGCCGAGCACGGCCTTCCACGGCACGCGTGCCTTGCTCACGAAGAACCTCCTGGAGGGCTCTGGGGGGAGTGGGTGCTGGCCAGAGCCTTACGGCGGAAGGTTGTTCGGACAAGATGGCCGGGGCCAGATCTAACGTCCGCTTAACATGACTTCTTACCTGCGCTTAACCGGCCCGCAACACGGGCCGGGGCCTTGGAGGGGTGTGGGTGGCGGTGGCCCGCCACCGGGCCGGGGCTGGGGCTGTGAGGGGGGTGACGGCGGGTCGGGGTGTCAGTCGAGGGGCGGGTCGGCGTTCTTCGCCATCTCCAGGCCCAGCACGTCCCACCACTCGCCGGACGGCGGTGACACGACGCCGCGTTCCGGGTCCTTCTCGCCGTCCGTGCCGCGCGTGCACCGGCCGCCGGAGACGCCCGGCCTGGAGATCCACAGGTACGCGTCCACCAGCTCCTCGCCCGTCTCCGTGGTCGGGCGGGGGCCCACGCCGCGGCCCGGCGGGTTGCACCACGTCTGCGGGTCCTTATAGTGCTCGTCCGGCACCCAGGTCCCCTGGCCGTTCCTGCTGGTGTCCACCACGAAGTGCGGCATCGCCGCGGGGTCGGCGTCCGCGGCCTCAGGGCAGCCCGAGCCGCCCGACCTCACGCGGACGCCGATGCAGGCGGACAGCTCCTTGCCGTACGCGACGGTCGGCTCGGTGGCGGTGAAGGCGGCGGTGTTGAGGAAGAAGCCGTCGGCCCGCTCGACGCCCGCTCCGATCAGCCGCTCGGCCATGACCTCGGTGCCCGGCCAGTGCGCCTGGGCGCCGTCGAGGTAGACGGCCGTGCCGGGGTTCGACTTGAGCGTGGCCACGGCGGCGCGCAGGGCCTGGTAACGCGGCTCGGGGGAGCCGCCGGGGTCGCAGTTCTTGGTGCCGGGGATGCGGACCAGGCTGCCGGGTTCGAGGATCACCACCGCCTTGGACGGGCCGATCGTCCTGGCGATCCCCTCGATCCACTCCTGGTAGCCCTTGAGCTCGGTGTCGGCGGGCGGCCGGCAGTCGCTGCCCGGCAGGTCGTCGACCATGAAGACCGGCACCGCGCCCGCCTGCCCTGACGCCGTGACCGCCGCCGCCACCTTCGGCCTGACCCCAGGATCGGCGACCCGGATGGCGTGGGGGACCGCCGCCAGCCGGTCCATCAGTGCGGCGTCCTTCGGGCGGTCCTTGCGCCAGCGGCCGGCCTGCTCGCTCGCGAACGGCTCCTTCGGCGAGTAGAAGGCCACGGTCCCACCGGCCCGCAACGGGTTCCCCGCCCCGCCGCCACCGCCTCCCGGCGTGCTCTTCGCCGTGCCGCCCGTCGCGCCCGTCGTCCGGCTCGCGCCCGTGGCGGACGTCCTCCCGTCGGCACCTGGATCGCCCGACCCCCTGACCGCCATCGCCACCGAGAACCCGGCCACCGCCACGACCGCGACGGCCGCCGCCAGCACCCACTTCCGCTGCCCCGACGCCGCCGTGAGCGCTCCCTCGTTCTCGGGCACCCACCTGCCGGTCTCTTGGAGCGGCTCGGCGACCGGCGCACGGGAGCCGGCCACCTCCGGCCGGGCCGCGCTCTCCGGGCCGGTGCTCAGCCGGTCCATGAGGTCCTGCGCGGTGGGGCGCTCGGCGGGGTTCTTGGACAGCGCGGCGACCACCAGGTCGTGCAGCGGCCCGGGCAGCCCCGACAGCTCGGGCGGGTCGTTGATGACGCGCAGCAGCACGTCGGGAACGGATCCGGTGCCGAACGGCGAGACGCCGCTCGCCGCGTACGCGACCGTGCAGCCCCAGGAGAAGATGTCCGACGCGGGCCCCACGGTGACGCCCGACACCTGCTCGGGCGACATGTACGACGGCGTCCCCACGATGGCGCTGCTCATCTCGGAGTCCACGAGATGCGCGATGCCGAAGTCGATCACCTTGGGCCCGACCTGCGACAGCAGCACGTTCGACGGCTTGAGGTCGCGGTGCACGACCCCGGCCCCGTGGATGGCGCGCAGGGCCATCGCCATCGCGGCGGCGAGCCCGTCGAGCGCCGACCCCTTGAGCGGCCCCGACTCCTGCACGGCCGCGCCCAGGCTGGGGCCCTCGACGTATTCGGTGACGAGGTAGGCCACGTCGCCGAAGACGTCGGCGTCGAGCACGGGCGCCGTACAGAACCTGGCGACCCGCTGCGCGGCGGCCACCTCGCGGGCGAACCTGCGGCGGAAGCCGGCGTCGGCGTCCATCCTGGCGTGGATGACCTTGACCGCGACCCGGCCGCCGGGGCCCTCGCCGAGGTAGACGACCCCCATGCCGCCCTCGCCGAGCCGGCCCAGCAGGGTGTACGGCCCCACCTGCCGCGGATCTCCGTTCCTCAGCGACTCCAAGGTCATAATGCGTCAGGTTAGCCCCGGCGCGGCGGCCGGGGCCATGCTTATGCGATCTTCACAGCGATCGTCACAGCGATCTTCACAGCGATCTTCACAGCGATCTTCACAAGGGCAGCCGCCACTCGTGCCACTCGTCGAACAGCTCGAACCCCATGGCCTCGTTGATGGCCAGCATGTGGGCGTTGGAGACGGCGTTCCAGGTGATGATCCGGTCGAGGTGCGGCTCGTGCTCGCGCAGCCACAGCAGGTTGGCGACCTTGAGCAGCAGCCCGAGCCGGTGGCCGCGGTGCTCGCGCAGCACGGTGGTGTCGGCCTGGTGGCCCCAGCCGTTGTCGCGGGCGCTGTCGAGCAGGATGCGGGTGTAGCCGGCGGGGGCGCCGTCGGACGTGCGCCGGGCGATCGTGGTGTAGCTGGTGCGGCCGGTCAGCGGGATGGACTCCTCGCGCTGCCGCAGCCGCTCGACGGAGTGGACCTGGTCCTCGACGCCGGGGTCGCGCGGGGCGTCGTTCATGCCGCCCATCACCGCGGCCAGGTCGGGCAGCAGCTCGGGCCCGGCCGGGCCGATCCACTGCTCCAGGTGGTAGCCGGGCACCTCGGGACGCATGCGGCGCAGCGCGTCCCAGTCGGCGGCGCGCAGGTCGAGCGTGCGGCGGGCCTCGTTCATCGCCACCGTCATGCCGCGCGCGGCGGCGAAGCGGGCGGCCGTGCCGGTGGTGATCGTCTCGGTCAGCAGCAGTGTCCTGCCGTTCGCGCGCATCCGGTCGAGCGCGTGCGCGAACAGGGCGGTGCCGAGGCCGCGGCCCTGCGACTCGGGGCGCACGGCGAGCGGGAAGAGCCAGCCGATGTGCCGGTTGTCGGTCTCGTACAGCTCCAGTCCGTAGCCGCCCGCCACCTTGCCGCCGTCGGTCGCCGCCCACGCCTCGTAACGCTGGCCCGCCCCGCCCCTCCTGATCAGATGGGAGAACCAGGCCAGGCCGGGCTCAGGGCCGCGGTCGTCGCCGCTCGCCGCCTCGGCCGTGATGTACGCCTCGTGCAGGCCCTCGATGAGGCCGCCCGGCTGCTCCGGGTCGATCGGCTGGATGCGCATGGAACCAGGAGACCGCACGGCTCCGCCCCGAGGCGAACGATTTATTGCCGGTAGTTCTCCACCTCGCGGGGCGGCCTGGCGGTGGCGCCGTCGGGGTCCTCGCCCGCGCCGCGCCTGGCCCTGCGCTGCCTGAGCAGGTCCCAGCACTGGTCGAGCGCCGTCTCCAGCTCCTTGATGCGCGCCTGCTCCTCGTCGGTGGTCACCTGACCGGCCGTGAGCCTGCCGCGCAGCTCGTGCTCCTCGTCGACCAGGGCGCTGATCCTGGTCAGAATCTCGTCGTCACGCATGTCCAAGACTCTAGTCAGTGCGTGATAGAACACGCCCTATGTCAGGCATTGCGCTGGTAAGGAAGCCCGGTCCCCGCGTCGCCGAGGGCATCGTCACCCATCTCGCGCGCGAGCCGGTCGATCCCGAGCGGGCCGCCGTCCAGCACGACGCCTACGTCGCCGCGCTGGCCGAGGCGGGCTGGCGGCCGGTGTACGCGCCGCGCGCCGACGACCTGCCCGACGCGCCGTTCGTCGAGGACGCGGTGGTCGTGTCCGGCCGCCTCGCGGTGCTGACCAGGCCGGGCGCCGAGGAGCGGCGGCCCGAGGTGGAGTCGGTGGCGGAGGTGGTGCGCGGCCTGGGCCTGCCGTCCGTGCGCATCGCCCCGCCCGCCACCCTCGACGGCGGCGACGTGCTGCAGGTCGGCTCCACCGTGTACGTCGGCAGGTCGGCCCGCACCAACGACGAGGGCGTCGCGCAGCTCGCCGCCCTGCTGCCGGAGCGCAGCGTCGTGCCCGTCGAGCTCAAGGGCGTGCTGCACCTGAAGTCGGCCGTGACCGCGCTGCCCGACGGGACGCTCATCGGCGATCCGCGCCACGTGGACCTGCCGGGCCTGCTGGTGCCGGAGGAGGAGGCGGGCGCGCACGTGGTGCCGCTGGGCGGGAACCGGGTGCTGCTGTCCGCCGCGGCCCCTCAGACAGGGACGGTGCTCGAACAGCGCGGCTATATGGTGATGAAAGTGGATATTTCGGAATTTGAGCGGTTGGAAGGCTGCGTGACCTGCCTCAGCGTGCTCGTGGCGGACTGACGTTCTCAGGATGTGAGAACCTGCGCGGCCCACGGCGAGACGTCTGGTAGCGTGCATGGCATGCTGCGCGGGCTGCTTCTTAGCTGCCGCGGCGGGGGCCTGTAGAGGCCGGCTCCCTCGCCGCGGAGCCAGTCGTGCGCGTCGGCCGCTTTTCTTCCGAAGACCGACGAGGAGCACCGACTCATGACCGCTCAGCAGCCCAGCCGCATGCCCGTCCATCGTTATCAGCCGTTCGAGCCCATCCGGCTGACCGATCGCACCTGGCCCGACCAGGTCATCACCAAGGCGCCCCGCTGGTGCGCGGTCGACCTGCGCGACGGCAACCAGGCCCTGATCGACCCGATGGACTCCCACCGCAAGCTCCAGATGTTCGAGCTGCTCGTACGCATGGGCTACAAGGAGATCGAGGTCGGCTTCCCGGCGGCGTCGCAGACCGACTTCGACTTCATCCGCACGATCATCGAAGAGGGCCGCATCCCCGACGACGTGGTCATCCAGGTGCTGACGCAGGCCAGGCCCGAGCTGATCGAGCGCACCTTCGAGTCGATCGAGGGCGCCAAGCAGGCCATCGTCCACCTGTACAACTCGACCTCCACCCTCCAGCGCCGCGTCGTGTTCGGCCAGGACAAAGACGGCATCACCGCCATCGCGGTCGAGGGCGCCAAGCTGGTGAAGAAGCTCGCCGACGCCACCGACGTCGACGTCCGCTTCCAATACTCGCCCGAGTCGTTCACCGGCACCGAGCTCGAATACGCCGTCGAGGTGTGCGACGCCGTCAACGAGGTGTGGCAGCCCACCCCCGACCGCAAGGTCATCATCAACCTGCCCGCCACCGTCGAGATGGCCACCCCCAACGTCTACGCCGACCAGATCGAGTGGATGCACCGCAACCTCAAGCACCGCGACTCGATCGTGCTGTCGCTGCACCCGCACAACGATCGCGGCAGCGCCGTGGCCGCCGCCGAGCTGGGCTACATGGCGGGCGCCGACCGCATCGAGGGCTGCCTGTTCGGCAACGGCGAGCGCACCGGCAACGTCTGCCTGGTCACGCTCGGCATGAACCTGTTCTCCCAGGGCGTCGACCCCGAGATCGACTTCAGTGACATCGACGAGATCCGTCGCATCACCGAATACTGCAACCAGCTGCCCGTGCACCCGCGCCACCCGTGGGGCGGCGAGCTGGTCTACACCGCCTTCTCCGGCTCCCACCAGGACGCCATCAAGAAGGGCTTCGAGCACCTCGAGCGCGACGCGGCGGCGGCCGGCGTGCCGGTCGACGAGTTCACCTGGGCCGTCCCCTACCTGCCGATCGACCCCAAGGACATCGGGCGTTCCTACGAGGCCGTCATCCGGGTCAACAGCCAGTCCGGCAAGGGCGGCGTCGCGTACATCATGAAGGCCGACCACCAGCTCGACCTGCCGCGGCGGCTGCAGATCGAGTTCTCCAAGGTCGTGCAGGCGCGCACCGACAGCGAGGGCGGCGAGATCAGCCCGGCCGCGATGTACGACATCTTCCGCGACGAATACCTGCCCAATCCCGCCAACCGCTGGGGCCGGCTCAGCCTCATGGCCCACCGCCACCAGTCCACGGTCGACGACAAAGACCGCATCAGCGCCGACGTGCGGCTCGACGGGGAGATCCGCGAGATCGACGGCACCGGCAACGGCCCGATCTCGGCCTTCATCGACGCCATTGCCGGTGTCGGCATCCAGGTGCGCGTCCTCGACTACGTCGAGCACGCGATGACCGCCGGCAGCGACGCCAAGGCCGCCTCCTACCTGGAGTGCGAGGTGAACGGCCAGGTCCTGTGGGGCGTCGGCATCGACACCAACGTCACGACCGCCTCGCTCAAGGCCATCATCTCGGCCGTCAACCGCGCCTCCCGCTGACCTGCGAAAGCCCGAGCCCTCACGGCGGTGAGGACTCGGGCTTTTTCACGTCCTGGGAAATGACCGGATAGTGAACGTTGCGTTTCTTTGGGGTGGATCCTATGCTCGGTAGAGAACGAGACGTTCTCTAAGGAGCGGCCATGGGGCTCGTGCTGTCGGGGCTGATGCTGTGCATGCTGCTCGGCGCGCTCGATCAGACGATCATGGCGCCGGCGTTGCCCGCCGTGGCGGCCGGGCTGGGCGGGCTCGACCAGATGTCGGCCGTCGTCAGCGCCTACCTCGTGGCCGCGACCGTCGTCATGCCGGTCTACGGGAAGCTCGGCGATCGGTACGGGCGCAAGCCGGTCATGCAGGCGGCCATCGTGATCTTCGTCGCCGGGGCCGTGCTGTGTGCGCTGGCCACGTCGATGCCGCAGTTCATCGCCTTCCGGGCGGTTCAGGGCATCGGCGGTGGCGGGCTGATGATCGGGGCGCAGGCGATCATCGGGGAGGTGGTGAGCCCGCGCGAGCGGGGGCGCTACCTGGGGCTCATCGGCGCCGCGTACCTGGTGGCGGCCGTGGGCGGCCCGCTGATCGGCGGGTTCTTCATCGACCGGCTGAGCTGGCGGTGGATCTTCGTCATCTACCCGCCCCTGGGGCTGCTCGCGCTGATCGTCCTGACCGCCACGCTCAAGCTGCCGAGGCCCGTCGGCCGGGCGCCGCTCGACGTGGCGGGGGCCGTCACACTGGGCGTGGCCGTCGTGGGCGTCGTCCTGCTGGGGGAGAGCGGCAACCCCGCCTACCTCGGGCTGGCGGCGGCCGGCGTGGCCGGCTGGCTGCTCAGCGCCCGCTACGCGACCGACCCCATCCTGCCGCTGCGGCTGTTCAGGGACCGGGCGTTCGCGGTGCCCGTGGCGATCAGCTTCGTCGTCGGGTTCGCGTTGTTCGGCGCGACGTCGTACCTTCCCGCGTACGCGCAGATCGCGCTGCACACGAGCGCCACCCGCGCCGGGCTGATGGTGACCGCCCTCATGGCCGGCGTGCTGCTCACCACCATCGTCTCCGGCCGGCTCATCACCAGGACCGGCGTCTACAAGCCCTACCCCGTCGCGGGCACGATCCTCGCCGCGGCCGGGCTCGGGCTCATCGGGCTGGCCGGCGCCTCACCGGCCGGGCTCGTGGCGGCGATGGCGCTGACCGGGCTGGGGGTGGGGCTCGTCATGCAGGTGATGGTGACGGCCGCCCAGAACGCCGTCCCGTACGAGGACCTGGGCACCGCCACCTCGTCGGTCACGTTCCTGCGTCAGATCGGCGCCTCCGCCGGGGTCGCGCTGGTCGGCGCCCTGATCACGCTGCGGTCGGGCATCTCGGGGAGCAATCCGGCCACGCTGCCGGAAGGGATGCGCGAGACGTTCGCCGCCGCGGTGCCGCCGGTGTTCGCGGCCATGGCGCCGCTGTTCGTCGTCGCGTTCTTCCTGGCCCTGGCCCTGCCGGCGCGCCCGCTCCGCACCACCGCCTACGTCGAGGAGAGACAGTGAAACTGGTCGCACCCCTGAACGCCTTCGGGCGCGCCGACCTGGCCACGGCCGGGGGCAAGGGCGCCAACCTGGGTGAGCTCGTCAGGCACGGCCTTCCGGTGCCCGACGGGTTCGTGATCACGACGCACGCGTACGAGCTGGTCGCCCGCGGTCGTGACACCCGCGAGCACTTCGAGACCGTCGAACCCCCCGACGAGCTGCGGAAGGCCATCACCGAAGCGTACGCGCGGCTCGGCGGCGGGCCGGTGGCCGTGCGGTCGAGCGCGACCGCCGAGGACCTGCCGGGGGCGGCGTTCGCCGGTCAGCAGGACACCTTCCTCAACGTGGTCGGGGAGCAGGCGCTGCTCGACGCGGTACGCCGCTGCTGGGCATCCCTCTGGACCGACCGCGCCGTCGCCTACCGGGCCCGCCTGCGCCTGGACGACTCCGAGGTGCGGATCGCGGTCGTGGTGCAGCGGATGGTGGAGGCGGAGACGGCCGGGGTGATGTTCACCGCGAACCCGGTCACCGGTGACCGCACGCAACTGGTCGTCGACGCGGGCCGGGGGCTGGGGGAGGCGGTCGTGTCGGGGCTGGTCACCCCTGACCACTACGTGCTCCGGCCGTCGGGCGAGGTCGTGGACTTCAGGCCGGGCCGCGGCGAGGTCGTGGTCCGCAGCGCGGAAGGCGGCGGCGTCGTCCACGAGAGCCCGGCGGGGGCCGGTGGGCAGGGCGGTGGGCAGGGCGATGGGCAGGGCGGTGGGCAGGGCGGTGGGCTGGGTGCCCGGGCCGAGCGGGGGCCGGTTCCGGGCACCCCTGGATTGCTGACCGATGAGGTGCTGCGGGAGCTGGCCACGCTCGGGGGGCGGGTGGCCGAGGTGTTCGGGCGGCCGCAGGACATCGAGTGGGCTCATGTGGCGGGGCGGCTGCACCTGCTCCAGGCCCGGCCCATGACCGCGCTGCCGCCGCCTCCGCTGGGGCCGCTCGACGGCATCCAGCGCAAGACGGCCGAGATCCTCATGGAGTACCTGCCCGAGCGGCCGTACCCGATGGACATGTCCTCCTGGCTGCCCAACGGGCCTGCGGGGCAGATGAGCAAGGTGTTCGCCGCGTACGGCATCCGCAACCTCATCCACGAGGCGCTCCAGGAGGAGGACGGCGTCGTCTACCGGATCGTTCCCGTCAGGCCGGGCTTCGAGCGGAAGGTGCTGACGGCGCCGTTCCGCGCGCTGCGCAAGGCCAGGAGGTACGACCCCGCCCGCTGGACCGAGGACCCCCGCTTCCAGGCGTACCTGAAGGATGTCGAGAAGCTGCGCGCCCTCGACCTGGAGGAGCTGCCGTGGGAGGAGCTGCGGCGGGTGCCCAGGCAGGCGATGGACCTGGTGGGGCCGGTGGCCGACCTGCGGATCGACTACCTGCCTGGCGTCGGGCTGGCGCTGCTGCGGCTGATGCTGGGGCTGACGCTGCTCGGGCGCAGGAAGATGTTCGGCGAGCTGTTGCTGGGCGCGCCCACCCGCACCTCCGACGCCAACCGGGCGCTGGAGCGCCTGGCCGAGACGGCCCGCCGTACCGGGGCCCTGAAGGCGGAGCGGCCGCCCGCCGAGCTCGCCACGGAGGTCGCCCCGGAGTTCGCCGCGGAGCTGGCGGATTTCATGGCCGAGTACGGCCACCGCGAGACCGCGAGCCCCATCCTCATCACGCCGCCCACCTGGGCCGACGCCCCCGAGGTGGTGCTCGACCTGGTGCGGGTGCTGGCGGCGGCGCCGCCCAAGGAACGGGAGGAGCAGGCGGGGCCACCCGTGAGACCACGGTGGCTGGCTCGCCGGGTGGCGGCGGCCCGCGCGGGCATGGTCTTCCGCGAGGACAGCCACTTCTCGTTCATGATGCCGGCGCCGGTCATGCGCAGGGCGCTGGTGGAGATGGGCCGCAGGCTGGCGCAGGCGCGCCTGCTCGACCGCCCCGAGGACGTCTTCCACCTGCGGCTGGAGGAGCTGGAGTCGCTGCGCGGCACCGACGACCCGGCCGCCGCCCGGCTGCGCGACGTGGCCAGGCGGCGGGCGGCCAAGCGGGAGGAGCTGTCCGGGGTCAGGCTCATCGACCCGGCGGCCGTCCACCCCGTCACCGACCCCGGCCCCGCGCTGCTGACCGGCGCGGCGGCGGGCGGCGGCACGGCCACCGGGCCGGTCAAGGTGATCGCGAGCGTCGCCGAGTTCGGCCGGCTGGAGCCAGGCGACGTGCTGGTCTGCCCGTACACGAACCCGTCGTGGACGCCGTTGTTCCAGCGCGCGGCGGCGGTCGTCGTGGACACCGGCGGCGCCGCCTCGCACGCCGCCATCGTCGCGAGGGAGTACGGCATCCCGGCCGTCATGGGCACGGGACGCGGCACGTCGGTGCTGGAGGACGGCCTGCAGGTCACCGTCAACGGTGACACCGGCACCGTCACGGCCGCTCCCTAGAATGCCTGCCATGGTGACCGACCACCGCAAACAGCCGCGCCGCCGGGGCGAGGCCCTGAGCGCCGCGATCTTCCAGGCCACGCTCGACGAGCTGTCCGAGGTCGGTTACGCCGGACTGACCATGGAGGGGGTCGCGGAGCGGGCGAGGGCCAGCAAGGCCTCGCTCTACCGGCGCTGGCCCAGCCGCATCGAGCTGGTGATGGATGCGGTCTACCGGTCGCTGCCGTCGCCCGGCTCCGCGCCCGACACCGGCAACCTGCGCGACGACCTGGTGGCGCTGCTGACCACCACCTCCAACGCCCTGTCGGGCCCTGCGGGCGAGGCGATGCGCGGGCTGCTCGGCGAGGCGCTGCGCGGCGAGTCGCCGCTGGGCTCGATGCGGCGCAACACGCAGGGGAGGGGTCGGCGGCTGATGGAGGAGGTGGTGCAGAGGGCGATCGAGCGCGGCGAGGTGGACCCGTCCGACGTCACGCCGCGCCGCATCGACGCCGGTCACGCTCTGCTGCGCCACCACTTCCTGTTCGAGGGCCTGCCGTTCCCCGACGGCCTCGTGGTGCAGATCGTGGACGAGGTGCTCGTCCCGCTGCTCAAACCGTCGTCCCGCTGAGCGAGGGGATGTCCACGGCGCCCGTCCTGCCCCTGGCGAGGGTACGGCCCGCCACCAGAGCGGTCATGGAGACGCCGATCAGCGCGCCCGCGGCCACCGGCGTCACGAACGCCGGTGCCGCCTGGCCCAGCACGAGCAGCACGGCCACGGCGAGCCACGCGAGGCCGTTCATCAGCGCGGCGACGGCAAGGGACCGCCCTGCGGCGAGCACGGCCGGCCCGAACGCCGGAGCAGCCGAGGCGATCAGCGGCAGCGGCAGCACCAGCGCCATGAGGATCGGCACGAAGAACCCGCCCGTCATCGCCGTCCCGAGCGGCCCGACCGGCTGCCGGAGCAGGAGGACGGCCACCAGCGCGGCGGGGACGGCCAGCAGGCCCGCCGTCCGCAGCATCCGCCGCGCGGTGGCCCTGGCCGCCTGATCGTGGGAGGAGTGGACGCGGACGGCGGAGCCGAGCTGCCAGAGCGACAGCAGCGCCGTCACGCCCGCCGCGACGAAGAGCGACGTCGCCGTGCCGCGCAGCTGCTCGGCGATCGGGCCCGCGGCCGCCGCCCGCGCCCACACGCCGGGCAGCTCGCCGAGGCCGGGCCGCCACAGGAACCACAGCAGGAAGCCGCCCGTGACCAGCGACACCGCGAGCGGCACGCGCAACGGGCCCGCGCCGGGGATGCGCCGGTGGTGCAGCCAGGCGTCGGCCGCCCCGGCCAACAGATCCGCCACCGTGCGCGGGCGTACCGGCCGGGCGGTGACCAGGTCGCCCACCTCGTCGCCGTACCGCTCCCGCCACGCCTTCGGATAGAGACGCAGCGCCGCCTCAGCCAGCCACCGCAGCACACCGGCCCCCGTTTCCCCGCGCGGAGGAACGCCGCCTCCGCCGGTCGTGTTCGTCGAAGAGGAGCGTCCCCGCCTCGGGGGACGCGGGCGGGCAGGAGTCATGCCGGCCCCAGCGCCACGCGCGTGCTGCCGGCCCGCTCGATGCGGCGCAGCGTGGCGAGCTGCTCGCCGAGCGCGGCCCGGCCGCCGGGTGTGATCCGGTACGGCTTGCGCCGCTCGGCAGAGGCGACCGGCTCGATCCAGCCGCGCTCCTCCAGCCGCATCAGCGCGCCGTAGAGCGTGCCCGGCTCCAGTGAGGTGCCGGAGAACTCCTCGATGTCGCCGATCATCCGGTAGCCGTGTTTCTGCCCCTCCGCGAGGCTGATGAGCACCAGCAGCGCCACGTCCGTGAAGCGGCCGAGCTCCTGTGTCCTGCGAGCCATGTATTCAGTAAAACTTAGTAAGTCTCACTGAGCAAGCCCCAAGGTGCCCGCCGTCAGCCGCATGGCATGCTCGAAGGCGGCCTCCCGGTGCTCGATGGTGTTGTCGAACTGGCCGAACACCTCGAACGTGACCCAGCCGTACAACGTGCTCCACGCGGTGACCGCGCGCCAGACCACGGCGTCGGGCACCTCGGGCATCAGCTCGCGGATGGTCGCGGCGTCCCCCGCCAATTCCTGCGCCAATTCCTGCGCCGGCTCCTGCGGCGCCCCGCCGGAGGGCGGCCGGATCGCGCCGGCCCGCCAGGCGTCGGACACGAGGCGGCCCAGCACGACGACGTCGCGTACGCGGGCGTCGATCGTGGCCTGCGGCGCCTGGTAGCCGGGCACGGGGGAGCCGTAGATGAGCGCGAACTCGTGGGGGTGCGCCAGGGCCCAGCCGCGGACGGCGCGGCAGACCGCCAGCCATCGGCCGAGGTGGTCGTCGCGGGCCACTTCGGCCTCGCCGGTCTCGACGGCCTCGCCGAGCGCGTTGTAGCCGTCGATGATCAGCGCGGTGAGCAGGTCATCGCGGCTCGGGAAATAGCGGTAGATGGCCGACGACACCATGCCCATCTCGCGGGCGACGGCCCTCAGGGACAGGCCGCCGGCTCCCTCGGTGGCGAGCCTGCGCCGTGCGATGTCGGTGATCTCCTTGGTGAGCTCGGCCCTGACGCGTTCTCTTGCGGTGCGGCTGGCGGTCATGCCGAGCAGATTATCAGAGCGGTGCCAAAAAACGAGAGCACTGCTCTTGACGATTGGCGCTCTTTTGAGAGAGCATTGCTCTCGTAAGAGAACGCCGCCCCAGGAGGCCCCCCGATGTCGTCCCTCGCTAAAAGCGCCAACATGCTCCTGATGTTCCTCCTGGAGATGGGGGTGCTGTTCTCCGCCGGTTACTGGGGCTTCACCCTGAGCCCTAACTGGGGCGTGAAGCTCCTCGCCGGGCTCGGCGCGCCCGCGCTGTTCATCGCCGCGTGGGCGTTGTTCGGGGCGGGCGGCGGCGAGAACGCCGTCTACCCGCTGACCGGCCTGGCCCGCGCCGCGCTGGAGATCCTCTGGTTCGGCGGCGGCGCCCTGGCGCTCTACGCCTCGGGCCTGGTCACCCCGGCGCTCGTCTTCTTCGCGCTCTTCGTCGTCAACGCGGTTCTCCGCCTCATCTGGAACGAGGTCTGATCATGGGCAAGCACGTCGTCGTGGGCTCCGGCCAGGTCGGTACGCACCTGGCGAGGAAGCTCCTCTCGCGCGGCCACGAGGTCGTGGTCGTGACCCGCTCGGGCCGCGGCCCCGACGGGGCCGTCAAGGTGGCCGCCGACGTGGCCGACAAGGCCAGGCTCACCGAGCTCACCGAGGGCGCCGACGTCCTCTACAACTGCGTCAACCCCCGCTACGACCGCTGGCCGGTCGACTGGCCGCCGATGGCCGCCGCGTTCCTGGCCGCCGCCGAGGCCACCGGCGCCGTCTACGTGCTGCTGGGCAACCTCTACCCGTACGGGCCCGTCACCGGCCCCATGACCGAGGACCTGCCGCTCGCCTCCACTGACCCCAAGTTCCGGGTGCGGACCAAGATGTGGCAGGACGCGCTGGCCGCGCACGAGGCGGGCCGCATCAGGGCCACCGAGGTCCGCGCGTCCGACTTCTTCGGGCCCGGCGCCACCGACCAGTCCTACCTGGGCGACCGGTTCCTCAAGCCGCTGCGCGCGGGCAGGACGATCCCGCTGGTGTGGCCGGCCGACGTGCCGCACACGTGGTCGTACCTGCCGGACGTGGCGGAGGCGCTGATCACGGCCGGCGCGGACGAGCGGGCCTGGGGCCGCCCCTGGCACGTGCCGAGCGGGGAGCCGCTGACCTTCCGGCAGGTGGGGGAGCGCATGGCCGCGCTGCTCGGCAGGCCCGCGCCGCGCATGTTCCAGATCCCGTGGCCGGTGATCAGGGCGGCCGGGCCGTTCTCGTACATGATCGGCGAGCTGGCGCACGTCCGCTACCAGTTCACCGAGCCGTTCGTGATGGACTCGTCGGCCTTCCAGCGGGCGTTCGGCGTCGCGCCTACCCCGATCGACGAGGCGCTCAAGGCTACGCTCGACGCGTGAAGATTGCCATGATCGGGCTGGGCGACATCGCGGAGAAGGCCTACCTGCCCGTGCTCGCCGCGCAGCCCGCACTCGACCTGCACTTGTGCACCCGCAACCAGGCCCGCCTCGACCGGCTCGGCGACGCCTACCGCATCGCCGCCCGCTACACCGGCGTAGATGAGGTGATCAAGGCGGGGGTGCGGGCGGCGTTCGTGCACGCGGCCACCGAGGCGCACCCGGGGATCGTCGAGCCGCTGCTCGCGGCCGGGGTGCACGTCTACGTGGACAAGCCCATCGCCTACACGCTGGCCGACGCGGAGCGCCTGGTCCGGCTGGCCAGGGACGAGGACAGGTCGCTCATGGTGGGCTTCAACCGGCGTCACGCCCCCGGCTACGCCGAGCTGGTCGCCCATCCGCGCCGCCTGGTGCTGATGGAGAAGAACCGGCTCAACCATCCCGACACGCCGCGCCGGGCGATCTTCGACGACTTCATCCACGTGGCCGACACGCTCAGGTTCCTCGCGCTCGGCCAGGTCACCGACACCACGATCAGGACCCGCGTCCACGACGGGCTCATCGAGCACATCGTGCTCGAGCTGTCCGGCGACGGCTTCACCGCCATCGGCGTCATGAACAGGATGAGCGGCGCCAGCGAGGAGACCTGCGAGGTCATGGGCGACGGCACCAAGCGGCGGGTGGTCAACCTGGGCGACGTGATCGACTACGAGGGCGGCGAGCGGCTCGTCCGCAGGCCCGACTGGGTGCCGGTGGCCAGGCAGCGCGGCATCGAGCAGATCTGCCTGGAGTTCCTGGCCGCCGTACGCGAGGAGCGCCGCATCGACGCGGGCGACGCGCTGGCCACCCACGCCCTCTGCGAGCGGATCGTCGAGCACACCGGCTGATCAGTGGGGCCGCGCGAGCATCGTCTCGTCGGCCCTGGCGAACATGCGGCCGAAGACCTTGCCGCCCAGCCGGGTCAGCACGGTGTAGCCCTCGGCGTCGCGCAGCGGGCTCGATGACGACACCACGCCCGCGATCGCGCCGCCGTACAGCGCGGGGCCGCCGCTGCCGCCCGCGGTGGCGTGGCAGTTGTGGGTCACCATCAGCCCTGGGCCCTTGCGCACGGCCTCGACGGTGTCGCCGACGCACCGGTACAGCGTCGTGCCGGGGTAGCCCTTGCCCGCCGGGTAGCCGAGCAGTTCGAGGCCGCGCAGTTCGGTGCCGCGCGCGGTGGGCATCGCCTTCAGCCCGCGCCCGGTGACGGCCTCCAGCGGGCGCTTGCGGCGGGCGACGCCGACCAGCCCCACGTCGTACGGCAGCAGGTCCGGCGAGTACGGCCGCGAGCGCCACCTGGCCGGCACCCACGTGCGCACGACCGGCCAGACGCCCAGCTTCGGCCGCCCCCGGTCGAAGCCCGGCAGGAACGCGAGGTGTTCGAGCAGCCGCCCGTCGCGGTAGAGGCAGTGCGCCGCCGTCAGCACCAGGCTGCGGCTGCGCGAGCCGATCACCGTCCCCCCGCACAACACGTCGGTCTTGGCGACGGGGTCGCGGCCGAGCAGCACCCCCGTCAGCCGCCGCGCCCCCGTGTAGGGGCGCGGGACCGGCGCGTAGCCCAGGCGGTCACCATCGGGGGTGAGGACGCTGGAAGCGGGAACGTCGCGTTGGGACACCTCGGTGACGGCGGCTGGATCGAGCAGGACCAGGGACAGCACCAACCTGAGCACCCTCACACCCTATGGGGAAGATGATCAGTGCCCTGACCTGCGACATCAATGTTTACCCTAACTTGTGTACGCGGAACCCAGTGCCCGCAGCCGGGCGTGCACGTCCTCGTGGACGGAGGTCCGGCCGAGGTACGCCTTGGGCAGTTTGGCGACCATCGTGTAGTTGGTGTCGCAGACGTTCCCGACCGGCGCCTGCCCGGCCTGGCTGACGAGCTGGTAGGCGTCGAGCGTGTCGAGGCCGGTCAGCTCGGAGGTCCAGGTGACGAGGTCGTGCTGGCTGATGCGGTAGGCGTCCTCCAGCGGCCGGGCCGAGCCGGTGGACATCAGGTGCCGGTCGTCCTCCAGCCGCGGCCACGGCGTGGAGACGCCCTTGATCAGCTCGACCGCGACCACGGTGTTCATGGCCGACTCCACGGCGGTGCCGCACACCTCGCCGTGCCCCTGCAGGCCGTGGCCGTCGCCGACGGAGAACAGCCCGCCCTCCACGTTGACGCCGAGGTAGACGGTGACGCCCGCGCGCAGCTCGGGGGTGTCCATGTTGCCGCCGTGCGCGTCGGGGGTGATCGACATGCGGACCTCGTTCGCGCCCGGCGCCACGCCGACCGTGCCGTGCATGGGGTCGAGCGGCAGGTCCACGCTGAAGTCGCTGTTGCGGGCGTGGTAGACGGCCACGTTCCGCTCCAGGTCGATGTCGTAGCGCCAGACCCGCTCCTCCAGCGGCGGGTGCAGCATGGCCGTGGTGTGGGTCGCGGTCAGCGCGCCGAAGTGGGGGAACGTGGTGGAGACCGCCCAGTCCCTGGCCGGGGTGATCGAGACGAAGTGCAGCGCCAGCGTGTCGCCCGGCTCGGCGCCCTCGACGTGGAAGGGGCCTGTCACGGGGTTGAGGTAGGGGAACTCGCACACCTGGGACGGCAGGTCGTCCACGGTACGCACCCGGCCGCCGAAGCAGTCCTCGGTGTAGATCTCCAGGATCGTGCCCGGCCGTACCTTGCCGACGGCCGCGCGCCCCCCGAAGGTGTAGCTCAGCTCTTCCGGCGAGGGGTGGTAGGAGACGACGTTCACTTGACCTCCGTGGGAAGTTCGGGCCGGCGTCCCACCACGTAGGAGACGCCGATGACGACCAAGCCGATCGCGAGCCAGACGCCGCCGACCCACTGCGCGGCGACGTTCTGGTTGATGACGACGGCCACCAGCACCGCGAAGCCGATCGCGGGCGCGACGAGGTGCGCCCAGATGTTCCGGCTGCGCTTCTTGATCATGTAGTGGACGACCACGGCGACGTGGAGCATCAGAAACGCGCTCATCGCACCGAAGTTGACCAGGGAGGCGAGCTCCCCGATGCCATTGTCGCGCAGGCTCATGAAGACGCCGAGCGTGACCGACACGGCGGCGACGGCGAACGTCGCGTTGACCGGCACCCTGTGCTTGGGATGCACCTTCGCCAGGAAGGCGGGCAGCTGCCGGTCGCGGGCCATCGCGAACAGCAGCCGCGAGGTGGCGGCCTGGGCGACCAGCGAGTTGGCGAAGCCCCAGGCGATGGCGGTGGCGACGGCGGTGAGCACGGACAGCCAGGGCCCGCCGGCGAAGGCCGCCGTGTCGTAGAAGGCGTTGCCGGTGAGGTCGCCTTCGGCGATCAGCTGTTCCCTGTTCGGGGTGAGCAGGGCGGCCACCCACGTCTGCACCACGAACAGCACCGCGGCCACGCCCAGCGCGGCGACCATGGAACGGCCGAGCCTGCGCGCGTCCTCGCGGTTCTCCTCGGCGAGCGTCGAGATGCCGTCGAAGCCGAGGAACGACAGCACCGCCACCGACGCCGCGGCGAACACGACGGTCCAGGTGAAGGAGGAGGAGTCGAAGAGCGGGGTGAGCGCGCCCGCCTGCGCCTTGCCCTGGGCCAGCGCGACGCCGCCGACCACCAGGAAGATCGCCAGCACGGCCAGCTCGGCGACCAGCATGATCCGGGTGATCCTGGCCGTCATCTGGATGCCCAGGTAGTTGACGACGGTGTTGAGAAGCACGAACGCCACCAGCCACGCCCAGACGGGGACGGCCGGGACGAACGAGTTCATCGCCGTGCTCGCCACCAGATACAGCAGCGAGGGCACGAGCACGTAGTCCAGGAGGATCGCCCAGCCGGCGAAGAAGCCGACGGGGGCCGCGATGCCGCGCCCCGCGTAGGTGTAGACCGAGCCTGCCATCGGGAACGCCCTGGCCATCTGCGCGTACGACAGCGCGGTGAACGCCATCGCCACGAGCCCGATGACGTACGCCAGCGCCACCATGCCGTGCGAGATGGAGAAGACGTTGCCGAAGATGCCGAAGGGCGCGATCGGCACCATGAAGATCAGGCCATAGATCATCAGGTCGGCGAAACCCAGGGAACGCTGGAGTTCCTGGCGGTAGCCGAACTGCTCGACTGTGCTCATGCACGGCTCCTAGCTGCTAAGGGGGCGATTGGCACCTTAGAGCCAAAGCTTTCTACTGAAAAGATTTCTCCAGAAAGAAATCAAGGCCGTCGGCCCTGCCGAGGTGAACGGGGTGGCGCACCTGGTGGTCGAGCAGCGTCAGCGTGCCCCGCGCGCTGGTGATCGTGGTGCCGTCGGCCACCGCGTCCAGCGCGGGCACCGCCAGCGAGCCGGCCCGCGCGCACAGCGCCGCCAGCATCGCCACCGCCTCGTAGCAGCCGTGGCCGTGCGCGTTGAGCAGCGGCGCGTCCGCGCCGAACCGGGCCGCGTAGCGCTCGGCGAAGCCCTGACCGGCCTCCGTGGGCAGGTTGCGGAAGTAGCCCATCGAGGCGTACAGGCCGCCCGTGACGTCGCCGCCGATGCCCAGCAGGCCGTGCTCCTCCAGCGCCCCGCACAGCCGCACCGCGCTCAGCCCCGCCGCCGCGTACGCCCGGTTGAAGGCCACCAGGTCGCTGCCGATCAGCGTCAGCAGGATCGCGTCAGGCCGGGCGCCCGCCACCCGGTCCAGCCAGTGCACCGCCTGTCCGTACGCGACGAGGCTCTCGCCCACCACCGTGGCGCCCGCCGCGCGCAGCCGCCCGCGCGCCCTGGCGTGCACCAGGCGCGGCCAGATGTAGTCGTTGCCCAGCAGGTACCAGCGGCGGGCGTGGGAGGCGGTCAGCCGATCGATGCCGGGGACGAGCTGCCTGTCGGGGGTCTCGCCCAGGAAGTAGACGCCCGGCGCGCGGCCGCCGCCCTCGTACGGAGGCGCGTACACGAACGGCACCCGCCCCGCGATCGCCGCCACCACCGCCACCCGCACGTCGCTGGCGTGCGCCCCGGCCACGGCGGAGATCGTGCCGGACCGTACGAGACCGGCCACCTCGTCCGCGACCTGCGGCGCGGGCCGCCCGCCGTCGATGAGCACCAGCTCGACCGGCCGGCCCAGCATGCCGCCCCTGCCGTTGATCTCCTCGGCGGCCAGCACCGCGCAGTTGATCGCGCAGGGGCCCATCAGGCCGAGCACCCCCGACACGGGGACGACCAGCGCGATCCTGATCGCGTCGGAGGGGAGGAGCCGCGCTTCGAGAGGATCGACCGTCGCCGCCACGCCGACGAGTATCCTCCTCTACAACCCCCCGACGAAAGGACCCCTTCGATGACCACTCATGGGCTCGGGTCCTCACTCGCCTACTTGCTGAGCCGTGCGGAGCGCAGCGTCAACCGGGGGCTCGCGGCGGCGCTCGCCGGCGAGGGGGTCACCGTCGAGCAGTGGCGCATCATGCGGGCGCTGGCCGACGGGCGGGGCGAGTCGATGGGCGAGCTGGCCGAGGCGGTGCTGATGCCGCACCCCACGCTGACCAAGGCCGTCGACCGGCTCATCGACCGCGCGCTGGTCTATCGCGGCCCGGCCAAGGGCGACCGGCGGCGGGTGGCGGTGTTCGTCTCAGGGCGGGGGGCCGAGCTGCTGGCCCGCATCGACGGCGCCGTGGCCGAGCAGCAGGGGCTGATCGCGCTGGCGTTCGGCGCCGAGCGCACCGAGCAGCTCATGCGTGATTTGGAGAGCCTGGTCGCCGCCCTCGACCACGCCGAGCTGAAGGCCTGAGCAGGCAGGCGGGCCGCCGGCCGGGCCTTGAGCCCGCAGAACGCCGCCGCCCCGGGACCGCCCCGGCTCCCCGGATCGCCCCGGCCCCCCGGCCGCCTGAGGGCGTCAGCTGCCCTCGCGTTTCTTGGCGGAGTCGGCCCAGATGATCGCCACCACGCCGGCCGCCGCCACCCCCAGATAGCCCGGCAGCGGCAGGTCCACGAGCCGATGCAGGAAGCCCCAGTTGCTGTCGAACCACATCCGCCCGGCGAACCCGGCGAGCCCCTGGATGATGGCGATCACGCCGACGATGTTGACGATTCCTCTCATGCGTCAAGGCTCGCAACACGAGGCCCGCCCCGGCATCGAACCTTGGGCGGGCCTCCTGCTACTAAAGTCGCGCGCTCACGGGTAGAGGCCGCGCATCCGGTGCGCCTCGGCCACCCGGCTCACGCCGATGACGTGCGCCGCCTGCCTGAGCGTCAGCCCGCGCTCGGCGGCCAGCGCCGTCACCTCGTCGAAGGCGTTCAGCATCAGCTCGCGCAGCTTGAGCTCGATCTCGCCCGAGCTCCACGAGCACGCCTGCAGGTTCTGCACCCACTCCAGGTACGACACGATCACCCCGCCGGCGTTGGCGAGGATGTCCGGCACGACCGTGGTGCCGTTGGCCGCGAGTATCGCGTCGGCCTCGGGCGTGGTGGGGCCGTTGGCGCCCTCCACGACCAGGCGGGCGCGGATCCTGGGCGCGTTGGCCTCGGTGATGGCGCCTTCGAGCGCGGCCGGGACGAGCACGTCCACGTCCAGCTCGAACAGGTCGTCGTGGGCCATCGCGTCGGCCTGGGCGTACCCGCGCACGCCGCCGCTCTCGGCGACCCACGCGCGCAGCGCGGCGACGTCGATCCCGCGCCCGTCGTGGACGGCGCCGGTGATGTCGGAGACCGCCACGACCTTGCAGCCGGCGTCGGCGAGGTATTGGGCGGCGAGCGCGCCCACCTTGCCGAAGCCCTGCACGGCCACGGTCACGCCCTCGGGCGAGCGGCCGAGCGCGGCCAGCGCCGCGATCTGCACGCCGCGCGAGGTCGCGCCGCCGCGGCCGAGCGAGCCGCCCAGCGTCATGGGCTTGCCGGTGACCACCCCTGGCACCGAGTAGCCCGCGTTGACGCTGTAGGTGTCCATGATCCAGGCCATGGTCTGCTCGTCGGTGCCGACGTCGGGGGCCGGGATGTCCTTCTCCGGGCCGATCAGCGGCAGGATCTCGTTGACGTAGCGGCGGGTGAGCCGCTCCAGCTCGCGGGTGGTGAGCCCGGTCGGGTCCACGGCCACGCCGCCTTTGGCGCCGCCGTACGGGATGCCGACCAGTGCGCACTTCCACGTCATCCACATGGCGAGTGCGGTGACCTCGTGGATGTCGGTCGCCGGATGAAAGCGGATGCCGCCCTTGGCGGGCCCGCGCGAGACGTTGTGCTGGACCCGGAAGCCCTGGACGACGTCCAGGCTGCCGTCCTCGCGCCGCACGGGGACCGAGACGGTCAGCGAGCGGCGGGGCGTGGCCAGCATGGTGCGGAGCCCGTCGTCCAGGCCGAGGTGCGCGGCGGCCCGGTCGAGCTGGTGCAGGGCGGAGTCGAGGGCTTGACGGCCCGGGGTGATCAGGGCCGGCGTCGTTGACGGCACCATGATGCTCATGGAAGAAATTCCTCCTGTTATGTACGCCCTATAGCGGGAAAAGGCGCCATTGCCATTCCCTTTGGGCGTTGTTGTTACGATCATCCTAGAGCGGGTGGTTTGACCTTGCCTAGTTGTCGATGAGATCCAGGCCGGTGATCAGGATGCCGCGGTCGTGCCACTCTGGCAGGCTTACAAGCGCAGAGTGTGCCGAAACGTCGAATCGGGGGGTGACATGACCGCACTCGTGGTGGGGCCGATGCTCAGATACGTCGACTCCGTCAGCGCCTCGATCTGGGTGGAGACCGCCGAACCCTGCACGGTCGCCATCGAGGCGGACGGCAGGACTTACCGGTCGCCTACCTTCACCGTGCACGGTCACCACTACGCGATCGTGGATCTCGTTGAGTTGTCCCAGGATATCGCGTCGTACACGGTCAGTTGCGACGGGGAGCAGGTATGGCCACCGGCGGGTCGGCCGCCGAGCCGCATCCGGCTGCTGCCCGACGAGGGGGTGCGGCGGCTGGCGTTCGGCTCGTGCCGCACCAGCGTGCCCCACGACGCCTTCCACGTGCGTACGCACGGTGACGACGTGCTGCGCGCCTACGGCGAGCACCTCGCCCAGGCCGGCGAGGACGAGTGGCCCGATCTGCTGCTGCTCCTCGGCGACCAGGTCTACGCCGACAGCCCGTCGCCCGACATGCTGGCCTTCATCCGCTCCCGCAGGGACGACACCGAGCCCCAGGGGGAGATCGCCGACTTCGAGGAGTACGCCGAGCTCTACCGCCAGGCGTGGACCGAGACCGAGATCCGCTGGCTGCTGTCCACCGTGCCGACGGCGATGATCTTCGACGACCACGACCTGCGCGACGACTGGAACACCTCCCAGCCCTGGCGCGAGCAGATGGCCAAGACGCCGTGGTGGCAGCGCCGGGTCGTCGCCGGCCTCGGCGCCTACTGGGTCTACCAGCACCTCGGCAACCTCTCCCCGGCCGAGCGCGCCGAGGACCCGCTGCTGGCCAAGCTGATGGCCGGTGACGGGGGAGCGGCGCTCGACGCGTTCGCCGAGAAGGCCGACGCCGAGCCCGGCAGCAACCGCTGGAGCTACGCCCGCGACCTCGGCACCGCCCGGCTGATCATGGTCGACACCCGGTGCGCCAGGCAGCTCACCCCCGGCGACCGGCGCATGCTCGACGCCGAGGAGTGGGCGTGGCTGGAGGAGGAGGTGCGCAAGCCCGCCGAGCGGCTCATCATCGGCTCGTCGATCCCGTTCCTGCTGCCCGAGGGCGTCCACGGCGTCCAGAACTGGAACGAGGCCCTGGCCGACGGCAAGTGGGGGCCGCTCGTCCGCCGCTGGTCCGAGACGATCAGGCAGGCCATCGACCTGGAGCACTGGGCGGCCTTCCGCCGCTCGTTCGAGGACCTCGCCAAGCTGCTCATCGCGCTCGGCAAGCCGGCCTACATCCTGTCGGGCGACGTCCACTACTCCTACCTCGCCAAGGCCGACCGCGGGCAGGTCTTCCAGCTGGTCTGCTCGCCCATCCGCAACCCGCTCAGCCGGATGCTGCGCTGGGCCAACGTCTTCACCCAGTTCTCCGTCGCCACCCTGGTCGGCAGCCTGCTGGCGCGCCTGGCCGGCGTCCCCCGCCCGCCGTTCCGCTGGCGCATCACCAAGGGCCCCTGGTTCCAGAACGCGCTGGCCACGCTCGACCTGCCGAACACGGTCACCTGGTACGGCTCCACCGGCGAGGTCGTCGCACCCATCGAGACCACCGAGCTGCGCTGACTCTAAGCTCGTCCGCATGCTTGCTGATCCCTATGCCCCTGCCGTGCCGTTCTATGACCTCTTCCACGAGGACGGCCACGTGCCGGCGATCCGTGAGTCGCTGCCCCCGCTGCTCGCCGGAGTGCGGCGTGGCGTCATCGAGATCGGCGCGGGCACCGGCCTGATCACCGAGGTCATCGCCCGTGCCACGCCGGGTGAGATCTACGCCGTCGAGCCGTCGCCCGGCATGCGCTCGGTGCTGGTCAACCGGCTGGCCCACGACCCCGAGCTGCTGCGCCGGGTGACCGTGCTGCCGTGCGGCGGGCTGGACGTCAAGGTGGACGAGCCCGCCGAGGCGGTCGTGATGATCTCGGTGCTGCAGAGCTTCACCGCCGCCGAGCGGCCCGAGCTGTGGCGGGTGCTGGCCGGGCAACTGGACAGGGACGGGCGGCTGGTGTTCAACTGGCGGGACCGCGACCTGCCCAGGCCGGAGGCCGAGCCGGGAGTCATGGGGTCGTACATCGTGGGGCGGCACACGTACGAGGTGGCCGGGCAGGTGCTCGACGTCACCGGTGACAGCGTCACCTCGCGCTTCCGCTACCGGGTCAGGCAGGGCGACCTGCTCCTCAGCGAGGACGAGGTGGTGAGCACCGCCCACCGGCCGGCCGGTGCGGTGCTGGCGGCCGAGCTGAAGGAGGCGGGCTTCGTCCAGGACGACGCCCCCGACGGCATGCAGGTGTGGCGCGCCTCCTGAGCGCGCGTGAGGGCCGGAGGCGTGGCCTCCGGCCCCCGCGTCACCTGCTCTGGAGCTCGTAGACGGCGTCCACGAGCTGGTCGAGCGCCCAGTGGAGGTCGTCCTCCGCGACCACGATGGGCGGGGCCAGCCGGATCGTGGAGCCGTGGGTGTCCTTGGCCAGCACGCCGCGCTTCAGCAGCGCCTTCGACACCTCGCGCCCGGTGCCGACGTCGGGGTGGATGTCCACGCCCGCCCACAGCCCGCGCCCGCGCACCTCGATCACCGCGCCGTGGCCCACCAGCTCGCGCAGCCGGCCGAGCATCAGCTCGCCCAGCTTGGCGGCCCTGGCCTGGAACTCGCCGGTGTTGAGTATCTCGATCACGGCGTTGGCGACCGCGCAGGCCAGCGGGTTGCCGCCGAACGTGGAGCCGTGCTGGCCCGGATGGATGACGCCGAGCACGTCGCGGTTGGCCGCGATGGCCGACACCGGCACCACGCCGCCGCCTAGCGCCTTGCCCATGACGTAGATGTCGGGCACGACGCCCTCGTGGTCGCAGGCGAACGTGTGGCCGGTGCGCCCGAGCCCCGACTGGATCTCGTCGGCGATCAGCAGCACGCCCTCGGCCGAGCACAGCTCCCGCAGCTCGGTCAGGTAGCCGTCCGGCGGCACCAGCACCCCGGCCTCGCCCTGGATCGGCTCGACCAGCACGGCCACCGTCGCCGCGTCCATGGCCTCGCGGACCGCCTCGGCGGAGCCGTACGGGACGATGCGGAAGCCCGGCGTGTACGGGCCGAAGCCGTCGTGCGCGTCGGGATCGGTGGAGAAGCTGATGATCGTCGTCGTACGGCCGTGGAAGTTGCCGTCCATGACGATGATGTTGGCCTGGCCGGGCTCGACGCCCTTGACCTCGTAACCCCACTTGCGGGCCACCTTGATCGCGGTCTCGACGGCCTCGGCGCCGGTGTTCATGGGCAGGACCATGTCCTTGCCCGTCAGGTCGCCGAGCCCGGCGCAGAACTGCGCGAACTGGTCGTGGTAGAAGGCGCGGCTGGTCAGCGTGAGCCGCTCTAGCTGCTCGCGCGCCGCCTCGATGATCTTCGGGTGGCGGTGGCCGAAGTTCAGCGACGAGTAGCCGGACAGGCAGTCGAGGTAACGCTTGCCCTCGACGTCGGTGACCCACGCGCCGTCGGCCTCGTGGATGACGACGGGAAGTGGATGGTAGTTGTGCGCGCTGCGGCGCTCGCTTATCTCGATCAGCTCTGCGCTGGTGATCATGTCAGTTGTCCCCCCTGATCTCCAGTGTGCAGCACTTGGGGCCGCCACCCGCCTTGCGCAGCTCCGACAGGTCGACCGGGATCACCTCGTACCCGCGCCGCTTGAGTTCCAGCTGCAGGTCGGTCGCCTCGGCGTTGATGACCACGTTCGTGCCGTCGCTGACCGCGTTGAGGCCGAGCACCTCGGCGTCCTGCGCGGTCGCGAGCACCGCGTCGGGGAACATGCGGCGCAGCACCGCGAGGCTCCCGGGCGAGAACGCCTCGGGGTAGTAGGCCACGTTGTGCCCGTCGAGCGGGAACAGCGCCGTGTCCAGGTGGTAGAAGCGCGGGTCCACCAGCGTCAGCGAGACGACCGGCCGGCCGAGGTACTCCTGCGCCTCCTGGTGGGCCACCACGTCCGTGCGGAAGCCGGTGCCGGCCAGGATGACCTCGTCGAGGGTGAGGAAGTCGCCCTCGCCCTCGTTGACGTGCGCCGGCTCCATCACCGGGTAGCCGCGCTCGGCGAACCAGCGCAGGTAGGCGGGCCCCTCCGCGGCGCGCTGCGGGTAGGCGAAGCGGGCGCCGTAGACGCGGCCGCCCGCGACCAGCGCGCCGTTCGCGGCGAAGACCATGTCGGGCAGGCCGTCGATCGGCTCGATCAGGCTCACCTCGTGCCCGAGCTCCTCGTACGCCGACTTCAAGCCCTCCCACTGCCGGACCGCGATGTCACGGTCGGCGCCCGCCTCGGGATGCATCCACGGGTTGATGGCGTACTCGACCGCGAAGTAGTCCGGGCGGCACATGAGGAAGTGTTTGGGCATGCAACGCTCCATCGGCTCTCTAAGCAGGGAAAACTCCACGATGAGGAGATGAGGACAGCCTAAGAACGCCGATTCGGGCGGCCAAGGGCTTGACATTGCGCGTTCGCGCGAATCCGTTGCTTGTCTCAGCCCATCAAGGGCGATTCGTTGCGCGCCTCCGGCACCGAGGCGCCCGGCGGTGTGTCGATGAGCCGCGACAGCACGATCGCGCTCTTGGTCCGCACCACGAACGTCTCCGCCGCGATGCGCTCGATCACCCGCTCCACGTGCCGCACGTCGGTGGCCCTGATGTGCAGCAGCGCGTCGGCCTCGCCGGTGATCGTGGCCGCCGCCACCACTTCCGGGAACTTCGCCACCGCCAGCGCGATGTCCGACGGCTTGGTCTTGCCCTGGCAGAACAGCTCGACGTACGCCTCCGTCGTCCAGCCCAGCGCCTGCGGCGCCACCCGCGCGCTGAACCCGGTGATCGCCCCCGCCTGCCGCAACCGGTCGACCCTGCGCTTGACCGCCGAGGCGCTCAGCCCGACCCGGTGGCCGATCTCGGCGTAGGTCTGGCGGGCGTCGTCCACGAGCGCCGCGATGATGTCACGATCGAGCCGGTCCAGTTCCACGCGCTCTGTATACCTCCTGGCCAGGCTGGCGCGCGACGAGGGGGCGCGGGAGACTGGGCCGGCTGATCGTTGATTGGAAGGTATCCGCAGAAATGAGCACCGCAAGCTTCCCCGAGGGCTTCGAGTGGGGAGTGTCGACGTCGGCCTTCCAGATCGAGGGGGCCACGAACATCGACGGCCGAGGCCCGTCGATCTGGGACACCTTCTCCGTGGACCGGGTGGAGACATGCGACCACTACCACCGCTATCCGGAGGACGTCCGGTTGATGCGGGAGCTGGATCTCGGCTCCTACCGGTTCTCGATGAGCTGGCCGCGGATCTTCCCCGACGGCGGCGGCGAACCCAACGCGGCCGGGCTGGACTTCTACGACCGGCTGGTGGACGAGCTGGTCGGCGCCGGCATCAAGCCGTACGCGACGCTCTATCACTGGGATCTGCCGCAGGCGCTGGAGGATCGCGGCGGCTGGCCGTCGCGTGACACGGCGCTGCGCTTCGCCGACTACGCCGCCGCCGTGCACCAGCGGCTGGGCGACCGGGTGCGCACCTGGTTCACGCTGAACGAGCCGTGGGTGGCCGCCTTCCTCGGCCACGGCGCCGGCATCCACGCGCCCGGCCGCACGTCGGCCGCCGAGGCGTTCGCCGCCGCCCACCACATGTTGCTCGGCCACGGCCTGGCCGTGCGGGCGCTGCGCGAGGCGGGCGCCGCCGAGGTGGGCGTCGTGCTCAACATCTCGCCCGTCATGACGCCCGCCCAGGTGAGCGACCCCGGCCGGCGGGCGTCGGAGGAGGACGCGGCGGCCGTCGCCAGGATCGACACGCTGGTCAACCGGCAGTTCCTGGAGCCCGTGCTGCGCGGGGCGTACCCGGAGGAGCTGCTGCCGGTCATCGAGCGGCACGGCGGGCTCGGCCACGTCCACGACGGCGACCTGGAGATCATCGGGCAGCCCATCGACCTGCTCGGCGTCAACTACTACGCGCCGCTCGTCGTGCAGGCCCAGCCCAGCGAGCCCGCCGACCCCGCCTACCCGGGCAGCGACGGCGTGCTGTTCTGCACGGTGCCCACCGCCGTGACCGCCATGGGCTGGCCCATCGTGCCCGGCTGCCTGTCGCAGCTGCTGGGCCGGCTCACCCGCGAGTACCCCGGGCTCGAACTCATGATCACCGAGAACGGCGCCGACTTCGTCGACGTGGTGACCGGCGACGGCATCCACGACGTCGATCGCATCAGCTTCATCGAGGAGCACCTGCGCGCCCTGCGCGCCGCGCTCGACGCGGGCGCCAACGTACGCGGCTACCTCGCCTGGACGCTGCTCGACAACCTCGAATGGGTGGACGGCTACCAGCGCAAGTTCGGCCTCGTGCACGTCGACTTCGCCACCCAGCGGCGGCGCCTCAAGGACAGCGCCCTGTGGTACCGCGACGTCGTACGTCGCAACGGCCTGGCCGAGACCCCGCCCAAGCGCCCCACCCTGGAGACCGTGGCGGCCCGCGCCGGCGTCTCCCGCGCCACCGTCTCCCGCGTCGTCAACGGCGAGTCGTCGGTGAGCCCCGAGGTCAGGACCACCGTCATGCGGGCCGTCAACGAGCTCGGCTACGTGCCCAACCTGGCCGCCCGCAGCCTTGTCACCCGCAGGACCAATGCGGTCGCGCTCGTGCTGTCGGTGCCCAGGCAGGGCGGCGGCGACGCGCTGACTGCCGCCGTCGTCCAATACGTCACCAGCCTGCTCGAAGGCGCCGGCAAGCAGATCACGCTCATGCTCGCCGACACCGCCGAGAGCCACCGGCGCATCGTCGCCCACGTGGAGGCGCGGCTGGCCGACGGCGTCGTGCTGCTGCCGCCCGACCGGGCCGACACGCTGGCCGAGCGGCTGTCCCGCACCGGGGTGCCGGTCGTGCTGCTCGGCAAGCCGGAGATCGCGTCGCTGGTGCCGTACGTGGACGTGGACAACGCGGGCGGCGCGGCGGCGGCCACCGAGCACCTGCTGGAGCGGGGGCGGCGGCGCGTCGGCATGGTGTGCGGGCCGATGGACCTGGTGACCGTCCAGGACCGGCTGGCCGGGCACCGGGCGGCGCTGCGACGGGCGGGCCTGCAGCCGCACCTGGCGCCCGCCGACGACCTCACCAGGGCCGCGGGCGCCGATGCGATGCGGCGGCTGCTCGCCGACGACCCCGCGCTCGACGCCGTGTTCGCCGCCACCGACCAGCTCGCCATCGGCGCCATGCGGGCGCTGCGCGAGGCGGGGCGGCGGGTGCCGGACGACGTGGCGGTGGTGGGCTTCGACGACATCGACGCCGCCTCGGCCACCACGCCCGCGCTCACCACCGTCCGGGTGCCGGTCGCCGACCAGGCGCTGGCGCTGGCCCGGCTGCTGCTGTCGCGGCTGGAGGGCCGCCACACCACCTCGGTCGTGCTGCCCGCCCGGCTCGTCGTGCGCGGGTCGGCCTAGATCTGCCGCTCGAACAGCTCGGGGAAGACCTTCGACACCTTCGCCAGCAGGTACTCGCCGTACGTGCCGGTGAAGTCGACCTGGCCGTCCCAGCGGCGGCCCGGCGCGTACGGCAGGGGCGGCACCTCGCTGTCCCAGCCCGGGTCGAAGAAGAACGGGAAGCTGAGTCGCTCGTTGCCGCTGCGGTTGCGCACGCGGTGCGGCGTCGAGCGGTAGCGGCCGCCGGTGAGCTTGTCGAGCATGTCGCCGATGTTGCACACGAACGTGCCCTCCAGCGGCGGCGCCTCCACCCAGCCCGATCGCGTGTGCACCTGGAGGCCGCCGTTGGCGTCCTGGAGGAGGAGGGTGAGCAGGCCGTAGTCGGTGTGCTCGCCGACGCCCCACGTGTCGGCGTCGTCCGGCGGGCCAGGCGGGTAGTGGAAGATCCGGAACAGGATGGTCGGGTCGGCCGTGTAGCCCGTACGGAAGTAGCCCTCGTCCAGCCCCAGGCTGAGCGCGACGCCCGCCATGACCGCCTGCCCGACCTCCGTCATCCTGCCCAGGTAGTCCAGCACCGCCGCACGCAGCTCGGGCACCTGGGCGGGGAACAGGTTGGGGCCGTGCAGCGGGCGCGGCCCTGGCGGCTCCTCGGCGCCGAAGTAGACGCCCTCCTTCAGGTCGGGCCGGCCCGAGGTCAGCTCGCCGCCGACCGGGAAGAAGCCGCGCCAGGCCCGGCCGCCGCGCTCCATCGCGATCTCCTGCTTGACCTCGTCGGGCAGCGCGAAGAAACGCCTGGCGGCGGCGTCGAGCCGGTCGATCAGCTCGGCGGGCACGCCGTGACCGCGGATGTAGAAGAACCCGCTGTCGCGACAGGCCGCGCCGATCGCCTCGGCCACGGCCTCCTTGCCCGCTTCGTTGCCCGCTACGTTGCCCGCTTCCTTGCCGGGGCCTCCAGAGACGAGCGGGGACACGTCGATGATCGGCAAATCGCTCACGCGGCTCATTGTTCCCCCATTTCGCCCATCGGCGACGGCATCGAGGGCCCGGGATTTAGCATCGGAGTCAGCACCCCTCGTGCCCGCTGGGGAGGACCCATGCGTCCCATCCGCCGCAACCGCCGCGCCGGTTCCCGCGTGCCCGACCAGCCCGGCGACGAGGTCACCCGCATCGCGCCCGCCGTGGCGTACGAGGGCGACCTCTACCGCATGCCCGACTGGGCGCAGCGCCGCCGCGCAGAACGCGAGCTGGGCCGCGCCCACGCCGCCGACGGCCAGATCGACACGCTCACCCTGCAGACCGGCGGCGTGCCGCGCTTCCACGAGCTGGAGGACGAGCGGCTGGCCGAGCTGGCCGCCATCGAGGAGCGCACGGAGCAGGAGATCCAGCGGGCGCGGGCCGAGTTCGAGGGGCAGAAGATCCGCCTCGCGGAGTCGCAGCGGACCTTCGGCGAGGCCAGGCAGGCCCTGGACGAGACCCGGCGCCAGGTCGCCGAGCTGGAGCAGCCCAGCCGCCGCCCCGGCGACGGCCGGCCCAGCTCGATCGCGATCTCCGGCAGCCGCTGGCCGGTCGTCCGCCGCTGGCTGCCCGCCGCGCTCCTGCTGCTGCTCCTGCTGATCGTCGAGGTTCCGATCCTCTACCAGGTCATCCTGAGCTGGGGCGACAGCGTCGCGATGACCGCGCTGCTCGCCGCGGGCGCCGCCCTGATCATGCTGGTGGCCCCCCACATGTACGGCCGCGCGTTCCGTTCCTGGCAGGAGCACGGAAGCCCGGCCAAGGGCCGCTGGCTGCTCGTCCTCGCCGCGCTCGTGTGGCTCGGCCTCATCGTCGCCGTCGCCGTGCTGCGCCGCGACGCGCTCGTCCGGCCGCTGGTCGTGGACGGCGAGCAGATCGGGCCTGCCTCGGAGGGCGTCGCGTCGTTGCCCACCATGACCCTGCTGCTGGCCCTGCTGGTGGCCACCGCGCTCATCGCCGCCGACCTCGGCCGCCGCATGCACAACCCCAACGACCGGCGGCTGTGGGAGCTGCGGGCCAAGCGCGACGCCGAGGCCGCGGCGTGCGCCGCCGCGCAGGCCGCCTACCAGCGGGACGCGAGTTACGCCGAGAGCATCGCCCAATACCTGCAAGGGGCCGAGCGGCGGCGGGATGGGCGGTTACGCCGGCTCGACAGCGGCTTCGACAGCCTGGCCACGGCGTACCTGGGCGGCGTCGTGGAGGGGCTGCGGGACCCGGAGGCGGCGAGCTGGGCAGAACGGATCATCGCCCGCCGCCGCACCGCCTGACGGCCGCTGGGGCCCTTCCCGGGGCCCCAGCGGCTGCGGTCAGGACGTCGAGAACGTGAGCCAGTTGACGTTGACGAAGTCGGCCGGCTGCCCGGAGGAGAAGGTCAGGTACACGGTGTGCGTGCCCGTCACCCCCGAGATGTTGGCGGGGATCGTCCGCCAGCTCTGCCAGCCGCCCGTGTTGGCCAGGGCGAAGTCACCGATGGGCGGCGCCGTGGGGCTGTCCAGCCTGACCTGGACGAGCCCGCTCACCCCCGCCGCCGCGCCCGACGCCACCCTGGCCTTGAACTGGGTGGCGGGCGTCGAGCCGAACTTCACGCCGTCGTAGCGCAGCCAGTCGCCGTTGGCGATGGCGCCGACGTTCTGGCCGCCGCCCGAGTCGGTGGTGGTCTCCACGATCGTGCCCGACTGGGCCGAGTAGCGCTCGGCCTGGATGGTCGAGCGGGCGTCGACGTCGCCGGGCGGGTCGGTCGGCGGGTCGGTCGGGTCGGTGCCGCCGCCACCGCTCTGCCAGACCGCCACGTAGTCGACCACCATCGGCCGGCCCGGCACGGTGGCCGCGGTCGGCGTCTGGCCGCCGAGCGCGTTCGGGAACGCGCCGCCCATCGCCACGTTGAGCAGCAGGAAGTAGCCGGCGTGGCCGGTCATGTTGTTCCACGTGGTCGCGTCGAACCTGGACTGGCTCAGGCTGTGGAACAGCTGGCCGTCCACGTACCAGCGGAGCTGGTTGGGTGAGACGCTGCGGTCCCACTCGAAGCGGAAGGTGTGGAAGGCCGACTGGCAGGTCGAGCCGGGGCAGGCGCGGCTGGCGCTCAGGCCGTTGGTCTCCTCGCAGGGGCCGCCGGGGTTGACGCCGCAGTGGAGCACGCCCCAGACGGAGTTGAGCCCGTTGACGTTCTCCATGATGTCGAACTCGCCGATGGCCGGCCAGTTCCAGTAGTTACCCCGGTACGGGGCCCCGAGCGCCCAGAACGCCGGCCAGTAGCCGAGGGCGGCCTGACCGGTCACGTTCGGCATCTGCAGGCGGCTCTCGATGCGCAGGATGCGGCCGTCGGCGGGCTTGAAGTCGGCGCGCCTGGTCTCGATGCGGGCGGAGGTCCACTCGCCCGACGAGCTGCGCAGCGGGGTGATGCGCAGGTTGCCTGAGCCGTCGAGGCTGAGGTTGGCGGTGCTGTCGGTGTAGCGCTGGATCTCGCCCGTTCCCCAGTTGCCGGGGCCGCCAGGGTAGCCGTGGCCGGTGTCGATGATCCAGTTGCTGGAGGAGGGAAGGGTGCTGGCCGGGCCGTTGAAGTCGTCCGCCCAGACCAGCGACCAGCCGGACGGGGTGGCGGGGACGGAGGCCGATGCGCTGGTGGCCACCTGGACGAGCAGGCCGCCGAGTGCGGCCAGCGCCGCGGCGACCGCCGCCAGGCGGCGCCTGTGCCTGTTCACACGGGTCATCATCGCTCCATGGGGGGTGCGGAGGGACGTGAGAGAGCGCTCTCTCCGCAGTGTGGACGCTGGGCTTACCTGCTGTCAACATTCCGCACGCCCTTCCTGACTCCCTTGTGAAAAGCGCCTGGGCTGACGTGCGGAGAGCGCTCTCGCAGGCTCAAAGCAGGTCGACCGTGGCCGCGCCCGCCGCCTCGAACGACTCCCGCCAGAACCCCTCCAGCAGCGGGAACCGGTCGGGGCTCGACGTCTTCGCGCGCAGGAAGCCGTGCACCACCACCGAGTATCCGGACATGTCGGGCAGCAGCCCGCCGTCCCGCAGCTCCTTGATCTTCTGCTGGCGGCCGTCCTCGCTCAGGTTCAGGCGGTTGACGTCCAGCTCGCCCCGGTTGTCGATCAGGTCGCTGAACACGATGACCTGGTGCGGCCGGTCCGGCTGCCGCCGCGCGTCGAGCTGCTTGACCAGGTAACGGAGGGCGCCCAGCACGTCGGAGCCATCGCCCTCCGTGGGGCAGTCGAACAGCGCCACCGCCCTCGGCAGCACCTCCCGCATCCTGTGCTGCCTGACCCGCTCCTCCACCACCGGGTTGTCGTTGGGGTTCTCCGCCCGGGTGGCCGCCAGGGAGACCGGGCCCTGGCGGCACGTGCTGCTCTCCGAGCTGCCGGTCACCGCCGCGAACCCGATCCAGTCGCACCCGCCGGCGAAGGCGGGGAGCTTCGAGGTGACGTCGTTCCTGGACGTGGCGGGGTCGGCGTACGTGGTGGAGTCCACGATCGCCCCGCACACCGCGCGGGGCTCCGTCCCGCACCCCGCCACCACCCCACCCGCCAGCACCAGCCCGCTGAGCGCGGCCACCGCCCTCCGCACTCCCGCCATCAGCCACTGTCCTCAGGGGTCTCGGGCGGGGGAGTCAGCTCGGGGGGCGGGACCCCGGCGTGCCAGGCCTCGATGCGCTCCTCGACCTCGCGCAGGATCCGCCCGATCTCCTCGCGCCCCGCCACCGCCGCCTCCCCGGCCCCGGTCATGGCGACGACCTCGCCCTTCCACAGGGGCGGGATCTCCTCCTTGCGCGGATGAGCGCGTAACACCCCGCTCTTGTACGCCGCGATCAGCAGCTCGGCCCTGGCGTGCACCGCCTCCACCTCGTGGTCCCGCTCGATCAGCGCGCTCTCCCACTCCTGCGTGAGGTGCTCGATGCGGGCGCGGGCCCGCTGCACGGCGGCCTCCGACCCCTCGACGACCGCGCGCCGCCGCGCCTCCTCCCGCCGCGCCCTGGCCTCGGCGATCGAGATGAACGGGTCGGGGTCGTCGGGCGCCGGCAGGGCGTGCCCGTTGGGCGGCGGCGGCCGGGTGCCGGACCTGCCCAGCTCGCGCAGGATCGTCTCCCGCTCGCCCAGCGCTCGCTCCAGCAGCGCCGTACGCGTGGCCGCCAGCCGCCGGTCCACCAGCGTGACCTCCTCGCGGGCCTGAGCCCTGACCTCGGAGACGTACGCGGGCTGGAACTCCGGGTCGGTGAACTCGCCGAGAGGGTGCAGGCGCGCGTCCCGCATCCCGCGGCGGCGCGCCTCCTCCCGCTCGGCCGGCGGATCGTGCCGCCTGAACAGCCGTGGCAAGAACGCCATCCGCCTCTCCCAGGCCCGAGGTGCTCCTCAACCCAGCCTAAGTGGCCGAAAGGCCCGCGTGACAGGAAAAAGCCGCGGCGCCGCACCCGTGGGGTACGGCGCCGCGGCGGGAGCTGCGGTCGGGCGTCGGGTCAGCCCTTCTCCGCCTCTCCCGTGGCCTGCTCGAGGGCGTCTTCAGGGGAGGCCTCCAGGTCCTGCTCAGCGTCGGCACTGGCCTGGGCGGACGCCTTGTCCAGGCGCACCCAGCTCGTCACGCTCTCGACGGCGAACAGCACGAACAGGTACGCCGTCAGCACCGCGAGCACCGGCGTCACCGCGCCGAACGCCGCACCGACACCGATGATGGCCAGCCGCAGCTCCCAGCCGAGACCGGCGCGGAAGACCCAGGCGGGCGGCCAGATGCTCTGCCGGGTGCGGTAGACGGTGTCGTAGGTGTGGTAGCCGACGACGTAGACCAGCACGAACAGCAGCCACTTCGGCGCGTCCGCGGCCAGGCCGATCGCGATGATGGTGAAGAACTCGGCGCCGCGCACCAGCGGCGGGGTGAGCCAGTCGAAGCGGCCCAGGTGGTCGCGCGACGTCGTGGGCAGCACGAGCAGCAGCACGACGGCCACGGGCAGCAGGAGGATGGGGCCCGGCTCCAGCAGCCCGGCGACCGTGATGGCGACCACGGCGAGCAGGGCGACGAGCGTGGTGGGCACGGGTGGCAGGCCGGCCCCGATCCGGGTGGACAGGGCGTGGGCGAGCGGGCCGTCGTCCCGATAGGCGACGAGCCGGGCGGTCTGGATGCGGCGGCGCTCCTCGTCGGGATCCGGCGTGGGGGTGGCCATGGCCTGCGGGTGGGTGATCATACGAGCGACCTCATGAGGCGTCCGGTGAGGGTGTAGGCGGCGGCGACGCAACCCCAGATCACCAGCGTGATGAAGGTGATCCGGGCGTCGAAGAGGGCGGCGGTGATCGCGATGGCCGCGAAACGCTCGCCGATGGGGAAGACGATCATCTTACGCGCCCAGTGGACAGCGCGGTACTTGCCCGCCTTCGTCCACATCTTGAGCATGCCTCGGACACCCTGGCTCCGCTCCACCTTACGGGTGCTGAGCGCCTGCCGCAGCTCGCGGTCGTCGGCGGAGTCGAGGGGGATCGAGGGGAGGGGGGACGGCGGCTTGCGGCGGCGGGCGGCGCCGAAGGAGAAGTCGAGCAGGTGGCGTACGGACTGCAGGCCGATCGCCGCGAGCGCGAGAATCCAGATCTCGTCGCCGTGGCCGGAGACCACCCAGCCGATGGCCAGGCCGGCGAAGACGACGTATTCCTTGAACCGGTCGAACGTGGCGTCCAGCCATGCCCCCAGCACGCCGAACTTGCGGGCGTAACGGGCGACCTGGCCGTCGACGCAGTCGAAGACGAAGGCGAAGTAGATCAGCACGCCGCCCGCCACCATCCAGGGCCGGTCGCCGGTCGCGAAACAGGCGGCGGCCGCCACGCCGAGCGCGATGGAGATCAGCGTGACCTGGTTGGGGGTCAGGCCGCGCCGGGCGGCCCAGCGGGCGATGTAGCGGGAGTAGGTGGAGACGAAGTACGTGGTGAAGAAGCCGTCGGCGCCCTTGACCGCGTTGTTGAGCCTGGAGCGGTCTTCGTCCATGCCGGCCATCTCGGCGCCGGCCTCGTTGATCTCCTCCTGGGTGGTGACCCGGCGGTAGAACAGGTCGCGGCGGCCGCGGATGCCGACCGACACGCCGTTGCGTACGAGGCCGAAGACGATGAGCTGCATCAGGTCGTCGTCGGCACCGAAGCGGTGCGCCATGTCGGCGAGCTCGCGGCACGTCTGCGCGAGCACCGGCGCGTTGCGCGCGCTGATGTGCAGCGGGCCGAGCACCACGCCGTTGGGCCTGGTCACCGCGTGGTTGGCGGTGCCGACCGAGACGACGCGCGACTTGCCGATGCGCACCCGCACCGGCAGCCCTTCGACGCGGTTGAGCCCGATCTCCGGCTCGGCCTCGTCGATGGGGATGCGGTCTCCGGGACCCTCGTCCTCGGTGACGGGCTCCTCCGGCCCGGTCTCCTCCTGGCCGTTGTCCTCCGTCACCCCCGTACGCGGCTCTTTCGCGACGAGCGCCAGCGCACCGCGCTTGGACTTGGTGATCTGGTAGATCAGCTCGTCGTGGACGACAGAGTTCTCCGGGATGAGGAACAGGCTCTCCGTTGCTGACTCGGCGACGTCGGCCACGGCGCGCAGAGCGGCGGCCACATCGCCCGTCTGGACCGTCGCGAAACGCGGGTCCATTGATGAGAGCTGGCCGCGCAGGCGCTCGGCGACGGTGGGATTACCGGGCAGCGCGGCCAGCCTCAGGCCGGTCGGAGAGATGTCGGGGCCGGGCGAAGCACCCAGCAGGACCACGCGGGTCATGACTCCCTTTCGAGGCGGTAGCGGGGGGTTGAACAACGGGTAATGCGGGGACAGGCGTCAAAGTCTAGTGAGAGTGACGCAAAGTCGCGTCACCAGAGCATGACCGTAACGTCTCGTCCGTCGGTATACAGGTCGGCCGTAAGATGTGCGAGTGAGTCTCTACCGTGACGAAGGCGTGGTTCTACGCACTCAGAAGCTCGGTGAGGCCGACCGCATCGTCACCATCCTGGCCAAGCGCACCGGCAAGATCCGCGCGGTGGCGAAGGGGGTCCGTCGCACGACCTCACGCTTCGGGGCAAGGCTGGAGCCGTTCACGCACGTCGACCTGCAGCTTCACACCGGACGCACGCTCGACGTCATCACCCAGGCGGAGACGATCAGACCCTACGGAGAGGCGCTGGCCGTCGACTACCCCCGCTACACCGCCGGCAGCGCGATGCTCGAGACCGCCGACCGGCTGACGCAGGGGGAGAAGGAGCCGGCGCTGCGGCAGTTCCTGCTGCTCGTGGGCGGGTTGCGCACCCTCGCCGACCGCGGGCACGAGGCCCGGCTGGTGCTCGACGCCTACTTCCTGCGCTCCCTGGCCGTGGCCGGCTACGCGCCCGCCCTCGACGCGTGCGCCAAATGCCAGGCGCCCGCGATCAGGGCGTTCGCCATCGTCGCAGGTGGCGTGGTGTGCGGAGGCTGCAAGCCGGCCGGCGCCGTGGTGCCCGCCGGTGAGACCATCGGGCTCATGACGGCGCTGCTGCGCGGCGACTGGGCCACCGCCGACGCTTCGGAGTCACGCCATCGCAGCGAGTGCAGCGGCCTGGTCGCCGCCTATCTGCAATGGCACCTCGAACACGGAATACGCTCTCTCCGACACGTCGAAAGGGAGCCCGCGTGAACGTACGACCACCGTCCCCGCACCCGTCGGGGGCGACCCCGCCGCCCATTCCGCGAGAGCTGGTGCCCCAGCACGTCGCCATCATCATGGACGGCAACGGCCGCTGGGCCAAGGCCCGTGGACTGCCCCGCACCGAAGGCCACAAGGCGGGCGAATCCTCGCTCTTCGACGTCATCGAAGGGGCCCTTGAGCTGGGCATCCCCTACCTGAGCGCCTACGCGTTCTCCACCGAGAACTGGAAGCGCTCGCCCGACGAGGTGCGCTTCCTCATGGGCTTCAACCGCGACGTCATCAGGCGGCGGCGCGACGAGCTGCACGCCATGGGCGTACGCGTGCGGTGGGCCGGCCGGCCGGGCCGGCTGTGGAAGAGCGTCATCTCGGAGCTCCAGGCCGCCGAGGAGATGACGACGGCCAACCGCAAGCTCACATTGCAATTCTGTGTCAATTACGGCGGGCAGGCCGAGATCGTCGACGCGGCACTGAAGCTGGCCGCCGACATCGCCGCCGGCCGCGTCAAGCCCGGCAAGGTCAATGAGAAGGTCTTCGCCCGCTACCTCGACGAGCCGGAGATCCCGCCGGTCGACCTGTTCATACGGTCGTCGGGCGAGCAGCGCTTCTCCAACTTCCTGCTCTGGCAGTCGGCCTACGCCGAGATGGTCTTCCTCGACCGCCTCTGGCCCGACTTCGACCGCCGCGACCTGTGGGAAGCCTGCGAAATCTTCGCCAAGCGCGATCGCCGCTACGGCGGCGCCCTCCCCAACCCGGTCTGACCTCGGAGCCCTTGAGGGCGGCCTTCCGTCCCGCCGCCCTCCAGACGAGCTCAGGCCCGCCGATCACAGCTGCGCCTGATTCGGCGGCACACGCGGGCTCCTGCCACGGCTCTCATGAGGTGGAGAGGACGGTTCTCGGAGGGCTGGCGCCGATGGCCGGTGGCGCCGGATGGGGTGACGCGAGCCCCGGCGGTGCGGGCCGAGGTGGCGGGGGTGGGCTGGGCCACGCCGGGCAGCCAGTCGACGGACACGCCGCACAGGTCGGCGATGCGCGCGAGGTCGAGCGAGGTGAACCTGCGGACGCCCGACGACGACTTGGACACCTTCGGGGCGTCCAGCCCCGCTTTCCAGGCGCAACGAGCGGCTCGTTCGCGGGTTCGAGCGTGGTTCGAGTACGGGTCAGGCGCGGCGGCGGGCGCGGTAGGCGGCTACGTGCATGCGGTTGCCGCAGGTGCGGCTGTCGCAGTAGACGCGGGAGCGGTTGCGGGACTCGTCGACGAAGACGCGGTCGCAGTCGGGGGCCGAGCAGGTGCGCAGGCGTTCGGCCTCGCCTTCGACCAGCAGGTGCGCCAGGGCGACGCCGCAGTCGGCGGCCACGTGTTCGGCGAGGCTGGCGTCGGCGGCGAAGTAGTGGACGTGCAGCGGGTGGCCGTCGTGCTCGGTGAGGCGGGGCGTGATGCGGGTCTCGGCGAGCAGGGCGTTGAGGGTGCGTACGGCCGTGGGCTGGTCGGGGGCGGTGAAGACACGGTGGAACGCCTCCCGCACCATGCGGACCTGGCCGAGGTCGCGGGCGGTGATCTTGTCGATGCCGCTGACTTGGCGTGACTCCACGAACGCCTGGAGGTCGTCCAGGCCGGCCAGTCCTTCGTCGCCTCCGGTGGAAGGCGAGGTGTTGACCAGCTCGACGACGGTGGCCAATGCATGCACCATGTCATGGCCAAACGGCATGTTGACTCCTGTCCGCGCCGGGATCTAGCGTGGTCGCAGCGTATCTCCTATACGGGACTTCGGGGGTTTCGGTGAGCGCACATCGCCGTATCGTGCTGATCGCGATCGCCGGAGCGCTCATCATCTCCACCTCGGCCCCCTTGGTCCGGCTGTCCGAGGTGTCGCCCGCCACCTCGGCGGTGTTCCGCTGCGCGTACGCCGTACCTCCGCTGCTGTTCCTCGCCTGGCGCGAACGGCGCAGGCTGGGGCCCCTGCCGCGCAGGGCGTTGCCCGCGGCGTGGGCGGCGGGCGTGGCGTTCGCGTTCGACCTGCTGTTCTGGCACCACGCGATCGACTACGTGGGGGCGGGCCTCGCGACCGTGCTGGGCAACCTGCAGGTGTTCCTGGTGGCGTTCGCGGCGTGGGGGCTGTTCGGTGAGCGGCCGTCCACCCGCCTCATGCTCGGTACGCCGGTCGTCTTCACCGGCGTCGTGCTGATCTCCGGGGTGTTCGACAGCGCCGCCTACGGCAGCGACCCGCTCAAGGGGGTGCTGGCGGGGCTGGCGACGTCCGTGTCGTACGCCGTGTTCCTGCTGCTGATGAAGGGCGGCGGGGGCGATCGCGCGGCCGGGCCGCTGGCGCACGCGACCGTGGTGGCCACCGTCGTCATGGCGGTGCTGAGCCCGCTGTTCGGCGGCGCCGACCTGGTGCCCACCTGGCCGGGTCACTGGTGGCTGCTGCTGCTCGCGCTGGGGCCGCAGGTGCTCGGGTGGTCGCTGATCACGTACTCGCTGCCGCGCCAGCCCGCCGCGCTGACCGCGCTGCTGCTGCTCATCCAGCCCATGACGACGGTGGCGATCGGCGCGCTCGCGCTGGGCGAGCGGCCGTCGGTGGTGCAGCTCGCCGGGTGCGCGGTGATCGTGCTGGGCGTCCTGTACGGCTCCCGCCGCACCCCGTCACCCGAGCAGGCCGGGGAACCGGGTCAAGCGACCGGGCGGCCGGGTGCGGACGCGGTACGGGAACCGGACGCGAGGCCGGAACCGGACGCGGTGCCGGTGCGGGCGGCCGAGGAGCCGGGCGCGGGGCCGGTCAGCTCGACCTGACCGCCGTCGAGCAGCCCGCGCAGGTGCCGAACACCTCGACCGTGTGCGTGATCTCGGTGAAGCCGTGCTCGCTGCCCACCATCTCCGCCCACCGCTCGACGGCGGGCCCCGCCACCTCGACCGTGCGCCCGCAGCGGCGGCACACCAGATGGTGGTGGTGGGTGTCGGTGGCGCAGGCGCGGTAGACGGACTCGCCGTCGTCGGTGCGCAGCACGTCGACCTGGCCGCCGTCGGCCAGGGCCTGGAGCGCGCGGTAGACGGTCGTCAGCCCGATCTTGGCGCCGTGCAGGCGCATCTCGGCATAGACGTCCTGCGCGCTGCGGAACCCCTCGCTCCTGCGCAGGGTGTCATGCACGGCATCGCGCCTCGTCGTCATGCGACCTCCTCGATGCGCAGCTTTGGCCGCTCGCTCAATGTCGACTCCTGGGTACGCCCTCGACGTACGAATTTACCGACCCCGAGCGCCAGGACGAAGCCGGCGAGCGCAAGAAGCACGATCGCGGCCCCCGGCGGCACCTTGGCGGAGTAGGTGGAGGCGAGCAGGCCGCCCACGGAGGCGAGCACCCCGAACAGCATGGCCAGCCCCATCGTGGTACGGAACCCGCGGGTGAGCTGCTGGCTGGTGGCCACGGGGATCACCATGAGGGCGCTGACGAGCAGCAGGCCGACCACGCGCATGGCGATGACCACGGTGAGCGCGGCGGTGACGGCGATGAGCAGGCTCAGGAACCGTACGGGCAGGCCGCTGGCCTTGGCCATCTCCTCGTCCTGGCAGAGCACGAACAGCTCCCTGCCGAAGATCAGGACGACCGCGAGCACGGCCACGGCGAGCGCGGCGACCACCCAGATGTCCTCGACGGTGACGCTGGCGATGGCGCCGAACAGGTAGGAGTTGAGCTTGGCGTTGCTGCCGCCGGGCGCGATGGCCATGAGCATGACGCCGCCCGCGATGCCGCCGTAGAACATCAGCGCCAGCGCCACGTCGCCGCTGGTGCGCCCGCGCGCCCTGACCAGCTCGATGGCCACGGCGCCGGCGATGGACACGAGAACGGCGGTGAGCACGGGCGCGCTGCCGGTCAGGAACCCCAGCGCGACGCCGGTCAGCGCGATGTGGCCGACGCCGTCGCCGAGCAGCGCCAGCCTGCGCTGCACGATGAACGTGCCCACGGCGGGCGCGCAGAGCCCGACCAGCAGCGCCGCGATGAGCGCGAGCTGGAAGAGCTGTTCCTGCAGAAGTTCGAAGATCACCTTGGTTCCCCTTGCCACCCGGTCAGCGGGCCGCCGACGGGTTCGGCGGCGTGCGGGTGCTGGTGCTCGTGTCCCGGCCGCGCGCACTCGCCCTCGGGCCGGGGCGGCCGCCCGTCGTGGGCGACGCGGCCCTCGCGGATCACCACGCCGCGCGTGATGATCGGCTCCAGCGGGCCCAGCTCGTGGGCCACCAGGACGACCGTCTTGCCCTCGCGGACCAGCCCGCCCAGGGTGTCGGCGAGCAGCTGCTGGGTGTCGGCGTCCACGCCGGCGGTGGGTTCGTCCATCACGTACGTGTCGGGCTCCCCGGCCAGCGCGCGGGCGATGAGCACCCGCTGCTGCTGGCCCCCCGACAGCGACTGGACGGGGTCGCCGGCCCGGTCGGCCAGGCGCACGGCCTCGAGGGCGCTCGCCACGGCCGCCTTGTCGGCCGCGCTGGTCCTGCGCAGGCGGCGCTGCCTGGCGACGCGGCCGGAGGCGACCACCTCGCGGACGGTCGCGGGCACGCCGCCGCCCACCTGGAGGCGCTGCGGCACGTAGCCGATGCGCCACCAGTCGCGGAACCTGGCCGGCGGGGTGCCGTACATCAAGGTCGTGCCGCCGGTCAGCGGCGTGAGGCCGAGCAGCGCGCGGACCAGCGTCGACTTGCCCGAGCCGTTGGCGCCGAGCAGGGCCACGACCTCCCCGGGACAGACGGTCAGGTCGATCCCTCGAAGGACGGGCTTGCCATCGAAGGTGACCCGGCCGCCGGTCATCGCGAAGGCCGTTTCCGTCATGACGTACACCCCAGTGCTGTTTGTAGGGTTTTGAGGTTATCGCGCATGGCTGAGACGTAGTCGCCCGAGGGCTTGCTCTCCAGCGGGTCGAGCACCGCCGTCTTGGCGCCGACCTGGCTCGCCAGCACCTCGGCCACCTTCGGGCTGACCAGGGACTCGGTGAAGATGGTGGTGACGCCCTCCGCCTTGGCCAGCTTGCCGACCTCCGACAGGCGGGTGGGGGAAGGCTCGGTCTCGGGGTCGAGCGTGATGCCGACCTGCTTGAGCCCGTAGCGGTCGGCGAGGTAGCCGAACGCCTCGTGCGCGGTCACCATCGTCTTGGTGCGGCACGCGCCGAGGCCCTTGGCGAACTCCTGGTCGAGGGTGCCCAGCGTGGCGGCCGTCTTGGCGGCGCGGTCCTTGTAGCCCTGGGCGTGCGCGGGGTCGGCGGTGGCGAGCCGCTCGCCGAGCTTGGTGGCGACGGTGGCCAGGCGGGCGGGGTCGAGCCAGATGTGCGGGTCGTACGCGACCTCGTGGTCGTGCTCTTCCCCGGCGTGCTCCTCCTCGTGCTCACCCGCGGGGATCGTCTGGACGGCCGTGGCGGCGTCGAAGCTCGTCTCCGGGTCCACGGCGTCGTCCACGGCGGGCTGGATGCCCTTGATGTAGACGGTGAGTGCGGCGTTCTTCAGCTGGGTGACCTGCTGGATGCCCAGCTCCAGGTCGTGCGGCTCGACGCCGGGGGCGGTCAGCACGCTCACCTGGGTGTCGGATGCTCCGATCTGCTCGCTCAGCCACTGCAGGGGGTAGAAGGCGGCGATCACTTCGGGCTTGCCGCCCTCGGACCCGGCGGAGGTGTCCGCCGTACCGGAACCGCAGGCAGTGGTGGTGAGCAGCGCGGCTGTGGCCAGCAGGCCGACAGTCCACGACCGGGAAAATCCTGACATCATGTGAGTCAGTATGCGCCAAAATGAAAATGGTTGTCAAAATCCCCCGAGTCAGGACGCTTCAGGGGGTGACGGCCTGGCCGGCGCCATCCGGCGACTTTCCCACCGCACGTGGTGCGGTCCCTTTGAGAAGGAAGGGAAGTGACCCCGCGAGGGAGCCGCCGTCGCCTGGAGGAGCGGCGGGAGCGGAGCGACCAGAGCGGGGGAAGGCGGCGGCGTCAGGGGCGACCGAGCCCGCCGCACGGAGTGCGGCAATTAGACAGGTGGGATGCCGGACGGCGGCGCTGGGGGCCCGGCGCCGCCGTCGGCATCCCGTCATCACCTCGGTGATCGTGCGTCGGCAGAGCCGTTGCCGGCGCCCGAGGTGACGCTTGTACGGGCGCTCAGCCGGCGTTCACCCGTGTAGACGTTCATCGAGTTCCCGCGCAGGAACCCGATGAGCGTCAGTCCCTCGTCGGCGGCCAGCTCGACGGCGAGCGAGGACGGCGCCGAGACCGCGGCGAGCACCGGTATCCCGCCCATGACGGCCTTCTGCACCAGCTCGAACGACGCCCGCCCCGACACCATGAGGACGGTGCCGCGCAGCGGCAGCCGCCCTTCGCGCAGCGCCCAGCCGAGCAGCTTGTCGACGGCGTTGTGCCGGCCGACGTCCTCGCGTACGCACAGCGGCTCACCGTCGGCCGTGAACAGGCCGGCCGCGTGCAGGCCCCCGGTCCTGTCGAAGACCCGCTGGGCGGCGCGCAGCCGGTCCGGCAGGGCAGCGACAGTCGACTGCGCCAGCTCGACCGGGTCGTCTCCCGCGCTCCAGCGAGCCACTGTGCGTACGGCCTCCAGCGACGCCTTCCCGCAGACGCCGCACGAGGAGGTGGTGTAGAAGTTGCGCGGCTCAGGCTCGGGCACGCCGGGGGCGAGCCGTACGTCGAGGACGTTGTAGGTGTTCTGCCCTTCGACGGTGGCCCCGGCGCAGTAGCGGATGGTGGAGATGTCGCCCGGCGACCCCACGGCACCCTCGCTGACGAGGAACCCGGCCGCCAGGTCGAAGTCGTCGCCCGGCGTGCGCATGGTGACGGTCAGCGGGGTGCCGTTGAGCCGGATCTCCAGCGGCTCCTCGGCGGCCAGCGCGTCGACCTTGCGCACGCGGGCGGCGTCCTTCACCCGCAGGATGCGCTTCTTGACGGTGACCCTAGACATATCCGTACCCGAAGCGTCCCTTGACGCAGAGGTTGCCCTTCGTGACGGGGTTGTCGTGCGGCGAGGTCACCTTGACGATCTTGTTGTCCTGGACGTGCAGGGTGAGGTTGCAGCCGACGCCGCAGTAGCTGCAGACGGTGGTGGTCTCGGCCTGGCGGGACTCGTCCCAGGTGCCGTCGGCGCGCATGTCGTACTCGGTCTTGAACGACAGCGCCCCGGTGGGGCAGACCTCGACGCAGTTGCCGCAGTAGACGCAGGCCGAGTCGGTGAGCGGGGCGTCGAACTCGGTGGAGATCTCGGCGTCGAAGCCGCGCCCGGCGACGGAGATGGCGAAGGAGTTCTGCCACTGGTCGCCGCAGGCGTCCACGCACTTGTAGCAGAGGATGCATTTGCTGTAGTCGCGGACGTAGAGGTCGTTGTCCACCTTGGCGGGCTGCTCGACGGTGGCGGCCTCGTCGCCGAACCTGGCGGGGTCGGCGCCGTACTCCTCGGTCCACTCGGCGGCGCGCGGCGTGGTGGACAGGTCGACCGACGAGCCGAGCAGTTCGAGCACGACCTTGCGGCTCTGGCGGGCCCGCTCGGTGTCGGTGCCGACCTTCATGTTCGGCTCGGCCTTCCTGGAGCAGGCGGGCGCCAGCGTCCTGGCGCCCTCCACCTCCACGACGCAGACCCGGCAGGCGTTCTTCGGGGTGAGCGTGTCGCCGTAGCAGAGGGTGGGCACGTCCTTGCCCGCCGCCTGGCAGGCGTCGAGGATCGTGGAGCCCTCCGGCACCCGTACGGTCTCGCCGTCGATCTCGACGTCGATGAGCCGGCGGGGCGGCTGGAGCGGGATCATTTGAACACTCCCAGACGGTCGATGGCCGATTCGACGGCGTTCCAGGCGGTCTGCCCGAGGCCGCAGATGGAGGCGTCGCGCATGGTCTGCCCGACCTCGCGCAGCAGCACCAGGTCGGGGTCGTCGTCCCGGCGCGGCTCGTTCGGATCGACGCGGCGGGTGAGGCGGTGCAGTGCCTCCTCCTGCCGTACGGTGCCGACCCGGCAGGGCACGCACTGCCCGCAGGACTCGTCGCGGAAGAACTCCGCGATGCGCAGCAGCAGCGCCTTGAGGTCGACGGAGTCGTCGATGACGAGCACCACGCCGGAGCCGAGGGTGGCGCCGGCGTTCCTGGTGCCCTCGAAGGTGAGCGGGATGTCGAGGTCGGTGACGAACGCCCCGGCGGCGCCGCCGAGCAGCACGGCCCTGGTGGTGCCGGTGGTGCCGGCCAGGTCGAGCAGCTCGCGCAGGGTGGCGCCGAAGGTCAGCTCGTACACGCCGGGCCGTTCGACCGCGCCGGAGACGCAGAACAGCTTGGGCTCGGCCGCCGCGTACGCCGGCGCGCCGCGCTCCAGGATCGGCAGCACGTTGACCAGCGTCTCGACGTTGTTGACCACGGTCGGCTTGCCGAACAGCCCCTTCTCCACGGGGAAGGGCGGTTTGCTGCGCGGCTCGCCGCGCCGCCCCTCGATGGAGTTGAAGATCGCGGTCTCCTCGCCGCAGATGTACGCCCCCGCGCCTCTGCGCAGCTCGATGTCGAACGACAGCCCCTTGCCGAGGATGTCGTCGCCGAGCAGCCCACGGGAGCGGGCGGTGGTGATGGCGTGCTGGAGCCGCGCGGTCGCCCTCGGGTACTCGCCCCTGATGTAGAGGTAGCCCTTGGTGCAGCCGGTGGCGTACGCGGCGACGGTCATCGCCTCGATGAGCGCGTACGGGTCGCCCTCCATCACGACCCGGTCCTTGAACGTGCCCGGCTCGCTCTCGTCGGCGTTGCACACGAGGTAGTGGGGGTGGTCGGGCTGGCGCGCGGTGGCCTCCCACTTGCGGCCGGTGGGGAAGGCGGCGCCGCCCCTGCCGACCAGGCCCGACTCCAGCACCTCGCGGATCACCCCGGTCGGCCCGAGCTCGAAGGCGCGGCGCAGCGCGGTGTAGCCGCCGGCCGCCCGGTAGTCGTCGAGGCTGGCCGGATCGACCTGCCCGACGCGGCGCAGCAGCACCAGGCCGGGGTCGCCGGACTGCGGCACGGCCTCCTTGACGGGCGTCTCGCCGGCGACGTGCACGGCGGGCGCATGGCCGTTGGTGCCGGGCGTGGTGCCGGTGATGGTGGTAATCGTGTCGGGGGTGGCGGGGGCGTACACCTCGGCCCGGTGCGGCACGCCGGCCTCCAGGGCGAGCGCGGCGGGGGCTCGCTCGCACAGGCCGAGGCAGGGGCTCTCCTGCCAGTCCTTGCCGGGCGGGCCGAAGCGCTCGCGTACGCGGTCGCACACGGCCTTGGAGTCCTTGGCCTGGCAGGCCAGGTCGGTGCAGACGTGCAGCACCCGCTTGGGCCGCTCCTCGACGGAGAGCAGCGAGTAGAACGTGGCCACGCCGTACGCCTCGGCCGGCGGCACGTTGAGCCGGCGGCAGATGTAGTCGAGCGCGCCCTCGCTGATCCACCCGACACGGTCGTTGACCGCGTGCAGGGCGGGCAGCAACTGGTCGCGCGCCTCCTCGGCGCGGACGGCCATGCGCAGGTCGGCCTCGGTACGGCTGCCGCCGGTCCACGCGGAGGCGGGCGGGCCGAGCAGGTCGTCGACCGCCGCGCGCTCCTCGTCGGTGGGCTTGGCGTCGCGGAATCTCAGATCCATGTGGTCACCCGGCCTTGACGAGCTTCTCGACCCTGACCGCGGCAGCTTTGAACTCCGCCGTCCCCGAGATCGGGTCCGTGGCCTCGATCGTCAGGGAGTTGGTGTCGACCTCGTCGGGGAAATGGAACGTCATGAACACCAGCCCGGGTCTCAGCCCAGGGTCGATGTGGACGGGCGCGACCACCGAGGCCCGCCGGGAGGTGATCCGCACCTCCTCGCCGGCCACGACGCCGAGCTTCTCGGCGTCCTCGGGGCACAGCTCGATCGTCTCGCCGCGACGCAGCGGCGAGGCGAACCCGGAGGACTGCACGCCCGTGTTGTAGGAGTCGAGCCGCCGCCCGGTCGTCAGCCGCAGCGGGTACTCCTCGTCCACCAGGTCCACCGGCGGCGAGTGGCGCAGCAGGGCGAACGGCGCCGGCATGCCCCGCTTGACCGGGTCGCTCTCCCACAGCCGGCCGTGCAGGTAGGGCGGCTCCAGGGAGTCCTCCGACGGGCACGGCCACTGGATGCCCTGCAACTCGGCCAGCCGCTGGTAGGACATGCCGGCGTGCTGGGGCGACAGTGATCGCAGCTCGTTCCAGACCTCCTCGGCGTCGTCGTAGTGCCAGTCGTGACCGAGCCTGCGGGCGATCTCGCAGACGATCCAGATGTCGTCGCGGGCCTCGCCCGGCGGCTCCAGGGCCTTGCGCACCCGCTGGACCCGGCGCTCGCTGTTGGTGAACGTGCCGTCGGCCTCGCACCAGGCGGCGCTGGCCGGCAGCACCACGTCGGCCATCTGCGCGGTCTTGGTGAGGAAGATGTCCTGGACGACCAGGTGATCGAGCATGGACAGGCGCTTGATGCAGGAGAGCGAGTCGGCCTCGGACTGCACCGGGTTCTCGCCGATCATGTAGCAGGTGGTGAGCTTGCCCTCGCCCATCGCCTCCAGCATCTCGGTGAGGTTGTAGCCGTAGCGGGGCTGGATGGCGCGGCCCCAGGCGCTCTCGAAGCGCTGCCTGGTGCCGGGGTCGAGGATGTCCTGGAAGCCGGGCAGGCGGTTGGGGATGGCGCCCATGTCACCGCCGCCCTGCACGTTGTTCTGGCCGCGCAGCGGCGACAGGCCGGAGCCGTAGCGGCCGACGTGGCCGGTGAGCAGGGCCAGGTTGATCAGCGCCCGGACGTTGTCGGTCGCGTTGTGGTGCTCGGTGATGCCGAGCGTCCAGCAGAGCTGGGCGCGGTCGGCGCGGGCGTAGGCGTGGGCCAGCTCGCGGATCGCCGTGGCCGGCACGCCGGTCACCTGCTCGGCCGCCGACAGCGTCCAGGGCTCGACGGACTCCTTGAACTCCTCGAAGCCCACGGTGGCCCGCTCGATGAACGCCTCGTTGTGCAGCCCCGCGTGGATGATCTCGCGGGCGACCGCGTGCGCGAGGGGGATGTCGGTGCCGACGTTGAGCCCGAGCCAGAGGTCGGCCCACTGGGCGGTGCCGGTGCGGCGCGGATCGACGGCGAACATCTTGGCGCCGTTGTGGATGCCCTTGAGCACGTGCTGGAAGAAGATGGGGTGGGCGTTCCTGGCCGCGGAACCCCACATCACTATCACGTCGGTGTCCTCCACCTCCTGGTAGGAGGAGGTGCCGCCACCGCTGCCGAACACCGCCGACAGGCCGGCCACGCTGGGGGCGTGGCAGGTGCGGTTGCAGGAGTCCACGTTGTTGGTTCCGACGACCACCCGGGTGAACTTCTGCCCGACGTAGTTCATCTCGTTGGTGGAGCGGGCGCACGACAACATCGCGAAGCTGTCGGGCCCGTGTCGTTCTATGTTGCGGCGGAAGCCCTCCGCTGCTCGCTCCAGCGCCTCCTCCCACGACGCCTTGCGCAGCACGCCGTTTTCGCGTACCAGTGGATGGGTCAGGCGGTCATAGCTCATGATCCCTCCATTCAGTATACAATCTACGGTATTCCGGGCTATACCGCACGGACAAGGTTCGCGTTCAGCAGGTCGCTCACCGCGTGGATCGCCCTCAGCGTCGGCACCTCCGCTCCGGTCAGATCGGCCAGCTCGACCACCGCCGCCAGCAGCACGTCGAGCTCCAGCGGCTTGCCCTTCTCCAGGTCCTGGAGCGTGGACGTCTTGTGCTCGCCCGCCTTCTCCGCCCCGCGCAGGCGGCGCTCTATCGAGATGCCCGGATCGCAGCCCACCCGGCGGGCCACCTCCACGGTCTCCCGCATCATGGCGACGACCAGCTCCCTGGCGCCGTCGTGGCGGCAGATGCCGGCCATCGTCGCGCGGGCCAGCGCGCTGATCGGATTGAAGGCGATGTTGCCCATCAGCTTGATCCACACGTCTCTGCGCAGGTCGCGCTCGACCGGGCACTTCAGCCCGCCCTCGACGGCGGCTTCGCTGAAGGCGCGGCAGCGCTCCGACAGCCGGCCGTCGGGCTCGCCGATGGAGAAGCGGGTGCCCTCCAGGTGGCGGATCACGCCGGGCTCCTCGATCTCCGTCGCGGCGTAGACCACGCAGCCGATGGCGCGGTGCAGGGGCAGCGCGGCCGTCACCGCGCCGCCGGGATCGACGCTCTCGATGCGGTAGCCCTCGTACGGGCCCTTGAGCCCGTGGAAGTACCACCACGGGATGCCGTTCTGCGCGGCGATGATGCTGGTCGTCTCGTGCAGGAGCGGCCGGATCATGGGGCCGGCGGCGGCGTAGCTGTTCGCCTTGAGGCCCAGGAAGACGTGGTCCACCGGGCCGACCTCGGCGGGATCGTCGGTGGCATGGGGATGGGCGGTGAAGTCGCCCCTGGGGGTGAGCACCCGCACACCGGCACGGCGTATCGCCTCGAGGTGCGCGCCTCTCGCGATGAGGTGCACCTCGACTCCCGCCTTGTGGAGTGCGGCCCCCACGTACGCGCCGATGGCGCCGGCGCCAAGAACAGCGACCTTCATGCTTGCGCTCCGTTCTTGCGTCGGATTGTAAGCACGGAGCCCCGTAGCTGCGGCAGTCGCTTGAAGGCGACCCGGCCGTAAGTACGGGGCCCCGTGCTCGCGGCGGGATCGCTGGACACTCCCCACCGTGCATTCGGTATACAGTATGGAAAAACGAGGGTCAAGGAGTGTGCCTGTGACCGTTTTGTGGCATGGACCAGTGGTGGAAGCGATCTCATGGCCCGCCGCCCGGGCCCTCGCGGCGGGCGCGGCCTGCCCTTCGAAGCCTTCATCCGTGCCGCTGCGGGAGGCGCTCGGCTGCCGGCTGGCGGCGCCGCTGCGCGCGCTGGTGGCGGTGCCGGGCGTGGACGTCTCGGCGATGGACGGGTACGCCGTCGCGGGTTCCGGGCCCTGGCGGGTGGTGGCCCGGGTGCTGGCCGGGGGAGCGCCGTACGGGGGTGCGCTGCGGGCGGGCGAGGCCGTCGAGATCGCCACCGGCGCCCCGGTGCCGGCGGGCGCCGAGGCGGTCCTGCCGTACGAGCACGCGGACGGCGACGTGCCCAGGGGCGGCCCGGCCGGTGACCTGCACGCGGGCGGCGCGGGCGGCCCCCTCGGCGGGCCCGTGGGCGGGTCCGTGGGCGGGGTCGTGGGCGGGGTCGTCGGGGGCGTCGTCGTGCCCGGCAGGCACATCAGGCGCAGGGGCGAGGACATCGCCGAGGGCGCGGTCGTGCTGGGCGCGGGGACGGTGGTGACGCCGGTGACGCTCGGCCTGGCCGCCGCGCTCGGCCACGACGTGCTGGAGGTGCGTCCACGGCCGCGCGTCGCGGTGCTGGTGACCGGCGACGAGGTCGTGGACGCCGGCCTGCCCGCCCCAGGGCGGGTTCGCGACGCGATCGGCCCGTTCCTGCCCGGCCTCGTGGAGTGGGCGGGCGGCCGCGTCGCCACCACCACCCGCCTCCCCGACGGCCCTGCCGCGTTGCGCGCCGCCCTGGCCGGGTGGGCCGAGCATGGGGCCGGCGGGGGATGGCCGGCGGGCGCGGACGCGCCGAGCGGGTGGCCGGAGTGCCGCGAGGACGTGGTCGTGGTGTGCGGGGCGTCGTCGAAGGGGCCGGCCGATCATCTGCGGGCGGTGCTGGCGGAGCTGGGCGCCGACGTGCTGGTGGACGGGGTCGCCGTACGTCCAGGGCACCCCCAGGCGCTGGCCCGCCTGACGGACGGCAGGCTCGTGGTGGGCCTGCCGGGGAACCCGTTCGCGGCTCTGGCCGCCGCGCTGACGCTGCTCGCCCCGATCCTGCGCGAGCTGTCCGGCGTGCCCGCCGCGCGGGAGACGAGCGCGCTGTCGGGCGAGGTGCGCCCGCACCCGCGCGACACCCGCCTGGTGCCGGTCCGGCGGTCGGGTCGCGGCGCGGTCCCCGTGGGTCATGACCGGCCGGGATCGTTGTGGGGCGCGGCCCTGGCGGACGCGCTGGCAGTGGTGCCGCCGGGGTGGTCCGGTGAGCAGGTCGAGCTGATCGAATTGCCCTAGGGCCTGGACACGCCCTTCCGGAGAGAGTAACCATTGCGTTCATACGGTATGCAGTATGCGGAAGACAGCGAGCTCGTTCGCCAGGAAGGGTGCATGATGTCGGAAACGATCTCCGGTGGTCATCTCGTAGCCAAGGCACTCAAAGCCGAAGGCGTGGACGTGATCTACACGCTCTGCGGCGGCCACATCATCGATATCTACGACGGCTGCGTCGATGAGGGCATCGAGGTCATCGACGTACGCCACGAGCAGGTGGCCGCGCACGCCGCCGACGGTTACGCCCGCATCACCGGCAAGCCGGGCTGCGCGGTCGTCACCGCGGGGCCGGGCACGACCGACGCGGTGACCGGCGTGGCCAACGCCTTCCGCGCGGAGAGCCCGATGTTGCTCATCGGCGGCCAGGGTGCGCTGAGCCAGCACAAGATGGGCTCCTTGCAGGACCTCCCGCACGTCGACATGATGACCCCGATCACCAAGTTCGCGGCCACGGTGCCGAGCACCGAGCGGGTGGCCGACATCGTCTCCATGGCCTTCCGCGAGTGCTACCACGGCGCTCCGGGGCCGTCGTTCCTGGAGATCCCGCGCGACGTGCTCGACGCGAAGGTGCCGGTCGAGAAGGCGCGCATCCCCAAGGCCGGCCACTACCGCGCCTCCACCCGTCAGCAGGGCGACCCCGAGGCCATCGAGCAGCTGGCCGACCTGCTCGCCCACGCCGAGAAGCCGTGCATCCTGCTCGGCAGCCAGGTCTGGACCTGCCGGGCGACCGACGCGGCCATCGACTTCGTACGGACGCTGAACGTCCCCGCGTACATGAACGGCTCGGGCCGCGGCACGCTGCCGCCCGGCGACCCGCACCACTTCCAGCTCAGCCGCCGCTACGCCTTCACCGAGGCCGACCTGATCATCATCGTCGGCACCCCGTTCGACTTCCGCATGGGCTACGGCAAGCGCCTGTCGCCGACGGCCAAGGTCGTGCAGATCGACCTCGACTACCGCACGGTCGGCAAGAACCGCGACATCGACCTCGGCATCGTCGGCGACGCCGGGCTCGTCCTGTCCGCGGTGGCGCAGGCCGCGAGCGGCCGGGTGGACAACAGCGCGGCCCGCCGCAAGGAGTGGCTGGACGAGCTGCGCAACGTCGAGACCCAGGCGTACGAGAAGCGGCTGCCCCGCCAGCTGTCCGGCGCCCAGCCGATCGACCCCTACCGCCTGGTCCACGAGATCAACGAGTTCCTCACCGAGGACTCGATCTACATCGGCGACGGCGGCGACATCGTCACCTTCTCCGGCCAGGTCGTGCAGCCCAAGTCGCCGGGCCACTGGATGGACCCGGGCCCGCTCGGCACGCTCGGCGTCGGCATGGCCTTCGCGATGGCCGCCAAGCAGGCCCGCCGCGACAAGGAGGTGCTGTGCCTGTTCGGCGACGGCGCCTTCAGCCTCACCGGCTGGGACTTCGAGACCATGGTCCGCTTCGACCTGCCCTTCATCGGCGTCATCGGCAACAACTCCTCGATGAACCAGATCAGGTACGGCCAGGCCGCCAAGTACGGCCAGGACCGCGCCCGCGTCGGCAACACCCTCGGCGACATCCGCTACGGCGAGTTCGCCAAGCTGCTCGGCGGCTACGGCGAGGAGGTCCGCGACCCCGCCGAGATCCGGCCGGCGCTGGAGCGGGCCCGCGAGTCCGGCAAGCCCTCGCTGATCAACGTCTGGGTCGACCCAGAGGTGTACGCCCCAGGAACCATGAACCAGACCATGTACAAGTAGGGGAATCACGGTGCAGATGAAGGCTCTCGAAGGTGTCCGCGTCCTCGACATGACCCATGTCCAGTCCGGCCCGTCGGCCACCCAGCTGCTCGCGTGGCTGGGCGCCGACGTGGTCAAGCTGGAGGCCCCGGCCGGCGACATCACCCGGCAGCAGCTCCGCGACGTCCCCGGCGTCGACAGCCTGTACTTCACGATGCTCAACTGCAACAAGCGCAGCATCACCCTCAACATGAAGAGCGAGCGCGGCAAGGAGATCTTCACCGAGCTGGTGAAGAGCGCCGACATCCTGGTGGAGAACTTCGGTCCAGGAGCGGTGGACCGCATGGGCTTCTCCTGGGAGCGCCTGCAGGAGCTCAACCCCCGCCTCATCTACGCCTCGATCAAGGGCTTCGGCCAGGGCAGGTACGCCAAGTTCAAGGCGTACGAGGTGATCGCGCAGGCGATGGGCGGCTCGATGAGCACGACGGGCTTCGAGGAGGGCCCGCCGCTGGCCACCGGCGCCCAGATCGGCGACTCGGGCACCGGCATCCACGCGGTGGCCGGCATCCTGGCCGCCCTCTACCAGCGCACCCAGACCGGACGCGGCCAGCGCGTACAGGTGGCCATGCAGCACGCCGTGCTGAATCTGTGCCGCGTGAAGCTGCGTGACCAGCAGCGCCTGGCGCACGGGCCGCTGCGCGAGTACCCGAACAAGACGTTCGGCGACGAGGTGCCGCGCTCGGGCAACGCCAGCGGCGGCGGCCAGCCCGGCTGGGCGGTGCGCTGCGCGCCCGGCGGGCCGAACGACTACATCTACGTCATCGTCCAGCCGGTCGGCTGGAAGCCGATCACCGGCATCATCGGCCGTCCCGAGCTGGCCGACGACCCCGAGTGGGCGACGCCCGAGGCGCGGCTGCCGAAGCTGGACAAGATGTTCCAGCTCATCGAGGAGTGGACGATCCGCCACGACAAGTGGACGGTGCTCGACCGGCTCAACGCCGAGAACATCCCGTGCGGGCCGATCCTGTCCACCAAGGAGCTGGTGGAGGACGAGAGCCTGCGCGAGGAGGGCATCGTCGTCACCGTCGACCATCCGGAGCGCGGCGAGTTCGTGACGGTGGGCAGCCCGCTGCAGCTGTCCGACTCGCCGGTGGACGTCCGCACGCCGCCGCTGCTCGGCGAGCACAACCAGGAGATCTACCGCCAGATCGGCGTGAGCGCCGAGGAGCTGGCCGAACTCAAGACGAACGGAGTCATCTAGTGCCTGCCAGGGACGTCATCGACAAGGCGCTGGCCGAGGGGCGTACGGCCCTGACGGCTCCTGAGGGCCGTGAGCTGTGCCAGGCGTACGGCATCGCCACCCCCGGCGAGGGCCTCGCGAGCTCGGCCGACGAGGCCGCCCGGCTGGCCGGGGAGATCGGGTTCCCGGTCGTGCTGAAGATCGTCTCGCCCGACATCCTGCACAAGACGGACGCCGGCGGCGTGCTGGTCGGCCTGAAGAACGCCGACGAGGTACGCGAGGGCTACGCCACGATCCTGGCCAACGCCCGCGCCTACAACCCGGACGCCACGATCGACGGCATCCAGGTGCAGCAGCTCGTGGGCGGCGGCCACGAGGTCATCGTCGGCGCGGTCACCGACCCCACCTTCGGCAAGGTCGTGGCCTTCGGCCTCGGCGGCGTGCTCGTCGAAGTACTCAAGGACGTGACCTTCCGGCTTGCCCCGGTTTCGGGTGATGATGCGCTGAAGATGCTGGACGACATCAGAGCGGCGGATGTGCTCAAGGGCGCCCGCGGCGCGGAACCCGCCGACCGCCAGGCGCTGGCGTCGCTCATCGAACGCGTCGGCCGGCTGGTCACCGACCTCCCCGAGATCGTCGAGGTGGACCTCAACCCCGTCTTCGCCGACGCGAACGGCGCCGTGGCCGCCGACGTGCGGATCATCATCGGCCAGCCGGCCCCCGAGGTCGAGCGGCTGCCGCGCGAGGAGATCCTGCGGCAGATGAACCGCATCTTCAAGCCGCGCTCGGTCGCCGTCATCGGCGCCTCCGCCGAGACCGGCAAGATCGGCAACTCGGTCATGCGCAACCTCATCAACGGCGGCTACCAGGGGCAGATCTACCCGATCAACCCCAAGACCGACGAGATCATGGGGCTCAAGGCGTACAAGAGCGTCGGCGACGTGCCGGGCGAGGTGGACGTGGCCGTCTTCGCCATCCCGGCCAAGTTCGTGGCGCCGGCGCTGGAGGAGGTCGGCGCGAAGGGCGTGGCAGGCGCGGTGATGATCCCCTCGGGGTTCGCCGAGACCGGCAACGTCGAGGGCCAGAAGGAGATCGTCGAGATCGCCCGCAGGCACGGCGTGCGCATGCTCGGCCCCAACATCTACGGCTACTACTACACGCCCGAGAACCTCTGCGCGACCTTCTGCACACCGTACGACGTGCGCGGCAGCGTGGCGCTGACCTCGCAGAGCGGCGGCATCGGCATGGCCATCCTGGGCTTCAGCCGCACCACCAAGATGGGCGTGTCCGCCATCGTCGGCGTCGGCAACAAGGCCGACGTGGACGAGGACGACCTGCTGACCTTCTTCGAGCAGGACGACAACACCAAGGCCGTCGCCATGCACCTCGAAGACCTCAAGGACGGGCGCGGCTTCGTCGACGCCGCCCGCCGCGTGGTCAAGGAGAAGCCGGTCATCGTGCTCAAGGCCGGGCGCACCGCCATGGGCGCGCGGGCCGCCGGCTCCCACACCGGCGCGCTGGCCGGCGACGACAAGGTCTACGACGACATCCTGCGCCAGGCCGGCGTGGTGCGCGCCCCCGGGCTGAACGACATGCTGGAGTACGCCCGCGCGCTGCCGATCCTGCCCGCCCCCAAGGGCGAGAACGTCGTCATCATCACCGGCGCGGGCGGCTCCGGCGTGCTGCTGTCCGACGCCATCGTGGACGCCGGGCTGACCCTCATGGACATCCCCGACGACCTGGACGCGGCGTTCCGCGCCTACATCCCGCCGTTCGGAGCGGCGGGCAACCCCATCGACATCACCGGCGGCGAACCACCCTCGACCTACGAGAACACGGTCCGCCTCGGCCTGAGCGACGAGCGCATCCACGCGCTGGTCCTCGGCTACTGGCACACGATCGTGACGCCGCCGATGGTCTTCGCCGAGCTCATCGCCCGTGTGGTGGCCGAGGAGCGGGCGAAGGGCAACACCAAGCCGGTCGTGGCGTCACTGGCCGGCGACACCGAGGTTGAGGAGGCCAGCGAGTACCTGTTCGAGCACGGCGTGGTCGCGTACCCGTACACGACGGAAAAGCCCGTGGCGGTCCTCGGTGCGAAGTACCGCTGGGCCAGGGCAGCCGGGCTGCTGGGCTAAGAGCCGAGCCACAGCAGCACCAGGCGAGGGGGCAATTCGGGGCGCAGAGGAAGGCAACAACCCCCCAGGAGGTCCGTAGGTGGACACATCGAACACACCACCGGCGACGGCCACGCCGCCGGTCGAGGACGAACGAGTATGGAAAGCGGGCCGGCTCGAGCCGATGCCCATCAGGAAGCTCCCCGACGCGCCTCCCTCGGTGCACCTCATCGGGCCGACGGTGTTCCTCGTCGCGCTCGGCGTGGGCATGGGCGAGTCGTACATGTGGCCCCGGCTGGTGCTGCTGTTCGGGCCCGAGATCAGGTGGCTGTTCCTGATCGGCGTCACCCTGCAGGCCGTGGTGATGCTGGAGATGGCCCGCTACGCCATGGCCACGGGGGAGAGCATCTTCTCCGGCGCGGCCAGGGTCTTCAAGCCGCTGATGTGGTTCTTCTTCGTGGTGGCGATCGCCGTCTACATCTGGCCCGGCCACCTGTCCGCGGGCGCGGCGGCGTTCGAGGAGATCACCGGAATACCCTGGATGGTGACCGCGATCGCCGGGTTGATCCTCGTCGGCGTGGTCTTCACCCTGGCCAAGGTGATCTACAACCTGCTGGAGAACGTGCTCTCCCTGCTCATCGGGGCGCTCGTGCTCGGCACCGCCGTGGTCGCCGCCATGGTCGGCTCCTGGGGTGACGTGGTCACCACCATCAGCGGCATGTTCTCCTTCGGCTACCTGCCGGCGGAGGCCCTGTCGGCCGCCTGGTTCCCCGTCATCGTCGGCGCCTGCGCCTTCGCCGGTCCGTCGGGCATGCAGCAGATGTGGTACACGCTGCACCTGCGTGACTCCGGCGCCGGCATGGGCGTGCACCAGCCGAAGGTGGTCGGGCTGCGGCACGCCTCCTCCGAGGAGGAGCGGCCGACCCGCGGGTACATGTTCGACACCTCCGACCCGGCCGAGATGGCCAAGTGGAAGGGCTGGCGGCGCTGGGTCACCTTCGACGCGCTGCTGCTCTTCTGGGGCATCACCATGCTGGTCACCATCTCCTTCACGGTGATCGCCCAGTCCGCGGTGCGGATCGACCCCGCCGTGCGTACGGCGATTCAGGGCGACGACCGGGAGGTGGCGCTGACCGCGATGTCGAACGCCGTCTCCTCGGCGGGCAGTTCGGTGCTCGGGGTCGTGTTCCTCGGGTTCATCGCCCTGATCGGCCTCAACGCGACGCTGGGCCTGTTCGACTCGTTCTCGCGCGGCCAGGCCGACATGACCTACAACTTCATCCCCGGCGCGAAGAAGGTGGGCATGTCCCGCCTGTACGGCATCTTCCTCTGGGGCGTGATCCTCTTCGGCATCCTGATCCTGCTGTTCGGCCCGGCCGACGGTCCCAGCGGGATCCTGGACACGCTGGCGTTCCTGTCCACGTTCGCCATGGGCGCGTACTGCGTGACCCTGCTCCTGGTGAACAACCGCATGCTGCCCAAACCGATCAGGCCCAAGTGGTGGTCGAACGCCATCATCGGCTTCGGCGCGGTGTTCTACCTGGGCATGCTCTTCTACAGCCTGCTCGCCTACGGCGTGGTCGTGGGCTGATGATCGGACGGCACAGTTTCGAACTCGCCCTGCCAGGGGCGTCGATCGGAGCCGTCGCCGGTGCCATGGCCGGTGGGCTGACCCTGCTCGCGGGGCAGCCCACCGGGATGGCCGCGCTGTCGGCCCTGGCGCTCGCCGCACCGCTCGCCCTCTTCGGCGGCATGTACGGCGTGCTCCTCGGCCACGGCGTGTTCCGGCCGGGCACGTTCGGGCCCGTCGGCCTCTACTGGATGGCGGCCTTCCCCCTCTCGCGGCTGCTCCAGGAGAGCGTGGCCGGGATCGGCATGGCCGACGGGGTGCCGCTGTTCCTGGCGTACCAGGCGATGATCAGCCTCGGCTTCGCGATCGGGTTCCTGTGGATGCACGAGCGGCTCATGCCGCACTGGCTGGTGCGGGTGGCCGGCGGCAATCCCGTCGCCAGTGAGCTGTTGGAGCAGTACGTCCGCTATGCCCAGATGATGCAGACGAGGAAGGGAGCACGTAGGTGAATCTGCCCATGTGGATCTGGTTGGCCACGATAGGCGGCTTCTGTGTCGTGCTCGCTGTCGACTTCTACCTCGTCGCCCGCAACCCCCACGAACCTTCGTTCAAGGAGTGCGTGGGCTGGGTGAGCCTCTACGTCTGCCTGGCGATGGCCTTCGGGGTGGGCCTGCTCGTGCTGTCGGGCCCGGCGCACGGCGGGGAGTTCTTCGCCGGGTGGATCACCGAGTACTCGCTCAGCGTGGACAACCTCTTCGTCTTCCTGCTGATCATGAGCAGATTCCGGGTGCCGCGGGAGTACCGCCAGAAGGTGCTGCTCATCGGCATCGTGCTGGCGCTGCTCCTGCGGGGCGGCTTCATCGCGGCCGGCGCGGAGGCGGTGGCGCGCTTCGACTGGCTCTTCTACGTCTTCGGCGCCTTCCTCGTCTACACCGCGTGGAAGCTGATCGGGCACGAGGAGGACGACGCGGAGTTCTCCGAGAACATCGCGCTGCGCACGGTACGCCGGGTGCTCCCGACCACGGACACCTACCACGGCGCTCGCCTGACCGTGCATCACGGCCGCAGGATGGTCACCCCGATGCTGATCGTGATGGTCGCCATCGGGACCACCGATCTGCTGTTCGCGCTGGACTCCATCCCGGCCATCTTCGGGCTGACGAAGGAGCCCTACCTGGTCTTCACCGCCAACGCCTTCGCCCTCATGGGGCTGCGCCAGCTGTTCTTCCTGATCGGCGGGCTGCTGGACCGGCTGGTCTATCTCAGCAAGGGCCTGTCGGTGGTGCTGGCCTTCATCGGCGTCAAGCTGATCCTCGAGGCGCTGCACCACGACGGCGTGTCGTGGGCGCCGGAGATCCCGATCCTGGTGTCTCTCGGGGTCATCGTCGGCACGCTGGCCGTGACGACGGTGCTCAGCCTGATCAAGTCGGCACGCGACGCCAAGGCGGAGAAAGCCTCTGAGAAAGGCACCGAGAAGGCCACCGAGAAGGCCACTGAGAAGGCCACTGAGAAGGCCGCTGAGCAGGAGGGGGAGCCGGAGCCGGCGGCGGAGCGCTGAACGCGCGGGGGGAGGCTGCTGTTCGAGGGTGGCCGCCCCCCTGTCGCGGGTCTGGCTGCTGTGCGTCCTGCTCTACGGGCGGGGACTCTTGCGGACGTCGATGTCCTTGCTCCACTCGCGCAGGTGGCGGTCGGCGTCGTCCGCGGAGTAGTGCTTCTTCAGCGCCGCGCTCAGGCCGACGCCGATGGCTCGTCCGTCCGCCGCCTGGCCCAGCGGATCACCAAGGAGAAAGCGGAAGAACGCTTTCATGGTCGTGCACCTCCGTCCGGTGTGGCTCCATCCTCTACCCGAGGTGTTTCGGAGCATGTGGGCTTGTGTGAACGTCACGTCAACCCTGACTGTTCGCGCAGGCAGGAGGGCGTGACGGCATGACGCGGCCGCCCGGCCGACCCTGGAGGGGGATCGGCCGGCGTGCCGGTGAGGGGGGTCGGTCAGCCGGCCTGGCGGGTACGGCGGCGGCGTACCGGCTTGGGCGCGGGCTCGGCCGGCTCGTTCTCGCGCTGCTCCATGTAGGAGGCGCGGGTGTGCTCGGTGTGCTCGCGCATGATCTTGGCCGCGCGCCGCTCGTCGCCGGCCTCGATGGCGTCGATGAGGGCGGCGTGCTCGTCCCACGAGGCCATGCCGCGCTGGCGGGCGACCGGCGTGTGGTACCACCGCACCCGCCTGGCCACCTGGGCGGCCAGCTCGGCGAGCACCTTGTTGCCCGACAGGTCGGTCACCAGCGCGTGCAGCTCGGAGTTGGTGGCCACGGCGCCGTCGACGTCGTCGGACTGCACCGCGGCGATGCCGCGGGCGCACAGGGCGCGCAGCCGCTTGACGCCCTCCTCGCCGGCCTGCTTGGCGGCCAGGCGCGCGGACTCGGTCTCCAGCAGGGTGCGCACGGCGAGCAGCTGGTCGGCCTCCTCCACGGTCGGGACGTGCACGAACGCGCCCTGACCGGGAAAAAGATCGACCCAGCCCTCACCGCTGAGCTGCTGCAACGCCTCGCGGACCGGCTGCCTGGAGACGCCGAGCAGCTCGGCCAGCTCGCTCTCGACGAGGTGCTGGCCCGGCTTGAGCTGCCCGGAGACGATGAGCTCTTGGATAGCCTCGATGACGCTCTCGCGGAGCGTCGCGGGACGGGGGATCTTGGGGGCCGCCGTCTGACCGGCCTGATCCGACAGCAACATGGTCACGTCTCCAGGGCTGATTTTCGGTTTTTGGTCGACTGCCTACAGCATACCGTCCTGGGGTTCCGCTCGTCCGTGAGTCTCATCACAGTGCGTCACAGTGGGACGGTCACAGGGGGATGGTGGCGGGCAGCCCGGGGATGCGCAGGCGGGGGGTCGCCAGCGCGGGCAGCGCCGCCAGGGCGGCGGCGGCCAGCAGCGCGGCGCCAGGGGCGCTCAGCGCGACGAACGCCAGCCCGGCCGCCACCGCGCCGGCCACGGCCTTGGCGCTGTAGACCACCGCGTGGATCTCGGTGGCCCGCTCGGCGCCGAACAGCTCGCGGACGAGGCTGGCCAGCAGCGGGTAGAACGCGCCGCCGCCGAGCCCCGCCGCGACCGCGCCGAGCCACAGCAGCAGCGTGCCGCCGGGCCGCTCGTGGGCGTTCTGGACGGCGACCGCGAGCAGCACCTGGCCGAGCGCGAGCGCGCCGAACACGGCGGCCAGCACCCGCCGGCGGCCGTGCAGCTCCGACGCGCGCATGGCGACCGACCTGCCCGCGCCGTTCAGCGCGACGAGCAGGGCCACCGCGCCCCACGCGCCGGTGCCCGCGACCACGATCACGTCGAGCACCGACACCGCGCCCGCGCAGACCAGCATCAGCGCGAGCGCCGGCAGCGTGCGGGTGCGCAGCGCCTGCGCGATGCCGAACTGCTTGACCGCCTCCGGAGCCGTGCGCAGGCGGGAGGCGTCGAGCGCGTGGCTGCGCGGGTCCACGTCCAGCGGCCACCACAGCGCCGGGGACAGCCGCAGGTGCCGGGCGGCGGTGGCCAGCACGGCCGTCGCGACCGCGGCCATGATGAGGAACGCCGGTCCTGTCATGGCGGGGAACACGCCGGCCCACAGCAGCAGGGGGACGGCGCCGTAGCCGAAGGCGCCGGTGATGAGGCCGACGCGGGCGGCGGGGCGCTCGGGGTACCAGGAGGAGACGACCTCGCCGCAGACGCCGTACACCAGGCCCGCGCCGAGGCCGCCGAGCACGGCGTACCCGGCGAGCGCGGCGGGGGACAGCCCCGAGGTGAGTCCCGAGGTGAGCCCCGCGGTGGCCAGGCCGAGACCTGTGAGCGCGGCTCCGGCCGCCAGGCAGGTCCGCACGCCGAGGCGCCGGCGGCGTACGAGGTGGAGCGCGGGCAGCGCGCCCGCGGCCTGGCAGGCGATCCAGACGGCGAGCAGCGTCAGGCCGCCGGCCTGACCCGTGTGCAGGGCGGCGTAGCCGTACTGGAGCGGGCTGATCACCGCCATCGAGGCCAGGGCCAGCCGGAACATGCGGACGCGGTCTGCTGGGACGGGCCCGGGGAGGTACGAACGCCCCCGCCAGTCCTTTATTGCATTCTCCATACTGTATGGAATATCCAGAAGACAGGTGCCTGTCGAGACCCTAGACGAGGAATACTCCATACGGTATACCGTCTACAAAGGAGGCTCGAATGGACCTGTACGAGTACCAGGCGAAGGAGCTCTTCGGGCGTCACGGGATCCCGGTCCCCGCGGGCCGGGTCGCGGCCACCCCGGCCGAGGCCCGCGCGATCGCGGCCGAGCTGGACACGCCCGTTGTCATCAAGGCCCAGGTGAAGACCGGTGGACGCGGCAAGGCGGGCGGCATCAGACCGGCGGCGGGGCCGGCCGCGGCCCAGGCGGAGGCCGAGCGCGTGATCGGCATGGACATCAAGGGACACACGGCGCACCGGGTGCTGGTGGAGGCCGCGACCGTGCCGTTCGAGGAGTATTACGCGGCCTTCCTGGTGGACCGTGCCGAAGGGGCGTTCCTGGCCATGGTGTCGGCGCAGGGCGGCATGGAGATCGAGGAACTGGCGGCCCGCGACCCCGACGCCATCGTGAAACTGCCGATCGACCCGGCGACAGGGGTGGACGCCGACACCGCGCGGCAACTGGCGGCCAAGGCGGGCCTGCCCGAAGCGACCGCCGAGGTGCTGGAGCAGCTGTGGCACGTGCTGGTCGCGGAGGACGCCCTGCTCGTCGAGGTGAACCCGCTGATCTGCACCACCGACCAGCGCATCATGGCGCTCGACGGCAAGGTCACGCTCGACGACAACGCCGCCTTCCGGCACGACAGGGAGCGGTACGCCGAGCAGTCCGACAGCCTGGAGGCCCGCGCCAGGGCCAAGGGGCTCAACTACGTGAAGCTGGACGGCACGGTCGGCGTGATCGGCAACGGCGCGGGGCTCGTCATGAGCACCCTCGACGTGGTGGCGGGCGCCGGCGCGGACCCGGCCAACTTCCTCGACATCGGCGGCGGCGCCTCCGCCCAGGTCATGGCCGACGGACTGGAGATCATCCTGGCCGACCCCGACGTACGGTCGGTGCTGGTCAACGTCTTCGGCGGCATCACGGCCTGCGACGCGGTGGCCAACGGCATCGTCACCGCACTCGAACTCCTCGGCGAGCGCGGCCAGGGCAGGCCCATCGTCGTACGGCTGGACGGCAACAACGCCGAGGTGGGCCGGCGCATCCTCAGCGACGCCCGGCACCCGGCGGTCCGCCAGGTCTCCACCATGGACGGCGCCGCCGAGATGGCGGCCAGACTCGCGGCAGGTGCGTAAATGGCGATCTTTCTCACCAAGGACAGCCGGGTGCTCGTGCAGGGCATGACGGGCGCGGAGGGCCGCAGGCACACGGCCCGCATGCTCGCCGCGGGGACCGACGTGGTGGCCGGCGTGACCCCCGGCAAGGGCGGCAGCGCGGTGGACTTCGGCGAGCGGACGGTGCCGGTGTTCGGCTCGGTGGCCGAGGCCGTCGCCGAGACCGGGGCGGACGTGTCGGTCGTCTTCGTGCCGCCGCGCTTCACGGCCGGCGCCGTGGAGGAGGCGGTCGAGGCGGGCGTGCCGCTCTGCGTGGTCATCACCGAGGGCGTGCCGGTGCACGACGCGGTCCGGTTCCGTGCGCTGGCGCGCGGGCGTACCAGGATCATCGGGCCCAACTGCCCCGGGCTCATCAGCCCCGGGCAGTCGTCGGCCGGGATCATCCCCGCCGACATCACCTCCTCCGGCCGCATCGGGCTGGTCTCCAAGTCGGGCACGCTGACGTACCAGCTCATGTACGAGCTGCGCGACCTCGGCTTCTCCACCGCCGTCGGCATCGGCGGCGACCCGGTCGTCGGCACCACGCACATCGACTGCCTCCAGGCGTTCCAGGACGACCCCGGCACCGACGCCATCGTCATGATCGGCGAGATCGGCGGCGACGCCGAGGAGCGGGCCGCCGCCTACATCGCCGCCAACGTCACCAAGCCCGTCGTCGCGTACGTGGCCGGGTTCACCGCGCCCGAGGGCAAGACGATGGGGCACGCGGGCGCGATCGTGTCCGGGTCGTCGGGGACGGCGCAGGCCAAGAAGGAGGCGCTGGAGGCGGTCGGCGTACGGGTGGGGAAGACGCCGTCGGAGACGGCCCGCCTGCTGCGCTCGGCCCTGTCCAGGGCGGCCGCCTCGTGACCCGCGTTCCCGAAGGGCTGACCTTCGACGTCAACCTGTCGATCCTGTTCACCGGCCTGCCGCTGCTGGAGCGCCCGGCCGCGGCGGCCAAGGCCGGGTTCGACGCGGTCGAGCTGTGGTGGCCGTTCGGCGGGCCCGACCCCAGCGGGGCCGAGCTGGCCGCCCTGCGCCAAGCCGTCGAGGACGCGGGCGTGCGCCTGGTGGGACTCAACTTCGACGCCGGCGACATGGCGGCGGGCGAGCGCGGCCTGCTGGCCAGGCCGGACGGCTCGGCCCGCTTCCAGGTGAACATCGACGCCGCCGTCCGCCTGGCCGGCGAGCTGGGCTGCACGGTGCTCAACGCCTTGTACGGCAACGGCCCCGGCACCGACAGGGACCTGGCCGTGGTCAACCTGCGCAGGGCGGCCGACGCGGCGGCCGGGATCGGCGCGACCGTCGTCGTCGAAGCCCTCAACAGTCACGAGAACCCGCGCTACCCGATCACCTCGTCACAGGCCGCCTTCGAGCTCATCGAGCAGGTGGACCGGGCGAACGTGGCCTTCCTCGCCGACCTCTACCACCTGCACAGGATGGGCGAGGACGTGCTCGCGCTCATCGACCGGCACGCGGACCGGTTCGGGCACGTGCAGATCGCCGACGACCCCGGCAGGGGAGCGCCGGGCAGCGGGCGGATGCCGTACGGGGAGATCTTCGCGCGGCTGGCGGCGGCGGCGGGCTACCGCGGGCACGTCGGCCTGGAGTACCGGCACGAGGGGCCGGGCGCGTTCGACTGGAGGCGAGCATGAACATCGGCTTCATCGGCTTGGGGATCATGGGCAGCCCGATGGCGGCCAACCTCCTCAAGGCCGGATTCGCGGTGACCGGCTACGACGTCAGCGCCGAGCGCGTGCGGCGGCTGGCCGAGCTGGGCGGCAAGGGCGCGTCGGGCGTGGTGGACGCGGTGGCGGGCGCCGACGTCGTGGTCACCATGCTGCCCGACTCGCCGCAGGTGGAGGAGGTCGCGCCGCTCGTCGTCGAGTACGGCAAACCGAACCTGCTCTACGTCGACATGAGCACGATCAAGCCGGAGACCTCCCGCGAGGTGGCGAGGAAGGCGGCGGCCGTCGGCGTACGGGCGGTGGACGCCCCCGTCAGCGGCGGCGAGCGCGGCGCCGTGGACGGCACCCTGTCCATCATGGTCGGCGGCGCCCCCGAGGACGTGGAGGCGGCCAGACCGGTCCTGGAGCGCCTCGGCACGACCATCGTGCACGTGGGCCCGGCGGGGGCGGGACAGACCGTCAAGGCGGCCAACCAGCTCGTCGTGGGCGGCATCTACGGCCTCGTGTCCGAGGCGATCGTGCTGCTGGAGGCGTCGGGCGTCGATCCCGCGGCCGGGCTCGACGTGCTCGCGGGCGGCCTGGCCGGCTCGCGGATCCTCGACCTCAAGCGGCACACCATGGTCAAGCGGGAGTTCGCCCCCGGCTTCCGCATCGACCTGCACCACAAGGACATGGGCATCGCCCTCGCCGCGGCCCGCGCCGCCGGGGTCAGCCTGCCGCTCACCGGGCAGGTCGCCCAGCTCGTCGCGGCGGCCAGGGCCCAGGGGCACGGCTCGCTCGACCACTCCGCCCTGCTCAAGGTGATCGAAAGGCTGAACGCTGCTTGACATCTTCCCCTCGTGCACGAGGGGAATTCCCACGGTCGCCCGTGAGGCTTCCTGCTTCACCGCCGGTCGCCCCGTCCGAGAGGACTCTCGTTGAGGTCTTACACCAGCTCCACAGGCGTTTCAGCGCTCCGCGAGCCCGGCGGCGAGCACGCTTCACGATCTGCGCCACGCCTCACATGCTACCGAACGATCACCCAAAGGTCGCGCGTGTGTTCGATACGCCGTTTCACCTGACGGCGCATCGGCTGCCCCTGTCCTGCTCCGCAGGGGTCCGATTCTTCCCCGTCTGAAGGCGGGGGTTTCCACGGAGGTATCTGATGAAGCGAATGCCCTGCATGGAGGCCGTGGTCGCGGTGCTGGAGTCGGAGGGCGTGGACACGGTCTTCGGCATTCCCGGCGCGGCCATCCTGCCGCTGTACGCCGCGCTCCAGCACAGCTCGATCCGGCACGTCACCGTACGGCACGAGGAGGGCGGCACCCACGCGGCCGACGGCTGGGCGCGGGTGACCGGCAACGTCGGCGTCTGCATCGGCACGTCCGGCCCGGCCGGCACCAACATGATCACCGGGCTCTACACGGCGCTGGCCGACTCGATCCCGCTGATCTGCGTCACCGGCCAGGCGGTCAGCTCCAAGCTGCACCAGGAGGCGTTCCAGGCGGTCGACATCGTGGAGATCGCCAAGCCGGTGACCAAGTGGGCGGTGCAGCTCAAGGAGCCGGCGCAGGCGCCGTGGGTGTTCAGGGAGGCGTTCAGGATCGCCCGCTCGGGACGGCCCGGGCCCGTGCTCATCGACCTGCCGATCGACGTGCAGCGCGGCACCTGCCTGTACGACCGCGAGCTGGACGCGCCGCTGCCCGTCCCCGTGCCCGAGCCGCTGCCGCAGTCCGTGCGCGCGGCCATGGACCTCGTCGAGGGGGCCAGGCGGCCGATCATCCTGGCCGGCGGCGGCGTGATCATCGCCGAGGCGTGCGACGAGCTGCGCGCGCTGGCCGAGCACCTTCAGGTGCCGGTGCAGGTGACGCTCATGGGCAAGGGCGCATTCCCCGAGGACCACCCGCTGTTCGCCGGGATGGCCGGCATCCAGACACAGACGCGGTGGGGCAACGCCGCGTTCCTGGAGAGCGACCTGGTGCTGGCCGTCGGCGCCCGCTTCGGCGACCGGCACACCGGCGACCTCGACGTCTACCGGCGCGGGCGGAAGTTCGTGCACGTGGACATCGACCCGCTGCAGATCGGCCGGGTCTTCGAGCCCGATCTCGGCGTCGTCGGGCACGCCAGGCCGGTGCTCGCCGCGTTACGCGACGAGGCGCGCCGCCGCGGAGCGCCGCGCGAGCCGTCCGCGTGGGTGCGCAGGGTCGGCGAGCTGCGCGGCACCCTGACCCGCAGGGACGACTTCGACGAGGTGCCGATCAAGCCGCCCAGGGTGTTCAGGGAGATCAACGAGTACTTCCCGCGCGACACCACGTTCGTCACCGCGATCGGGCTCTACCAGATCTGGTCGGGCCAGTTCCAGACGACGTACCTGCCGCGCCGCTACCTGGTCTGCGGGCAGGCGGGGCCGCTCGGCTGGGAGGTGCCCGCCGCGATGGGCGTCAAGCTCGCCCATCCCGAGCGGCAGGTCGTGGCCGTGGTCGGCGACTACTCCTTCCAGTTCCTCATGGAGGAGGTGGCGGTGGCGGCGCAGTATCGGGTGCCGTTCGTCATCGTCATGATCAACAACGAGTACCTCGGGCTCATCAGGCAGGCGGAGCTGCCGTACGGGATGAACTACGCCGTCGATCTGCACTACGGGGAGGGCGGCATCGACCATGTCAAGGCGATGGAGGCGTTCGGCTGCCCGGCGCGCCGCGTGGAGCTGCCCGGCGACATCCGCGACGCACTGGCCTGGGCGAGCGCCGAGGCGGCGCGCGAGCGGCTGCCGGTGCTGGTGGAGGTGATGGTGGAACGCGAGGCGAACGCCGCCATGGGGCCCTCACTCGAAGCCATCAAGGAGTTCGAGCCGCTGCCCGAGCTCATCACCGCCGACTGGTCGGACTAGGGAGGGATGGACATGCGGCTCAAGCCGGGCACGTCGTGGCGGGAGGCGTACGAGCGGTGCTGCTCCGTCGCACCCGAGGCCTTCCACGACGACCGCGTGCTGAATCACTGGGGCGGCATCTGGCACCGCGACGGGCGGCCGGTGCCCGGCTTCTCGCCCCTCGACGGCACCGCCATCGCGGGGCTGCCCAGACTCGACAGGGCGGGCGCCGGCCGGGCGGTGGCGGGCGCGGTGGAGGAGCACCGGCGCTGGCGGCACACGCCGCTCGCCGAGCGCAAGGCCATGGTGTCGGCGGCCGTCGAGTCGATGGCCGCCCACCGCGACCTGCTCGCCCTGCTGCTGGTCTGGGAGATCGGCAAGCCGTGGAAGACGGCCTGCGCCGACGTGGACCGCTGCCTGGACGGCGTGCGCTGGTACGTCGAGGAGATCGACCGCATGGTGGACGGGCGCACCCCGCTGCCGGGCCCGGTCAGCAACATCGCGAGCTGGAACTACCCGATGAGCGTGCTCATGCACGCCATGCTCGTGCAGGCGCTGGCCGGCAACGCGGTGATCGCCAAGACGCCCACCGACGGCGGCCTGTGCTGCCTCACCCTGGCCTGCGCGCTGGCCGTGCGGGAGGGGCTGCCGTTCACGCTGGTCAGCGGAGGAGGGGCGGAGCTGTCGCCGGTGCTCGTCGGCTCCACGTCGCTGGGGTGCGTGTCGTTCGTCGGAGGCAGGGACGCCGGGGCGAAGGTGGCGACCTCGCTGGCCGGGCTCAGGGGTCTCGGCCGGCGGCACGTGCTGGAGCAGGAGGGGCTCAACTGCTGGGGCGTCTGGGAGTACGGCGACTGGGACCTGCTCACGAGGCAGATCCGCGCCTCCTTCGATTACGGCAAGCAGCGCTGCACCGCCTACCCGCGCTTCGTCGTGCAGCGCTCGCTCTTCCACGAGTTCCTGGCCGCCTACCTGGAGGCCGTGGGGTCGCTGCGCTTCGGCCATCCGCTGGCCGTGGCCGATGCCGACGACCCGCTGCCCGAGCTGGACTTCGGGCCGCTGATCAACGCCTCTAAGGCCAAGGAACTGGCCGACCAGGTGGACGAGGCGGTGGCCAGGGGAGGGGTGCCGGTGTATCGGGCGTCGCTCGACGACGGACATTTCCTGCCGGGGCAGGATATTTCGGCGTATTTCGCGCCGACGGCGCTGCTCAACCCGCCGCCCTCCTCACCGCTGCACCACGCCGAGCCGTTCGGCCCCGTGGACACGATGGTGCTGGTCGACACCGAGGCCGAGCTGCTGGCCGCGATGAACGCCAGCAACGGCGCCCTGGTCGCCACCCTGTCGTGCGAGGAGGAGGCGACGTTCCGGCGGCTGGCCCCCGAGGTGCGGGCCTTCAAGGTCGGTCACAACCGGCCGCGCTCGCGCGGGGACCGCGACGAGCTGTTCGGCGGGCTCGGCGCGTCGTGGCGCGGCGCGTTCGTCGGCGGCGAGCTGCTCGTCCGCGCCGCCACGAGCGGCCAGGACGGCGAGCGCCTGCCCGGCAACTTCCCCGGCTACACGCTGCTGCCAGGGGAGGGCTAGAAGGCGCCGAAGCGGGTCGCCGCCAGCAGGACGAGGAACGTCAGCATGGCGACCCGCAACAGCTTCCCGCTGGCGCCCAGCGACGGCCACGACAGGTAGGCCAGCCAGCCGATGAACGCGATCACCGGCAGCACCGCCAGGCCGCCCAGCGGGTTGGTCACCGCGAAGCCGGCCAGCAGCAGGAGCACCATCAGCGCCGGCGCCACCCACCGGGGCAGCTGGGTGAACATCCAGGCCATCGGCACCGCGCTGCGCCGCTCCACCGCCTCGCGCAGGCCGGTCGCACCCGGCGTGAAGAACTGCTCGCCCGGCGGGAGCGGGCGCTTGCCGCCGGTGACGTCGTCGCGCTTGTCCGCGCGCCTCTTCTCAGGGGCCACGCCGCGAAGCCTACGGGAGTTCGCGCGACTCGTGGGGCCCGCGCCTCTAGGCTGGTCGGGTGCTCGCCGTGATCCGATACACCGTTCCAGAGTCCCAGTCGCAGGACTTCGTCAAGCAGGGCCACACCATTCTCGACACCTTCGCACAGCAGCCGGGCTACCAGCGCGGCCGGCTGGCCCGCTCGGTCGACGAGCCCAACCTGTGGGCGCTGGTCACGGAATGGGAGGGCGCCGGCTTCTACCGCAGGGCGCTGTCGGCCGCCAAAATGGTGATGTATCCGCTGATGATCCTCATGCTCAACGAACCCAGCGCGTTCGAGGACGTCTACACCCAGGACGCCCATGACGCCCATGAGGCCCGTGACACCCCGGACGGGACGTAGCGATCAGACGCGCGCGAGGGCGGCCGACCGTGCCCTAAGCTGGGAGCTCATCGAAATTTCTTTCGCCGACCTCCAGCCGGAAAGAGAACCAACCAAAATGGCACGACGCACCGACGTCATGGACACCATCGTCAGCCTCGCCAAGCGCCGCGGGCTCGTCTACCCGTCGAGCGAGATCTACGGCGGACTGCGCGCGTCGTGGGACTACGGTCCACTGGGCGTCGAGCTGAAGAACAACGTCAAGCGGCAGTGGTGGCTGTCGATGGTCCAGTCCCGCGACGACGTGGTGGGCCTCGACTCCTCGGTCATCCTGGCGCCCGAGGTGTGGCGCGCGAGCGGCCACGTCGACACCTTCACCGACCCGCTGACCGAATGCCTGTCCTGCCACAAGCGCTTCCGCGCCGACCACCTCCTCGAGGCCTACGAGGAGAAGAACGGCAAGGAGCCCGAGGGCGGCCTGGCCGACATCACCTGCCCCAACTGCGGCAACAAGGGCACCTTCACCGAGCCCCGGCAGTTCAGCGGCCTGCTCAAGACCTTCCTCGGCCCGGTCGAGGACGAGTCGGGCCTGGCCTGGCTGCGGCCCGAGACCGCGCAGGGCATCTTCATCAACTACCTCAACGTGCAGCAGTCGGCGCGCAAGAAGATCCCGTTCGGCATCGGCCAGATCGGCAAGTCGTTCCGCAACGAGATCACGCCGGGCAACTTCATCTTCCGCACCCGCGAGTTCGAGCAGATGGAGATGGAGTTCTTCGTCAAGCCCGGCACCGACGAGGAGTGGCACCAATACTGGATCGACGAGCGCTTCCGCTGGTACTCCGATCTGGGCATCAACAAGGACAACCTGCGCCTCTACGAGCACCCGCAGGAGAAGCTGTCCCACTACTCCAAGCGCACGGTCGACGTCGAATACCGCTTCAACTTCACCGGCTCGGAGTGGGGTGAGCTGGAGGGCATCGCCAACCGCACCGACTTCGACCTGTCGGCCCACGCCAAGGCCTCCGGCGTCGACCTCAGCTTCTTCGAGCAGGACAGCGGCGAGCGCTACGTCCCCTACGTCATCGAGCCGGCGGCGGGTGTCGACCGCGCCACGCTGACGTTCCTGCTCGACGCCTACAGCGAGGACGAGGCGCCCAACGCCAAGGGTGTCATGGAGAAGCGCACGGTCATGCGGCTCGACCACCGGCTCGCGCCGGTCAAGGCCGCGGTGCTGCCGCTGTCGCGCAACGCCGACCTGTCGCCGAAGGCCCGCGACCTCGCCGCGCAGCTGCGCCGCCGCTGGAACGTCGAGTTCGACGACGCGGGCGCGATCGGCCGCCGCTACCGCCGCCAGGACGAGATCGGCACGCCGTTCTGCATCACGGTCGACTTCGACACCCTTGAGGACAACGCGGTGACGATCCGCGAGCGCGACTCGATGCGCCAGGAGCGCATCTCCATCGACGGGGTCGAGTCCTACCTGCGCCAGCACCTCAACGACTGATCCACGAGGTCTCGGAAGGGCCGCTCACCGTTCGGCGGGCGGCCCTTCGCGCTGTCCATGGGACTGCTGACCTGGGGTTTTCCACCGAAAAATCGTATAAAGGCGACGGTTACGCTGGTTTTCGCGGTGACTTGATGACATTCGTCCTAAGCCGATCACGGCCGATCCGAGGGACGAGGAATTCATGCGTACACCACGTTTCGCTCTTGTCTTGCTCGCCGCCGCCGCGCTGATGATGACGGGCGGCGCCGCGTTCGCCGACCCCGAACCGTCCGCCCTGGAACTGCGCGTCGTCGTGGACGACTGCCAGCGCGGAAGCGTGCAGCCATGACCGACCCCACACTCCTCGAACGCGCCCTGTTCGAGATCAAGCGCGTCATCGTCGGCCAGGACCACATGGTCGAGCGGCTGCTCGTCGCCGTCCTCGCCAAGGGACACTGCCTGCTCGAAGGTGTGCCGGGCATCGCCAAAACGCTGGCCGCCGAGACCACCGCCACGGTCGTCGGAGGCACGTTCGCGCGCATCCAGTTCACCCCCGACCTGGTGCCCGCCGACATCGTCGGCACCAGGATCTACCGGCCCTCCAGCGAGACCTTCGACGTCGAGCTCGGGCCCGTCATGGTCAACCTGCTGCTCGCCGACGAGATCAACCGGGCGCCCGCCAAGGTGCAGTCGGCGCTGCTGGAGATCATGGCCGAGCACCAGGTCAGCATCGGCGGCACCACGTACGAGGTGCCCCGGCCCTTCCTGGTGCTGGCCACCCAGAACCCCATCGAGTCCGAGGGCGTCTACCACCTGCCCGAGGCGCAGCGCGACCGCTTCCTCATGAAGATCGACGTGGACTATCCCAGCGAATCGGAGGAGCTGGCGATCGTCTACCGCATGAGCGTGGACCCGCCCGCGCCCCAGAGCGTCCTCGGCCCTGAGGAGGTCGTCGCGCTGCAGCGCAGGGCCCAGGAGGTCTTCGTGCACCACGCGGTCGCCGAGTACGCCGTCCGCCTCGTCTACGCCACCCGCGACCCCGACCGGTACGGCATCCCCGACGTGGGCCGGCACCTCGCCTTCGGCGCCAGCCCCAGGGCCACGCTCGGCCTGCTGGCCGCCGGCCGCGGGCTCGCCCTGCTGCGCGGGCGCGACTACGTGCTGCCCGAGGACGTACGCGACCTCGCGCACGACGTCATGGCCCACCGGCTCGTGCTCTCCTTCGACGCGCTGGCCGACGGGGTCATGCCCCGCCAGGTCGTGGACCGGGTGCTGGCCGCCGTGCCGCTGCCGGTCATCGCGCCCCAGCAGCGGACGGACGCCGCATGAAGCCGTACCTGATGGCCGAGCCCGCCCTGCGCAGACTCGAGCTGACGATCACGAGGAGACTCGATGGGCTGCTCCAAGGCGAGCATCTGGGACTGGTGCCCGGTCCTGGCAGCGAGCCGGCGGAGTCGCGGGCGTACCGGCCGGGCGACGACGTGCGGCGCATGGACTGGAACGTCACCGCGCGTACGAACGAGCCCCACGTCCGTGACCTGGTCGCGGACCGCGAGCTGGAGATCTGGGCGCTGCTCGACGCCACCGCCAGCATGGACTTCGGCACCGTCGCCATGGAGAAGCGCGAGCTCGCACTGTCGGCCCTGGCGGCGATCGGCTTCCTCACCCAGCGCACCGGCAACCGCATCGGCGTGCACCTTCTGCATGGCGGCGGGGTCAGGACGCTGCCCGCCAGGACGGGCAGGCCGCACCTGATGGCGCTGCTGCAGGCGGCGTTCGCGCTGCCGCGCACCCCGCCGGGCGTGGCCGAGCCGCTGCTCGGCGTCGCGGCCGAGCAACTCGGGCGGGTCACCAGGCGGCGCGGGCTGGTCGTCGTCGTGTCGGACTTCCTCGACACGCCGGCGACCTGGGAGCCGCCGCTGCGCCGCCTCACCGCCCGCCACCAGGTGCTGGCCGTGGAGGTGATCGACCCGCGCGAGCTGACCCTGCCGGACGTCGGCATCCTCACGCTGATCGACCCCGAGTCCGGGCGGCGGCGCGAGGTCGCCACCGGCAGCGCCCGGCTGCGCCGCAGGTACGCCGAGGCCGCGCTCGCGCAGCGGGACGCCGTCTCCGGTGCGCTGCGCCGGGCTGGGGCCGCGCATCTGCGGCTGCGTACCGACCGGGACTGGGTGCGCGACCTCGTCCAGCACGTCATGCGGCAGCGCAAGATGGCCTCGCTCGCCGCCGGCCACACCCGGCACACCGGGGCACCCATGGGAGGAGGCGGGGTAGCGTGAGCCTCATCGCGCCCCTCTGGCTGCTGCTGCTCGTCCCGGTGGCGCTGCTCGCGGTCACGTACGCCGTCATGGCGCTGCGCAGCCGCACCTCCTACGCCGTCCGCTTCGCCAACTACGACCTGCTCGACAAGGTCGCGCCGCGCCGGCCCGGCTGGCGCAGGCACGTCCCTGCGGCGGCGCTGCTGCTCATGTTCGCGCTGCTCGTCATCGGCTTCGCCCGGCCGACAGCCGAGGTGCGGGTGCCCAGGGAACGGGCGACGATCATGGTGGCGTTCGACGTGTCCGCGTCCATGGGGGCCACCGACGTCGCGCCCAACCGGTTCGAGGCGGCCAAGGCGGCGGCCACCCAGTTCGTTCAGGGGTTGCCCGAACGCTTCAACCTCGGGCTGGTGTCGTTCTCCGGCTCGGCCTCCGTCGCCGTGCCGCCCACCACCGACCGGCAGGCCGTCCTGTACGCGCTGGAGCGCCTCGGCACCGACTCGGGCACCGCCATCGGCGAGGCCGTCTTCACCTCGCTTGAGGCCATCGCCGCGCTCGACACCGAGGAGGAGGCGCCGCCCGCGCACATCGTGCTGCTGTCGGACGGCTCCAGCACCACCGGCCGCACGGTCAGTGACGCCGCCACCGAGGCGTCCTCCCGTGGCGTCCCCGTCACCACCATCGCGTACGGCACCGCGGACGGCGTCATCAGCCTGTCCGGCCGCGACGTGCCGGTCCCCGTGGACGGGCCCGCCCTGCGGAGCCTCGCCGAGTCCGCGGGCGGCGGCTTCTACGAGGCCGCGAGCGGGGACGAGTTGCAGGCCGTCTACGAGGACATCGGCACCTCGGTCGGCTACCGCACCGAACGTCAGGAGGTCTGGCAGTGGTTCGTGGCAGCGGGCCTGATCTTCGGCCTGATGGCGGCGGTGACGTCGCTGCTCTGGTTCTCGAGGCTCCCATGAAAGGTCTCGGCACCCCCAACGGCCCCTCCTTCACCACCCCACCCCCTCCCAAGCGGCCCACCGCCCCCGCATCCCCCTCCCCAAGACGCCCCCGCAACCCCTTCCGCCGCCCCACCACCGGCACAGATGCCGGTGGGACGGGCGACACCGCCCCACGACCCGCTCACGCACCGGGCCTGAAGAGCGGAGCGGACACAGAGCCCGGCTCAGCCGCCCTGAGACCCCGCGCGGAAGCGGGGCCCGCCGCCGGCCCTGGGCTGGGTGCGGGGGCCGGTGTGCGGGCGGGGCTGGGTGCTGGGCTGGGTGCGGGGCACCTCCTCAGCTCCGCGCCGCCCCCGTCCAGACACCGCGCCTCGGGGGGAGGTACGTCGCCGACCGGTTTCGCATTCAGCGGCACGGCTTCCTGGGGCGCGCTTCCGGAGGGAGGCTCCTCCTCCGGAGCGGCGCCCGTAGGTGGGCCCTCAGCGGGCTCTACGTCCATGGGCAGGGCTTCCCACGGCGCGGCCCTGGAGGACTCTTCGTCCATGGGCAGGGCTTCCCACGGCGCGGCCCTGGAGGACTCTTCGTCCATGGGCAGGGCTTCCCACGGCGCGGCCCTGGGGGGCTCCTCGCTCATGGGCAGGGCTTCCCCTGGCTCGCTGCCCGCCGGGGGCTCGCCTGTGGCGGCGGGTGGGTCGTCTGGAGGCGGCCTCTCTCGGGGGCGGGTGCTGGCGGCGGCGGCGTTGGTCGCTGTCGTCGCCGGGGCCGTGGCCGGGATGGCGGGTGGGGTGGCGGGGGGTCTCGCGGGGGCGCGGATGGGTGAGCAACCCGCTGCGCCGGCGGCGTTGCCCCGGGTGGCCCCTGCCCCCTCCGCGCCGCTCACGGGGCTCAGCGCGACGGCGGCGCGGGTGCTGCCGAGCGTGGTGTCCATCGAGACGGGGACCTCAGGAGGGTCCGGGTTCGTGGTGGACGGCCAGGGGCACATCCTCACCAACGCGCACGTGGTCGCGGGCAGTACGCAGGTGACGGTGGTGCTCGCCGACGGGACCCGGCTCACCGCGCGGGTGGCCGGGGCGGACCGGGGCGAGGACCTGGCCGTCCTGGAAGTGGATCATCCCGGCGAGTTGACGCCCGCCACGCTGGGCCGGTCGTCCGAGCTGGCGGTGGGCGACCAGGTGCTGGCGATCGGGTCGCCGCTGGGCCTGTCGGGTACGGTCACGTCCGGCATCGTCAGCGCGCTCGACCGCGAGGTACGCCTGGGCGACTCCCGCCGTACGGCGGTGCAGACCGACGCCTCGATCAACCCCGGCAACTCGGGCGGCCCCCTGGTGAACGCCCAGGGCGAGGTCGTCGGCGTGAACACGGCGATCGCCGCGAGCCGGGGCGGCGGCAACATCGGCATCGGCTTCGCCATCCCGATCGACAGGGCGGCGCCCATCGCCGAACGCATCATCCGAAATTAGGGTGCAAGACATGCGACTGCTGGTGGTGGAGGACGAAGAGGACCTGGTCGACGCCATGCGCGTCGGCCTGGTCCGGGCCGGGTACGCGGTGGACGTCGCCTTCGACGCCCCGGCCGCGCACGAGAAGCTGCAGGTCAACACCTACGACCTGGTGCTGCTCGACCTCAACCTGCCCGGCGGCGACGGTTTCCAGCTGTGCCGGTCGGTACGCGCGGCGGGCCAGGGCGTGCGGATCATCATGGTGACCGCCCGCGACCGCCTGGACGACCGGGTGCGGGGCCTGGACGAGGGGGCCGACGACTACCTGGTCAAGCCGTTCGCGTTCCCCGAGTTGCTGGCCAGGGTGCGCGCGCTGCTGCGCAGGGACGCGACGGGCGGCACGGCGGTGCTGGAGGTGGGCGGCCTGCGCATCGACACGGCCAGGCTGGAGGTGTCGCTGGACGGCCGCGCGCTGGCGCTCACACCGAAGGAGTACGGCGTGCTGCACTACCTGATGACCCGCCCGGGCCACGTCGTCTCCACGGAGGAGCTGCTCGAACACGTCTGGGACGAGCACGCCGACCCGTTCACCAACACCGTGCGGGTCACGGTCGGCAACCTGCGCCGCAAGCTCCAGGAGGACGGCCTGATCGAGACCGTGATCAGCCGGGGCTACCGGCTCAAGGAGCCGGCGTCATGATCCACACCATCCGCTTCAGGCTCACGGTGCTCTACTCGGGCCTGCTGTTCGTGCTGGCCACGCTGGTGCTCGGCGGCATCTACTTCGCCGTGTCGAAGACGACGGAGCAGCGCCCCGTCTCGACGGAGTTCGCGAAGACCTACAGCGGCAACCAGTACCTCGGCAGGCGCGAGGTGGTGTTCGTGGAGGAGGTCGAGAACGCGGTCAACGTCGAGACGATGGCGGCGCTGCGCAAGTATTCGCTGCTCACCCTGGCCGGCCTGTACGTCGCCAGCCTCGGCATCGGCTGGGTGCTGTCGGGCCGGGTGCTGCGGCCGGTGCGGTCGATCACGCGTACGACGGAGGAGATCCAGGCCACCGACCTGAAGCGGCGCATCAAGCTGGACGGCCCGCGCGACGAGCTGAAGGACCTGGCCGACACCATCGACACGATGCTCGACCGGCTGGAGGAGGCGTTCAGCGCGCAGCGGCAGCTCATCGACGACGCCTCGCACGAGCTGCGCAACCCGCTGACCATCATCAGGGCGAACGTGGACGCCGTCCTTGCCGCCCCCGACGCCAGCGAGGAGGAGCGGGCGCGGGCGGTCGCCATCGTGGACCGCGCGACGACCCGGATGACGACGCTGGTGGAGGACCTGCTGGCGACGGCGCGGCGGCAGGGCACGGCGTTCGCGGACACGGAGGTCGACCTGGCCTGGGTGGCGGGGGAGGCGTGCGAGGAGTACGCGGCTCCGGCCGCCGCGCGCGACGTGACGATCGTCAGGGAGCTCGGGACGGGCCTGGAGATGATCGGCGACGCCGACGCGCTGCGCCGCTCGGTGGCGAACCTGCTGTCGAACGCCGTCCGCCTCTCGCCCCCGGGCGGCACGATCAAAGTGGCGGCCGGGCGTGCGGGCGGCTGGTTGTGGGCGGCGGTCCGCGACGACGGCCCCGGGCTGCGCGAGGCGGACCAGGCGCGGGTGTTCGACCGGTTCTGGCGCGGCGAGGCCAGCCGCCGCGACCGCCACACGGGCCTGGGCCTGGCCATCGTGCGGCAGATCGTGGAGTCGCACGGGGGCAGGGTGGCGGTCTTCTCCAGGCTCGGCCAGGGCGCCACGTTCGTGCTCTGGCTGCCGCCCCGAGAAGGCGCCGGCGACGCGCCCCCGGAGATCAACCCCCTGAGCACCGCCCGCACAGCGCGCGGGTGACAAGGAAGGCCAGTACAGGCAGCACGAACACGACGATGCGCGGCCCGTTGACGACCAGCTCGCAGGCGTCCTGCGGCACCGTCAGCCAGCGCGGGCGGCGCGCCCTGCGGGTAGGCCCCGTGCTCCCACACCCGGGTTGACCGCTACGAACGTGGCGACGGTCACCGCTCATCCAGGAAGATCGCCGAGCCGCCGGCCCGCCGGGCGAGCTCGGCGGGCCGGGCCTTGCCCTTTTCCCGGCCTGGCGGGAGTGCCATGGGGCCTCCTGGTGGAGGTGTGACGTGATTCTGCATCGGCTGTCCGCCTTTCTCAAGAATTGGTGTAAACCACTGGTCTAATCCAATTTTACGACCACGGTTCTTAAAATTGGATTAGACCTGTCGCACCGTGTTCACCAGCACAAACATCGACTTAACGGAGGGGTGCAGTTTCATCATCAATTTCACCGGTAGAGTCCGGTTCAGAGGCGTTCGATTGGAGCTGTGGTGGCCAAATACGTTTACGATTTCACCGAGGGCAACAGGAATCTCAAAGATCTGCTCGGCGGTAAGGGCGCGAACCTCGCCGAGATGACGAACCTCGGGCTGCCGGTTCCCCCTGGATTCACGATCACCGCCGACGCGTGCCGCCACTACCTGGCGGAAGGCTCCCTGCCGGACGGGCTGGAGCAGGAGGTCGCGGGGCACCTCGCGGCGCTGGAGTCGACGATGGGCAGGAAGCTCGGCCAGGCCGACGACCCGCTGCTGGTGAGCGTACGTTCAGGGGCGAAGTTCTCCATGCCCGGGATGATGGAGACGGTGCTCAACATCGGGCTCAACGACGAGTCGGTGCACGGCCTCGCCAAGCAGGCGGGCGGCAACGACCGCTTCGCCTGGGACTCCTACCGCAGGCTCATCCAGATGTTCGGCAAGACCGTGCTCGACATCGACGGTGACCTGTTCGAGGGCGCGCTCGACCGGCTGAAGGGGCGGCGCCAGGACACCGACCTGGACGCGGGCGAGCTGCAGCAGCTGGTGGAGACGTACAAGGGGATCGTGCGCGAGCAGACCGGCGCGGACTTCCCCGCCGACCCGCGCGAGCAGATGCGCCTGGCCGTCATGGCCGTCTTCGACTCGTGGAACGCGCCGCGCGCCATCCTCTACCGCCGCCAGGAACGCATCCCCGCCGACCTCGGCACCGCCGTCAACATCATGGCCATGGTCTTCGGCAACTACGGCGACGACTCCGGCACCGGCGTCGCCTTCACCCGCGACCCCGGCTCGGGCCAGCAGGGCATCTACGGCGACTACCTGCAGAACGCCCAGGGCGAGGACGTCGTCGCCGGCATCCGCAACACCATCCCGCTGCAGGACCTCGAACGCATCGACCCGAGCTCCTACCGCGAGCTGCTCGCCATCATGGAGACGCTGGAGAACCACTACCGCGACCTCTGTGACATCGAGTTCACCATCGAGCGCGGCAAGCTGTGGATGCTCCAGACGCGGGTCGGCAAGCGCACCGCCGCGGCGGCGTTCCGCATCGCCACGCAGCTCGTCGACCAGGGCCTGATCACCATGGACGAGGCCGTCACCCGGGTCACCGGCGACCAGCTCGCGCAGCTCATGTTCCCCCGCTTCGACGGCGGCGCCGAGAAGAAGAAGATCGCCAAGGGCATGAACGCCTCCCCGGGCGCCGCCGTCGGCAAGGCCGTCTTCTCCTCCGAGCGCGCGGTCGAGCTGGCCGAGCAGGGCGAGGACGTCATCCTCGTCCGCCGCGAGACCAACCCCGACGACCTGGCCGGCATGATCGCCGCCAGGGGCATCCTGACCAGCCGCGGCGGCAAGACCTCGCACGCCGCCGTCGTCGCCCGCGGCATGGGCAAGACCTGCGTGTGCGGGGCCGAGGAGCTGGAGGTGCTCCCCGCCGAGCGGCGCTTCGTCGCGCCCGGCGGCGTCGAGGTCTCCGAGGGCGAGGTCATCTCCATCGACGGCCGCACCGGCGAGGTCTTCCTGGGCGAGGTGCCGGTCGTGCCGTCGGCCGTGGTCGAGTACTTCGAAGGCGCCGCCGAGCCCGCCGACGACCTGGTCAAGGCCGTGGACCGGATCATGCGGCACGCCGACGGCGTACGCCGGCTCGGGGTGCGCGCCAACGCCGACACCCCCGACGACGCCGCCCGCGCCCGCCGCTTCGGCGCGCAGGGCATCGGGCTCTGCCGTACGGAGCACATGTTCCTCGGGGAGCGGCGGCAGCTCGTGGAGGACCTGGTGCTCGCCACCACCGACGAGGAGCGTCAGGCCGCGCTGGACGCCCTGGAGCCGCTGCAGAAGTCCGACTTCATCGGCATCTTCCAGGCGATGGACGGCGTGCCCGTGACGATCCGGCTCATCGACCCGCCGCTGCACGAGTTCCTGCCCGACCTGGTGGAGCTGTCGATCAAGGCCGCCACCCAGGAGGCCACCGGCAAGGACCGGCGGCTGCTGAGCGCCGTCAAGCGCCTGCACGAGCAGAACCCGATGCTGGGGCTGCGCGGCGTGCGGCTCGGCCTGGTCATCCCAGGGCTGTTCGCGATGCAGGTCAAGGCCATCGCCCAGGCCGCCGCCGAGGTGCCCGGCGCGCGTCCCGAGATCATGATCCCGCTGGTGGCGGCGGTGCAGGAGCTGGAGTCCGTACGCGAGGAGGCCGTCAAGATCCTCGCGGAGGCCGGCGTGGAGGCGCTGATCGGCACCATGATCGAGGTGCCGAGGGCGGCGCTCACCGCGGGCCAGATCGCCGAGGCCGCCGAGTTCTTCTCCTTCGGCACCAACGACCTGACCCAGATGGCGTGGGGCTTCTCCCGCGACGACGTGGAGTCCTCGTTCTTCCACCGCTACCTCGACCTCGGCATCTTCGGCGTCTCGCCGTTCGAGAGCATCGACAGGGAGGGCGTCGGCCGCCTCATCGAGATCGCGGTGGCCGAGGGCCGCGCCGCGCGCCCCGACCTCCACCTCGGCATCTGCGGCGAACACGGCGGCGACCCGGACTCGGTCCACTTCTGCCACGATGTGGGCTTGGACTACGTCTCCTGCTCCCCGTTCCGCATCCCGGTGGCCAGATTGGAAGCCGGCCGCGCCGCCCTCGCAGACAACGAATCCGACACCCGCTGAACCCACCGGCACCGGCGCCCGCCCTCCCCGTCCGACGACCGGGAAAGGGCAGGCGCCGGCTCACGTCGTGTAAGGGCCCCCTACTCCCTCCCCACCCAAGATGCCGCACCTCGCACCGGGCGAGCGCGCACCTCAGGGGGCCGGGGGAGGGCCGGCCGGGCCGTCGTAGCGAGCCGTGTGAGGGCTCTCACCATCCCCTTCCGCCGAAGGAGCTGTACCGTCGCGCCTGGTGAGCGGGTGCCTCACAGGGAGGTGAGGAAGTCCTCCAAGAGCTTGTTGTAGGTGTCCGGGCGTTCCATGTTCGGGTAGTGGGCGGCGCCGTCGATGGTCACCGAGCGGCCGTTGACGACCGTGGTGGCGAGGCGTTCGGCCATTGCCACGTGGTCGGGGGAGTCGGCGGCGCCGTGGATGGCCAGCACTGGGACCTTGATCTCCCTTATGCGGTGCCAGGTGTCCTTCAGCAGGATGACGTGGTTGGGTTCGTCTGCCGTGTGCTTGCTCATCGTGGCTCGCGCCATCGCTCGCAGGCGTCGCGGTATTTCCGGGTCGAGCTCCGTGAGGTCGCGGTACGGGCCCAAGCCGACCGTCAGGAAGCCCTCGATCGAGCCTTCCAGGTCGCCGGCGGCCATCGCGGCGTGCCAGGCGGTCATGGCCTGCCGGGTCCACGGGTCCTCGAAGTACGGCTCGCTCGTTCCCGCCCCCGTTGCCACCAGGGCGCTGACCAGCTCAGGGTGCTCCAAGGCCGTGTCCACCGCGAGTCCCGCGCCCATGGAGACTCCCACCAGCACGGCAGGCCCGGTGCCGAGGTGCCGCAGCAGGGCGGCGAGGTCGTCGGTGAGCCGGTACGGCCCCGTGGCGTTGGCGGAGCGGCCGTGGCCGCGGGCGTCGTACGCGATGACCCGGTAGCGGTCGGAGAGCGCCGAGATCTGGTCGTTCCACATCGTGTGGTCGAGGAAGCCGCCGTGCAGCAGGACGACGGGCTTGCCGGTGCCGTTCTCGGTCCAGAACAGATCCTTCATGACAACCAAGGTGTCATGTTGGCGCGAGAATGACAACTCAGGTGTCATGATGGAGGAGTGAGCGAGACACGAGGAACGCCACCGACCGACCGTCTCACCGAGGTCTTCGACCTCGTGGGCCCCCTCTACCGGCGCGCCCAGCGCAAGGTGGAGCAGGACGCGCCCATCGAGGGCCTGTCGGTCGGGGTGCGGGCGGTGCTCAACATGCTGCGCGAGCACGGCCCCATGACCGTGCCGCAGATGGGCAGGGAGCAGGCGCTGAGCCGCCAGTTCGTCCAGCGCATGACGAACGACGCCGCCGCGCGGGGCCTGGTCGAGACCGCGCCCAACCCGGCGCACAAGCGTTCGTCGCTGATCCGGCTGACGGAGGAGGGGCGGGCCGCCATCGAGGCGGTGATGGAGCGCGAGCGTACGGTGCTCCGCCAGGCGGGCGGCGACCTCACGGAAGCCGAGATCGAGACCTGCCTGCACGTCCTGTCACGGCTGCTCAGGCTGCTCGACGACATCGACATGGACTGAAACGCCCACCGCCCGGAGGCCCGCGCGGGCCTCCGGGCGGAGCCGGAAGCAGGTCGGCCGGCTCGTCGTCGTCCCAGACAGGCGGGTCAGCGGCGTACGGGCTCGTCGTCCCAGACGAGCGGGGTCACCGTGCCGGAGACCCAGTCGCGGCGCAGGATCGCGTAGGCGATCGAGTCGTGGGCCGACCCGTCGGGCGCCGGCCACGCCTCGCGGTAGTGGGCCTCCTTGACGTAGCCGCACGCGCGGAAGACGGCCCGCATCGTCACGTTGTCGCCCCGCGTCTGCCCCTCGACCCGCTGGATCTGCGGGAAGGCGTCGAACAGGTAGGCCGTGAGCCAGCGCACCGCGTCCTTGCCCAGCCCGCGCCCCCGGAAGCGGGGCAGGATCCGCAGGTCGAACATGGGCGTCGCGTCGCTGAGGTCGGTCAGCCTGACCAGCCCGGCCCGCTCCCCGTCGGCGATCTGCCAGAACGTCCGGTTGTCAGCGTCGTCGTAGACCCCGTCGGCGACCCGCTTCCTGATCGCCTCGGGATCCTGCACCCCGGCGTGGAACGGCCAGGGGTCGGCCATCAGGAAGGCGACCAGCGCCTCGGTGTCGTCCGGGGAGAGCCGCACGTACTCGATCTGCATCCGGTCATCGTCCTGACCTCTGGGACGGCCGGTCAACCGAATAAGCGCGCCGCCCTCCCCGTCGCAGGAGGGCCTCAGCGCACGGTGACGGTGTGCAGCAGCCTGTTCAGGCCGGTCGTGGCCTCCCAGGTGCCGTCGTTGGCCAGCCGGATCGCGTACTCGGCCCGCGAGGGCTGCAAGGGATCGGGCAGGCCGAGCAGCAGCGCGTAGCTGCCGGCCGGCAAGGACGTGGGCAGCGTGACCGTCTGCGCGACAGTCGTCGTGCCACCCGCCTGCCACTTACGCGGGTCGGCGGACAGCGGGATGCGGGTGACGGCGGAGGTGGCGGTGTCGCGCAGCACCAGCTCCAGGCCGCGCGGGTTGACGGGGGCGGCGTACCCGTCGTTCCTGACCGTGATGCGGACGGGGAGCCGCCCGCCGCGGGTGGCCGTGCCCGGGTAGGTGCCGGAGACGAGCGAGAGGCGGTAGCCGAGGCTGCGGCTGACCGCGGCCCGGCAGCCTCCGGTGCTCCAGCTCTCGAGCACGCCGGTGTGGTAGTCGGCGTTCAGGTACGACCAGTGGAAGCGCGCCAGCTCGTCCTGGGCGGTGGGGCAGTCGGAGCGGGGCGGGTTGGGGTTGCAGGTCTCGCCGCCCATCGCGACGTGGGCGGTGTCGGAGGAGAGGTACGGGTACTCGACGGCGGCGTCCTCATAGGTGCCGTAGTCGTCGGGGCCGGCGAGGAAGCAGTCGTTGTGATGCCCGATCCGCGCCACGGCGGAGCCCCCGTGCGCCTGCCCGGGGGTGACCGGCGTGGTGGAGTAGAGGGTGCGCTTGAACTTGGGGGTGCGCAGCTGCACCATCCGCGTCGAGGGCAGGACGCTCAGCAGCTTGTCGACGACGGCCTTGCGGTTGGCCCAGTCGGCGGCGGTGACGTTCCCGGCGTTGCCGAAGTTCTGGGTGTAGTACCACTCGCCCCAGGCGCCGATGAAGCCGGCCTGCATGACGGAGATGACGTCCTGGTTGGCCCGCAGGTAGGGGGCGAGCTGGTCGAGGTGGGCCAGCACGCGGTCCTTGGGCGCGTCGGCGCCGTCCTCCGAGGTGGTGTAGGCGAAGCGCAGGATCATCTTCAGCCCGGCCTGCCGTACGGTGTCGAACTGCTGCTGGAGCTGGGCCAGCGCGGCCTGGCTGAGCGGGCGGCCGGTGAACTCGGCGAGGTAGAAGACGCACATGACGAGCGAGATGTTCTCGTTCGTGCGGTAGCTCCGCAGGGTGTCGGCGTCGAAGTCGTTCTTGTCGCAGTCGCCGGTGTGGTGGTAGAAGCCGCGCTCGGGGTTGGCGACGTCGGCGCCGCTCTGTGCGTAGGTCACCGTGGCCGCCTTGCCGGCGGCCAGGGCCGGGGGCGCGGTGAGTAAGGACGCGCAGAGGAGGAGCGGGAGGGCGAGGGTGCGTGCGAGCTTGGGCATGGGGCTCCCTAGGCATGCCGGGGGTCTCGGGCTTGCGCAACTAATCATGGAGTCCATGAGAATTAAGTCAAGACCTCGCCAACAGGAACCCAGGAAAAAGCCATGCCCTCCCATGCTTAACAGTGGAGTCCCCGGTAAGTGTCAGTCGTCCGAAGGGACCACCAGCCGCATCGCCGCCCGGTCGTTCCCCCCGACGATCACCGCGCCCGGCCGCGCCTGCGCCACCCACGTGTCGGGCATGACGGCCGGCGCGAGCACCCGGTCGTACGGCGCCCGCTCGGGGCACCCCCGCGCCGTGTCACCGACGATCAGGTGAGGACGCACCCCGGCCGCCACCAGGTTCCGCCACGCCTCCTCGGCCACGGTCGCGTCACCCTCCACCGACGTCACGCTGCCCGACTCGCCCGTCAGCCGGCACAGCAGCGCGGTGATCCATCCGCTGCCCGTGCCCACCTCCAGGATCCGCTGCCCGGGACGCGGGTCCAGCAACTCGAGCAGATCGACGACGCAGCTCGGCGCGAGCGCCACGCAGCGGTAGGAGCTCGGGTCGCGGCTGCTCGGCGTGGCGATCGGCCGCCCGGAGTAGACGGCGTCCCACCAGGCCGTGGGATCGTCGTCGCGGTCGATCGGCCGCGCGCCGTCATCTTCGAGCACGAGCCCGCGCGAGGGCACGAACCAGTGGCGCGGCACCTTGCGCAGCGCCTGCTCGATCGCGCCCGTCGCGCGCGGCCTGCGCTCGGCGATGGCCGCGAGCATCTCCTCCAGCCGCCAGGCGATGTGCGGAAGCATCGCCCTGGCCCCGCCGTCCTGCCTGCTCACATGGCCTCCTCCAGGCCGTCCGTATGCTAACGGTGACCGTAAGGCCACGGATCGCAACCTGGCAAGGGATCGCCGATGTTTTCGTCCGCGTTCTCCCTGCGCGCGAGCGTGCTCGTCAGTGCAGGGCGGCCGGGCTGGGCACGTCGAGCGGCACGTAGTCGTGGCGCATCCCGTGGTCGCCGAGCCACTGCCGCAGCCCCGCGACGGCCGCCGGGTTGGTCGCGACCTGGGCGGCGTACTCGGTCAGCGCCACCTCCTCGCCGTCGTCGAACAGCAGCCGCGCGGGCCCCGACCACGACAGCGTCCACTTGGCCTGGCCGAGCTGGATCAGCACCGCCTCCAGCGCCTGCCCGAGCACGCCCGACAGCAGCGTCGGCGACGGGTTCCAGCCCTGCTCCAGCAGCTTCGCCTCCAGCTCCGCCTGCCTGCCGCGCGCGATCGCCTCGAAGGCCGCGTCCAGGTACGGCCGCGAGGCCCCCATCACCTGCTGGCCCGCCACCGCCAGGTCGTGCAGGGCGTCGGCGTTGCGGCCGGCGTACATGCCGTGGGCGACCAGGTCCTCCCACGGCACGGGACGCAGTGTCGCCAGTGCCTCCTGGCTCCACATCGACTGCTCCACGGCCTGCACCGCCACGTTGGCGTCGATGAGCAGCGTCAGCGCCGAGCGCGGGTCGGGCACCTGCTGCGGCTCCGGCAGGTGCTCGATGGCCGCGAGGCGCTCGGACAGGCTCGGGTGGGAGTCGTAGGGCGAGACCTCGTCGGGCTGCTCGGCCAGCCTGGCGAGCTGCGACTGCCGCTCAGGGTCGCTCATCAGCGCGTGGAAGCCGCCGAACACGGTCGCGGGCCTGGCGCCGCCCGCGCCGGTCAGCACGAGGTAGCTGTTGACGTACAGGTCCCAGCCGGCCGCCGTCGAGTGGATCTTGCGCAGCGCGCCCGCCATGGCCTGCCGGCCGCCGATCGCCACCGCGAACTGGTCGGCCTCCAGCTCCTGCCGGCGCGAGACGGCCTGCGAGATGCGCAGGTAGAGCTTGGCGTACCAGGTGAACAGGCGCTGCACGAACGGGTGGTTGCGCAGCCCCTGGACGGTCGCGATGAGCGAGACCCGCCCGCGGTAGACCGGCGCGCCCAGCCGGGTGTGCGCGCCGCTGTAGTGGCCGAGCTCGTGGCCGAGCACCGCGCGCAACTCGTCGACCGTGAGCGTCTGCAGCAGCGGCAGGCCGATGAACATGCGCCGCCTGGTCGCCTTCATGCCGAGGAACTTGGTGTCCTCCGACACCGCCGCGTTCACCTCGGGCACCAGCCTGATCTCGTCGGGCGGCGCCGTACGGACGCGCTGGGCCAGCTCCTCCACCGTCTGCCACAACACCGGCTCGTGCTCGCGGCCGACCGCCACGCCCGGCTGCTCGCCGTCGCCGCGCCTGCTGACCATCACCAGCGCACGGACGAGCGCGCCCGCGGCCAGCGTGAACACGACCGCGAACTTGACCAGGTTGGCGTGGAAGTCCACCACGAGCAGCACGTCGAAGAAGACCGCGGCTGCCAGAATGAGGCCGACCAGCACGTAGAAGCCGGCGAGCAGGGTGAAGGCCAACACCGCTCGGAATGCTGTCGTCATGGGGGAGGGCTCCCGGGGAAGGGGTTCTCGCGAGGCTTGACACTAGCGGAGAGACGAAACTGGATAAAATCACCGCACAGATGCCGTACTACGACGAGCACGATCAGGAGCGTTGGGTTCCGGAACCACCCGGCAACCCCGAACGTTCCGCGTTCGAGCGTGACAGAGCACGCGTGCTGCACAGCGCCGCCCTGCGCAGGCTGGCCGCGAAGACGCAGGTCGTGGGCCCGGGGGAGACGCCGGGCGGCGGCCAGCACATTCCGCGTACCCGCCTGACCCACTCCCTCGAATGCGCCCAGGTGGGTCGCGAGATGGGCGCCACGCTGGGCGTCGATCCCGACCTGGTGGAGACCGCCTGCCTGGCGCACGACCTGGGGCACCCGCCGTTCGGGCACAACGGCGAGGTGGCGCTCAACGCGCTGTCGGCCTCCTGCGGCGGCTTCGAGGGCAACGCGCAGAGCCTGCGCCTGCTCACCAGGCTGGAGGCCAAGGTGCTCACCGAGGACGGCCGCAGCGCCGGGCTCAACCTCACCCGCGCCGCGCTCGACGCCTCCATCAAGTACCCGTGGACGTGCGACGTCTCGCCCAAGTTCGGCGTCTACGACGACGACCTGCCGGTGTTCGCGTGGATCAGGGAGGGCGCGCCCGAGGGCCGGGTGAGCTTCGAGGCGCAGATCATGGACTGGGCCGACGACGTCGCCTACTCCGTGCACGACCTGGAGGACGCCCTCGCCTCGGGCCACGTCACCCCCGAGGCCCTGCGGTCGCCGATCGAGCGCGCGGACGTCTGCGAGACCACCCGCACCTGGTACGCCCCCGGCGCCGGCCTCGGCGAACTGGAGGAGGTCTTCGCCCGGCTGATCGACGACCCGCTGTGGCCGCGCCACTTCGCGGCCACCCTCGCCGACCTGGCCGGGCTGAAGGCGCTCACCAGCGGCCTCATCGGCCGCTTCTGCCGCTCGGCGCAGGCTGCCACCAAGGAGGTGTACGGCTCCCGCCACCGCGCCGACCTCGTCGTCCCGCGCGCCACCCGGCTGGAGTGCGCGCTGCTCAAGGGCGTCACCGCGCACTACGTGATGACCACGGAGGACCACCACGCCAAGCAGGCCAGGCAGCGCGACCTCATCACCGAGCTGGCCTCCCTGATCACGCTGGGGGCGCCGGAGACGCTGGAGCCCGCCTTCCGTCCCGCGTACCTGGAGGCGGCCGACGACGCCGCCCGCGTCCGGGTGGTGATCGACCAGATCGCCTCGCTCACCGACACCTCCGCCGTCGCCTGGCACCGCCGCCTCTCCCGGTGAGCACACCTGGCGGGATCCGCTTTCGCGCGGACCCCGCCGGGCGGATACTGCGCCCATGGCCACATTTGTGATCGTCGGCGCCGGGCTCGCCGGGGCCAAGGCCGCGCAGACGCTGCGCGAGGAAGGCTTCGACGGCGAGATCGTGCTGATCGGCGCCGAGGCCGAACGCCCCTACGAACGACCGCCGCTGTCCAAGGACTACCTGCAGGGCAGGAGCGAGCGGGAGAGCATCTTCGTCCACGAGCCGGCCTGGTACGCCGACAACGACGTGGACCTGCGGCTCGGCCTGCGGGCCACCCGCATCGAGCCGGGCCACCACGTCGTACGCCTGGCCGACGGCTCCAGGCAGCCCTACGACAAGCTGCTGATCGCCACCGGAGCCGTCCCCAGGCGGCTGCCGGGCCCCGCCTACTACCTGCGTACGGCCGAGGACAGCGAGGCGCTCAGACGGCGCTTCGCCGAGGGCGCGTCCGTGCTGGTCGTCGGCGCCTCCTGGATCGGCCTGGAGACCGCCGCGGCGGCGCGGGCGGCCGGCTGCGAGGTCACCGTCGTCGAGCCCGAGCCGACGGCGCTCAACCGGGCGCTCGGCCACGAGCTGGGCGAGCTGTTCGCCCGCCTGCACGTCAGCAAGGGCGTCGACATGCGCTTCGGCACCGCCGCCGCGGAGGTCACCGAGACCGGCGTGCGGCTCAGCTCGGGCGAGCGGCTCACCGCCGACCTCGTCGTGGCGGGCATCGGCGCGGCCCCGGAGGTCTGGCTGGCCCGCGACGCCGGGCTCGACGTCGGGCAGGGCGTCCGTACGGACGCGGCGCTGCGCACCTCGCACCCCGACATCTACGCGGCCGGCGACGTCGCCGAGTCCTACCACCCGCTGTACGGCCGCCACATCCGCGTCGAGCACTGGGCCAACGCCCTGCACGGCGGCCCCGCGGCGGCCAGGTCGATGCTCGGCCAGGAGGTCGTCCACGACCGCGTCCCGTACTTCTACACCGACCAGTACGAGCTGGGCATGGAGTTCTCCGGCGACGTCTCGGGCCACGACGAGATCGTCTACCGGGGCGACCCCGACGGGCTGGAGTTCATCGCGTACTGGCTGCGCGAGGGCCGGGTGATCGCCGGCATGAACGTCAACGTCTGGGACGTCGTGGCCGACATCCAGGAGCTGATCAGGTCGGGGGTCACTGTGGACGCAAAGGAGCTATCGTCGGGTTGAGCGTGACGACGTCCTCCTCGCTGGTCGTCCTGCGCGGCTTGGGCTTCTTGGTCGGCTTCGGGGTGCTGCTGGTCGTCTGCGCCGGCGCCACCTTGCCGAGACACTGCACGGTGCAGCGCGGGGTCTCGCCCAGCTTGCCGCGCAGCTTCATGGTCTCCTCGCGCGGCGAGAGCGTGCGGTTGCCCTTGCGCCAGGCGTCGAGATAGTCCCACGGCTCGACCATGCCCCTGCGCACCCACCAGTAGGCGGGGCCGGTCTTCCACGAGATCGCGAAGTACAGGTTCGAGCCGGTGTCGCGGGCATTGCCCGACCTGCCCACCTTCCCCAGCACCTGGCCGCCCTTGACCTTCGTGCCGGGCTTGATCCCGCCGGCGACGGAGTCGAGGTGGCCGCCGAGGTAGCGCACGCCGTCGGCGCCGATGATCGTGACGAACCTGCCCTCGCGCGCCGCTCCCGCGTCCGTGGCCGGCGACCACGTGTCGGAGGTGTTCACCTCGTCCACGACGCCGTCCACGGGCGCCACGAACGAGCAGCCCTGCTTGGCCCAGATCGTCGTCTTGGGCAGCACCAGCAGCTTGCGCTGGTAGGTGGTCTTACAGCCCTTCACCGGGAAGGTGTAGGTGTACTTCGACAGCTTCGGCGGCGGCACCTTGACCGGGTCGTCGCCCTCGGGCTTCTCGGCCGCCTGGCTGGGCGAGGGCGAGGGCGACGGGGAGAGGGTCGGTGTCGGCTCGGCCGCGCCGCCGCCCGCGGGGCCCGACGCGGGCACAGTGGCGGGTGCGACCGGCCGGTTCGCGCCGACTCCCGCCAGGCCGGCCTGGCTGCAGGCACCGGTCAGCAGCACGGCGCCTGTGACGGCCGCCCATCGTCCGATATGCCCCGATCGCATGTTCTCCACCCGTGTCACCGTTTCCACCGACAACCTTTACCTTTGTAGCCGACCGGGAGCCCCCGCATTGCCGCTTTCCTCCTTTAGCAGCCGCGCGGATACCCTCCGCTACCTCCCCGTTCCCCATGCCGGAGACACCCGCGGTGAGCCGAACCGTCGGTGGGGCGGAATAGACTCACCGGCGTGGCTGGCCGGATCCGTGACGTCGACATCGCGCTCGTGCGCGAGCGTTCCCCCATCGCCGATGTGATCGGCGAGCACATCCAGTTGCGCAACGCCGGAGGCGGCAACCTCAAGGGGCTGTGCCCGTTCCACGACGAGAAGACGCCGTCGTTCAACGTCACCCCCGAGCGCGGCATGTTCTTCTGCTTCGGCTGCTCCGAGGGCGGCGACGTGATCACGTTCGTCGAGAAGATCGAGCACCTCTCCTTCAGCGAGGCGGTCGAGCGGCTCGCCCAGCGGGCCGGCATCCAGCTCCAATACGAGCAGGGCGGCTACGCCCCGCGCCGCGACCACGGCGAGCGGGCCAGGCTGATCGAGGCGCACAAGGCGGCCGCCGAGTTCTACGCCGACAAGCTCATGAGCCCCGACGCGGCCCCAGGGCGGCGCTTCCTGTCCGAGCGCGGGTTCGAGCGGGCCGACGCCGAGACGTTCGGGGTGGGCTACGCGCCGGCCGAGTGGGAGGCGCTGACCCGCCATCTCCTCGGGCGCGGCTTCACCGTCGACGAGCTGGTCAAGGGCGGCCTGTCCAGAGAGGGCAGGCGCGGCCCCATCGACCGGTTCAGGGGCCGGCTGATCTGGCCGATCAGGGATGCCACCGGCGATGTGATCGGATTCGGCGCGCGGAAGTTGCTTGATTCCGATGACGGGCCGAAATATCTGAATACGCCTGACTCGCCGCTTTACAAGAAGAGCCAGGTCCTTTATGGAATCGATCTTGCGAAGCGCGAGATCTCCAAGCGCGCGCAGGCCGTGATCGTCGAGGGCTACACCGACGTGATGGCCTGCCATCTCGCCGGTGTGCCCACCGCCGTGGCCACCTGCGGCACCTCGTTCGGCGAGGAGCACATCAAGATCCTGCGGCGTTTCCTGCTCGACCAGGCCGAGTTCCGCGGCGAGGTCATCTTCACCTTCGACGGCGACGCGGCGGGCCAGAAGGCGGCGCTGCGGGCGTTCGCCGACGAGCAGAAGTTCGTCACGCAGACCTACGTCGCCGTGCAGGGCGACGGGCTCGACCCGTGCGACCTGCGCGTCAAGCAGGGCGACGCGGCCGTGCGCGACCTGATCGCGAGCCGCGAGCCGCTGTTCCAGTTCGCGATCAGGAGCACGATCTCCCGCTACGACCTGCGCAGCAACGAAGGCAAGATCGCCGCGCTCGACGCCGCCGCGCCCATCGTGGCCGGCATCAAGGACCCGGGGCTGCGCAAGCGCTACGCCATCGACCTCGACCGCTGGCTCGGATTCATGGACGAGCGGTTCGTCATGCAGCGCATCTCCGAGGTCTCGGGCGCCCAGCAGGGCCGCCCCCGGCGCGCCCCGCAGGCGGCTCCGGTCGATCCGAGCATCCGGGTCGAGGGCGAGCTGCTCAAGCTCGCCGTGCAGCGGCCCGCGCTGCTCGGGCCGCGCTTCGACGCGCTTGACGCGCAGGCGTTCACCACGCCTGAGCACTCGGCACTGCACCAGGTCATCGTGGCCGCGGGCGGCGTCGTCTCGGCCGGTCACGGCGGGCGCGAGTGGGTCGACCGGCTGATGGAGCAGGCCCACGAGGAGAGCACGCGCGCGCTGGTGACCAGGTTCGCGGTCGAGCCCATCCACGCCGACGCCCACGCCGAGCAGCGCTACGCCAACGACATCATGGCCGCGGCCGAGGCGATGCCGGTCGATCGGGCGATCGCCCAGGTCAAGTCCCGCATCCAGCGGCTCAACCCGGTCGAGGAGCAGCAGGAGTACAACAAGCTGTTCGGCGAGCTGGTCGCGCTGGAGCAGCAGCGCCGGGTGCTGCGTGACCGCGTCGCGGGCGGCTGAGCCCGGCTCACTCAGGTAACAGTTCGGCTGCGATCAACGCGCCGAAACAGGGCGGTTGACCAGGGAATGTGGCGCGGTCCAATGCCGGACAAAGCAGATGGACAACGTGACGAAGGCAGCGAAAGAGATGCGCCCGGCCAGACGGCGGCGTCGGGCGCGTGATTCCAGACCGCGTAATTGACTTTACTTTCCTGATCAAACTCGGGCCAAACCTTAAAGCGATCTCAATTCGGCAAAGACGAGGGCCTTACCTTCGGTGACAAAAATGGGTCTGCCATTTGATGGAACCAATACTGCAGACTGTCCTTCGTGGGTGCATCGGTGCTGCCAAGTGGACCGCCATCCGTAGATCAGGTGGCGGACCTCGTCGCGAAGGGAAGGGAGCGCGGGAGCGTAACCGTCGATGACGTCGCAGCCGCGCTTGACCGATCCGAGTTGCCGTCCGACGCGCTGGAACGCGTCGTACGCATGCTCGCCGAGAACGGCGTGGAGGTCCTCGAGCCGCAGGGCGACGAGGAATCCACCCGCGCCGATGAGGAGGACGTAGGCAAGCGGGCGCCGACCAGCGATCTCGTCCGTATCTACCTGAGAGAGATCGGCCGGGTGCCCCTGCTGACCGCTGAGGAGGAGGTGGAGCTCGCCAAGTCGATCGAAGCCGGTCTGTTCGCCGAGGACAAACTGGCCAACGGGGTCTCGCGTCTGGCCTTCCCTGAGTTCAGGGAGCTCGTCTGGCAGGGCACGCGGGCCAAACAGCGGCTCATCGAAGCCAACCTCAGGCTCGTGGTGTCCATCGCCAAGCGGTACGTGGGCCGCGGCATGTTGTTCCTGGACCTGATCCAGGAGGGAAATCTCGGCCTCATCCGGGCGGTCGAGAAGTTCGACTACACCAAGGGTTACAAGTTCTCCACCTACGCCACCTGGTGGATCCGCCAGGCGATCACGCGGGCCATCGCCGACCAGGCGCGGACCATCCGCATCCCCGTGCACATGGTGGAGACCATCAACAAGCTCGTCAGGGTGCAGCGGCAGCTCCACCAGGATCTCGGCCGTGAGCCGATCCCCGAGGAGATCGCCAAGGAGATGGACCTCCCGGTCGACCGGGTGGTCGAGATCCAGCGCATCGCCCAGGAGCCCGTGTCGCTGCAGTCGCCGATCGGCGAGGAGGACTCCGACCTCGGTGACTTCATCGAGGACGCCGACGCGGTCGTGCCGATGGAGGCCGCGGCCTTCATCATGCTGCAGGACCAGCTCGACGACATCCTGGCCACGCTCTCCGACCGGGAGCAGCGCATCATCCAGCTCCGCTTCGGCCTGGCCGACGGCCATCCGCGCACGCTGGAGGAGGTGGGCAGGGAGTTCGGCGTCACGCGGGAGCGCATCCGGCAGATCGAGTCGAAGACGCTGGCCAAGCTCCGCCACCCGACGCGCGCGCAGATGCTGCGGGACTACCTGGATTGATCACAGGGCAAAGGGGACGGCCACGGCCGTCCCCTTTCCCCTGCTCAGGAGCAGCCCTCGAACTGCGGCACCGCGACCGTGCCCAGCTGGAGCCCGGACTTGCCGAACCACTTCTTCAGCAGTTCCGCGGCGGTCCCGTCCTGGTACATCGCGGTGATCGCCCGGTTGACCGCCTCGCAGCCCGCCACGTCGCCCTTCGGCAGGCCCACCCCGGTGCGCTGCTCGTTGAACTGCGCGTTGTTCAGCCGCAGCCCCGAGCCGTCCTGCTCGGCCAGCCCGGCGAGGATCACGTCGTTGGTGGTGACCGCGTCCACCTGGCCGCCCTTGAGCGCCGTCAGGCACTGCGCGTAGTCGCGTACCGGCACGACCCGCGCGGCCACGCCGCGCTCGGTCACGACCCGCTGGGCCGCGTTCGAGCCCTGCACCTCGCAGATGCGCCGGCCCTCGAGGTCGCGCACGTCCGCGATCCGCTCGTCCTTCCTGCTCAGGATGTCCTGGTACGAGATGTGGTACGGGCCGGCGAACAGCACCCGCTGCTTGCGGTCCTGGTCGATCGTGAACGTGGCCAGCACCATGTCGGCCCGACCGCTGCTCAGCACCTTCTCCCGGTCGGCGGCCAGCACGCCGACGAAGGAGAACTCCTTGCCCAGCTTGCCCGCGACGTAGCGGGCCACGTCCACGTCGAAGCCGTCGTATCCGCCTTCCGACGTCCTGAACCCGACCGACGGCAGGTCGGAGCGCACCCCGATGACCAGCTTGTCCTTGTCGAGGATCGACTCCTGCCCGTTCATCCCGCAGCCCGTGACCGCCACCGCGGCCAGGAGCAGCACCACCGCGAGCGCCCGCTTCACCGGTACTCCTTGAGTCGTGGCCACACCCCGGCGATCACCAGCAGCCCGATCGCGCCGATGGCGTAGGGGAGCAGCCGCCACAGGTTGTCCAGCGCGCCCTCGCCCGCCGCGATGGCCTGCCTGAACACCTTCTGATGGGTCTCGGTCAGGCCGACCAGCGCCTTGTCGTAGGCGTTGAACGCGGCCGTGACGGGCCCGATGCGGGCCTCGACGGCCTCGCTGGGCGTGGCGTGCCGGGCCAGCGTGCGGAACCTGTTGTCCTGCGCCTGGAAGGCCCGGTAGGCGTCGAAGACCGCCGCCCCCTGGGAGCCGACCAGCTCGGGCCCCAGCAGACCGAGGAAGTCCTTCGAGCCGGTGCGCATCTCGCCGTGGTAGCCGGTCAGGTTGCCCACGTCGTAGTAGAGGACGGTCAGCGACTTGTCCAGATACGTGTGCTCGTAGGTGTCGGCCCGCTCCTTGTCCAGCAGGAAGCGGCTCTGGTCGCCCTGCATGCTGTTGCTGATCGCGCGCGCCTTCGCGAGCGTCAGCACCGAGTCGAACCCGGCCGACTTGGCGGTCCGCAGCGCCTGCTCGTCCTGGCCCAGCACGTGCACCCCGAACCCCAGCGCCACCGCGGTCGTCACGGTCGCCACCACGAGCGCGGGACCGAACACCCGGCGGAAGCGCCGCGCCAGGAACACCTGCATCCAGATCAGGCAGCCCAGCGCGACCAGCCCGGCCACCACGACCGCGACGCGCAGCAGCGGCACCATGACGGCCTTGTCGTCGTAGGTGGCGCGCACGATCGTGCCGCTCTCCAAGGTCAGGTTGTACGCCTGCGGCAGCAGCACCTGCCGCATGAGGTCGGTGGCCTGCCGGTAAGTGCGAACCACGTTCTCGGGCGGCGCCCCCGGAGCGTGGCCGGCCTGCTGGTCGAGCAGCAGCGCCTGCCCGGCGAGCCGCTCGTAGCGGCCGAGCCCGTCCAGCACCGACTGCACGGTGGTGCGCTCGGCCGCGTTGTCGCCGGACAGCTCGAACGCCTTCAGCAGCGCCTGCCCCGCCTCGGCCCGCCGCGCGTCGTAGCGGGCCAGCGCCGCCCGGCGTTGCTCGGCATACTCCTTGCCCATCACCAGCACGTTCGCGACCTGCGCGTCCATGTCGCTCAGCGCCAGGTAGAGCCCGGCGGTGGCGACGACCTGCGGGCCGGCGTCGCGGCCGATCACCCGCAGGCCCTCGCGGGCGGTGGAGCTGCCGACGGCGAGCGCGACGAACAGCAGCGCCAGCGAGGCGACGGTGACGCCGGAGATGACGCGGATGCGGCCGGGCACGCTGCGCCGCCGTACGGGCTTCGACACGGTGACCGGCGCGAGCGCGCCCGGCGGGGTCTGCACCATCGTCATGGCGTGCCCTCCCTGATGGTGATCACCGTCCACGCGCCCAGATGGATCCGGTCGCCGGGACCGATCCTGGTCGGCACGTTGACCTGCAGCGTGCGGCCGTTGACCTGGGTGCCGTTGGACGAGCCCGGGTCCACCAGCAGCCACGAGCCGTCGGGCTGCGCCAGCAGCACCGCGTGCAGGTGGGAGACGCCGGGGTCCTCGGGCGGCCCGGTCAGGTCGATCTCGGGCACGAGGTTCCTGGCGCGGCTGCGCCGCCCGATGCGTACCTGGTCGCCGTGCAGCGGGAACGAGCGCTCGGGACAGTACGGCGGGAACGCCATCACCGCGGCGTCAGGCCCGCCCTCGGCGACCACTTTCTCGTAGTACGTACGGTCGGCGGCGGTCACGGCCTCCCACCTGACCCCCGTCACCGGCGCGGCCACGGGCGCGGCGCCGGTGAAGTCGTGGCCGCACACCTCGCAGAACTGCCCGGCACGCGGCGTCCGGCAGACCGGGCAGCCCTCAGCAGGCGGGGACGGGGGCTGGGACTGGGGCTGGGGCTGGGGTTGTGGCTGAGGGGCCGGTCGGGACGCCGGCCGGGCCGGTCCTGCCATCTGGATGCCGCAGACGTCGCAGTAGTCGTCGGCCCCCGACGGGTGCCCCTGCGGGCAGGTCGCCATCAGCTTCCTTCCTTGCGCAGCCGGCTCGTCCGCACCGACCCGGTGTCCAGCTCGATCTCGTCCGCCTTGTCCACGGCCCGCCGCAGCCGCGCGGTGCCGGTGGCCGGATCGACCTCCACCACCTTCTCCAGCAGCCGGGCGGTGTCCTCGCGGCCCGACTCGGCGGCCAGCCGGTGCGCCTTGGCCAGCCGCGCGGTGGCGGTGTCGGTGTCGCCCATCGCGCGGGCGCTCAGCCCGTCCTGGATCAGGTCGTGCAGCTCGGCCTGGCCGGTGTAGTGGGCGACCTTGCCGTTGATGCGGGTGGACTGCGCCAGGTCGTCCGTCCACTGCGCCAGCACGTTGCCGCTGGCCACGACCTCCTGCGTGTCGGGGCGTACCAGCTTGACCCAGCCCGCCCTGATCTCCTGCCCGATCTGGCCCTGCGGCACCTCGACGCAGATGTGGTACTCGCGCTCCTCCTGCCCCCACGAGCCGGTCGGGTAGTCGCCGGTCAGCGGGTTGACGTCGGTGCGCTTGCCGGTCAGGTCGAGCAGCGTGGGCGAGACCTGTTTGACGAACTTCAGCCGCGCCGCCTGCGGCACCCACACGCGCAGCGCCAGGTCGGGCACGGTCTTGCTCATCGAGGTCTGCGTGAGCCTGCGGAAGTACTCCGGCAGGTCCCCCTGGTTGCGTACGAAGTCGAAGGTGCCCAGCATCGCCTCGGCCACCTTGCGCAGCTCGGCCGGCACCCAGTCGTCGCCGACGCCCAGGCTGTCGACCACGAACTTGCCGCTCCACGCCGCCAGCACGTCGGCGAACGTGTCGTCGCTCTGGTTGTTCTGCCCGTCGGTCATCAGCAGCGCGTGCTTGATCGCCGAGGGGTGCGCGGTCAGCAGGTGACCGGCCAGCTTGATCCACTCGCCGATCGCGGTGCCGCCGTGGGCGCTCAGCCGGGCGATGGCCCGCTCCGCCTCGGCCCTGGTCGCCGGGCTCGCCATGGCCAGGTGGTCACCGGACGGGGGATAGACGACCTTGGCCCGGTTCGTCCCGGACACCACGGCGAAGTGCACCCCGTCGCGCAGCGTCTGCACCGCCGTCACCGCCGCCATCCGCGCTTCGCGGATCTTGCTGCCGCTCATCGAACCCGACGTGTCCACGATGATGACCTCGGCCGCCTCCGTCGCCGACGTCCGCACGGTCGCCGTGCCGGTCGCGCCGACGGTCAGGATGGCGTGCACCTCGCGGCCGTCAAGGGACAGGTACTTGTTCTGGTCGATGGTCAGCGTGAAGGCCGGCTGGTCACTCATGGGGGTCTCCTAGGGGGATCACGACAATGGTCACGTTGTCCTGGCCGCCGGAGTCGAGCGCGTGGCGCAGCATCTCGCGCGCCATCTCGGCCGGGGTGCCGGACGTGGGGAAGGCGTAGCCGTCCAGATAGCGCCACAGGCCGTCGCTGCACACCAGCAGCAGGCCGGGCCCCTGCGGGGTGCTCCGGGGGGTGAACGTGCGCATGTGCGGCGCCGCCGTGTCGGCGTCGGCTCCGAGCCAGGCGGTGATCTCGCCGGTCGGCACCACGTCGTCCTCGGTCAGCAGCTCGCCGCCGGGCAGCAGGTACGCCCGCGTGTCCCCGGCCCACGCCAGCCGCACCCTGCCGCCGGGCTCGGCCACGACCGAGACGTACGTACAGGCCGGGGCGTCGTCCAGGGAGGTCGCGAGCTTGGTCACCGCGCGCCCGGCCAGCGCGAACGCCTCCTCGTCCGGCAGCCCCCTGGCCAGGGCCGCCGCCGCGGTCTCGACGGCCACCGCGGACGCCTCGTCGGCCCTGGGCGAGCTGCCGACGCCGTCGCACACCACGCTCACGATCGAAGCGCCGGCTTCACGCAGCGCCATCGCGTCCTCGTTGCGGGCCCGCCGCAGCCCCCGGTCGGTCACCGCCGCCGCGCCGCCGGGCAGCACCAGCTCGGCGTGGTCGCGTCCGGTCGGCTGGCGCACCCCGCACCGCTCGCAGTAGCCGTCGGCGTCCACCGCCGCCGCCCCGCACGCCGCGCAGGCGGGCGCGCCCAGCGGATGCCCGCACGCCTCGCAGTACGTGTCGCCGGCCACCACGGGCCGCTCGCAGACCGGACACATCGCGCCCATCACCACCACGTCCTCGGCCGCACGGAGTTGGCCAGGTCGATGAAGGCGTGCCGCTCCTGCCGGGAGTCGGCCTGCACGGCCAGCCTGCGGTAGATCGACTCCAGCCGCCTGCGCAGCCCCTGCGCGGTGAACGGCGCCCCGCCGAGCCGCATGCCCTTCGGCGGTGCCGGTGGATCGGTCTCCAGCCAGGACAGCGCGCCGCCCAGCAACTCGGCGGTGAGCACGTCGCGGTGCCGCGCGTCCAGGCCCTTCTGGTTGCTCACCCGGTCGACCGCGGCCACCAGGTCGGAGGGCTGCAGCCCGGTCAGGTCCGGCCGTCGTACGACCGAGGCCGCCAGCGCCACCTGGGCCGCCACCCGGTAGACCGACGTCGCGGGCACCTCGTCCAGCACCTCCATCCGGCCCGACCTGGCCAGCCCGAAGGCCGCGCTGACGTAGGCGCGGTCGGTGCGCCAGACGACGTCGTACCAGGTGGCCGCCGGCCGGCCCGCGCACTCCAGCGCGAAGGCCAGCGCCAGCTTCGGCGCAAGCTCGCCGGGCAGCGCGGACAGGCACGCGTCGAAGCACGCCACCGCCAGGTCCGCCTGGCCGGCGGCCAGCGCCAGCGCCCCGCGGTACCAGGTGACCCGCCAGTCGCCGGGCAGCTCGCGCTCCAGCTCGTCCAGCACCGCGGGGGCCTCGGCGGACGCCTCCTCGGCCAGCAACCGCACCCGCATCAGCTTCGTTTCCGGCGTCTGCGGCATGCCGGCGAGCTGCGCGATCAGCTCAGGCCCCTCGCTGCCGAGCAGGCCGGCCAGCGCGCCCGCCGCCGGGTCGCCGGGGTCCGTCAGCGGCACCGGCAGCGCCGCCGCGGCCGTCATCGGGTCGAGCGGCCCGAACACCCGCTCATCCGACTCCGACAGCGCCGTGCCGACCGCCGTGCGCTCAGGCCCGAACAGCGTGGAAGGCGCCGGGTACGGCACCCCGTCCTCCAGCGCGCTGACCTCCCGCAGCACGCCGACGAGCTGCTCCTCCATCTCCCACGCGCTCTGGAACCTGGCGGCCGGATCCGCCGCCGTCGCCCGCCGCAGCAGCCGGGTGAACGACGGATGCCCGCAGTCCTCGGGCAGCGGGTTCGGCACGCCGCCCGACGCCGGGCTGAACCCGGAGATCGCCAGCACCGCCAGCGTCCGCGCCACCGTGTAGAGGTCGGAGGCCACCGACGACGGCCGCGACTCCAGCTCGGGCGCGTGGTAGCCGGGCGTCACCCACGACGAGCCCACCGGCGAGCCGAACGGCTGCACGGCGCCCAGGTCGATGAGCTTGAGCCGCTTGCCGACCCTGATCACGTTCGCCGGCTTGAGGTCGCAGTAGACCAATCCCTGCTCGTGCAGGTAGCCGAAGGCGTGCAGGAGCTCCCTGCCGTACATCAGGACCTCGCGCAGCGGCAGCGGGCCCTGGCGGCGCAGCTCGTGCAGGGACTGGCCGCCGACGTACTCCATGACGATGTAGCCGAGGCCGGCCGAGCGCTGGAAGTTGAAGATCTTGACGATGTTCGGGTGGTCGACCGTGGTGAGGAACTTCCGCTCGGCCTCCGCCGCCGCCAGCGCCTCCGCGTCCATGGTGTTGAGCAGGCCCTTGAGCACCACCCAGCGGCCGTCCAGGTTCTCGTCGGAGGCGAGGTAGATCCAGCCGAGCCCGCCGTGCGCCAGGCAGCCCAGCACGCGGTACTGGCCCGCCACCAGGTCGCCCTTGGCCAGCTTCGGGGTGAAGGAGAACTGCGTGCGGCAGTGCGGGCAGAACCCGTCCGTCAGCCCTGGACGTCCCTCGCGGGAGCGGCCCACCGGCTTGCCGCACGCCGGGTTCGCGCAATACCGCTTCTCCTCCGGCACCTGCGGGTCGGCCATCACCGCCGTCGCGGGGTCGCGGTAGGGGATCGACGGCAGGTCCGCGATCGTGGCCAGCACGCCCGCCCGCGACCTGCCGCTGCTCGACGGCGAGCTGACCGACCTGCTCACCGGCCTCGTCTGTAAGGGGACGGACGCGGGGCCGGTGGGAAGGGGAGCCGGGCTCTCCGCGGTGCCGCAGAGGTCGCAGTAGCCCTCCTCGATCGTTCCAGTGCAGCCGGGCTGCGCGCAGCGGCTCATCACTTACCTCCGTGGATCGCGCGCTGGTAGTCGTCGACGGCCGCGGCCGCCCTCGTGAGATCGCACGGGGCGCTCCAGAGCAGGGCGCGCGCCCGCTCGTACCGCTCTGCCGCCGCTGGGTCCTCGGCCAGCCCCTTCCGTACGGCCATCGCCTGGCACGCGCCGAGCCGCCCGCGCAGCTCGTCACGCCGGCCCACCAGGCCGTACAGGGCCTTGGCAGTGGTCCGCGCCCGCTCCTCGGCGGCACGGACGTCGCTCTCCAGGGCCGTCAGCCGCTTGGCCCGCAGCACCCAGGGGTCGGCCGAGACGTCCAGCGCGGCCAGCTCAGCCGCCAGCGCCTCGACCCTGCTGCGCGGCTGAGCCTGCGGCGGCAGGGCGATCTTCACGACGACCGCGCCGTGGGCCAGCCGCTCCTCGCTCTCCGCCGCGCGTACGTGGTCGAGCGCCGCCACCAGGTTCTCGCGGCGCACGGCGTACTCGGCCTTGACCACGATCGCCTGCTCGTGCTCCGCCCGGCCGGCGGCCAGCAGTCCCGCTATCCGGTCGAGCTCAGGACCGGCGGCGGAGCCCAGCGGGTCCTCGACGACCGCCGCCCGCAACCGCGCCAGCTCCGCCTCCTCGGCGGCGAACACCGTCTCGGGCTCCGCGCTCTCGCCCAGCTCGCGGGCCAGCTCCCTGACCCGGCGCAGGTCGGCGGCGGCCTCGTCGAGCCGGGGGAGTAACGCGTTCCACACCGCGTCGATGTCGTTGAGCGCGCCCGTGACCTCCTGGAAGGCGGTGTCCATCCGGCTCACGGTCGCGTCGAGCGTCAGCCGCTCGTCGGCCTCGGGACGCAGCGAGCGCCGCTCGACCGGCTTGGCCGCCGCGCGCAGCACCACCGACTCGCCCGCCAGCAGCTCGGTGAGCCGCGCGAGCTGGTCCGTTCCCAGCCGGCCGCGGCTCGCCCTGACCTGCTCCGCCTCGCGCAGCACGGCGCGGTAGGCGTCGTACAGGGACCACAGATCGGCCAGCGACTCCCGCGCAGCGGCCCAGCGCCGCTCGGTGGCGCCGCGTAACGACGCGTCCTTGAGCAGCCGGTAGGTGGTGTGGGATTCGAGGTCGAGCAGGTCGCCGGAGATGCGGTCGCGTTCGTCCGCGCGGGCCCGCAGGGCATGATCGGCGCCCTCGCGGCTCATTGGTGGTCCCAGGCTCATCACGCTCCCCGTGAGGAGGCCCCCCGATGCCCCGTTTATACCGCCACAGCGGCGGGTTCGACGGCTTTAGGTCGTTTAGCTAGGGGGACCCCTGACTTGTCCCTGATCTAACCCCATGTCGCCTGCAATTGACTTAACGATCTCTTAGCGTTTCAGGCATGGGACGTGTACTTCTGATCATCGCGGCCGTCGTCGCCGCGCTCCTGCTGCTCGGCCCCCTCGTGGGCTTCGTCTTCACCCTGCTCAAGTGGGCGCTCGTCATCGCCGCCGTCCTCTTCGGCGTCGCCTTCCTGTCGAAGGTGCTCAAGAGGACATAGCGTCAGCGGGTTTCCGCGGTCATAGTTGGATGATGGAGGCGCGGCCGGCAGTCGACGACGCCGCGCTCGGGCGCGAGGCCCTGGGCGTGCTCGAGGCGAACTGGACGGGCGCCGGCACCGTGCCCGCACCGGGGCTCTATCCCCACCAGTGGAGCTGGGACTCCGCGTTCATCGTGATCGGTCTGGCCAGGCACCGGCCGGACCGCGCCCGTGACGAGCTGCTCAGCCTGCTGCGCGGCCAGTGGGCGACCGGCATGGTGCCGCACATCGTGTTCCACACCCGCGAGGCGTACTTCCCCGGGCCCTCCGTCTGGCGCTCCCAGGAGCACGACGCCGCGCCGGGCGTGCTCACCTCGGGGCTCACCGCGCCGCCCCTGCACGGGCTGGCGCTGTGGTGGCTCTACCGGCACACCGGCGACGCCGCGTTCGTCCGGGCGACGTACCCGGCGATCGCCGCCCAGCACGACTACCTCGCCGCCACCCGCGACCTCGGCGGCGCGGGCCTGGCCGCGATCGTGCACCCGTGGGAGTCGGGCATGGACGACAGCCCGGCCTGGGACGAGCCGCTCGCCGCCGTGCCCGCCATCCGGTACGGCAACCGCCCCGTCGAGATGGAGGAGCGCCACCCCGGCAGCGACCACGACCGCTACGTCTGGCTCGCCCTGCACTACCGCGACGCCGGCTACAGCCCCGGCTACCTGCGCGACGAGCATCCGTTCGCGGTCGAGGACCCGATGTTCAACGGCATCTGGCTGGCCTCCTGCCAGGCCATGGCCGAGCTGGCGCCGCTCGCCGGCGCCGACCCCGCGCCCCAGCTCGAACGGGCGGAACGCATCAGGCACGCGCTGCTCGACCGGCTCTGGGACGGCTGCTTCTTCGCCAGGGACCTGCGCGCCGACCGGCTCATCAGGGTGTGCACGGTCGGCGCGTTCGGCCCGCTGCTCGATCCAGGGCTGTCCGCCGAGCACGTCCAGGCGGCCGTCGAGGTGCTCGAATCGGCCCGGTTCATGGGGGCCACCGGCTACCCCGTGCCGAGCTGCGAGATCCGCGCCGCCCAGTTCGACCGCACCCGCTACTGGCGCGGCCCCTCCTGGGTGAACACCAACTGGCTGCTGCGCAGGGCGGCCACCGTGCACTCGCTCGACCACCTCGGCCGCCAGCTCGCCCACGGCACCCTCCGCCTCGTCCGCCAGGCCGGGTTCCGCGAATGCTTCGACCCCTTCGACGGCAGCGGGCGCGGCTGCCGCGACTTCTCCTGGAGTGCGGCGCTCACCCTCGACCTGCTCGCGGATAACGTGGTGCAATGAGCCTTTTCCGCCGGTTGCCCGCCGACGTGCGCACCTCGCTGAAGACGGAGCGCGGCGAGCGGGTGCTGACCTTCGCCGCCTCCGCCGACGGCCACGTCGTCGCCACCAACCTCGCCCTCCACCTGTCCGACGGCACGCGGGTGCCGTACGAGGAGATCGACCGGGCGTCGTGGGACGAGACGGGCGTCAGCGTCCTCACCACCGGCGGCGAACGCCACGTCGAACACATCGCCGAGCCGCGGCTGCTGCCCGAGACCGTGCGCGAGCGGGTCAACTCCACGATCGTGGTCAACAAGCACGTCAGCCTGCCGGGCAGGGGAGGGGTGCGGCTGGTGGCCCGGCGTCCGCCCGGCGGTGAGGTGCTCGGCTGGACGCTCGTCTTCGACGACGGCCTCGACCCCACCGACCCCGGCTTGCGCGCCCAGGCCGAGCAGGCGCTGGAGGGCGTACGGCGGAGCATGGGCGTCTGACCCCTAGGGGTTCTCAGGGGTCCGCCGGTACGGGCATGGGCGAGCGGGGGTGTACGGCCTCACGCCCATGCCGTCCGTCTGGCTAGTACGGAATGCCGCTCTCCCGGGCCTTCTGCTCGACGCCCTCCTCGTCGGGCCAGCCGGTGCCCGAGTCGGGCTGATTGTCGTGCGAGCCGAGGAACGGGATCCGCTGCTGCAGCGTGTCACCCACCCTCGTCCTGGCCTTCCCGGCGACCTTCGACGCCTGCGCACCGACGATCCCGGCCACTTCCTGCACCCGGGGGTTGTCGGCGACGCGCTGCGCCGTCTGCTTGATCTGCTCGTAGCGCTCGCGGCCGGCCCGGCTGCCCAACACATAGCCGACCGCCAGACCAACAGCGAATGTCATCCGATAACGCATATTGCACCTCCGCTGTCACGGGCCTACCCCGCTCACGATGCGACACGCACTCCAGGAGTGCGCTAATCTATTCATGCGCACCGCGACGGGGCCCGAAAAGCCCCGACGAAGTGGGCAAACGGTTCGATCCCGCGTAGCTCAACGGCAGAGCAGCCGGCTGTTAACCGGCAGGTTATTGGTTCGAGTCCAATCGCGGGAGCCACAGTGCGGGCCCTCTCACCAGTAGGTGAGGGGGCCTTCGTCGTGTCTGGTGTCCGCTTGTGGTGGGCGGGTGCGCCTGAAGATCGGTTCTGGTGTCTTCAGCGGGGCTTCAGGTGTGGTGGGCGAGCCTCGGAGCGTCACAACGCCTCGGGGAGGGAGACCCCATGTTGACGCGACGTCTCGCGATCGTCGTCACCGCCGCCGCGCTCGGGCTCGGGGGGATGGCCACGTCGGCGCTGGCCGATGACGGGCCGGTCCGGGTGATCGGTGAGCGGGTCATGGACGGTGACCGCATCCTGCGCGGCGGGAAGCTGACGTGCTGGACGCGTGACGGCAGGAAGGTGCGGTTCTCTGACCGTGCCGTGGATGAGCTGGTCGAGGTCGGTGACGTCGGTCCCGTCCGGGTCGTCGAGCCGGTGCCGGCGGGTGGCGACGGCGAGGTGGTGGTCGTGCCGGAGGAGCGGCTGTCCATCGCCGTTCCGGCGCGAAAGCTGCCGAGGAAGGTCGTGGGGAAGCGGTGGCGGCAAACGAGGCTGATCCATCTCACCTGCGTGTGGGAGGGAATGCCGCGCCGGTGACGGCCCCTGGTCTGCGGAAGCTGCGTCTTATTTCACCTTATGTAGTGAGATGGTGACGGGATTTCGGGAAACGCGGGACAAGGTGTCCGGTGGGGCGGCAGGATGGCGGGGCCGGTCGGTACGGCCGGAGCCGCGGGCAGGAGTCGCGGAGGCGGGGAGAGGGCGCCTCCAGCAGGACGTGCCGCCGACCCGGAATCGGTGGGGCGATCCGATGACCGAGAAGTGCTGGTTGCCGCGTGTCTACCTGGATCAGGTCCCTTCGTCCCTTCGACGCGCCCGCCGTACGGACGGTGAACGGGTGCACCATCGACCTCCGCGAGGCGGAGCGCTTCATCAGGCTCTACCACGCCGAGCATCCCTCGGCCGGCGGTCTGCAGGCCAGGCTCCGTGACGTGGCCAGAGACGTGGCCCGTTACGGGACCTACACACACACGTACGAGGAGCTCGAGTTCGGCGCCCGGGTGGCCTGGCGCAACAGCAACCGCTGCATCGGCCGGCTGTACTGGCGCTCGCTCAAGGTGCGCGACCGCCGGGAGGTGAGCACGGCCGAGGGGTTGGCGCTGGAGTGCGTGGCGCACCTGCGCGCGGCCACCGGCTCCGGCGCGGGTGCGCAGGCCCCTGCGGGGAAGATCAGGCCGACCATCACCGTGTTGCCGCCTGACACGCCCGCGCTGCGCGGGCCGCGGATACTCAACGACCAGCTCATCCGGTACGCCGGTTACCGGACCAGGGACGGCGTCGTCGGTGACCCGGCGAACGTGGCGCTCACCGAGGCCGCGCAGGCGCTGGGCTGGCAGGGCAGGGGCGGCAAGTTCGACGTGCTGCCGCTGATCATCCATCCGGGCCGGGGCAGGCCGCTGCTGTGCAACCTGCCGGGTGACGCCGTGCTGGAGGTGCCGCTGACGCATCCCGAGTATCCGTGGTTCGAGGAGCTGGGGCTGCGCTGGCACGCCGTACCGGCCATCTCGAACATGTGCCTGGAGATCGGCGGCCTGTGCTACCCGTGTGCGCCGTTCAACGGCTGGTACATGGGCACCGAGATCGGCGCCCGCAACCTGGCCGACGCGGACAGGTACGACCTGCTCCCCGTGGTGGCCGGGCGGCTCGGCCTGGACACCTCCTCCGAGCGCTCGCTGTGGCGCGACCACGCCATGGTGGAGCTGAACGTGGCGGTGCTGCACTCGTTCGAGCGGGCGGGGGTGACCATGACCGATCATCACACCGAGTCGCGCCGCTTCCTCACCCACCTGGAACGGGAGGAGAAGGCGGGCCGGGTCTGCCCGGCGGACTGGTCGTGGATCGTGCCGCCGATGTCCGGCAGCGCCACCCCGGTCTTCCACCGCTATTACGACACCCGTGTCCTCACCCCCGCCTTCGTCCACCACGACTGAACCTTGCCTTCCGCGCCTAGAACATGGTTCTGTTGGGGGCATGGCGGAACTCGTGCTCTCCACGCTCGACGACCAGGGCGTGCTGACCCTCACCTTCAACCGGCCCGAGACGCTCAACGCGTGGACCGGCGCGCTGGGCCGGCGCTACTTCGACCTGCTGGCGGAGGCGGAGGCGAATCCCGGCGTGCGGGTGGTGGTGGTCACCGGCGCGGGCAAGGGGTTCTGCTCCGGCGCCGACTTCAAGACGCTGAGCGCCATCCAGAGCGGCGCGTACGACGAGGTGCCCGACCCGCGCCCGAACACGTACCCGACGACGGTCCGCAAGCCGATCATCGCGGCCGTCAACGGGGCCTGCGCGGGGCTCGGGATGGTACACGCGCTGGTGTGCGACCTGGTGTTCACCGCCGAGGAGGCGAAGTGGACGACGGCGTTCGCGCGCCGGGGGCTGGTCGCCGAGTACGGGCTGTCGTGGGTGCTGCCCCGGGTGATCGGGCAGCAGCGGGCGATGGACATCCTGCTGTCGGGGCGGGTGTTCACCGGCAAGGAGGCGTACGAGCTGGGGCTGGTCAACCGGGCGGTGCCGGGGGAGTCGCTGATGGAGGAGGTGCTGGCGTACGCGAGGGAGCTGGCGGTGCACAGCTCCCCGGCGTCGCTGGCGGTGATCAAGCGGCAGGTCTGGCACGACTGGGAGGCCACCCTCGACGACGCGGCCAAGACGGCCACGCACGAGATGATGGCCTCGTTCGGGCGGCCCGACTTCGCGGAGGGCGTCGCCAGTTTCCTGGAGCGCCGCCCCCCGAACTTCCCGCCGCTCTGAAAGCCGCCCTGAAAGCCGCCCTGAAAGCCGCTCCGAAAGCCGAGCTGAGCGGTCAGGCGATGCGGTGGGCGCCCTGGGCCGGGGTGGCCGGCAGGAAGCGCGGGGCCTGGTAGCCGCGCTCGGCGTAGGCGGCCGACACCGACTCCTGCACGCTCTCCAGCCGCTCGACCGGCACCAGCGCGATGGCCGAGCCGCCGAAGCCGCCGCCGGTCATCCGCGCCCCGCGCGCCCCGCCCTTGAGCGCGGCCTCGACGGCGACGTCTAGCTCGGGCGACGACACCTCGTACAGGTCCCTGAGCGACAGGTGCGAGGCGTTGAGCAGGGCGCCGATCTCCGTGACGGCGCCCGCCCGCAGCAGGCCGACGAGGGCCTCGACGCGGTGGTTCTCGGTGACGACGTGCTCGGTGCGCTTGCGCTCGTCGCCCTGCAGCTGAGCCAGCGCGCCGGCCAGGTCGGTGACGTCGCGCAGGGCGGGCACGCCGAGCTTGCGCGCCGCCGACTCGCACTCGGCGCGGCGCTTGGCGTATTCGCCGCCGGCGTGCTCGTGGTGCACCTGCGTGTCGATGATGAGCAGGCTCAGGCCGTGGGCGGCCAGGTCGAACGGGATGGAACGGGAGCCGAGCGAGCGGCAGTCGAGGAACAGGGCGTGCCCCTCCTCGCACAGGGCGGAGGCGGCCTGGTCCATGATGCCGCAGGGCATGCCGACGAAGTCGTTCTCGGCCTTCTGGCTGAGCAGGGCCAGCTCCATGGGCGTCATGCCGAGGCCGTGCACGTCGTTGAGCGCGGAGGCGACGGCCACCTCCAGGGCGGCGCTGGAGCTCAGCCCGGCGCCCTGCGGCACGTCGCCGTCGATGGCGATGTCGGCGCCGGCGACGCGGTCGCCGAGCATGGCGAGGACGCCGACGACGTAGCGGGTCCAGCCGCGCGACTCCTCGCGGGTCTCCATGACGACGGGCTCGCCGTCGGCGGACTGGAGGGACAGCAGGCGGACGACGCCGTCGGCGCGCGGGGTGAGCGCCGCCGTGAGGCCCCACGGCACGGCGAAGGGGAGCACGAAGCCGTCGTTGTAGTCGGTGTGCTCGCCGATCAGGTTGACGCGCCCCGGCGCACGCCAGACGGTCTGCGGGGACGCGCCGAAGGCGGCACGAAAAGCTTCAACAACGCGCATGATCCAACACTCCTCAACAAGGACCCGTCCGTAGACTAGCGCCATGGAGGAGTTCCTGGATCCAGCGCTCGGCCAGGTCCGGGTCTTCCTGCGGCACGACGACAACAAGCCGCGCAAGCTGAAGTACAACCTGGGGCACGCGCGGGTGCTGACGTTCGGGGGCGCGTACTCCAACCACATCAGGGCGGTGGCCGAGGCAGGGGCGCGCCACGGCATCGAGACGATCGGCGTCATCAGGGGCGAGGAGCACCTGCCGCTCAACCCCGTGCTGGCCCGCGCCGCCGCCTGCGGCATGACGCTGACCTACCTCGACCGCGCGGCCTACCGGCGCAAGGACACCGAGGAGGTGCTGGCGGGGCTGCGCGCGCGGTGGGGCGAGGACGTCGCGATCCTGCCCGAGGGCGGCAGCAACGCGGCGGCCGTACGCGGGTGCGCGGAGCTGCCGGGCGAGATCGAGGACGACTACGACGTCATCTGCTGCCCGGTCGGCACCGGCGGCACCCTGGCGGGCATCGCGGCCGGGCTGCCCGAGGGGCGGCGGGCGCTGGGCTTCGCGGTGCTCAAGGGCGCGGGGTTCCTGGAGGGCGAGGTGGCCAGGCTGCAGCGGGAGGCGTACGGGCGTGTCTCGGGCAACTGGTCGATCGACCTCGGCCACCACTTCGGCGGCTACGCCCGCACCACGCCCGAGCTGGAGGCGTTCGCCGCCCGCCACGGCTTCGAGCGGATCTACGTGGCCAAGATGATGTACGGCATCCTCGCCCTCGCCCGCCAGGGCGCCTTCGCCCCCGGCACCCGCGTCGTCGCGGTGATCACCGGTCAGCCCTCCACGCCGGTCGAGGTGTGCGGCGCGCCCACCGGCTTCGACTCGGGCGAGCCGCGCTGGCGCAGATAGATCGACAGCACCACCATCGACAGCACGGCCAGCAGCTCCGACTGCCAGTTCTGCAGGCTGCGGTCCCAGAACTCGCCCGAGGTGACGTACGAGCCGTACGAGACCGGGTCACGCAGGTCGCCCAGCCGCTCGGCGTTGTAGGCCGCCTGCCCGGCCACCGACTGCGCCAGCCACGACAGCAGGAAGATCAGCCCCATCACCAGCCCGAGCGAGTTGCTGAACAGCCACAGGCGCAGCCCTTTCGCCCTGGCCCAGCGCGGGGAGTCCGGATCCGCGTGACGGCCGACGCGCTGGTCCTCGTCGGATTCGGCGCCCGCCCTGTCCAGCTCCTTCGACTCGGGCGAGCCCTTCTGTACCAGCCACACGGTGAGCATGATGAACAGGAAGAACTGCAGGTACTCCGACTGCCAGTTCTCGGCCACGTCCACGGCGTAGGACGAGGAGGCCACGTACGACAGCAGCGACACCGGCTCGCCGCCCTGGGCCACCTGCTCGTCGTTGTAGTGGAACATGCCCGCCACCGCCTGCCCCGCCACCGCCAGCAGGAACAGCACGAGGAACGTCAGGGCCAGCGAGTTCTCCTTGATCCACTTCACAGTCTCGACCACCCCAGGACGAAGAACCAGGCCAGGCCGGCCACGATCAGCAGCAGGGTCAGCGTGAACATCGTGCGCATCAGCCGTCCACCTCACAGTCGTACGGCAGGTCGCCGGCCGGTTCGCAGCCCGCGGCCTTGACCCGCCAGCCGTCCGCGTAGCGGTGCAGGAAGAGCGTGTCGCCGCGCAGCCGTACCTGGGCCTCCTCGCCCCACACGCTCACCCCGGTGACGGCGCCGCCGGGGCCGAGCCGCAGCTCGCGCAGGGCGGTGGCGCAGCTCTGGCCGGGGTCGGGCAGCCTGTCCGCGGTCTGTCCGGCGAGCAGGGCGCACGCGGCCTCCTCCTGGTGGGCGGAGAGCGCGGCGTGGAACCGTTCGGCGGTACGCGCCGGGGCCGCCGTGTCCACGGCGCAGCCGGTCAGCCCGATGGCCAACGCCAGCACGATCACCATTCTCATGGCGTGCCGCTACCCACAGGAGGATCACGCATGCGGAGGGTCAGCTCAGCTGGTCGAGCACCGGGGCGACGAGGGCGTTGAGCTCGCGGGCCAGCACGGTCACCGCGCGGTGGGCGCGCCGCTCGACGTCGTCGTGCGGGCCCTCCGGCTCGGGCGGCAGGTCGTCGAGCGGCAGCGGCGCCTCGACCAGCAGGGACGCGCGCAGGAAGGGCACCCGGGCGAGGTCCTGCTGGCTGGGCTCGACGTACTGGCCGAAGGTCTCCTGCCAGTCCGTCCAGCCGCGGTCGCGCCACCAGGCGCGGGAGCGGCGCAGCTCGTCGGGCAGCGGGGAGACGATGCGGACGCGGGCGTAGAGTGTGCCGTCCCAGGTGTTGCGGTGGCAGGTGGCCTCGAGGACACGGCGGTCCCAGCGGACGTAGCCGGGCGTCAGGGACGGCGGCGTGGCCAGTTCCCACGCCGTGCAGGCGAACCGTACGGGCGCGATGTCCCCCCACTCGAAGCCGTCGAGGTTCTTCCGCACGTGTACGGCATAGCGCCCATCACGGTCTCTGTCGAACTCCTGATCGATCCAGAACGCTCTGCCCATGAGCACTACGCTACGGCGCTCCCCGCCCTCCTCGCGGGCGGACCTGAGATCTCGAATCGCCGTGTGACGCCGGTGACACATGTGTAGCTTTTTCACATTGTCCGATGACCTTGGAGTGAGTATGGCGTCAGAGCAGCTGGATGCGGCCATGAGCCACTGGAGAGCCGGAGATCTCGACCAGGCCGCCGTGCTGTTCAGGCAGATCGCGGCGACGGGGGATCCGGAGGCGTCCCATCTGCTGGCCGGTTTGCTGCAGGAGCAGGGGGATTTGGACGGCGCCGAGGCTGCGCACCGCTCGGTGATCCAGTCAGGGGACCCGGTGTTCGGGCAGCGTTCCGCGATGGCGATGGGGATGATGCTCGTCAACGCCAAGGAGTGGGCGGCGGCGCACCGCGTGCTGATGATCGCCTCCGACGGCGCCGACTTCGAGGTGGCGGCGCTCGCCGACACGGCCCTGGTGCTGGTGTGCACGCAGCTCGGCGACGCGCCGGGCGCGCAGGAGGCGCTGGAGCGGGCCCGCAGGTGTGACAGCCCCGCCGTGGCCGAGCTGGCCGCCCGGCTGGAACTGCCCGAGATCCCGGTCGCGCAGGCGCCGCCGCACGAGCTGTACGCCGCCGCCGAGGACGAGGACGACTATCGTGCCCTGCTGACCTGCGGCGACCCCGGGGTGGTGTCGCTGGCCGCGTTCCAGCTCTATCGGATCTACGCCGACGCGGGCGACTTCGACCAGGCCCGCGCCGTGTGCGAGCACGCCATCGCCGTCGGCCACCCCGACCACCTCGCCATGGCGCACAACCTGCTCGGCGCGGTGCTGGTCGACCTCGGCGAGTACGCCGAATCGGCCGCCGCCTACCGCGTCGCCGCCGAGCACCCCGACCCCGACGTCCGGCTGCCCTCGCTCATCGAGCTGGCCAAGGTCACCGCGCAGCTCGGCGACGACAAGGAGACCAGGGCGATCTTCCAGCGGGTGATCGCCAGCGGCCACCGCGAGCACGCCATGCAGGCCCAGGCGTGCCTGGCCCAGCTGCACACCGAGGCGGGGGAGAGCGACGCCGCGCTGGCCGCGATCAGGACCGTGCTGGAGGCGGGCGACGGCGAGTGGTCCTCGGTCTGCGTCACGCTGCTCGGCATGCTGCTCGAACAGCAGCCCGAGGTGCACGACGAGGCCATGGAGCTGGCCCTGCTGGCGGCCGGGCACGCCGACCCCGACACCGCGTTCAAGGCCACGCTGCTGCTGGAGCACGACGCCAGGCGGCAGCCGCCCGCCGACCCGGTGACCGAGCAGGCGCTCAACGACGTCGACGACGGCCTCGCGCGGCTGCGCGACGGCGACCTCGCCGGGGCCCGGCTGCTGCTGCGCAGGGCCGCCGACTCCGGCGTGCCCGTCCAGGCGCCGCGCGCCATGCTCGCGCTGGCCTGCGTCGAGCTGCGCGACGGCGACCCCGAGCAGGCCGACGAGCTGCTGACGTACGTGGCCGAGGGCGACGACGTGCCGCAGGGCTTCCAGGCGGCGGTGCTGCTCGAACTGCTGCGCGCGCCGGGTGACGAGCCGCATCCCGTGCTGGGCGCCCTGCTCGACCATCACTGGCTGGGCAGGGAGGAGGGCCTGCGCGCCTACCGGGCCGCCACCGAGCACCTCGCCCCGGCCGTCGCGGCGCTCGGCACCGCCGTGTTCGCGCACGTGCTGGTCTCCAGCGGGTACGACGCCTCCGACGCGGCCGAGCTGTTCCTGTCGGCGGCCGGCGGCGGCGACCCGCTGGCGCTGTCGTACGCGGCCGTGCTCGGCAAGGAGGTGCTGAGCGACCGGCGGCAGGCCACCGAGCTGCTGGAACGTGCACTCGCCGAGGGGCATCCCGCGCTGGCCCCCTGGGTGGGCGCCACGCTCGGCGCGGTCGTGGCCGACGACGATCCCGGATCGGCGCGGGCGGCGTACGAGAAGGTGCTCGCGGGGCCGCACCGCGGGCTGCGCGTCGAGGCGGCGCTCGCGCTGACCGAGATCTACGAGCGGCAGGGCGACCTGCTCGCCGCCTGCCGGCTGCACGAGCGGATGGTCGCCGAGGGCACGCCGGAGCACGCAGTGCTGCCGCTGGCCGTCACCCGGCTCAGGCTGGACGACCTGGCGGGCGCGCGGGCCGCGCTGGAGCACGGGACCGACCCGCTCAGCGCGTTCGGGCGGCTGGTGCTCGACCGGGACTTCGACGCCGCGGCCCGCGCGATGCCCGAGGGCGAGGCGTGGTCCGTGGTGACCCGGCTGGCCATCAGGTGCGCGAACGCCTGGCAGCACGCCAGGGAGATCGATGCGGCCGACGGCGTCCTGGCGATGGTGGTCGAGTCGGGGCATCCGAAGCTGCGCCGCTACGCCGCCTGCCTGCTCGGCGCGCTGCGCGTCGACGCGCGTGACCCGCGCGGAGCGGTCATGGCGTACCTCGCGGCGCTGGGGGAGGACGACGAGCTCGACCGGCTGGGGCTGCGCGAGGCCGGGGAGCTGCTGCACGGCCTCGGGGAGCACGCCGACGCCGTGGAGGTGCTCTCCCGCCTGCCCGCCGACGACCGCGACGCGGCCCTCCTGCTCGGCCGGTCCCTCGTGGACCTCGGGCGGGTGCCCGAGGCCGTGGAACGGCTGACGGCGGCGTTCGGCGCGGACGGCCGCGTGCTGGTGGCCCAGCACCTGCACGAACGCGGCGACACCCGAGCCGCCCTCGCGACTCTGATCGGGGCGGGAGAGGAGCCCTCCCTGGTCACGGGAGCCTCCCAGGCTCTCGGCCAGGACGGAGAGCCCGGCACCTTCCCGGCCGCCGCTTCCGTCGCGGAGGTGCCGCGGGTGCCGGAGACGGCTGAGGCGGAGCGGTTGCTCGGGGTGCTGCTGGCCGGGACCGGGGAGCTGGAGGCGGCCAAGGCGGCCTTCGAGCGCGCGGCCGCGCTCGACCCGGACTCCGAGCCGGAGACCATGCTGGCCGCCGGGCGCAGCCTGCGGGCGGCGGGGGACGACGACGCGGCGCGGTTCGCGCTGGAGCGGGCCGCCGCCGACGAGGACGGCCTGGACGGCGCGACGGCCCGCCACCTGCTCGGCAGGGCCGCCCCCGACGAGCTGCCGTGGGTGCTGGACGCCGAGGGCGACCGGCCCGGAGCGGAGGCGGCGCTGGCCGAGCTGACCGGTTCGCGGCCGCTCGCGGCGCTGCTGCTCGCGCTGCGGGACGGCGACGTGGCGCGGGTGCCCGACCTGCTGGCCGCGTTCCCCGAGGGCGCCGAGCGCGACGCGGCCGTGACCCATGCCCTGGACGCGGCGGCGGAGCTGGACGACGACAAGGCGGAGGCGCTGCTGCGCGTGCTGGCCGCCGAGGGCGACCCCACGGCCGCGTTCGAGCTCGGCGCGCTGCTCGCCAGGAACGGCGACCACAGCCTGTCCGAGGTGTACCTGCTGCGGGCCACCGAGCACCCGGATACGGCGCCCGTCGCCTGGCACGACATCGCGGTCGTCCGTCACCACCGCGGCGACCTGGACGGCGCGGTCGAGGCCGCCATGGCCGGCCTGCCCGGCACCGGTCAGCTGGCCGCCGAGCTGCTCAGGGAGCGCGGCGAGCCGCGGCGGGCCCGCGAGGTGCTGGCCGAGGCGGCGGCGGGCGGCGACCTGGAGTCCCGCCGCAGGCTGCTCTCCACGCTGGTCCGGGACGAGGACTACGACGCCGTGGAGGCCGAGGCGAGCCTGGCGATGGCGAGCGGCGACCCGGAGACCGTGGGCATGGGCCACTGGGCGTTGGGCGCCTCGCTGGCGCTCAGGGGCCGCAGGGAGGAGGCCGCCGCCGTGTTGGTCCGGGGCGTCGAGGCCGCGCCGGACGGGCGGGCCGCCTCGATGCGGGTGGACCTGGCCGGCGTCCTGGAGGAGCTGGGCGACCGCGAAGGGGCCGAGCGCGAGCTGCGGCTCGTGGCCGGCTCGGGTCACGAGGCGGCGGCGGGCCGGGCGGGGATGCGGCTGGGCGTGCTGGCGTACGAGGACGGCGACATCGACGCCGCCGCCCGCGCGTTCGCCCCGGTGCTCGGCACCCCCGTGGACGAGTTCGCCGAGGAGGCGCTGACCGGGCTCGCCCAGGAGGCGAGTGAGCGCGGCGAGCACGCCCTGGCCCTGCGGGTGCTCGCGCTGATGGGCGAGCGCGCCGCCGAGCCGGCCCGCGCGCTGGGCGGCCGGTGCGGCGACCCGGACGCGGTGCCCGGCTACTTCGCGCTGGCGGGGACGGGCCCGTACGCGGAGCTGGAGGCGGCCCAGCGGCTGGCCGAGCTGGGGGAGACGGGCCGGGCGCGGGAGACGTACGAGCGGCTGAGCAGGGACGAGGACCCCGACGTGCGGTTCCTCGCGGACGGCCGGCTGCTGGAGCTGCTGGACGCCGACGGCGACGCCGAGGCCGTCTACTCCCTGGCCGCGCGGCAGGCGGGCGACGCGGACAGCCCGGCGCGCGGCGTGTTCGGCGGGCTGCTCGGCATCCTGCAGGAGCAGCAGGGCGACATCGAGGCGTCGCTGCGCACGCTGGAGGACGCGGCGCGGGACGGCGATCTGACCGCGCTGACCCTGTACGCGCAGACGCTGGTGGAGTCGGGCCAGGTGGACGCGGGCCGGCAGGTCTACCTCCAGGTCATGGAGGCCGGTGACGCCGACCTGGCGGTCCGGGCGATGCTCGCGCTCGGGCAGACGTACCACGACGAGGACGCGCTGCGGGCACGCGCCTGGTACCGCAGGGCGGTCGAGGAGGGCGAGGGGCACAACAGCGCGCTGGGCGCCATGTTCCTGGGCGCGCTGGCCAAGCGCGAGCGCGACTATCCCGAGGCGCTGAACTGGTACCAGCGGGTGATCGACTCGGGCGATCCCGAGTCGGGGCTGGCCGCTGCGCACCTGGGCGAGCTGTGCTACTGGCTGGGCGACCGCGACGGCGCGCTCCGCTTCTACGAGCTGACGCTGGGGCTGAGCGAGCAGGACGAGCTGGTCGCCGAGGCCGCCTGCCGCATGGGCGAGATCCGGTTCGAGCGCGGCGACCTGGAGCTGGCCCGCCGCCTGCTGGTCAGGGTGGTCGAGACCGGCGACCCGTCGTTCGCTCCTGAGGCGGAGGCGCTGCTGAGCAAGCTCGCTTGAGAGTTGCCGACAATTAAATGACCGGATAGCCTCATTTGGTCAAACAAATGAGGTGATTTCGGCATGGCCAGGACAGGACGGCCACCGCAGGATCCCGCGCGCCGGCTCGAACGGGCGCACCGGATCCTCGACGCCGCCACGGAGCTGATCCTGCGGTGGGGCTACGACAAGACCACGATCGACGACGTCGCCCAGCGCGCCGGCGTCGCCAAAGGCACCATCTACCTGCATTGGAAGACCCGCGACGAGTTGTTCACCGCCCTGCTGCGGCGCGAGCGGGTGCGCCTGGTCGCCGAGGTGCGCGAGCGGGAGCCGGCCGCGCCGGGCGAGCTGTTCGGCCTGTTCGCGCTGGCGCTGCTGGGCCGGCCGCTGATGCGGGCCGTGCTCAGCGGCGACTCCGAGGTGCTCGGCAAGCTCACCCGCCGCAAGCACGACAGCGGGCCGCGGCTGCCGCCCGGCGGGCCGCTCGACGCGTACGCGGAGGAGCTGGCCGAGATCGGCGCCATCGACGGCGACCCGCGCGAGCAGGTGGTCGTCATCACCTCGATCGTCTACGGTTTCCTGTTCCTGCCGGGCGTCAAGCCGCCGGACGAGCGGATCGCCGAGCTGGTCACCACCGCCATCGAGCGGACGCTGAGCCCCGGCGGGCCACTGCCGCCCGGCGGCGAGCAGGCCGTCGCGCGCGCCACCCGCCGCTTTCTCGACGCCATGACCGAGGCCGCCCAGCAGAAGCTGGCGCTCTCCCTAGAGGTATGACGTGCGTGCCGTGCTCCCCCTCGACGACCCCGCCGCCGACCTCGCCACCGCCGGGGGCAAGGGCGCGTCCCTGGCCCGGCTGAGCAGGGCCGGGCTGCCCGTGCCGCGCGGGTTCCACATCACCACCGACGCCTACCGGGCCTTCGTCGCCGGGTTCCGCGACGAGATCCTCTCGGCCGGCGACCCGGACGCGATCCCCGCGCTGTTCGCCGCCCACGACGTGCCGGACGAGCTGGCCGGGCAGATCCTGCGCGCCTACGCCGGCCTCGGCGACGACGTGCCCGTCGCCGTGCGCTCGTCCGCCACCGCCGAGGACCTGCCGGGCATGTCGTTCGCCGGCCAGCAGGACAGTTATCTCAACGTCAGGGGCCAGGACCTGCTCGACGCCGTACGGCGGTGCTGGGCCTCGTTATGGAACCCCCGCGCCATCGCCTACCGCGACCGGCACGGCGTGCCGCACGACGACGTGGCGCTGGCCGTGGTCGTCCAGGAGCTGGTGGACGCCGACGCGGCCGGCGTGCTGTTCACCGCCGACCCGGTCACCGGCGACCGCGAGGCGACCGTGATCAACGCCTCCTGGGGGCTGGGCGAGGCCGTCGTCGGCGGGCAGGTCACGCCCGACGTGATCACGGTGCGCGGCGGCCGGGTGGCGGAGGCGCGTACCGGTGACAAGAAGGTCATGACCGTGCGGACCGCCACCGGCACCGAGGAGCGCCCGGTGCCCGAGCCGCGGCGCGAGGCGCCCGTGCTCGACGACGCCGAGGCCGGGACGCTGGCCGGGCTCGGCGCCCGCATCCAGGCCCTGTACGGCGTCCCCATGGACGTCGAGTGGGCCAGGCGCGACGGCGCGTTCGCGATCGTCCAGGCCCGGCCCATCACCGGCCTCACCACGCCCCTGGAGGAGTGGAACGACAGCCTCAAGGGCGACCACCTGTGGACCGGCGGCAACCTGGGCGAGGCCATCCCCGACGTGATGACCCCCATCACCTGGTCGTACGTCCGGCTGTTCATCGCCGAGGCCATGTCGGCCAGCACCCTGCCCGGCTTCGACCTCGTCGGCAACATCGGCGGCCGGTTCTACATGAACCTCAGCGTCGTCCACGCCGTCGCCGCGGCCATCGGCGTCAAGAGCCTGCTCGGCGCGGTCGAGCAGGTCTTCGGCAAGCTGCCGCCCGGCCTGGAGGTGCCGCTGGTCGGCCTGTCACGGTGGCAGATCGTCAAGCGGGTGCTGCCGGTGGCCGTGGGCATCAGGCTCAGGGTCCGCCGCAACCTGCGCGGCATGCCCGCGTTCCTCGCCGCCTCGCCCGCGCGGTGCGAGGAACTGCGCGGCCGCGTCGCCGCCGCCGCGACCGCCGCCGAGCTGGCCGAGCTGTGGGAACGCGAGCTGCGCCCGCACGCGGTCACCGCCTTCCAGATGCTGGAGGCCGCCGGGCGGCAGGGCGGCGCCACCCTCGTCATGACCCGGCACCGCCTCTACAAGCTCGTGGGCGAGATCGACGCCGAGGCCATGCTGACCGGCGTCAACGCCGACGGCGAGCTGGCCAGCATGGGCCTGCTCACCGGCCTGTCCAGGCTGGCCGCGGGGGAGATCGGCAGGGACGAGTTCGCCCGCGCGTACGGGCATCGCGGCCCCCACGAGTTCGAGGTGTCCATCCCGCGGCCCGGCGAGGACCCCGCGTGGATCGACGCCCAGCTCGCCGGCGTGGGCGACCTGCGGGCCGGCACCGAGCAGCTCCTAGAACGCCAGCGCGCCGCCAGGGACGAGGCGTGGGCCCGCTTCGCCCGGCGCCACCCCCGCAAGGAGGCCGCGATGCGGGCGCGGGTGCGGCGGTGGAACGCCGTCGTCCGCGACCGGGAGGCCGCCCGGTCGGAGTCGGTCCGCGCGTTCTGGGTGCTGCGCGCCTTCGCCGTACGGGCGGGGGAGCTGACCGGCGCCGGCGACGACGCCTTCTTCCTCCACCTCGACGAGCTGCTGCGCCTCCTGCGCGGCGACCGGTCCGTCCTGGAGAAGGTGCCGGCCCGGCGGGCCACTTATGAGCGGTACGCCGCCCTGCCGCCCTACCCGGTGCTGATCGTCGGCGCCTTCGACCCCGTACGCTGGGCCGCCGACCCCGCCCGCCGCGCCGACCTCTACGACGCGCGCGGCCCCGCCGCCCCCGTGAGCGACACCGTCACCGGCTTCCCCGGCGCGCCCGGCGTGGTCGAGGGCGTCGCCCGCGTGCTCGCCGGCCCCGAGGACGGCGACCGGCTCAAGCCCGGCGAGATCCTCGTCACCACGCTCACCAACGTCGGCTGGACCCCGATGTTCCCCCGCGCCGCCGCCGTGGTCACCGACATGGGCGCGCCCCTGTCGCACGCCTCCATCGTGGCCCGCGAGCTCGGCATCCCCGCCGTCGTCGGCACCGGCAACGCGACCATGCGCCTGCGCGACGGCGACCGCATCAGGGTGGACGGCGAACGCGGCACCGTCGAGCTGCTGGAGTGAAAGTCCCCGTCAAGTCGCTCGCACCGGCGCCCGGAATCTGGTCCCTTGCCTGCTCATGTTCGTTCGTCGTGGTCCGTGGCGAGGACGGTGGCGGCGAGGTAGCCGGGGCCGTCCTTGACGACGTGGGCGAGCATGTCGTTCCTGAAGATCGGGTCGTTGGTGTTGAAGGTGTCCCTGGGCTGCTGGTGGCCGAGATAGGCGGGCGTGGCGAGCACCTGGCTGTTCAGTTTCTCGTCGAACATGATCTCCGTGCACAGGGCTCGCTGGTCCTCGACCATGACCATCACGTGGACGTGCACCGTGCGGCCCGGGTACCAGCCTGGCCAGATGGTGGTGAAGCGGACGATGCCGTCGCGGTCGGTGAGCTGGACGCCGCGCAGGTAGCGGCGCCGGTCGGACGGGGTGAGGTCGGTGAAGACCGTTCCCGGCCTGACCCGGACCTTGTCGCCGCCGGTCAGCACGTCTCGTGACTGCGTCTCCGCGCCGGAGTAGAGGCCGCCCGCGTCGCAGTGCCAGACCTCCACGGCGGCGCCGGGCAGGGGCCGGCAGGTGCCGCCGTCCTGGACCTTGAGCGCCAGCCGCAGCCGTACGCCCTGGCGGTCCTCGCGCAGGTCACTGCGGACGGAGCCGGTCTCGAAGTAGTACGGGCCCTGCTTGGTGCTGGGCGTCAGCCTGCACGTCTGCGCACTGGAGAGCAGCGCCTGAGCCTTGGCGTGCGTGTCGGAGTCGAACGCGGAGGCCGGGACGTCGGCCAGAGTGCCGGCGGCGCGGGGGTCGCCCGCGGTCAGGAGGCCGCCGAGGCCGAGCGAGCCGATGCCGGTGATGAGTCGTCGCCGGCTGACCCGCCGGTCCTGGTGATCGTGTGCCACGGGAAGTTCCTCAAGGTCAGGAGCTACTGTTCGGAATCTCTCACGACGCGGGGCGACTCGCCGGGCACGCCACGCGACCCGTTCCACCGCCTTTGACCTGCGCAAACGCACCGAACACCATCTCCGAGCAGCCACACGCAACCGAAACCCTCTTCGGCGTCGTGGAAGCCGCGGTACTGGACCGGCAGCGCGTGCGCGCCCTTGACGTCACCCCTGGCACGGGCGCACCATCTCCAGCATCGGAGTAGTTGCTTCCTTACTTTTGGTGACGGAGCGTGCCGTCATGGGGCAAGCTGCTGTCACACTCCCCGGCCGGATGGGTGGCGATCACGATGGCAGGCAAGTGGCAGGCGGGCAATCTCCCACCCGAGCTGACCAGCCTGGTCGGCCGCCGCGCCGAGCTCGGCCAGGTGCGTACGGCCTGCCGGCGATCCCGCCTGGTGACGCTGACCGGCGTCGGAGGCGTCGGGAAGTCACGCGTGGCGCTGCGCGCGGCGGCCGAGCTGCGGGCCGAGTTCGGCGGCGGCGCCTGGCTGGTCGACCTGTGCACGCTGCGCGACGGCGGCCTCGTGCCGCACGCGGTCGCCGGGGCGCTGCGGCTGTCCGACCAGACGGCGCGCCCCATGCCCGAGGTGCTGACCGAGCACCTGTCGGGGCGTGAGCTGCTGATCGTCCTCGACGGCTGCGAACATCTCGCGGGCCCCTGCGGCGAGGTCGTGGCCGCGCTGCTCGACGCCGTGCCGGGGCTGCGCGTCCTCGCCACCAGCCGCCGCCCGCTGGAGGTCGCGGGCGAGACGCTGGTCATGATCGAGCCGCTGGCCGTCCCGCCCGCCGGCACGACGGCGCCGGCGGGCGGCGCGGTGACGCTGCTCGCCGAGCGGGCCGCCGAGACCGTTCCCGGCTTCGACCTGGGCAAGGAGAGCCAGGAGGCCGTCGTACGGCTGTGCCGCAGGCTCGCAGGCATCCCGCTCGCGATCGAGCTGGCCGCCGCCCGGCTGCGCACCCTGCCCCTCGGCTACCTCGCCGACCGGCTCGACGATCGCTTCGCCGCGCTCGGCGCCGACCCCGCGGCCCCCGATGACCCGTCGTGGCACCAGGCGCTGCGCACCGCCGTCGGTTGGAGCCACGAGCTGTGCGAGCCCGCGGAGCGGCTGCTGTGGGCGCGGCTGTCGGTGTTCGCGGGTGACTTCGACGCCGAGGCCGCCCGCCAGGTCTGCGCCGACGAGCGGCTGCCGGAGAGCGACGTCGGGCTGCTGCTCGACGCTCTGGCGGAGGACTCCGTGCTGACCTGGCTGCCGACCGGCGCGGGCGAGCGTTACCGCATGCTCGACACGCTGCGCGAGTACGGCGCCCGCCGGCTGCGCGACCTCGGCGAAGAAGAGCGCTTCAAGCAGCGCCACCGCGAGCATTACCTGGCGCTGTCCATCAAGGGTGCCGCCGGCTGGCTCGGGGCCGGCCAGCTCTCCTGGTACGACCGCATGGTGGGCGAGCACGACAACCTCCGCGCCGCCCTTGACGTCGCGCTGTCCGCCGACGACGGCCGTCCCGCTCTTGAGCTGGCCGGCGTCCTGGCCTTCTTCTGGTACGGCTGCGGCCACGCCAAGGAGGGCCGCCACCACCTCCGCCAGGCCCTCGCGCGGGCCCGCCGCCCCGAACCCGCCCTCATCCAGGCGTTGTGGGCCGACGGCCTCCTGGCCGCCTCGCAGGGCGACGCGCAGAGCGCGGAAGAACGAGCCACGCAGATCGCCATGGTCGCCGGCGACCTCCACGCGACCATCCCTCCGGCCCCCGGCGACGTGCCCGCGGCTCCCGCTGAGGAGCCCGCGGCCCATGGCGATCTCTCCGCGGCGCACAGGCGTGCCGCTCCGGCCTCCGCAGGCGGGTTCACCGCCTATGAGCAGGTCGGGCACGTCGAGATCTACGCCGCCGTCTGCGCCAGGGCGCTGCGATCGGCGGTCGGGGTCATCCGAGGTGACCTCGCTCAGGTCCTGGCCGAGTCGGAGCCCGCCTACCAGGACCGGTGGAACGACGAGCCGCCCACCATCGCCGGCCTGCTGGCGCTGCTCTGCCGGGCTCACGCGCTGACCGTGGCCGGGCGGCTCGATGAGGCCGTCACCGTCCTCGACGACCTGCGTGCGCTGTGCGACGGGCGCGGCGAGCAGCTCATGCGCTCCCACGGTGACTTCCTGCGCGGGCAGGCCGAGCTGGGCGGCGGACGGTTGGCCGCCGCCGTCCGCTACGGGCAGGCCGCGTTACGGACCAAGCGGCGGCTGCACGACACGTTCGGCATCGGGCTGACCGTCGACCTGCTGGCGCTGGCGGCCGGCGCGGCCGGTCACTCCCTGCGCGCGGCCCGGCTGCTCGGGCTGGCCCAGCGGGTGTGGAGCAACCACGGGCAGGCGCAGGCCAGCGTGCCCGAGTGGGTGGCGGCGCGGAGGGCGTGCGAGGCGCAGGCCAGGGCCGTCCTCGGCGACAACGCCTACGCGGCGGCGTACCGGACCGGCTATGACAGCGACGTCGACGCGGGCATCGCCTACGCACTCGAACCGGAGGGCGAGGGCCTGCCCAACAGCGGCCCTCACCCCTGACCACAGGTCTCAGCGCTGGTGGGTCGGGCGGATGATCAGCTCGTTGACGTCCACGCCGGGCGGCTGGCCGATGGCGTACGCGATGGCGCCGGCGACCGAGTCCGGGGAGATGGTGTGGGCCCGGTAGGTGCGCATCTTCTCCCGCGCGCCCGGGTCGGTGATGGAGTCGGCCAGCTCGGACTCCACGACGCCGGGCGAGATCGTGGTGACGCGGATGGCGGGGTCCAGCTCCAGGCGCAGGCCCTCGGTGATGGCGCGGGCGGCGTACTTGGTCGCGCAGTAGACCGCGCCCGTCGGCACCACCTCGTACGCGCCGGTCGAGGCGATGGTGACGAAGTGGCCGGCGCCCTGCCGCTGGAAGTGGGGCAGCGCGGCGGCGATCCCGTGCAGCAGGCCGCGCACGTTCACGTCGATCATCCGGTCCCACTCGTCCACCAGCAGCGCATCCAGCCGGGACAGCGGCATCACGCCGGCGTTGTTGACGATCACGTCGAAGCGGCCGTACCGCTGGGCGACCTCGTCGGCGAAGGCGGTGACGTCCTGGCGGTCGGTGACGTCCAGCCGCCGCACGTCGGCAGTGCCGCCGTCCGCCTCGATGGCCTTCGCGACCTCGGCGAGCCGGTCCTCGCGGCGCGCGCCGAGCACCACGATGTGGCCGTCGGCGGCCAGGCGGCGCGCGGTGGCCTCGCCGATGCCGCTGCTCGCGCCGGTGATGAGAACGATCTTGCTCATGCTTCCTCCTTGGTGCCGGCCGGGTGGTCGGCCGGGTAGTCGGCGCTGAGCGTCAGCTCGCGCCAGGCGTCGAAACCGGCCTTGAGCGTGGTGAGCCGGGCGGTGGCGACGTCATAGGCGGCCTTGCCGAGCAGCAGCCGCAGCGGCGGCTCAGGCGACTCGACCGCCGTGATGATCGCCGCGGCGGCCCTGTCGGGGTCGCCTGGCTGGTGGCCGTAGGTGGCCAGGGTGGACGCGCGCCGGGCGCCGGCCGTGTCGTCGTAGTCGGCGATGCGGGTCTCGGACTGCCGCATCGAGGGCCCCGACCAGTTCGTACGGAACCCGCCCGGCTCCACGATCGTGACCTTGATGCCCAGCGGCCCCACCTCGGCCGCGAGCGACTCCGAGAGCCCCTCCACGGCGAACTTGGTGGCGTGGTAGTAGCCGGTCGCCCCGAACGCGGCCAGCCCGCCCAGCGACGAGATGTTCACGACGTGGCCGGTGCGCCGGGCGCGCATGCCGGGCAGGACGGCCTTGGTGACGTCGACCAGGCCGTGCACGTTCGTCTCGAACAATGCTCTGACCTGGTCGTCCTCGCCTTCCTCCAGGGCGGCGAGATAGCCGTACCCGGCGTTGTTGACCAGCACGTCGATGCCGCCGAACTCGGCCTCCGCCGCCTTCACCGCCCGCTCGACCTGGTGCCGGTCGGTGACGTCGAGGGGCAGGGCGAGGGCGCGGCCCGGGTGCGCGGCCACCAGGCCGGCCACCTGCTCGGGCGAGCGGGCGGTGACCACGGCGCGGTGACCGCGGTCGAGCACGGCGGCGGCGAGCGCCCGGCCGAGGCCGGTCGAACAGCCGGTGATGAACCAGACAGGGGTGTGATCGTTGCTCATGACAGGTGATGACTCCGATGATGTGTGATGTCCCGGTGGGCGTGCGTCATCGCATCGCGGGCATGCCGGGATGGCGCGACGGCGGTCGCGCCGATGCGTACGTGGATCAGACGGTCAGGCGGTGAGGCTGCCCAGCAGCGAGAGGCGTTCCTCCGACGGGCTGCCAGGATCGGCCTGGTAGACGACGAGCTGCTGGCCGGGCGCGCTGTTCACGGTCAGCGACTCGTAGTGCAGGATCAGCTCGCCGACCAGCGGATGGTGGAAGCGTTTGGTCTCGTGGGTCTTCTGGCGGATGTCGTGGCGGGCCCACAGCTCGCGGAACGCGGCGCTCTTCAGCGACAGCTCACCGACCAGCTCGACCAGCTCGGGGTCGTCGTAGTCGGTGCCGATGGACGAGCGCAGCCCGCCCACGGTGTTGGCCGCCACCCGGTCCCAGTCGGGGTAGAACGTGCGCGCGTCGGGGTCGAGGAACACCAGCCGCATCAGGTCGTCGCTGTAGGTGTGCCCCGCGAACAGCGCCTCGCCGAGCGTGTTGGCGGCCAGCACGGTCATGCGGCGACCCAGCACCACGGCGGGCGTGTGCGGCCAGGCCGCCATCATGCGCAGCAGGGCGTCGCTCACCCGCTCGGGGCCCTGGGACGATCGGCGGCTCTCGATGGCGGGGTGGGCCAGCCGGTGCAGGTGGGCCGCAGCGTCGTCCTCCAGCTCCAGCGCCCTGGCCAGGGCGTCCACCACCTGAGCGGACGGGTGCCGCTCGCGGCCCTGTTCGAGGCGGACGTAGTAGTCGGTGCTGACCCCGGCCAGCCGCGCCACCTCCTCGCGGCGCAGCCCCGCCACCCGCCGGCGCGCGCCGACCGGCATGCCGAGGTCTTCGGGTTGGAGCAGCTCGCGGCGGGCCCGCAGGAACTGCCCGAGCAGGTTCTCCGTGTCCATGCCCTCCAGGCTAGGCCAGGAACCCGCTGTTCAGGGGCCCTGAGGGTGGGCGGGAAACTCCCACCCTCAAGAGCCTCCTCAGCGCCGGCCCGCGCAACGTCGGGGAGCGCGGCAATCTGGACGGTCGCCGAGAAGCCTCACCTCGTCGATGAGATGCAGTGAGACCGTGCTTCTGCCGCGATATTGCTGCAACAAGCGGTTGCGGCCGGTTTCCTAGGGACAGGGCGGGGTGAAGGGGAGGCCGGGAAGGTGGCGGGCCCATTCCTCGCGGGTGATCGACGTGCCGGCCGACTCGCAGACGCGGGCGCTCGCCTGCTCGGCGTTCAGCCCCCAGAGCTGCACGGCGCTGCCCGACGTGCCGGCCAGCACGGTGCCGTCAGGCCCCGGCACGGCGTCCAGCACCGGGCGCTGCCCCGCGAACACCGCCCACAGCGCGGGGCCGGCCGGATCGACGACGTCCCACACGCGCACGGTCCTGTCGTCGGAGGCCGTGACGAGCCTGCGGTCGTCGGCGGCGAACGCCACCGCCGCCACGTCGCCGTCGTGGCCGGTCAGCTCCGCCAGGCGGCGGGGGGAGGCGGGGTCGGAGACGTCCCAGAGCCGGGCCGTGCCGTCGGACGACGCCGTGGCCAGCGTCTCGCCGTCGTGGCTGAACCGCACACCGAGCACCTGGCCGGCGTGCGCGGTGAACGTGGCGGCCGCTTTGGGGCGGGCCGGCTTGGAGACGTCCCAGAGCCGTACGGACGAGGTGCCGGAGCCGGTCGCCACCAGCTTGCCGTCAGGGCGGAACGCGGCGGCCCGCAGCCGGGCGTCGGCGGGCCCGAGGTAGGCGAGGCGCACGGGCGCGGCCGGCGCGGCGACGTTCCACAGCGCGGCCCGGCCGTCGGTGGCGATGGTCAGCACCGTACGCTCGTCGGCGCCGTACGCGGCCGAGCGGATGCCCCCGGTGATCGCGCCGAGCAGTTCGGGCGTGGCGGGCGAGGAGACGTCCCAGAGGCGGGCGGTGCCGTCGCGCGAGGCCGTGACCAGGCGGCTGTCGTCGGGGCTGAACGCGGCCGTCAGCACCGGCTCGGTGTGGCCGGACAGCGTGGACTGCGGGGTGACGGCGGCCGGGTCGGAGACGTCCCACAGCATGACGGTCTCGTCGTCGGAGGCGGTGGCCAGCGTGGTGCCACCCTTGGAGATCGCCACGGCGTTCACCTCGTCGGTGTGCCGGGCGAGCCTGGCGCGGGGGGCGAGGCGGGCGGCGTCGGAGACGTTCCACAACCGGGCGACGCCGTCGGCCGAGGACGTCGCCAGCCGCCCGCCGTCGGGGCTGAACGCCACGCCCGTCACCGCGTCGGGTGAGCCCGCCAGGGTCGCCGCGAGCTCGGGCGCGGCCGGGTCCGCCACGCTCCACAGCCGGACATCGGCGTCGGCCGACGCGGCGGCCAGCAGGGCGCCGTCGGGGGCGAACGCGACGTCGTGCACCGCCGCGCCGCTTCCCTTCACGGCGCCGGCCAGCTCAGCGCCGGCGACGTCCCACAGCTCGACCGTGCCGTCAGCCGTGCCCGCCGCCAGGTTCCTGCCGTCGGGGGAGAAGACGACGCCGCGCACGCCGTCGTGCTGCGAGGTCAGCGTCGCCAGCGTGGCTGGGGCGGCGGGGGTGCGTACGTCGAGGATGGTGATCGTGCCACCGGCCGTCGCCAGCGCGGCCAGGCGGCCGTCGGGGCTGAAGACCGTCTCGGTGAAGTCGGCGTCCTGCCGGACGACCGACAGCGCCTTGGGCTTCTCCGTGTCGGCCGTGCTCCACAGCCGTGTCGTGCCGTCGGGCGAGGCGGTGGCGAGGACGTCGCCCTCCGGCGTGAACGCCACCGAGCCGACCGGCTCCTTGTGGCCCTTCAGCGTGGCCAGCGGGCGCGGGCGCGCGGTGTCGGAGACGTCCCACAGCTTGGCCGTGCCGTCGGCCGACCCCGTGGCCAGCACCTTCCCGTCGGCGGTGAACGCGACCGCGCGCACCCCGCCCGTGTGCCCCTGCACCACGCCCAGCGGCTTGGGCCGCAGCGGGTCGGCGACGTTCCACAACCGGGCGGTGGCGTCGCCCGACGCCGTCACGGTCACCCGGCCGTCGGGACGGTAGGCCACCCGCTCGACGGGGGCGGTGTGGCCGATCAGCCGCGCGCCGATCGGGCGGGAGAGCGAGCCCAGCAGCGCGCCGCGCGCCTCGGGCGTGGGGGACAGGCGGTAGGCCGCCAGCGCGAGCTGGGCGCCGAGCGAGGTGTCGCCCGTGCCGCTCGCCGCCGCCGCGACCTCCCGCGACAGCGCCTCGTCGCGCACCCTGGACGCCTCCGCCGCCCGCGCGTCGGCCCTGCCGCCCTGCACCACCGCGACGACGCCGCCCGCCGCCCCTGCCAGCACCAGCGCGCTGAGCACGGCGATGGCGCCACGCGCGACCAGCTTCCTGCGCTCCTGGCGCCGCCGCGACGCCACGAGGAACTCCCGCTCCTCCGCACTCACCTCCACCGCCGCCGGCACCCCCGCCGCGGCCCACCGCGCGACCCCCCGCCCCACCGGCTCGCCTTCCCGCAGGTCGCTGCGGGCGGTGACGGTCTCCGCGGTGGTGAGGCGGTCGTCGGTGTAGAGGTGGGAGGGGTTTCTGCCGTCCTCGCGCCACAGGGCGGCGTCCTCGGCCAGCCGGGCGCGTACGAGCAGGCTCGCCCGCCGCGACTCCGCCCAGCTCGCCAGCCGGGGCCAGCCCCGCACCAGCGCCTCGTGCACCAGCCGCGCCTCGTCGCGCTCGACGACGACCAGCCGCGCCCTGACCAGCTCGGCCAGCACCTGCCCAGGCACCGACTCGGGCCCCTGGCTCAGCTCGGCCACCGGCACCCGGCAGGGCACCGCGCCCGCCCGCTCGTCCACCCGCACCAGCCGCTCCAGCAGCGCCCGCGCCACCGGCTCCGACTCGGCGCCGAGCCGCCGCAGCGTCTCCTCGCCGCTCATCGCGATCGCCCGCGCCACCCCGCCGGCCGCGCGGTAGCCCTCCATGGTGAGCACCCCGCCGGTACGCCGCCGCCACGTCGCCAGCAACGCGTGCGACAGCCGCGGCAACTGGTCGTCGGAGACCCCGCGCAGGTCCTCCAGGATCAGCTCGGTCAGCCCCGGCTCGACGGCGAGCCCGGCCCGCGCGGCCGGCTCCTCGACGGCCCTGCGCACCCCGGCGGGCGACATCAGCGGCACGATCTCCGGCCGCCGCATCGACCCGAGCAGCCCGGGGTAGGCGGCGCAGCGCGCGAAGAAGTCACCGCGTACGGCGATCACCACCGCCGCCGATGCCGACAGCTCGGCCAGCGCCGCCACGAACCGCCGCCGCGCCGTCTCGTCCCCGCAGGCGGTGAACACCTCCTCGAACTGGTCCACCACCACCAGCGTCGGCCCGGGCAGCCCGCGCCGGGCCGCGCCGGGGTCGGACTCGATGATCGCCCGCAGGCGTACGGGATCGGCCCCGCCGAGCACGGCCAGCTCACCGGCCAGCGCCGCCGTCGGCTCCGCGCCGGGGGTCAGCACCACGCACCGGCCCACCTCGTCCTTGAGCGCGGGCAGCAGCCCGGCCCGCAGCAGCGACGTCTTCCCGCAGCCCGACGGCCCGGTGACGAGCAGCGGCCCGCCGGTCTCGAACGCCTGCCCCCCAAGCACCATCGGCGGCCGCGCCGCCCTGAGCGCCTGCCGGACCCGCGCGGCCAGCGACCGCGTCGCGTCCTCGCGCCCGGCGAACACCCCCGCCTGCTCCGGCCCGTACGCCACCAGCCCCCGGTAGGGGCTGCCGGGGTCGCCCGGCGCGCCCACCGGCCGCTGCCGCACCCGGGGCGCCGCGTGGGCCGGGTTCGCGGCCAGCGGCGGCAGCTCACGCAGCTCGCCCGCCTCCCGCCGGGGGCGCGGGAACCCGGCGGCGGGCAGTGAGCGGGCCAGGCGGTGGTGGGCGTGGTCGAGCGTGAACGCGGCCGGCCCCTCGGGGTCGCCCTCGTGCAGCAGCCGCAGCAGCCCGCCGCTGAGCGCGGTGTGCCGGACGCCGGGCAGCGCCCACGAGTTGGGATCGCGGCTCGACGACGCCAGCACGTAGGCGCCGGGCCAGGCCAGCGGCTGATCCATCGCCTTGGCGGGCACCGGCCGCCCGCCGCCGCTGAAGCAGCAGTCGAGCACCACCACGGCCGGCTCGGCTCGCGACCCGGCGAGGATGCGCCGCACCAGCGCGTACGGCAGCGCCTGATAGCCCGCGGTGCCCTCGAAGAGGTCGACGGTCGCCCCGGTGGCGAGATAGAGCTCGTCACCTGGCCCGAACAGGGCATGCCCCACGAAGTGGAACATCAGCACGCTCGTCGCCTCGCGCGCCGCCCGCTCCAGCGCCTCGCCCAGGTCTCCGGGCGTGGGCGGGTCGAGCAGCACGTCGAGCCGGTCGGGCGCCAGGTGCGCCCGCTCGACCAGGCAGCGGGCGACGTCGGTGAGGGTGGCGGCCACGGCGGGCGCCTGCGGCAGCCGGGACGCGGGCCGATGCGTGCCCGTGCCGGCCAGCAGCACCCGGGCCCCCGCGTCGGCCAGCAGCAACGGTGGACCGTTCCAACTGGAGTCGGGCACGAGCCGCGTCTTCTCGATCGTGGCTGCTGATTCGTCCTCGGTCATCCGGCGTTCCACCGCGCAAAGGCTTGTCGGGTTCGGCGTTCGTAGGATGCCAATGTACGCACGTCCGGGGCGGCCGTCGAGGGGCACGAACGGCCGCTCAGCCGCCGCTATCGCCGCATATTCGGGCAGATCATGACGGCATTCGGGGTCACCAGTTGGCGGGCAGCCCGGGGGTCGTCGCGGGCAGCCGGCGGCCCTGCGGATGGATCACGTACGCGACGCCGCCGCTGCTCGAACTCCGCAGCCACACGTTCTCGAACGCGGCCCGCGGGTAGACCCGCCGCACGGCCGCGTTGCTCGGCGAGGCCGGGTCGTTGGCGATCACGTCGCCGGTCTCGGTGAAGCCGACGACGACCATGAGGTGGCCGTCGGTGCCGTAACCCGCGCCCGGCAGCTCCTCCTTCTTGAACGACTGCGAGGTGACCACCGGAATGCCGGCGCCGATCAGCAGCTCCAGCTCCGTCAGCGAGCGCAGCCGGGTGATGAACCCGTCGAGGCCGTAGCGGCCCGCGTAGGCGGTGTTGAACGGCCAGTTGCCGGTGCCGTTGTAGGCGTGGTCGAAGGTGAAGCGGGCGGCGTGGTCGACCTCGGGGTTCGGGTCGGAGTCCTTGACCCAGGCGGTGTCCTGCGCGCTCGGCCAGGTGTCCCAGTAGCCCATGACCATCGTGGTCGAGGTCGGGCTGCACCACGCCTCGCCGCCGCCGTTCCACTCGGGGTAGTGGCCCTGGTGGATGTTCTGGGAACGGCGCGGCACGGCCAGCTCCTTGCCCCAGGCGCCGCCGCCTGGACTGACCGGCACGCTCGCGCGGCGCGGCACGTTGGAGCTCATCACGCCGGACGTCCGCACCCGCGGCGTCACCGAGGAGCCGGGCCGCCGGTAGAGGGTCAGCCGGAGCTGGTAGGCGCTGAGCGGCTTGCCGGCCGCCGCGACCAGCGTGTCCACCGCCACCTTCCCGTCGGCGTCGGACTGGCCGGACACCGAGGTGCGCAGCACGTCGCCCTCCGCGTACGACCAGCGGCCCAGGGAGTACCACCGGGTCAGCCCCTCGGCGTTCCTGCCCCTGGCCTCGACCTGCAGCCAGCTCCCCGGCGGCACGTCGGCCGTCCACGACGCGATCAGCTCGGTCGCGGGGAAGCCGATGACCTGCTCGGGCCCGGTCCAGCGGGCGTACTCCCACGTCTTCGTGCCCAGCGCGTCGGTGTGGGAGACGGTGCCCGCCGCCTCCTCGAACGCCAGCCCGCCCCCCGCCGTCGTGCCCGCCGTCGTGCCCTCGGCGGTGCCGGTGGTGAAGTCGGCCCGCTGGAACACCACGTCGGGGACCGCCGCGGCCGGTTTCGCCCCGGCCGGGGCGGCACAGGTCGTGACCAGGGCGAGAGTGGACAGGAACACGGTCAGCGCACGCATGGACCCCACCTTGCTGTGAAGGCGCTCGGTGGGGCCGACAGTATGCGCAGCGGGTGTGCCGAGCATCGGCAGATCTACGTATCAGGCGAGAGTCTGGGTCAATTCGTTCCGGTCCGCGGTGCACACCAGGCGGCCGCGGGCGCCGTTCACGATCGGCATGTACGGCGGCACGTGCCCGCACTCGACCCCGGCCACGATCGGCACGCCGAGCCCGCCCAGTGCGTCCAGCACGGCCTCCTCCTGGCTCAGCGAGGGCAGGCCGGGCGCCGAGGTGCGGCCCACGACGACGGCGTTCGCGCCGGTGAAGAAGCCGGCCAGGCGCATGCCGTGCAGGTGGCGGCAGATCTCGCCCGCGTCGTGCTCGCACGCCTCGACGTAGACCAGCAGCCCCTCGTCGCCGGCCGCCGCCGCGAAGGCGGGCACGTCGGCGTAGGGGGTGCCGGCGACGTCGGCGAGCGTCTCGATGCAGCCGCCGATCAGCCGGCCGGTCACGTCGAGGTCGCCGTCGCCGTCGCCGTCGAGCCGCCGCCACCGTCCTGGGGTGTCCAGCGTGAACGTGTCCACCTCGGGAGTCTCGATGTAGTCGTCGCGGCCGTGCGCGCGGTGGCGGCCGGGCGGGAGCTGGGTGAACGTCGTGCCAGGCGTCATCGTCACGATGTCGAGCCAGGTCAGCAGGCCCTCGGGGGCACCGTAGGGGGTCCATCAGACTCTCCCGAGAGGACCGTTGCCTTTAGGTGACGGGGGAATCGGGAGCGGGAGGGCCGTCAAGGCCTGGGCGTGGAGTGACCTGCCTGGTCTTGACATGAGAGTTCTCCGTTTCGCCGCGCATGAGCTGGACAGCGTTGTTATAACGATCGTGTGATTCGGCAGGTGCGCACTTCTCCGGGAGCCGGGTACGACCTCGGATACCGCGTGGTGTGGTGCCCGACGTACCGCTGCCCGGCCTTCGGCGGCCGGGTGAAGGACCGCTTCAAGGAGTTGATCCGCGCCGAGGCCGGCGAGCACGGCTGGGAGGTCGTGGCGCTTGGAGTGATGCCCGACCAGGTGCGCCTGTTCGTCAAGCCCGGCCCGAAGCACTCGCCGTCGTCCGTGGCGTTGTATGTGGCCGGCCAGTTCAAAAGCTTCGCCTTCCACCACCTGCGTGCCGAGTCCGGCCATTTGCGTTCCCGGTTGCCCACGCTGTGGTCGCGGTCCTGCTGCGTGGCCACGGTCGGCGTGGTGCCGGTTGGGACGGTGCGGCGCTCCATCGAGACGCGGTACGAGCGGCCGTCCACGGGCGGTGGCGGTGCGTAGGTCGTTCACGTTCCTGCTGCGCCCCACCAGCAAGCAGGCCGCCGCGCTGGTGGCGTGCCTGGAGGATCACCGCACGCTGTACAACGCCGCGCTGGAGCACCGCCGCACCGCGTACGCCAAGGCGGGGGTGAGCGTCCGGTACGGGGACCAGTCGGCCGAGTTGAAGCACATCCGCGCCGACGACGCGGGCGGGCAGGGCCGGTGGTCGTTCTCCTCTCAGCAGGCCACGCTGCGGCGGCTGGACAAGGCGTTCCGCGCGTTCTTCGACCGCGTCAAGGCCGGGCGTACGCCGGGCTTCCCCCGGTTCAAGGGGCGGGGCCGGTTCGACAGCGTGGAATGGCCGAAAGACGGTGACGGCTGCCGGTGGGACTCCCAGCCCGAGCACCCCACCGCGACCTACGTCCGGCTGCAGGGCATCGGGCACGTCCGCGTCCACCAGCACCGCCCGATCCGGGGCCGGGTCAAGACGATCAGCGCCAAGCGGGAAGGCTCGCGCTGGTATGTGGTCCTGTCGTGCGACGACGTGCCCGCCGAGCCGCTGCCCGCCACAGGCGCGACGGCCGGCATCGACATGGGCGTCGCCTCCCTGGTCACCACCAGCGACGGCGCGCACGTGGCCAACCCGCGCCATCTGGCCGCGACCGCTGATCGTCTCGCGGACGCTCAGCGGGACCTGGCCCGCAAGGAGCGGGGCTCCAAGCGCCGCCGTAAGGCCGTCGCACGGGTGGCCGCCCTGCACGGCAAGGTCCGCCGCCAGCGCCTGGACCACGCGCACAAGGCCGCGCTCGTGCTGGTCCGCGGCTACGACGTGATCGTGTACGAGGACCTGCGGATCACGAACATGTCCCGCTCGGCGTCCGGCACGATCGAGGCTCCCGGCCGCAACGTCGCGCAGAAGACGGGCCTCAACCGGAGCATCCTGGACGCGGGCTGGGGGGTGTTCCTGACGGTCCTCGCGTGCAAGGCTGAAAGCGCCGGTCGAGAGCTGATCGCGGTGAACCCTGCCGGCACCTCCCGTACGTGTGCCCGTTGTGGGCATTGTGCGAAGGAGAACCGCGTCACCCAGGCCGCGTTCGCCTGTACGGCGTGCGGGCATGCCGCGCACGCCGACGTGAACGCGGCGATCAACATCCTCAGGGCAGGGCTTGCCCTTCGCCAGGCTGCGGAAGCGGCTTAGCGAGAAGCCGCTCCCTTCACGGAGCGGAGGAGTCACGAGGTTGTTGCCGTGGACCGTGGCGACGCCGGTGAGCAGGGTCAGCGGGGTGAAGATCGTGGACACGTCCGAGCCAGGTCGGCTCGGCGGCGCGCAGCGCGTCCCAGTCGAGCAGCGGCAGCAGGTCGATCGCGGTCTGGCCGCCGCGCCGGTTCGTACCCCTTTTCGCGCATGATCCCCGGTGGGAAGGTGACGAGACCTACGACAGGACGGGAGCGGCTCCATATGCGGAAATATGTGATCATGGGCGTGCAGGGCAGTGGAAAGGGCACCCAGAGCGCGATGCTCGCCGCCGACCTCGACCTCGTCCACATCAGCGTCGGTGACATCTTCCGCTGGCACGTCAAGCACCACACCAAGCTCGGCGCCCAGGTACGCCGCCTCGTCGCGGCCGGCGAGCTGGTCGGCGACGACCTCGTGGCGGACGTCGTCAAGGACCGCCTCGAACTCCACGACTGGAACTACGGCTTCATCGTCGACGGCTTCCCGCGCAACCGGCGCCAGGCCGAGTTCTTCCTGGAGAGCTACGACCTCGACGGCGTCATCCACCTCGACCTGCCCGACGACGAGGTGCGCAGGCGAGTGCTGGCCCGGCGGCTGTGCGCGCGGTGCGGCATGGACTACAACCTCATCGCCCACCGGCCCGAGGAGGAGGGGCGCTGCGACGTGTGCGGCGGCGAGCTGGTGACCAGGGCCGACGACACCCCCGACGCGCTGGCCCGGCGGCTCGCCGACTACCACGACAAGACCGGGCCGGTGCTGGAGCTGTTCCGCCGCAAGGAGTACGTGCTGACCATCGACGCGCGCGCCGACAAGCTCGCCGTCCAGCGGACCATCCGCGTCCGCTTCAATCTGCCGCCCTACCAGGGCTGACCCGTGAGGCAAAGAGTCGGTCACGGCGGCTCATGATTGCGGTCGGACCGCCCCCGGGACCCGGCTCCCCGGGAGGAGGATCACCAGCGGGTCGAGACAGGCACGTCACGCGGGGGTAGGACATGGGCAGGCCCGGATTCGCGGCGATCATCGCGCTCGCCGCGCTGGGCACCGCCGCCTGGGCGGCGACCACCCCACCCGCACCCGGCGGCGCCGCGCGAGATCCGGGCTTCGGGCCCGCGCCGGGCAGCGCCGCCAAGAGCGCGATGGGGCCGTCCTGGCTCGTGGGGGCGCCGACGTACAGGCCGGAAAGGGAACCGGGCGGCCGGTGGGGCGGGCCGGAAGGGGAGCTGAGCGGCCGGCGGGATGGGCCGGCGGCGCCCAGGCCGAGCGGGACGGGGACGCCGCGCGTCCCCGCGAACCTGCACGTCACCCAGGACCTCGCCCCTGACCCGGTGATCATCGGCGGCGAGGCCGTCTACGTCATGACCGTCACGAACGCCGGCGTGACGGACGCCGGTGGCGTCATCGCCACCGCCGTGCTCGACCGCCACCTCACCCCCGGCCGTCTCCCGGACGCCTGCTCGCTCACCGGACGCACGGTCACCTGCGGCACGGCGCTCCCGGCAGGCGGCAGCGTCGCGTTCGAGCTGCCGGTCGGCACCGATCCCGCCCTCCAGGACGGCACCAGCCTGGTCAACCGCGCCCACGTCACCGCACCCGACGCGCTCGCCGGCGAGGACGAGCTGACGACGCGGGCGCGGGCGGTCGCCGAGGTCGAGGTACGCCAGGAGGGCACCCCGCAGGAGGTGGGCCACGGCGAGCGGATCCCTTACCGGCTGACGGTGACCAACCACGGCCCCTCACGGGCGGCGAACGTCTCCCTGCACAACCCGGCCGACGGCGACCGAGCGACGATCGCGGAGCGCCCGGCCGAGTGTCCGGCCAGCGGCTCCGCGTCCACCTGCCCGCTCGGCCCGCTCGCGCCGGGGGAGAGCAGGACGTACGCGTTCAGCCTGACCCCGCACGTGGCGGGCCCGCTGACGATCTGCGCGTCCGTCACCACCGGCGGCGGCGAGAAGAACACCGAGGACAACCACGCCTGCGCCGAGACGGTCGTGGCGGCGGCGGAACCGGCACAGGAGAGCATCGAGGAGCCGGAGGAGACCCCCGAGCCGGCCTCCAGCGCCTCCCCGGACAAGGAACGCAAGAGCACCGGGCACGAGCCGGACGAGCCCCACCGCGAGCGCGACCCCGAGCCCCCGGCCGCCGCCGGGGACGTGCCGCCGCCCGCGCACCACAGCAGTGAGACCCTGCCGCTGACCGGCGCGTCGATGTGGATGCTCGGCCTCGGCGTGGCGGTGCTGCTCGCGATCGGCCTGCTCGTCCGCTTCTTCTCCCACCAGGACAGGCGAACCCCCTGACCTGCACCTGCCCCGCCTCAGTCCACGACGTCGCGGGTCCACGACCCGAGCACGAGCAGGGTCTTGGTGCCCGTGACGTTCCCCGCCCTGCGCAGCCGGTCGATGACCTGCTGGAGGTGGCCGAGGTCGCGCACCCGTACGTGGATCAGCGCGTCCGGATCGCCCGCGATCGTGAACACGGCCTGCACCTCGGGCACGTCGGTGGCGGTGCGGATGATCTCGGCGACCGGGGTGGTGCCGGGATAGCGCAGCTCGGTGAAGGCCTCGATGCCCCAGCCGAGCTTGGCGTAGTCGATCTGCACGGCGAAGCCGGTGATCACGCCCAGCTCCTTGAGCCGGTCCACCCGCCGCTTGACCGCCGCCACCGACAGCCCGATACGCTCGGCCATCTCGGAGAACGTCCTGCGCCCGTCCTCGCGCAGCAGTCGCAGCACCTGGTGATCGATGTCGTCCACCTCAGGCACGGAGTACGCCCCCTTCATGCGCAAAGAACGTCGGCTGGCACGTCCATGAACTCATATCGTTTGCGTCTTCGGCCCGGTTTCTCGTCTAATACTTGCGCATATCATGCCCTGGTTGCTGTGCTGGGAAGCACGGCGCCCACGAGGCGAGCACGTAAGAAAGCCAGGAGGTTCGCATGAGCGTGAGCGAGACTCCCGCCCCCGTGTCGCTCGACGACAAGTACACGGCGCAGGACGGCCGCGTGCTCATCTCGGGCATCCAGGCCCTGGTCCGCTTGACGCTGGAGCAGCGCCGCCTGGACGACGAGCGCGGGCTGGACACCCGGGCGTTCGTCAGCGGCTACCCGGGTTCGCCGCTGGCGGGCGTGGACCTGGAGATGGGCAGGGCGGCGACGTTCCTGGAGCCCGCCGGCGTGGTGGTCAAACCAGGGCTGAACGAGGAGCTGGCCGCCACGGCGGTGGCCGGCACGCAGCTGCTCGACCAGGTGCCGGGCCGCCGCCACGAGGGCGTGACGGGCTTCTGGTACGGCAAGAACCCCGGCCTCGACCGGGCCGCCGACGCCCTCAGGCACGCCAACGTGGCGGGCACGGCCCCGCTGGGCGGCGCGGTGGCCTGGATCGGCGACGACCCCGGCTGCAAGTCGTCCACGCTGCCCAGCTCGTGCGAGCCGATGTGCCAGAGCCTGTCGATGCCGCTGCTGGCGCCGGGCTCGGTGACCGAGATCATCGAGTTCGGGCTGCACGCGGTGGCCTTGTCGCGGGCGACGGGCCTATGGGTGGGCCTGAAGATCGTCGCTGACATCGCCGACGCCTCCGCCACCGTCGACCTGGGCCCGCTGCGCGCCGGCATCCCCGAGCCAGGGCGCGCCTCCCGGGGGCCCGCGCCCATCCTGCTCGGCCCCGCCGCGCTCGACGCCGAGCACGACATGCTCACCCGCCGCCTCGACCTGGCCCGCGCCTACGCCCGCGAGCACGGGCTCAACCGGGTGACGGCCGGCGCCGGCAACACCACGCTGGGGGTGCTCGCGTCCGGCGCCACGTACGCGGTGGTCGAACGCGCCCTCGCCGACCTCGGCCTCGACGAGGCCGCGATGGACGCGCACGGCCTGCGGCTGATCAGGATCGCGATGCCGTTCCCGCTCGACCCCGCCGAGCTGGCCGAGCTGACCTCCGGCCTCGGCCGGGTGCTGGTGGTCGAGGACAAGGTGCCGTTCCTGGAGGGCCACCTGAAGCAGGCCCTGTACGGCGGCGCGCACGTCCCCGAGATCGCCGGCCGCGACCTGCTCACCGCCAGGGGCACGCTGGGCGCCGACGACGTGGCCAAGGCGATCGCCACCTGCCTCGGCATCGAGCCGCCGCGCCGCGAGCGCCGCCGTGGGCTGCTGCCGGTGGTGGCGGCGCGCACGCCGTACTTCTGCTCGGGCTGCCCGCACAACACCTCCACCCGCACCGCCGACGGCACGCTGGTCGGCGTGGGCATCGGCTGCCACGCGATGATCGCGCTCGACGGTCACGGGCGCGGCACCCAGGTCGGCATCACGCAGATGGGCGGCGAGGGCGCGCAGTGGATCGGGCTGTCGCCGTTCACCGACGACTCGCACTTCGTCCAGAACCTCGGCGACGGCACCTACCACCACTCCGGGTCGCTGGCCATCAGGGCGGCGGTCGCGGCGGGGGTGCCGATGACGTACAAGCTGCTCTACAACGACGCGGTCGCCATGACCGGCGGGCAGCGGCCCGAGGGGCGGCTGGACGTGCCCGCGCTGACGCGGGAGCTGGCCCTTGAGGGTGTGCGGCGGGTGGTGATCACCACGCCGGAGCCCGAGACGTACCGGGGGGTGGAGCTCGCGCCGATCGCCTCCGTACGGCACCGCGACGACCTGCCCGAGGTCGAGAAGGAGCTGGCCGCGATCGGCGGGGTGACCGTGCTCATCCACGACGACCGCTGCGCCGCCGAGGAACGGCGCCTGCGCAAGCGCGGCAAACTCCCCACGCCCGCTCAGAAGGTGCACATCAACGAGCGCGTCTGCGAGGGCTGCGGCGACTGCGGCGACGTCTCCACGTGCCTGTCCGTGCAGCCGGTCGAGACCGAGTACGGCCGCAAGACCCGCATCCACCAGGCTTCCTGCAACACCGACCTGAGCTGCCTCAAGGGCGACTGCCCTTCGTTCCTGCTGGTCGAGCCGGGCACCAAGGAGCAGAGGAAGGCGCCCGCGCCGCCCGTCACCCCACCCGAGCCGGTCATTTCCCACGCCGACGAGACGCTCATCAGGATGCCCGGCATCGGCGGCACCGGCGTGGTCACCGTCTCGCAGATCCTGCAGATGGCCGCCCACCTCGACGGGCTGCACGCCACCGGCCTTGAGCAGACCGGGCTCGCGCAGAAGGGCGGGCCCGTGGTCAGCGACGTGCGCATCGGCAAGCGGCCCCCGGCCGGGCACGTCCGCGCCTCGCGGGGCAGCGCCGACGTGCTCATCGGGTTCGACGTGCTGGGGGCGGCGGCCGACGCCACGCTGTCCGTGGCGGCGCCCGGGCGTACCGTCGCCGTGCTGAACACCTCCGTCGTGCCCACCGCCGCCATGGTGACCGGCCGCGTCCCCGTCCCCGGCCACGCCGACGCGGTCGCCCGCGTCGCCTCCGCCACCCGCGCCCAGCACTGCGTGGACGCGCACGCGCTGTCGGAGGAGCTGTTCGGCGACCATATGCCGGCCAACCTGCTGCTGCTCGGCGCCGCCTACCAGCACGGCTGCCTGCCCGTCGGCGCCGACGCGATCGAGCGGGCCATCACGCTCAACCGGGCCTCCGTCGAGCAGAACCTGGCCGCGTTCCGGTGGGGGCGGGCCGTCGCGCACGACCCCGACGCCGTGCGCAGGGCCGTGCTGCCCGCGCCTCCCGAGCCGCCGACGTTCGAGGAGGTCGTGGCCGACCGCGTCGCCGACCTCACCGGCTACCAGAACGCCACCTACGCCCGTACGTACGCCGACGACGTCCGCGGCGTCGCCGCCCGCGCTCTGGAGCGGGCCGGCGAGGAGGCCGGCGCCGCCATCGCCCTCGCCTACGCGCGCGGCCTGCACAAACTGATGGCCTACAAGGACGAGTACGAGGTCGCCCGCCTCCACCTCGACCCCGCAGAGCAGGCGCGGCGCGAGCGCGAGTTCGGCACCGGCGCGAAGGTGACGGTGCTGCTGCACCCGCCGGTCCTCCGCGCGATGGGCATGAAGCGCAAGATCAAGGTGGGACGCTCCGCCGGCGTGCTCTTCCGCGGCCTGCGCGCCGCGAAGGTGCTGCGGGGGACCGCGTTCGACGTGTTCGGCAGGGCCGAGGTGCGCCGGGTCGAGCGGGCGCTGGTCGCCGAGTACCGCGAGCTCGTCCGCACCGCGCTCGACCGCCTCACCCCCGCCAACGCCGCCGTCGTCGAGGAACTCGCGGGCCTGCCCGACCTGATCCGCGGGTACGAGGACATCAAGCTCGCCCGGGTCGCCGAGTTCCGCGAACGCGCGCAGAAAGCGTTGGAGAACCTCTGAATCCTCAGGAGTCATCGTGACCGTCGAACGCCTGCTGCCGGACCAGGACGCCAGAGACCTCATCGAGCTGACCCGCGACATCGCCGACAAGGAGCTGGCTCGCCGGGTCGACGAGCACGAACGCTCCGAGACCTACCCCGAGGGCCTGTTCGCCACCTTGGGCGCGGCCGGGCTCCTCGGCCTGCCCTACCCGGAGGAGTACGGCGGGGGCGGGCAGCCGTACGAGGTGTATCTGCAGGTCATCGAGGAGCTGGCGATGCGCTGGGCGGCCGTCGCCGTCGCCACCAGCGTGCACACGCTGGCCTGCTACACCGTCTTCACCCACGGCACCCCCGAGCAGCGCGACCGGTGGCTGCCCCGCATGCTGGCCGGCGAGCTCATCGGCGGCTACAGCCTGTCCGAGCCGCAGGCCGGCTCCGACGCCGGGGCGCTGACCTGCCGCGCCGAACGCGTCGCCGACGGCTACCGCGTCACCGGCAACAAGGCGTGGATCACGCACGGGGGCATCGCCGACTTCTACGCCCTCTTCGCCCGTACGGGGTCCGGCTCGCGCGGCGTCTCCTGCTTCCTCGCCCCCGGCTCCGCCGACGGCCTCACCTTCGGCCGCCCGGAGGAGAAAATGGGGCTGCACGCCGTACCGACGACCAGCGCCCACTGGGACGGGGTGCTCGTCGACGCCGACCGCCTCATCGGCGAGGAGGGCCAGGGCCTCCAGATCGCCTTCAGCGCCCTCGACTCCGGCCGCCTGGGCATCGCCGCCTGCGCCACGGGCCTCGCCCAGGCCGCCCTGGACGAGGCGGTGGCCTACGCCAAGGAACGCCAGACCTTCGGCAAACGCATCATCGACCACCAGGGCCTCGGCTTCCTGCTGGCCGACATGGCCGCCGCCGTCGACACCGCCCGCGCCATGTACCTGGACGCCGCCCGCCGCCGCGACGCCGGCCTCCCCTACGGCCGCCACGCCTCGATCGCCAAACTCGTCGCCACGGACGCCGCCATGAAGGTCACCACGGACGCCGTCCAGGTGTTCGGGGGGTACGGGTATACGCGGGAGTATCGGGTGGAGAGGTACATGCGCGAAGCGAAGATCATGCAGATCTTCGAAGGCACCAACCAGATCCAGAGATTGGTGATCAGCCGCGACCTGGCCAAATAGAGGTGGGTTCCACGGCCATCGTGACCTCGATCCACCTCCAGGCCATCAGGCGATATCGACGAGAAGAACGGCTGCTTCTACGCTTCGCGCATGGAACCCATGGAGATCCGGATCGTGATGCCGTTCGACCCCGCCTTCCACGCCCCTGAGAGCGTCGCGGCCACCGAGCGGTGTTGCAGCCAGCACGGCAAGGACTACTGCGACGAGCCACCGGTCGCCAGCGTCTATTACCCACCGAACGGCAGAGTCTCCGCCTGCGCCAGAGCCCTGCACGGGATCATCGACGATGCGCTGAGGAAGTTCCCTCGACAGTAGTAGGCGGCGATGGCGTCACTGGTGCGCTGCTCAGTGGACTTGCGTGCACCCGCTTCCATGGGTGGGAAGCGGGTGCTTGTGGAGGCCAGTCCGGTTGATCGGGTTCGGGGGGTTGGGCTGGCGGCTGATGATGAGCGGGCTGAGCGGCCCCAAGCTTGGCGGGGGCTCAATGTGCTGGGGTTCGCTCTTATGGAGGCTCGGGAGGTTCTGCGGCGGATGTAGGCGATTGAGTACGTGGTACTCATGTCGTACGAAGCCGCCGGCCGTACGTTCGCGGCGTGTCCAGCTCAGTCTTACGAGTAACCCTCGCACTCATCATGACCGTCGCGGGCCTGGTCCTCGTCGGTTCCCCCGCCGCCCACGCGGCGGACACCCAGCCGTTGAACGTGCGGATCCTTCTGGTGAACTGCGCGGCCCCCTGCGACGAGCGGGGGCTGGAAGCGCTCGGCGAGAGTACGCCGGACTTCTACGGGAAGATCACGTTCGCCGGCTTCCCCACCCACACCACCCCCAGAGCGCCCGACGACCAGTCGCAGGTCGCCCCGTTCTGGACGCACTCCCAGCAGATCCCCACGACGGTGGTCGAGCAGGAGATCTCGATCCAGATCTGGGACCACGACAGCACGTCGGGTGACGACCTGGCCGACACCTCGCCGGTGGAGGGGCAGGCCGACACGCGGTTCAAGGTCAACATGATCCACGGCACGGTCTCCGGCGACCTGAACGACAGCACCGGGTGCGTGGCCGGGAACGGGGAGCCGGGCGGCGGCGTCTTCGGGCCGGATCCGAAGCCGTCCGTGCAGGTCTGCGTGGAGGTCACGCCGACCTCGGTCACCGACTCCGATCGGGACGGCTTCACCGACTACGAGGAGTACCGCGGGCTCGACTTCGACGACGACAACGTCGTGGATCTGACCCTGCCGGACGTGGATCCCGACCGCCGCGACCTGTACGTCGAGATCGACTGGATGAAGGACAGGAAGCCGCAGGACGGCGTGCTGGAGAGGGTCGAGGAGGTGTTCGACAGGGCTCCGGTGACCAACGAGCAGTCCGGCGCGACGGGCCTGGCGCTGCACCTGCTGGCGGACGAGGAGGTGCCGTACGCCGAGGCGATCGACTTCAGCGACGACCGGCGGCCGGGCGCGTACGACGACTTCGACGACATCAAGTCGGGCTCCTGCGGCCCGGACGACGACGGGCACTTCGGCACGACGGCTGACCGGGAGAGCGCTCTGTGCGAGGAGATCGTGCAGTTCAAGCGCCGCCACTTCCGGTACGGGGTCTTCATCAACGGCCTGACCGGCAGCGGCACCACGTCGGGCCGGGCGGAGCTGCACGACCGTGGCGGCGACGACTTCGTGGTGTCCCTGGGCCGCTGGACGGACGACATGTTCAAGGCGGGCGGTGGCCGCGTCGCCGTCGAGCAGGGGACGTTGCTGCACGAGCTGGGCCACACCTTGGGTCTCGGTCACGGCGGCCGCTACACCAACGGCGTGGTCGACTCGATCAACTGCAAGCCCAACTACCAGAGCGTGATGAACTACGCCTGGCAGACGCAGAACCTCGACTCCGGCCGCCCCCTCGACTACCAGCGCTTCGGCAAGCAGACGCTGCTGGAGAACGACCTCGACGAGACGCAGGAGCCGGGGCTGGCGGGCGCGCGCAAGCCGGTGATCCACGGCGACGACGGCGAGGTGGCCAGGTCCGACCCGGACGAGAAGATCGACTGGGACGGCGACGGCACGTTCACGACCGGCGCAGTCGCCGACATCAACCACATTCCGGACTTCGAGGAGGGCTGCACCAGCGACGACGCCAGCGAGCGGCTGGTCAGCAATCCCGACTGGAGCCAGCTGGTCTACGGCTTCACCGGCAGCCCGTACTGGGCCGACGGCAACCATGGCCCCGTCGTGCCCGAGCTGACCGGCGACGCCGTGCTCAAGGTGACGGCGGTCGACCTGACCGCGGGCATGACCGTCGACAAGGCGGAGGCCGCGGGTGGGGACACGGTGACCGCGACCGTGACGATCGGGAACAAGGGGGCGAGCGTGTCCTCCGACACGTCGGTGACGTTCACCCCGCCCACCGGAGAGCCCGTCACCCGCCCGCTGGACGACCTGGCGCCGGAGCGTACGGCGACCGAGACGTTCACGTACGAGATCCCCTGTACGGTCGCCGACGGCAGCGCGCTCACCAGCACCGCCGAGGTGACGGGCGAGAACGCCGACGGCCTGCCCGAGCCGGAGTCGACGCTGGCCGACAACAAGGCCACGGCCGTCACCACGGTCAGCGCGCCGGTCATGGCGGTGACCGCCACGGCGACGGCGTCGGTGCGCGCGGGCGCGGCGATCACGTACGCGATCGGGCATCGCAACACCGGCCACGCGCCCGCGACGGGGGCGGAGCTGACGTACGTGCTGCCCGCCGACGTCTATTACAGCGAGGCGCTGGACGCGGGCGCGGGCCCGCGTCCTAAGGAGGTCACGAGGAACGACGACGGCACGACGACGCTCACCTGGCCGCTCGGCACGGTCGCGCCGGGCGCGTCCGGGGAGATCACCTTTACCGCGCGGCCCGGCCTGCTGTTCGAGGCGGGCGCCACGGTGACGGGACGGGCGGGCCTCGCGTACGGCGGCGCCAACGACTGCACGTTCGGCCCCGCCACGGCCACCGCGCAGACGGCGATCACCGAGGCCGCGCCCGGCAGGCACCCGCTGCTGTCCACGCTGTGGGCGCTGCGCACCGACCTGCGTACGGACGAGGTGCGGGCCCGCGTCCAGGCCACCGACACCCGCTTCGACGGGAACGGCGACGGCGCGCTGTCGCAGAAGGAGACGTCGGACGCGCTGCTCCTGCCCCTGCTCCAGCCCAAGGAGCTGCGGGCCGAGCTGCTGGCCACCACGCTCAACCTGGCCACCCGCCAGATCAACGCCGGCACGCACGTCCACACGGCGACCATCACCAAGCTCAAGCTCAGGACCGTCGGCGACGCCGTGAGGCACGCGCGGAAGGTCCTGGCCGAGCCGCCGGCCGTGGGCAACCTCGTCGCCTACACGGACGCGACGCTGGTGCTCGTCCAGATCAACTCCGGAGTGGCGGAACGGTACTGATAAAAGCGGATGGCGGCCGCACGGGTGCGGCCGCCATCCTCATGGAAAGGTCAGGAGCTCGGGCAGGTGTGGCGGTACTCCTCGATCGCCAGCCCGCTGGGCGGCGGGCAGAGGAACTGGTCGTAGCGGGTGTCGTCGTCGACGAACCGCTTCAGCCAGGCCACCATCGACTTGGCCATCGTGGTGTTGGTGGTCTGCGGGAAGAAGTGGCTGGCGTTGTTCAGCTCCAGGTACGCCTTCTCCGACGACGCCGGGATGCTCTCGTAGAACGGCTCCGAGTGGCTGCGTACGGGGGCGATGCTGTCGCTCTCACCACCGATGATCATCGTCGGGACGCGCACGCCCGACCACGACTTCTGCAGGTTCCACGGCGCGATCGGCACCGCCGCCTGCAACGAGGACCGGCTGCTCGCCGCCTCCAGCGAGCCGCCGCCGCCCATCGAGTGGCCCGCCACGGCCAGCCGCGAGGAGTCGATGCGGCTGCGTACGGTCAGCGAACTGTCCTCGACCAGGTAGTCGAGGGCGGCGAGGAGCTGGCGGCCCCGGCTGGACGGCTGGTCGTAGAGGGTGTTGGTCTCGATGCCGATCACCACGAAGCCGTGCGAGGCGATGCGCGGGCCCAGCCACGACAGGCTGGACCAGCGGGCGGTGTAGCCGGGCGAGATGGCGATCGCGCCGAACGTGCCCTGGCTGGTGTCGAGCGGATAGTAGATCGTGCCGCCGCCGAAGCCGCTCACCAGCGACGAGACGCTGGTCTGCCCGGTCGAGAACGGGCCTCTGGAGGCTTCGAGCAAGGCGTCGGTCGGGGCGGGACCGCGCTCGTACGGGCTCGCCGCCTGGGCGGGGGAGGCGGCCGCGAGGGCGCCGGCGATCAGTGAGACGGTGAGGGCGAGTGTGGTGAACGTTCGCGCGCCGAATCGGGGGGCTAAGAGCTGCACGTCGTCATACTCCCTGCTCATCGGGGGGTGCTTCAGGTGGTGACAGCTGTCTTTCGCCATTGTTCGGAGCGGGGGTCAACCGTGCATCGGTGAAATCACCGGTCCTGCGATCAGGACATGAGCCTTACCAGTTCGACGCGGGAGCGGACGCCGAGCCGGCTGAAGATGTTGCGCAGGTGGTGCTCGACCGTACGCCGGCTGAGGAACAGCTGCTCGGCCACCTCCTTGTTGGTGGCCCCCTCGGCCACCATGCGGGCGATGCGCAGCTGCTGCGGGGTGAGCTGGCTCGTGGCCGCCGCCGGGGCGGGGCCGACCGGTTCGCCCGATGCGCGCAGCTCCGTCCGCGCCTGCTCGGTCCACAGGCGGGCCCCGTACCGTTCGAACGTCTCCAGCGCCGCGTGCAGGTGCGTCCTGGCCGCGCCGGGACGGCGGTCGCGGCGCAGCGCGCTGCCGTACAGCAGCCGCGTCCGCGCCGCCTCGAACTCGTGGCCGCCCTGCCCGTGCAGGTCCAGCGCCTCCCTGAACAGCTCGTCCGCCTCGCGCGGCGCCGCCAGCAGCGCGCGGCAGCGGGCGACGAGCGCCCGCAGGTCAGGGCTGCGCGTGCTGCCCACCCAGCCCTCCAGCACCTTCAGCGCCGCCTCGGCGCCCTCATGATCTCCGGTACGCGCGCACGCCTCGATCAGGTGCGGCGTCGCCATCACCCTGATCACCACATGCCGGCTGGTACGCCGCTCCGCCCGCAACCGCCCCGCCGCGTCCGCGGGCCGCCCTGCCGCCAGGTCGAGGCAGGCCAGCGCCCACGTGCCGATCGCGCCCGCGATGCCCAGGTCGTGCGCGCCGGCCAGGTCGATGGCCGCGTCCGCGCGGATCCTGCATGTCTCCTGATCGCCCTCCACCGCCGCCGTCATCGCCAGCCAGGCCAGGTGCTGGGCGGCCGTGTTGCGCTGGCCCGACTCCCTGGCCAGGTGGAGGCCGCGCGCCGCGGTGTCGGCGACCGAGGTGTAGCGGCCCGACCACACCTCCGGGTAGATCGCGTACTCCAGGAGCTGCGGCACCGCCGAGGCCGCCCCGCGCGCGCCGGCCGCCTCCAGCGCGCGGGCCGACAGGCGGTGGGCGGTGGCGTCCTCGCCCAGCAGCATGCTTGCCACGCCCGCCCACGCCAGCACGGACGGGTCGTCCACTGTGCCAGCCGGTGTTCCGGCCAGCTCCACCACCCGGCGCAGCGGGGCCGCCGCCTCCCGGTGCGCGCCGCTGAACGTCGCCGCCATCCCCTCCAGGTACTCGAACATCAGCTGCGCCGGCACCTGCTCGTCCGGGCGGCGCAGGGCGGCGGCCTGCCTGGCGATCGCGATGAACGCCCGGTTGTCGCCCGCCCGGTAGCTGGCGTCCGCCGCACGTACGAGGGCTCTGACGCCCAGCATGCGGTGGCTCTCCAGCAGCCAGGTCGCGGCGGCCAGCAGCTCCTCCCTGGCACTGCCCGTCTCGCCGCCGAGCAGCTCCAGGCTGCCGCGCAGCAGGCGTACGTGGGCGCGCACCTCGTTCGGGGCCCTCGCCAGGTCGTGCAGGCGGGCCAGGAGGGCGCGGGCCACCTGGGGGCGGCCCGCGATCCAGGCGTGCCTGGCCGCCGCGGCCAGCCGTTCGGCCTTCTCGGGGCGGTGCCCGCCGGTCAGCTCGGCCGCCCGCTCCAGCGCCAGGTACGGCTCGGGGTGGCCGCCCGGCGTACGGTCCTTGAGCGCCGCCGTGGCCAGGTCGTCGGCCAGCCGGTCCGGGCCGGCGTCCATGGCCCATGCGCGGTGCCAGGCGCTCTTGAGCTCCGTGCCTGCTCCGGCGAGGAGGCGGTGCGCGCTGCGGCGGCTGAGGAGGGTGGCGCCGTGGTAGGCGACGCCGCGCAGAGCCGGGTCGTGGAAGGCGTACCGGTCGCCGGCGGCGTACAGGAGGCCCGCCCGTTCGGCCGGCTCCAGCGCGGTGAGCGCGCAGCAGGGGCGGGCCGCCGCGATCAGCGTGGGCACGTCGATCTCGGGGTCGGCGGCGATCAGCACCAGCAGCCGCCGGGTCTCCTCCGGCAGCGCGGCCAGCCGGGCCGCGTGCTCCCGCCACAACCGGCCGTCCCTGGGCAGCGTCTCGGGCGGGGCGGCGACGCCGGCGAGCTGCTCGCGGGTGAGCGACCCGATCAGCTCGGTCAGCGCCAGCGGGTTGCCCCGGGCGACCTGGTCGAGCGCCGCCAGCAACTCCTCGCTGACCTCGCCGGGCGCGAGATCGGCGGCGAGCTCCCGTACGGCCGCCCGCTCCAGCCCGCCCAGCACCCGCACCGGCAACCCGGCCGCCCAGCCCTCCTCCGCACGCGCGCTGAACACCACCGCCACCCGCTCGCCCCCCACCCGCCTGCCCGCGAACGCCAGCACCTCGCGACTGGCGTCATCAAGCAGGTGAACGTCATCCACGCAGACGAGCACCGGCCGCTCACCGGCGGCCTCCGCCAGCAACGCGAGCACGGCCGCCGGCAACGCCAGCCCGCTCTCGGCGTTCCCGGGCGCGAGGACGGGAGCCAGCGCGCGAACCTGCGCGGCCGGTAATCGGGCTGCGGCTCCGGCGACGGGCCGCAGCACCTGGTGCAACCCGGCGTACGGCAACCGCGTCTCGGCCTCGACCCCTGACCCCCGGAGCACCAGGAAGGCGTCCCCGGCCAAGTGAGCGGCCAGGTCGAGCAACGTGCTCCTCCCCATGCCGGCCGCACCGGCCAGCACCAGCGCCCCACCACCCCCTTGGCGAGCGCCGTCGAGCAGCCGCCGCAGCGCCCGCTCCTCCGCACCACGACCACGCACCACCGGAACCCGCGCGACAGGGGACACGTCGTCCAGTGTTACGCGCAGATGTCAACCGGGAAAGGCCACAATCCCGATCACCGGGCGCGGCGCTCGCGGGGGCGCTTTCTGGAGAGGCGGTCGGTGAGGGTGGGGAGGAGGCCCTGGGGAAGGAAGAGGACGACCACGATGAGGACGAGGGCGTACACCGCGTACGACAGCACGCTCGGCGCGTACGACGGCATCCACGGCAGGGTGGCGAGGCTGTCGAGGCCCTGGACCAGCAGGGTGATGGCGGTGGCGCCCACCACGGCGCCCCACAGGGTGCCGAGGCCGCCGACCACGGCCATGACGATGTACTGGATGGAGATCAGCACGGGGAAGGAGCCGGGGGCGACGTAGCCGGCGTAGAAGCAGTAGATGCCGCCGGCCAGGCCGGCGAAGGCGGCCGACAGGGCGAAGACGACGAGCTTGTAGCGTCCGACGGGGATGCCGGACGAGGCGGCGGCGGTCTCGCTGGTGGCCAGGGCGCGCAGGGCGCGACCGGGGCGTGAGGTGCTCACGTTGTGGGTGACCAGCAGGACGAGGGCGAGGCCGCCCCAGGTGAGGTACGCGTACGCGGCGGCGCTCTCGGCCTGGAAGGAGCCGATGGAGAACTGCGGGATGGCCTGCAGCCCGATGTCGCCGCCGGTGAACTCGAGCTGCCCGGCCAGCGACAGCAGGATGAGCTGCATGGCGAGGGTGGCGAAGGCGAGGTGGTGGCCGCGCAGCCGCAGCAGGGGAGTGCCGATGACGAGGGCGGACAGGGCGGCGACGACGGGCGCGGCGATCAGGCCGGCGACCGGGGGCACGCCGCCGAGTGCGAGCAGCGCGGCGGTGTAGGCGCCGATGGCGTAGAAGGCGCCCTGGCCGAGCGAGACCTGCCCGGCGTACCCCATGAGCAGCGAGACCCCGACGGTGACGATGGCGGCGAGGCCGAGCAGGATGTAGACGGCGAGCGCGCTGTCGTCGAGCACGGCGGGCAGCGCGAGCGTGACGGCGGCGGCGAGGAGCCCGGCGGCGAGCCTGATCATACGGACTCCTGGGAGAGCGTGGTACGGCGGCTCGCCTGCACGATCATGACCACGATCATCAGCCCCAGCGCGACTTCGAGCTGGTGTGAGCCGTAGCCGTAGCCGGCGGCCATGGTCTCGGCGACGCCCAGCAGCAGCGCGCCGGCCAGCGCGATGACGGGCCTGGTGAGCGCGCCGAAGACGGCGGCGGCGAAGCCGTTGACGATGAGGGTGACGTCGGTGTCGAACGAGATCGGCCGCAGCGGCGTCACCAGCACTCCTGCGATGCCGCCGAGCAGCCCGCCGAGCGCGAACGCCAGCAGCCCCATCTTCCTGACGTCGATGCCGACGACGCGGGCGGCGTACGGGTTGGAGGCGCACGCGGTCAGCGCCTTGCCCAGGTAGGTGCGCCCGAAGAAGAGGGCGAGCAGCACGAACGTGACCGCGGTGACCCCGATGACCAGCAGGTACTGGGTCTGGATGCGCGCACCGAGTATCTCCACGGAGCCGGCCAGCCCGGGCGCGGAGCGCGGCTGGTCGCCCCACAGCACGATCTCCACCGCGTACGCCAGCACGCCCACCCCGAGCGTGACGATCAGCGACGACAGCGGCGTGGTGCCGGGCCTGCCGATGGCGGCAAGGCCGGTGAGCAGCCCGGCCAGCGCGGCGGCGAGCACGGCGGCCACCTCGCTCACGCCGTGCGGGAACCCGAGGCCGAGCAGCGACGACGTGCACAGTCCCGCGACGACGGCGAAGGTGCCCTGGGCGAAGTTCACCACGCCGGTGACGCGGTGGATGGTGACCAGCCCGCTCGCGATGAGCGCGATGGTGCAGCCGACGGCCAGGCCGTTCAGCAGGTACGTGAGGAACGCGCTCATGTGATCGCCCCGCCCAGGTAGGCGCTGGCCACCCGCGGGTCGTCGGCCAGCTCGTCGCACGGGCCCTCGGTCACCAGCCGCCCGGACTCCAGCACGTACGCCCGCGAGCACAGGTCGAACGCCAGCCGCGCGTTCTGCTCGATGAGCAGCACGGTCAGCCCGTGGGAGCGGTTCAGCTCGGCGAGGTGGGCGGCGAGGTCGGCGGTGACGTTGGGGGCGAGCCCGAGCGACAGCTCGTCCACCACGAGCGCGTCGGGCTCGGACATCAGCGCCCGCCCGAAGGCGACCATCTGCTGCTCGCCGCCGGACAGCACCCCGGCCCGCCGCCCGGCCAGCTCGGCCAGGCGGGGCAGCAGGTCGTAGACGAGGGCGGGGTCGCGCCGGCCTGAGCGCCAGCCGCCGAGCACCAGGTTGTCGGCCACGGACAGGTCGGGGAAGAGCTGGCGGCCCTCGGGGATGAGCGCGAGCCGGCCGCCGATCCGCACGCTGCCCGAGGCGGGCCGCAGCAGCCCGGCGAGGGTGTTGGCGAGCGTGGACTTGCCGGCGCCGTTGGGACCGAGCAGGGCGACCATCTCGCCCTTGGCGGCGGTGAGCGTGAGGTGTTCCAGCGCGGTCGCGGTGCCGTAGGAGACCACCAGGTCCTGGACGTCGATCATGACGCCTGCCCGAGGTAGGCGGCGAGCACCAGCGGGTCGGCCCTGACCTCGGCGGGCGGGCCGTCGGCGATGACCTGGCCGAGGTCGAGGACCACGACCCGGTCCACCAGCCGGGTCACGAACGCCACGTCGTGCTCGATGAGCAGGATCGTCAGCCCGTCGGCGCGCAGTTCCTCCACGAGCGTGGCGAGCCGCTCGCGCTCCTCGCCGCGCAGGCCGGAGGCGGGCTCGTCGAGCAGCAGCAACCGGGGCCGCGCGCACAGGGCGCGGGCGAGCTGGAGCGCCCGCTGCTGGCCGATGGGCAGCCGGTCGGCGGGCCGGTCGGCCCACTCGGCCAGCCCGACGCGCTCCAGCGCGCGGTCGGCGGCCTCGCCGATCTCGCGCTCGTCGTGCCGGTGCCGCGGCAGCCGCAGCGCGGCGGAGACGAACCCGGCGTCGGTACGCCCGTGCGCGCCGACCATGACGTTCTCCCTGACCGTCATGCCGTGGAAGACGCGGGCCGCCTGGAAGACGATCGACATGCCGAGCCTGGCCCGGCGGTGCGGCGGCAGCCGGTCCACCCGGCGGCCGAGGAAGGAGATCTGGCCGTGGTCGACCGTGAGGTGCCCGGTGATGAGGTTGAACAGGGTGGACTTGCCCGCTCCGTTCGGGCCGATGACGCCGCAGACCTCGCCGTCCGCGACGTTCAGCGACACCTCGCGGACGGCGTAGACGCCGCCGAAGGAGCGGGAGACGCCGGTGACCTCCAGCACGCCTACCCCAGCGCCGAGACGGTCTTGGCGAGCTGCTCCTTGGCCCACTCGGTCGGGACGAACTTGCCGTCCTTGACCGTGTTGACGGAGATGTACTCGGGGGACAGGCCGGAGTGGTCGGTGGCGGAGTACTGGAAGCGGCCGTTCGGCGTGATGAGGTCCATCGTCTCCAGCGCCTGCTGGATCTTGGCCTTGTCGGTGCTGTTCGCCTTCCTGATCGCCTCGAACAGCAGCAGCGAGGCGCTGTAGCCGTCCTGCGCGAACTGCGGCGGCGGGTAGCCGTGCTTCTCCGCGTACGGCTTGGCCATCTGCTCGATGACCTGCTTCTGCTTGCCGTCGGGCAGGTGCTCGCCCACGACGCCGATCGCGCTCTGCACGGTCATGCCCTCGGCGGCGGCGCCCATCGGCTCCAGCCACAGCTTGCTGGCCTGCGAGGCGGTCAGGAACAGCGGGGTCTTCAGGCCGGAGGCGACGTACTGCTTGGCCGCGGTCACGCCGGGCGCGCCGGAGCCCCAGAACACCAGGGCCTCGGCCTGCGACTCGCGCACGTGGGTGAACATGGGGCTGAAGTCGGAGGTCGTGGTCTCGTACGGCTCGTCCACGGCGATCGTCACGCCGTACTTGGGCGCCAGCTCCACCATCGCCTCGTGGCCGGAGACCGAGTACGCGCTCTTGGAGTCCCAGCCGACCGCGATGGTCTTGATGCCCTCGGCCTGGATGTACTGCAGGAAACGTTCGGCGTACATGCTGGACAGGGCGGGGGTGACGAAGATGTGCTTCTTGATCGGCTCGACCTGCTCCTGCGCGGGGGCCAGCGACAGGTACGGCATCTTGTCGCGCTCCGCCAGCGGCTCGATGGCCAGCGCCGAGTTGGAGAACACCGGCCCGATCAGCGCGTCGATCTCGCCCTTGATCTGGTTGTAGGCCACGATGCCCTGGTCGGGGGCGGTCTTGTCGTCCCTGGTGACCAGCTCGACCTTGCGGCCGAGCAGCCCGCCCTGGGCGTTGACCTGCTCGACGGCCAGCTCGACCGCCTTCTTGTCCTCGCTGCCGAGCGGCGTGTAGTTGCCGGTGAGCGAGACGATCAGGCCGACCTTGATCGGGTCCTGACCGCCCGATCCGCCGCCTCCGCCGTCACCACTGCCCCCGCAAGCGGTGAGCGTGAGTAGGAGACAAGCCAGCGACGGTAGAAGCCTGCGCATCAGGACCTCCAGGACCGGGCGATGTGGAGCCGACAGTAGGCAGGTACATTACGGCTGTCAACAGATTGCCGAATATCGGGAGACACCCGCAATGAGGCCTCAATCGGTGATTCTGACCTTCCTCGGCGATTACGTATACGGCCACGGGATCTGCGTCTCCTCGGGAAGCTTCATCGAGGCGTTCGGCAAGGTCGGCATCTCGGAGGAGGCGACCCGCTCGACGCTGACCAGGATGGTCGGGCGCGGCCTGCTGCGCCGCCAGCGGTCGGGCCGGCGCATGTACTTCGGGCTCACCCCCACCAGCACCGAGGTGCTCAAGGACGGCGAGCGGCGCATCTGGCACAGCGGCGTGGTCAACGACAGCGGCGCCGACCAGTGGACGCTCATCGGCTTCTCGCTGCCCGAGTCGTGGCAGCGCCAGCGGCACGAGCTGCGCTCGCGGCTGGTCTGGGCGGGCTTCGGGCCGCTGCAGAACGGCCTGTGGATCGCGCCGGGCGAGGTGGACGCCGCCGGCGTCATCGAGGACCTGGACGCCAACGTCAAGGTGTTCGCCGCCGAGCCCCGGCAGCCGACCGACATGCAGGCCCTCGTCCGCGACGCCTACGACCTCGAAGGGCTCGGCGAGCGCTATCGGGAGTTCCTGCGCCGCTGGGACCAGGCCGACCCCGCGCCCGACGCCCCCGATGACCTCGCCCGCTCCCTCATGCTGCTGACCGGCTGGCTGCAGATCATCAGGACCGATCCGCGGCTGCCGCTGCGCTACCTGCCGCACGACTGGCCGGCCGAGAAGGCGCAGCGCGTCTGCCACTCGCTGCACGAGCGGTTCAGGCCGCAGGCGGCGCGGATCGTGGCCGATCTTCTGGACACCGTCCAGGATGAAAGTTGGGCAGAACGGTGACAGCGGTCGCAGAGTGGCCTAACTTGAGGGCTTGAGCGTCAAGGAGTGCCGATGCGGAATCAGGGGATTGGCTCGTGGCCGGCGCGCAGGGCACGCATGACGCCCGACAGGGTGGCGGTGTCGTACCGCGGGCGCGAGCACACCTATCGTGAGCTGCTCGAACGCGTCCACCGGCTGGCCTCCGTGCTCGGCGTGCGGCGCGGCGACCGGGTCGCCTTCCTGGGCGCCAACCAGCCCGCGATGGTGGAGACGTTCTTCGCCGCCGGCCTGCTCGGAGCCGTGTTCGTGCCGCTCAACACCCGGCTGGCCGAGCCCGAGCTGCGCTTCATCCTCGACGACGCCGAGGCCGCCGTGCTGGTGCTGGGCGAGGAGCGCGACGGCGCCGGGCTGCCGGGCCGGCACGTGGGCGGCGCCGCGTACGAGGAGCTGGTCGCGTCCGGCTCGCCCGAGCCGATCGACGAGCCGGTGAGCCAGGACGACGTCTGCCTGATCATGTACACCTCGGGCACCACGGGACGCCCCAAGGGCGCCATGCTCACACACGCCAACCTCACCTGGAACGCCGTCAACCTGCTCGTGGACGTGCCGCTGGCGCACGACGAGGTGGTGCTGATCAGCGCCCCCATGTTCCACATCGCGGCGCTGGCGCAGACGCTCATCCCGTGCGTGCTCAAGGGCGGCAGGGCGGTGCTGGAGCCGTCGTTCGACGTGGAGCGCACGTACGACCTCATCGAGCATGAGCGGGTCACGGTGATGTTCGGGGTGCCGTCGATGTTCGGCTTCCTCACCCGCTCGCCGCGCTGGCCCACCGCCGACCTGTCGAGCCTGCGGCACCTGCTGTGCGGCGGCGCGCCGGTGCCGGAGCCGCTGATCAGGACGTACCAGGAGCGTGGGCTGACGTTTCTGCAGGGATACGGCATGACGGAGACCGCGCCAGGGGCGCTCTTCCTCGGCGCCGAGCACTCCGTGGACAAGGCGGGCAGCGCCGGCGTGCCGTGCTTCTTCTCCGACGTCCGGCTGGTCGCCCCCGACGGCTCGCCCGCCGCACCGGGACAGCCGGGCGAGCTGTACGTCCAGGGCCCCAACGTGATGAGCGGCTACTGGCGGCGGCCGGAGGAGACCGCGAAGGTGCTGTCGGAGGACGGCTGGTTCCGCTCCGGCGACGTCGGCGTGGCCGACGAGGACGGCTACGTGCGCATCTCCGACCGCATCAACGACGTGATCATCTCCGGCGGCGAGAACATCTACCCGGCCGAGGTCGAGAGCGCCCTGTACGAGCATCCCGCCGTCGCCGAGTGCGCCGTGATCGGGGTGGCGGACGAGCGGTGGGGCGAGGTCGGCAAGGCCCTGGTCGTGCCCCGTGCCGGGGTCACGACGAGCCCCGACGACCTGCTCAAGCACCTGGACGGCCGCCTCGCCCGCTACAAGATCCCGAAATATCTGGAATTCGTGGCTGACCTGCCCAAGAACGCGGCGGGCAAGCTCCTGAAGGCCCCGCTGAGAAAGCTCTACGGAGGAGGATGATCCATATGCGTACCTCACCGCCCTTCCGCGCCGACCATGTCGGCAGCCTGTTGCGTCCACAGGAACTGCTGCGCGCCCGCGAGACCCTGAAAGGTGACGAACTGCGCGCCGCCGAGGACGCGGCCATCAGGGAGGTGGTGCGCAAACAACGTGACGCCGGCCTGCAGAGCGCCACCGACGGCGAGTTCCGCCGGGCCTCCTGGCACATGGACTTCATCTATCAGCTCGGCGGCATCGGTCAGGCCGCCGACGAGCAGATCACCGTGCGCTTCCACAACGAGCAGGGCGACATCGAGTTCACCCCCGCCGCGCTGCGCGTGCACGACCGGATCAAGCTCGACACGCCGATCTTCGCCGACGACTTCGGGTTCCTGCGCGACACCGTCGGCGAGGGCGTCACGCCCAAGCTGACCATCCCGTCGCCCAGCATGGTCCACTACCGGGGCGGGCCCGCCGCCATCGACCCCGAGGTCTATCCCGACGTCGAGGAGTTCTGGCGCGACCTCAGCGCCGCCTACGCCGAGCAGGTGCGCAGGATCGGCGCGCTCGGCTGCACCTACCTGCAGTTCGACGACACCAGCCTGGCCTATCTCAACGACCCCGCCCAGCGCGCCGAGCTGGCCGGGCGCGGCGACGACGCCGAGCACATGCACCTGCGCTACATCAAGCAGATCAACGCCGCGCTCGCCGCCAAGCCGGCCGGCATGACCATCACCACCCACATGTGCCGGGGCAACTTCCGCTCCTCCTGGGCGGCGTCCGGCGGCTACGACTTCGTGGCCGAGGCGCTGTTCAACGAGCTCAATGTGGACGGCTTCTTCATGGAGTTCGACGACGAGCGCTCCGGCGGCTTCGAGCCGCTGCGGTTCGTGCCGCCCGGCAAGATGGTGGTGCTCGGGCTGGTCACGACCAAGCGCGGCGAGCTGGAGTCGAAGGACACGCTCAAGCGGCGCATCGACGAGGCCGCCAAGTTCGTCGATCTCGACCAGCTCTGCCTGTCGCCGCAGTGCGGCTTCTCCTCCACCGTCGAGGGCAACGAGCTGACCGAGGAGCAGCAGTTCGCCAAGCTGCGGCTCATCGTGGAGACCGCCCAGGAGGTCTGGGGCTGACGTTCTGGGCTCCCCCTCGGGCGCGAGGGGGAGCCGGTCAGAGCGTGACGACCGTGCCAGTGAGCCTGGCCTGCTCGGCGGCCCAGACCACGCGGTGCGTCATCAGGCTCTCGGCCGCGTCGGTGTGCAGCGGCGACGGGTCGCCCGACGCCACGGCGGCGAGGAAGGCGTCGGTGAGCCCCTCGTCGCCGCCCCCGTGCCCGTCGGCCGCCGAGGGCCCGACGGTCTCGTCCAGGCTCAGTGTCTCCTCCGTGCCGGTGCGGAAGTCGACCACGCGCAGGGTGGCGCCGTCGCCGTCCATGTAGCCGTGGGTGCCGAACAGGCGGGTGCGGCGGTGCTCCATCGGGGTGAACGCGCTCATGGTGAACGAGCAGGTGCCGCCGTCGTCGAACTCCATCAGCACCTCCTGGTGGTCCACGACGTCGTTGTCGCAGGCGTAGACGCAGCGTCCGTAGGGGCCGGTGCGCAGCGCGTCCAGCACGTCCTCCTCGGTACGGCCCGGCGTGACGGCGCCGAGCGGCCAGAACTCGCTGTCGGGGTCGCCGAGGCAGTCCAGGTAGAGGCGCTTGGCCGAGTACGGGCAGGTGGGCTCGATCGGGCAGTCCAGACACCGGTCGGCGGCGCCCTCCGGCCGGTCCTCGGCGCGGAAGTGCGACAGCGAGCCGAACGACGACACCCGGGCCGGCGGCCGGCCGAACAGGTGCACCAGCCAGTCCACGTCGTGGCAGGCCTTGGCGAGCAGCATGGGCGCCGAGGTGTCCTGGCGCCGCCAGTGTCCGCGCACGAACGAGTGCGCCTGGTGCCACCAGCCCACCGGCTCCAGGTGCTGCACGCTGATGAGCCGCCCGATGCGCCCCTCGTCCAGCAGCCGCTTCACCAGCCCGGTGTAGGGGGTGTAGCGCAGCACGTGGCAGACGGCCAGCATGACGCCGTTGCGCTCGGCCGCCTCGGCGATCATGGCGGCCTCACGCTCCGTGGTGGCCATCGGCTTCTCCAGGAGAATGTGGTAACCGAGGTCCGCCAGCGTCACGGCAGGGTCGGTGTGCATCCTGTCCTGGGTGGCGATCACCGCCGCGTCGGCCACCCGCCCGGCCGCCGCCAGTTCCTTCCAGCCCGGCAGCGCCAGCTCTGGAACGATCCCGAACTCCGCCGCGAACGCCGCCCTGCGCCCCGGATCCGGCTCGGCCACCGCCACCACGCGCCCGGCGCCCGTGGCGTGCGCGCGGCGCGCGTAGGTCAGCCCTCGCAGGCCGCCGCCGACGACGGCTAGAGTCACCTCAGTCATGGAACCTTCCCCGACTAAATATCATGGAGACCACAATTATTCGGCCTGGGAAAGCTGACAGCAAGGGGGGCGGATGGCCGCGGAGATGAGCGGCGGTGACCTGTCACGGCTCCGGCAGCTCAACGCGCTGGCCGTGATCAAGGCGTTGCAGGGCCAGGACTCGCTCACCCTCACCGAGGTCGCCAAACGCACGGGGCTGTCGCGCGCCTCGACCGAGGACGTCGTGCGCGAGCTGCTGCAGAAGGGCTGGGTGACCGAGGCGGGCGCCACCGCCGGCGGGGTCGGCCGCCCGGCCAGGCGCTACCGGTTCAGGGCCGAGGCGGGCCGGGTGCTCGGCGTCGACATCGGCGGCCACAAGATCCGCGCGGTGGTCGCCGACCTCGACGGCACCGTGCTGCAGAGCGCCAGGGTGCCCGTCGCGCCGGAGATGGGCCGGCTCGAACGCCTGGAGGCCGTGGACAGGGCCGTGACGGAGTGCCTGGAGGGCGCCGGGCTGACCGGCGGCGAGATCTGGGCCTCGGGCGTCGGCACGACGGGCCTGGTGGACGGCGCGGGGCGGGTGCTGCTGTCGGAGGCGCTGCCCGAGTGGACCGGCGTCGACCTGGCCGCCCACGTACGCCGCCTGGCCCCCGCCCCCGTGCTGGTGGAGAACGACAGCAAGCTCGCCGCCCTGGCCGAGTGCTGGCGCGGCGTGGCCCGCTACGCCAAGGACATGGTGTTCCTGCTGGCCGGCCTGCGCACCGGCGCGGGCCTGGTGATCGACGGCAAGCTGCACAGGGGCTTCGCCAACGCCTCGGGCGAGATCGGCGCGCTGCCGGTGCTCGGCTGGATCAGGGCCCAGGAGCACCTGAGCGCCGCCAATGGTGAGGCGGGCGGGGAGGCGGGCGACGTCTTCGCGGCGGCGCGGGGCGGCGACAAGGCGGCGCTGGCCGCGGTCCGCCGCTACGTCAAGGACCTGGCGCTGGGCGCGTCGGCGCTGGTGCTGACCCTGGACCCGCAGATGGTGGTGGTCGGCGGCGGGTTCTCGCGCTCCGCGGACGTGCTGATCGAGCCGCTGAAGCGGGAGCTCGACCGCTGGTGCATCCGCACGCCCGAGGTGCGCATGTCGGCGCTGGGCGACGAGGCGGTGGTGCTCGGCGCCGTACGTCTCGCGCTCGACGACGTGGAGGACCGGGTGCTCGACGGCAGGAGCCCGCTCGTGAGCCATCTGTAACACGGCTTGCTCTTGAAAACAATTTCACTGGACTCCATGATTACTCCCACGTTCTAGGAGAGGACATGGGAGATGTGGAAGTCGGCACGGAGCGGTGCGGCCCTCCTCTGCGCGGCACTGCTCGCCTCCGCGTGCGGCGGCGGTGGGCAGGCCGGCGCGGGCGCGCAGTCGCAGGACAAGGTGACCCTCTCGTACGGCGTCTGGGACGCCACCCAGCAGGAGGTCATGAACGAACTGGCCGCGGAGTTCACCAAGACGCACCCGGACATCGCGGTCAACGTCCAGCTCACCCCCTGGGCCGACTACTGGACGAAGATGAAGGCCGCCGTCAGCGGCGGCGCCGCGCCCGACGTCTTCTGGATGAACGGCCCCAACTTCCAGCTCTACGCCTCCAACGGCGTCATCGCGCCCATCGAGGAGCAGGTCGACACCTCCGTCTACCCCAAGCCCCTGGTGGACCTCTACACCTACGAGGGCAAGCTGTACGGCCTGCCCAAGGACATGGACACCGTGGGCGTCTGGTACAACAAGACGCTCTTCGACGCCGCCAAGGTGAAGTATCCGGCCGACGACTGGACCTGGGACGACTTCAAGCAGGCCGCCGCCAAGCTGACCGACCCCGCCAAGGGCGTCTACGCGATCGGCGCCCAGCTCACCAGCTTCCAGGAGTACCAGTACCCGACGATCTACCAGGCCGGCGGCCACGTGATCTCCCCCGACGGCAAGAAGTCGGGCTACGACGACCCGAAGACGATCGCCGGCCTGAAGTTCTGGACCGACCTCATCGCCGCCAAGCAGTCGCCCGACCTCAAGACCATGACCGACACGGGCCCGCTGCAGCTCTTCGAGGCCGGCAAGCTCGCGATGTACTGGGGCGGGTCGTGGAACGTGGCCGAGTTCAGCAAAAACGAGTACACCAAGGACAAGGTGGACGTCGCCCCGCTGCCCAAGGGCGAGCAGCAGGCCACGATCATCCACGGCGTCGCCAACGTGGTGTCGGCCAAGACCGAGCACCCCGAGCAGGCGTGGGAGTTCGTCAAGTTCCTCGGCTCCCAGCAGGCCGCCGACCTCCTCGGCAAGAAGGGCCCGATCCCGGCCTACAACGGCACCCAGGGCGACTGGGTCTCGGCGCACCCCGAGTGGAAGCTCCAGTCGTTCCTCGACGCGGTCTCCTACGCGGTGCCGTACCCCGTCTCCAAGAACACCGCCGCCTGGCAGGAGGCCGAGCTGACCCACCTGACCAAGGCGTGGACCGGCGAGGTGCCGATCGACCAGGCCGCGAGAGAGCTGGCTGCGGCGATGAACGACCTGCTGGCCAAGGAGTGACGTGACCACCACCGCCGAAACCCGGCGGCCCGCGCGGGCGGCACACGCGGCGAAGCGGCGCGGGCTCCGCGCCGAGGCCCTGTGGGGGTACGCGTTCATCGCCCCCACCGGGCTCGGCCTGGCGATCTTCTACCTGTGGCCCGTGCTGCAGACCGCCTATTTCTCCTTCACGGAGTGGGGCGCGTTCGGCGGGCACACGTGGACGGGGCTGGACAACTACACCCGCCTCTTCGCCGACCCCCAGGTGGGGCAGGCGGTGCTCAACACGCTCACGTACACCGTGCTCGGGCTGCTCGGGATCCCGCTCGCGATCGTGTTCGCCGCCCTGCTCAACCGGCCGGGCCTGCGCGGGGTCGCCCTCTACCGCACGGCGTTCTTCCTGCCCGTGGTGACCATGCCGGTCGCGGTCGCGATGCTCTGGCGCTGGCTCTACAACGGCGACTACGGCCTGGTGAACCAGGTGCTGGCGCTGGTCGGCATCGACGGGCCCAACTGGATCGCCGACCCCGCGACCGCGCTCTACGCGCTGGTCGTCGTGGGCGTGTGGAGCAGCGTCGGCTACAACCTCATCATCTTCCTGGCCGGCATGCAGGGCATCCCCAAGGAGCTGTACGAGGCCGCCTCGCTCGACGGCGCCGGCCCCGTGCGGCAGTTCTTCACGATCACCCTGCCGATGCTGTCGCCGACCGCGTTCTTCATCTCCATCGTGTCGGTGATCGGCTCGCTCCAGCTCTTCGACCTGGTCTTCGTCATGACCGGGTCGGGGCAGGCGGCGCGGGCCAACCCGGCGTACTCCCGGCTGCAGACCGTCGTCCAGCTCTTCTACGAGCGGGCCTTCGTCACCAACGACCGCGGCTACGCCGCCGCCATCGTGATCGCGCTGCTGGTGCTCATCGCGGCGCTGACGATCCTGCAGTTCAGGCTCCAGCGGAAGTGGGTGCACTATGTCTGAGCGGCGCCGCCCGCTGGGCCTGCACGCGGTGCTCATCGCCTCCTCGCTGGCGATGGTCGCGCCGTTCGTGTGGCAGGTCATCACCTCGCTCAAGACCCTGAGCAGCGCCACCGCCGTGCCGCCGACGTTCCTGCCCGAGGGCCGCTGGGACAACTACGCCAAGGTGTTCGACCTGCTGCCGTTCGGCGAGCAGTTCCTCAACACCGCCGTCATGGCGGCGGGGCGGGTCGCGGGCCAGGTGCTGTTCTGCTCGATGGCGGCCTACGCCTTCGCCCGGCTGCGCTTCCCCGGCAGGAACGTGCTGTTCGGGGTGTTCCTGTCGGTGCTCATGGTGCCGCCGCAGCTGTTCGTCATCCCGCAGTACCAGATCATGTCCTCGCTCGGCTGGCTGAACAGCCTCCAGGCGATCATCGTGCCCGGGCTGTTCAGCGCGTTCGGGGTGTTCCTGCTGCGGCAGTTCTTCCTCGCGCTGCCGCGCGAGATCGAGGAGGCGGCGCGGCTCGACGGCGCGGGGCCGGTCCGCATCTACTGGTCGGTCATGCTGCCGCTGGCCCGGCCAGGTCTTGTGGCGCTGGGCATCCTCACCCTGCTGTGGGCGTGGAACGACCTGTTCTGGCCGCTCGTCGTCAACACCGACCCCGAGAAGATGACGCTCTCCGCCGGGCTCGCGTCGTTGCAGGGGCAGTACCAGACCGACTACCCCGTCCTCATGGCCGGCTCGCTGCTCGCCTCGCTGCCGGTGATCGCGGTGTTCGTCTTCCTGCAACGCCAGTTCATCCAGGGCATCGCGCACACGGGCAGCAAGGGCTGACCGCCCGCCCGCTGGAGTCCCCGGCGGGCGGGCGGCCTGCGCTGGTCAGCGGAGGACGATCGTGGTGAGGGCGCGCGGCGCGAGCGTCACCGCGTTCCCGTGCACGCTCACCGGGGTCATCGAGCGGGCCTCGTCCGTGACGTACGCGGCCGCCCGGCCCCGCACGCCCTTCCACGCGATCGGCGCGGTGCCCGTGTTGAGCGCGACGACCACCCGCGAGCCGTCGCGGTTGCGGAACGCTGAAACTTTCAGCGCCGGATCGGCCGCCCCGGCCTCCAGCCGGACCGCGCCGGGCCGGATGAACCGGCTGTAACCGGCCAGCGCCCACAGCCGCTTCGACACGTGGTACTCGCCGGCCGCGTCGTCGAGCTGCAGCAGCGCCCTGGTCGCGCCGCGCGAGCCGCCCAGCCAGTAGACGTACGCGCTGACGCCGCCCAGCGTGAGCGCGTCGTGCACGGCCTGGGCGATCGTGATGCCGTCATAGCCGCTGCCGTCGTCCCACGCCTCGTTCCAGGTGTCGCCGTTGGGGTTCCACTCCGACATCCACGTCTTCCTGGACGTCGGCAGCGGGCCGTCCACCGGGCTGGCGTAGGTGTGTCCTGTGTGCGTCTTCACCCAGCGCCGCGCCTCGGGATCGGCCTCGATGGCCGCCGTGTACGCCTTCGCCTCCCGCCAGCCGAACGAGTCGCAGCAGACCACGTTCGTGCCCCTGGCGATCGGCCCCAGCACCTTGACGAACGCGGCGGCCTGCTCGGGGGTGAAGCGCATGGACGCGTACGAGGCCGTGTAGTCGGGCTCGTTCGTGAAGCCCAGGTCGGTGATCCTGATGCCCTCCTTGGCGTAGAACTTCGTGTAGGCCACCAGGTACTTCGCGTACGCGCGCTGCCACTCGGGCAGCAGCGTGCCGCCGTTCTTGTCGTCGCCGTTGTCCTTCATGTAGCCAGGGGCGCTCCAGGCGTCGGCGAAGAACCGCTCGACACCGTACCGCTGGGCCTCCTTGGCCACCCAGACCTGGCTGTTGTCGTCGCCGTCCCACACGTAGTCCGGCTTGGCGTCCGGGCCGCCCGGGTCCTCGGGCTGGATCGAGACCATGTGGTCGTACGGGCTGCCGGCGGGGGAGGAGCCGATGCCGAGCCGCAGGATGCTGAGGCCCGCACCCTTGCTCCGGTGGAACCACAGGTCGAGCACCTCGCGCTGCTGGGCCGGCGAGAGGGCTTTGAGCAGCTCGTTGCGGCGGAACGCCTGGGAGATGCCGAAGCCGTCGATCTCCTGGTGCCGGACGCGTTCGTTCAGGGAGATCGCCGGTTGCGGAGCCGGGTGGCCGGGGTGGACGGCGGGGAGGCCGAGCAGGCCGATCGCGATGATCCCTCTTAACATGGCGCCTCCGAAAATTTCGGAATCGTGACGATACATTTCGTCGATCGCCGAGAAACGTAAGCGTTCATGGCGGGCTCGTCAACCATGTGTCAACCCGCGCGCAAAAGCACGGCGGCCCCCGGGGTCTCGCCGGGGGCCGCCGTGGCGCTCATCCACGAACCGGAATTCGCCTGTGGAACGATTCTGGTAAGACGAAAAGACCGGTGATCAGATCTGGCGCGCTTTCCACACGGTCAGGCCGTACTTTTCCGCCACCGGCCGCCACGTCCGCACGAATCGCGTCTTCGCCTCGTGAGCCGCCTTCGACCAGTCCAGGCCGCGCCGGTAATCGGGGTGGTCCCTGCCCACCCCGGGGCAGCCGTCCGCCGCCAGCTTCCTGGCCCACCTCAGGAACGCCAGATCGGCCTGGTACGAGGCGTCCAGCGCGGTCACCAGGGCGTCCCGCAACTGCGCCCCGTCCGGCAGCGCCGACACCGTCAGCCTCCTGGCGGCGGTGAGCTGCCTGCGGCGGGCGTTCGTGATGTCCTTGATCGTGTCCAGGCCGGCGCGCTCGCACAGGACGGCTTCGTCGATGGCCTCGGTGAGGTCGGAGCGGGAGGAGTTGCTGCTGGACAGCAGCTTCTCCAGCTCCTGAGCCTGCCGCCCGGCCTCCTTGCCCGACCCGGCCTGCTCTTCTGCCTGCTCTTCAACAGGTTCTTCGGCCTGCTCATCGGTCTCGTCGGTCTCGTCGTCCGTCTGGGCGCCGGCGTCCGCGGCGGCGTCGCCGGTCGCCAAGGCGGGGTCGGCGTCGTCGGCGGGGGTGCTCTCCCAGACGGGCGGGGGGACGTCGGCCTGGTTCGTGCCGGCGGGGCCGCCGGAGCCCGCCGCCGCGCCGCCCGTGTCGGTGCGCCCTACGACGAGCCACCCGGTCAGGGCGAGGACGAGCAGGGCCGCCACCGCGCCGACCAGCACGGGCGCGCGCCGCCACGCCGGGGGCTCGGCGGGTAACCGCTCGGGCTCCCAGTCCAGGTACGGCGAGGGCGCTGGCCGGTCATCGGGCGCCACCTGCGGGGCCCGGCAGCGGGGGCATGGGGAGAGGGAGCCCACGTGCGCTCCGCAACGCCCGCACGGGCGGCCCGACCCTGATCCGTACGCCACAGCACCCTCCCGGCAGTATCGCGAGAAAACGGGACAAAAAGGGGTGTGCTTGATTTGTCGGTGGTTCCGGCATTTCGTACTACGGACGAGAGACTATTTGATAACAACCCTCTTTCGCAGCATTCGCCGCCCACAAGATCTGCCGTCCTCGAGAAAGGCCGGCACCGCACCGCCCGCCATTTTCGACAGCGATTTCCGTTATCGCGTGAAGTGGAGGGTACGGCCGTCCGTGACGTGCGGCGGGTGCAAGGGCGCGCCCGGGGGAGCGGGGTCGGGGCTGATGACGAAGCTGCCGCGTAACAGGGTGTAGGTCATGGGTGCCCCCTCCGAGCGGATGGCCGGCCCCCGAACCGTCGCCTGCGGAGCGTAACTCGCATAAGGGGCACGCCGCTAGCGGTAGACGGCGACGGCGGCCTCCGCGACCAGCGTGTCCACGATCTCCACCAGCTCGCCCACGGGCGATGCGGCGGAGGCGGCGATCTCGCGCAGTCTGGCGACCAGCCGGGCGGCCGGCTGGTCGAGATAGAGCTCGCCCTCCAGGCGGAGCACCGCGACCAGCCCGCACAGCCCGGCGCAGCGCGCGTCCGGCGTCTTCCAGCCCTCGACCGCCGAGCGCACCCCGGAGGACGCGCGGACGACGGAGGCGATGTCGGCCAGCTCGTACCGCGTGTACGGCAGCATGCCGAGCCGCCGCCCGGTCACCCGTACGAGCACCCCGGAGCCCAGCAGCTCCTCCCTGGTGCGGTCGTAGATCCCGCCGGCCGCGGCCCCCTTGATGAGCGCGACGGGGCCGGGATTGAGCAGCGGCTTGACGGGCCCGGTGAGCAGCCGGTCGAGCAGCGCGGCGCCGGCCAGCCCGAGCGCGAGCGACGCCGGATGGACGTACGGTTTGCCGGTCTTGTCGTGGGCGATGAGATAGAGGTCCTGGTGCAGCGGCAGCCGGTCCATGCAAGTCTCCTCAGCGGCGGTCGGATCCGGCGGGCATGCCGCGCAGCGTGGGGCGGCGGCCGAGCGCGTACAGGGTGATGAGCGCCAGCGCGCCGAGGCCGAGCCAGACCAGGCCGAGGAGCTGGGCCAGGAGGTTCGCGTTGATCACGACGAAGACCAGGATGCCCGCGCCGATCAGCGGCGAGATCAGGTGGGCCCAGAGCCGGTCGGAGCCGGAGCGCAGCGCGTAGTGCACGATGACCGACACGTGCAGGACGATGAACGCGACCATGGCGCCCATGTTGATCAGGCTGCTGAGCAGGGCGACCCCGTCGGCCCGGGTGGCCGCCCAGATGCCGACGCCGATCGACAGCAGGCAGCTCAGCAGGATCGCGTTGGACGGCACCGAGTGCCGTACCGAGACCTTGGCGAGGAACGAGGGGAGCTGACGGTCGCGGGCCATCGCGTACAGCAGCCGCGAGACCGACACCTGGGCGACCATGGTGTTGACCAGGCCCCAGGACAGCGCGGTGGCGGCGGTGGTGACGTGCCTGAGCCACTCGCCGCCCGCGACGGCGGCGGCGTCGTAGAAGGCGGTGTCGCTGGGCTGGTCGAGCAGCCCGGCCGGGTCGGGCACGAGCAGCGCGGCCACCCAGACCTGCGTGATGAACAGCACGCCCGCCAGCAGCAGCGCGACCCGCATGGCCCGGCCGACCTGGGCGGAGCCGCCGGTCGACTCCTCCACCAGCATGGAGATGCCGTCGAAGCCGAGGAAGGACAGCACGGCCACCGACACCGCGGCGAACATCACCGGCCAGGCGAAGGTCTCGGCGTTGAACAGCGGCGTGAGGCTGAACCCGCGGCCCGCGCCCCGCAGCAGCGCCCAGACGCCGACGAGCAGGAACAGGGCGAGCACGGCCAGCTCGATCGCGATGAGCACGCGGGTGAGCTGGACCGTTATCCTGATGCCGCGCAGGTTGATCGCCGTGTTGACGGCGACGAAGCCGATCAGCCAGGCCCAGACGGGGACGCCGGGCACGCTGTCGTTCATGGCGATCGAGGCCACCAGGTAGAGCAGGCAGGGCAGCAGGATGTAGTCCAGCAGGATCATCCAGCCGGTCATGAACCCGACGGGGGGAGCGATGCCGCGCCCGGCGTAGTTGTAGACCGAGCCGGACAGCGGGAACGCCTTCACCATCTGCGCGTACGAGGCGGCGGTGAACAGCAGCGCGATCATCCCGACGAGGTACGCCAGGACCGGCATACCACCGGATTCCGAATAAACATTCCCGAAAATCGCGAAAGGTGCGATCGGTACCATGTATGCCAAACCGTAGAAAATGAGGTCGGCGAGGCCGACCGTACGGTGTAACTCCTGGCGGTAGCCGAACTGCTCGATGTTCTGTTGTGCGCGCACGACAGGCGTCTCCAGTCGTCCTGCGAGGGGCTGGGGTCCGACTGGTGATCCTTTCGCAGCGCGGGTGCGCGTCGCAAGAGTGCGTGGAGTGAATCACGTTAATAGTGAAATGTCGCGCCTGTAGCACATTACTTGCGCGTAACCCCGACAAATGCCGCCTTAATGGCTCATGTGGCGATTTCGGGGCGGAGCCTGGCCGTACCCGAGGACGCCCATCATCCCCTGCTCCTGGTGGTAGAGATTGTGGCAGTGGAACATCCACTCGCCCGGGTTGTCGCACTCCACGTCCACGCTCAGCCGCTCGCGCGGCTTGATGTTCACCGTGTCCTTGCGCACCCCGCGCCGCTCGCCCGCCCGCAGCTGGAAGGTGTGGCCGTGCAGGTGCATCGGATGCCACATGGGCGACTGGTTGTCCATGACGATCCTGATCGTCTCGCCCTTCTCCACCCGCACCCGCAGCGGGTCGGCGGCCAGCCGGTCGTTGAGCGTCCACTCGTTGCCCGACGGCCGCATGCCGAGCGTCACCGTGACGGTCCTGCCCGGGCGGGGCAGCGCGTCGGCCCTGCGCGGCCGCAGGTCGGCGTAGGCGAGCAGGCGCCGCTCCAGCTCCGGCACCTTGACGTCGCGCGGCGGCCGGCGCGCGCCCGGCGTCGTCCTGACGATCGCGAACGCCCGCGCCTGCTTCCCCTCAGCCAGCGCGACCAGCGGGAACGCGCCCGCGCCCAGCCGGGTGACGAAGTCGTAGCGCTCGCCCATGCCGATGAGGAACGTGTCCACGGTGGCGGGCGCGCACGGGAACCCGTCGGTGTGGGTGATCGTCATGCGGTGGCCGCCGAGCGCCACCCGGTACGCCGTGTCGGCCGCCGCGTTGATCACCCGGAACCGCACCGTCCGCCCAGGCCGGCTGGCGAACACCTCGGGCGCCTCCGCCATCCGGCCGTTGACCAGGTGGTACGGATGCCGCACCTCGCCGGTGACCCCGCCGAGCAGGTCGCTGCGCAGCGTGTCGTCGTGCTCGGTGCTGGCGTTGAGCCGCCTCAGCGCGTCGTCGGGCGTGCCGTCGATCCCGTCCAGCCAGTCGTCGAGCAGGACCACGAACTCCTCGTCGTAGCCGAGCGGCTCGCGCGGGTCGGCCACCACGAGCGGGCCGTACAGGCCGCGGTCGTTCTGCATGCCGACGTGCGAGTGGTAGAAGTACGTGCCGGGGTCGGGCACCCGGAAGACGTAGTCGAAGGTGCGGCCCGGCTTCGTGGGCGCCTGGGTGTAGCCGGGGGCGCCGTCCATCCTCGGGTCGATCCTGATGCCGTGCCAGTGCACGGTGGTCTCGGCGGGCAGGTCGTTGACGAGCCTGGCGCGCACCATGCCGCCCGCCGTCGCGCGGATGATCGGCCCCGGCACCGTGCCGCCGTACGTCCAGGTCGCGACCTTGCGCCCGCCCAGCGAGACGGTCGCGGGCCTGGCCCGCAACACCGTGCCGCGCGCCGGCCCCCTAGGACGGCTTCGCCGGTCGGCCGTGGCGACCTCGGTCAGCGCACTCGTCGCGACGGCGAACGTACCGGTGAACAGCAGCCGGCGGGAAAGACCCCCGCCGGTACCCCATGCCGAACCATTCACTACAGATCCCCCCATCCACCTCGCAAGGTAACGGAGAGTGATCGCGAAAGCCCGTACGCCACGCTGATCGGGAGCCCCTGGCCGCGTGCCCCCTTGTCGGAGCGGCACCCTCGACCTATCGTGTTAATCGATTCACATCGGCCGAGCGCCGTACGGCGACCATCACCCCACCTCCGACCTGCTCGCCCAGATCCGCCGCCACCAATTACCCCATAATCCCATAGGGAATGCTAGGTTATTCGACTAACATGAGACCCACAGCGCGACAAGTGGCCGAGCTGGCGAACGTGTCAGTGGCGACCGTCTCCTACGTGCTCAGCGGCCGCGACCGACCCGTGGCCGCCGAGACCAGGCAGCGGGTGCTCGACGCCGCAAGGCAGCTCGGCTACACCCCCAACCAGGCCGCGAGGAGCCTGCGCAGGCGCCGCACCCAGCGCGTCTGCCTGGTGCTGAGCACGTTCGGCGGCGTTCCCACCGACGAACGGCTGGCCACCGACCTGCACGAGATGGCCGACGCGCGCGGCTACTCCGTGGTCACGCTCGCCGTCTACTCCGAGGCGAGGGCGAAGGCCGCGATCGAGATGCTGCGCGGTGGCATCGCCGACGGCGCCCTGATCAACGTGGTCGGCGACCACCTCGCCCACGACCTGCTCGCCGGGCTGGCCGCCACCGGGCTGCCGATGGTGGTGCTGAGCAACGAGAGCGGGCTCGAAGGCTGCGACGTCGTCCGCACCCCGGAGACCGAGGCCAGCGCCGAGGCCGTCGAGCACCTGCTGGCCACCGGCCGGCGGCGCATCGCGTTCATGGGGCAGCGGCACGAGCTCTACCGCGACCGGCCGGCCGGGCGGCTGCTCGGCTACCTCACCGCCCTCGACCGGCACGGCGTCACCGACCGCGTCGTCACCGGGGGCGCCGACGACCGCGTGGCGGCGTACCAGACGGCGACCGAGCTGCTCGGCTCGCCCGACCGGCCCGACGCGATCTTCGCCGCCGCCGACCGGGCGGCGATCAGCGCCATCGCAGCCGCCAGGGACCTCGGGCTGAGCGTGCCGGGCGACGTCGCGATCGTCGGGGTCGGCAACATCGACGAGGGTCTCATCACCAATCCGCAGCTCAGCACCGTCGGCCCGCTGCGCCACGACTACACCGACGTCGTACGCCTGCTCTTCGACCGCCTCCAGGCCGATGAGCCGCCGCCCGCCCGCGAGATCGTCCGGTCGTGGACCTTCGTGCGGCGGGGCTCGTCCTAGAAGGGAAACCCCGATGCCCGCCCACCCCTCACGCCGTGACCTGATCCGGCTCCTCGGCGTGGCCGCCACCGCCGCAGCAGGCGTGCCGGCCCTGTCGTCGTGCGCGGGAGCGCCGGCCCCGCAGAGCGCCGCCCCCGGCACCTTCACCGTCTATTGGAACGCCGGCCACGACTACCAGGCCTACCGCAAGGTGATCGCCGAGTTCGAGCAGGCCCACAAGGTCACCGTCAACCTGCAAAAATATCAGTGGCCCGACCTGCGCACCAGGCTGCTGGCCGACTTCGCCTCCGGCACCGTGCCCGACCTGGTGGAGGAGCCCGGCGGGTGGGTGCAGGAGTTCGCGCTGTCCGGCAACGCCCGCTCGCTGCAGGACTTCGTCGACCGCGACGGCGCCGCCATGGGCTTCCCCGCCGACTGGCAGCCGGTGACCGTCGAGCGCAACTCCTACCAGGGCAAGGTGTACGGCGTGCAGCTGCACCTGACCTGCAACACCCTGCTCCACAACAAGGGCATGCTCAGCGACGCCGGCGTCGAGGTGCCCACCACCTGGGAGGAGTTCCTCGCCGCCGCGAAGAAGCTGACCAAGGACGGCGTGTACGGCGTCGCGCTCAACCAGGACTACACCTACATGTGGCCCTGGATGACGCAGGCCGGCGTCACCCCGTACGACCCGGAGACCGGCAAGGTCATGACCCCGCTCGCCGACGCGATCGAGGCCCTGCAGTTCCAGGCCGACCTCATCCACAAGCACAAGGTCGCGCCCGTGCCCGTCGCGAGCACCGACTACTCCGGCCCGCAGAAGCTGTTCTCCGCCGGGCGCGCCGCGATGATCCTCACCGGCCCCTGGGACCTCGACCCGATCAGGAGGACCAGCCCCGACATCGACCTCGGCGTGGCGCCGCCGCTGGAGCACAAGGTGCGGGCCACGCAGGCCGCCGGGGTGAGCATGTTCGTGCCGGCCAAGGCGAGCAGGCCCGAGCTGTCGTGGGACTTCATCAAACGCGTCACCGCCCTGGAGGTCGAGCAGGCCGCCACCAAGGAGACCGGCATGCTCATGCCCCGCGTGTCCTGGGCGAAGCTGCCCGAGGTGCAGGCCGACCCGGCGACCAAGGTGTTCGCCGACGCGCTGCCGCAGGCCGAGGACTCCTCCCAGGCGGTGCGGCTGACCGGGCAGTTCGGCAAGTGGGAGGAGCAGCTGAAGGTCATGTACCAGCAGGTGCTCATCCAGAACCGGCCCGCCGCCGACGTGCTGACGGAGTTCGCGAAGACGGCGGAGGGTTACCTGAAGTGAGGCCGCGCACGCTCTCCGGCCGGTACGCGAGGACCGCCTACCTCTTCCTGCTGCCGGCCATCCTGTTCTTCGCGGCCCTGTTCTACCTGCCGATCGGCAACGTGGTCGCCACCGGCTTCCGCACCGGGCCGATGGCCGACCAGTGGGCCGGGCTCGGCAACTACAGCCAGGCCCTGGCCGACCCCGCCGTGCGCCACTCGTTCCTCGTCACGGTGGTCTTCGCGGTGCTGGTCGTGGCCGGCTCCATCGTGCTCGGGCTGGCCCTCGCGCTGGCCATCGACCAGCCGCTCAAGGGCCGGGTGGCCTTCCGGGTGCTGCTGCTGGTGCCGTACCTGACGTCGGTGGCGATCGTCGGGCTGCTGTGGCGCAACATCCTCGACCCCGATCTGGGCGTGCTCAACCGGGTGCTGCTCGCGGCCGGGCTGCCCGGCCAGCAGTGGCTCAACACCGCGCCGCTGCTCACCATCGCCGCCGTCACCCTGTGGCAGAGCGTCGGCTACACGATGGTGCTGTTCCTCGCCGGGCTGCAGGGCATCCCCGAGACCTACCACGAGGCCGCCAAGATCGACGGGGCGGACGCCTGGCGCCGGTTCTGGCGCATCACGCTGCCGCTGCTGGCCCCGACCACGCTGTTCGTCTCAGTGATGGCGGTGATCTCGGGGCTGCAGGCGTTCGGGCAGGCGTACATCATCACCGGCGGCGGGCCGGGCGACGCCACCGACCTGTCGGTCTTCCACATCTTCAACGTCGCCTTCCGCACCAGGGACTTCGGCTACTCCTCCGCGCAGTCGGTGCTGCTGCTGCTCGTGATCGTGGCCTTCACCGTGATCCAGCTCAGGGCCGGGCGGCGGGGGGAGGTGACGTACTGATGAGCCGCAAGGTGCTGCTCTACACCGTGCTCACGCTGGCGAGCCTGGTGACGGTGCTGCCGCTGCTCTACATGGTCTCGCTGTCGCTGCAGACCGAGGCGGAGACGCTGGCGGCGAGCGCCGTGCTCTGGCCGGAGACGCCGCAGTGGGGCAACTACGCCGAGCTGTTCGCCCGCGCGCCGTTCGGCGACTTCATCGTCAACAGCCTCGTCGTGGCCGGCGCGATCACGCTGTCGCACCTGCTGTTCGACCCGCTCGTCGGCTACGTGTTCGCCAAGTTCCGCTTCCCGCTGCGCAACACGCTGTTCGTGGCGCTGCTGGCCACGCTCATGGTTCCGTTCTTCGTGCGGATGATCCCGCTGTACGTGCTCATGGCCAACCTCGGGTGGCTGAACACGTACCAGGGGCTCATCACCCCGTTCCTCATGGACGCGTTCGGGATCTTCCTGATGCGGCAGTTCATCCAGCCCATCCCGGACGACCTCATCAGCGCGGCCCGCATCGACGGGGCCTCCGAGCTGCGCATCTACCGCAGCGTCATCCTGCCGCAGACCAGGCCCGCGCTGGCCGTGCTCGCGCTGTTCACGTTCGTCTTCCAGTGGAACGAGTTCCTCTGGCCGCTGGTCGCCACCAGCACGCCCGAGATGCGCACCATCCCGGTCGGGCTCACCCTGTTCAACCAGGAGTACTTCACGCTGTGGCACCTCACGGCGGCCGGCTCGGTGATCCTCTTCGTGCCCACCGCCGTCCTGTTCGTCCTCACCCAGAGATATTTCGTGCGGGGCATCGCCCTCACCGGCCTTCGATAGGAGTCTCCCTTTTGCGCCCGAACGTGATCGTCGTCTTCACCGACCAGCAGCGGTGGGACACCGTCGGCCCGCTCACCCCCAACCTCGACCGCATGGCCAGGCACGGCACGCAGGCCACGGTCGCGCTCACGCCGCAGCCGGTGTGCGCGCCGGCCCGCGCGGCGCTGCAGACGGGCCGCTACGCGACCACGACCGGCGTGCACCGCAACGGCCGCGTCCTGCCGCCCGAAGAGCGCACGCTCGCGCACCACTTCGGCGCGGCCGGCTACGCCACCGGCTACATCGGCAAGTGGCACCTGGCCGGCTCAGAGCCGGTGCCTGAGCACCAGCGCGGCGGCTACCAGAGCTGGCTGGCCGCCAACGCGCTCGAGCACACCTCCGACGCCTACCGCACGATCGTCTACGACGAGGCGAACGAGCCCGTCATGCTGCCCGGCTACCGCTCCGACGCGCTCGTGGACGCGGCCGTGCGGTTCGTGGCCGACCACGCCGGCGAGCCGTTCTACCTGTTCCTGTCGCTCCTTGAGCCGCACCACCAGAACGAGGTGGACAACTACCCGGCGCCCGACGGCTACGAGGAGCGCTATCAGGGCACCTGGATGCCGCCCGACCTCGCCGCGCTCGGCGGCACCGCGCACCAGCACATGGGCGGCTATCTCGGCCAGGTCAAGCGCCTCGACGAGGGGCTCGGGCGGCTGCTCGACGCGCTGCGCAGCATGGACCTGCTGGACGACACGATCGTGGCGTACACCTCCGACCACGGCAACCACTTCAAGACCCGCAACGGCGAGTACAAGCGGTCCTGCCACGACGCGTCGCTGCGGGTGCCGCTGGCGCTGCGCGGGCCCGGCTTCGACGGCGGCGGCGCCATCGCGCGGCCCGTCAGCACGCTCGACCTGCCGCCCACCCTGCTGGAGGCGGCCGGGCTGCCGGTGCCCGACGCGATGCAGGGGCGCTCGTTCCTGCCGCTGCTGCGCGACCCCCGGGCCGACTGGCCCGGCGAGGTGTTCTTCCAGGTGAGCGAGTCCGAGGTGGGGCGCGGGATCAGGACGTCGCGGTGGAAGTACTACGCCGTCGCCGAAGGCGCCGACCCCTGGGACGACCCCGCCGCCGCCCGCTACCGGGAGCAGGCCCTGTACGACGTGGTCAACGATCCGTACGAGCTGGTCAACCTGGCCGGCCACCCCTCGCATGAGGCGGTCGCTGCCGAACTGCGCGAACGCCTGATCCGCCGCATCGTCGCGGCCGGGGAGGCCGAGCCGGTCGTGGAGCCCGCCGAGCGGGTGCCCGGCCGCACCCAGGCGATGCCCGACCCGGCGGTCCGCTCAACGGCTCCGAAGCCGGCCCGCTTCGGCCACCAGCCCCGCCCTTAGCGGAGGGTGCAGCGTCCCGGGCCCCGCGGCGTGCTCGCCCAAGCCGAGGTCCTTTCGAGGGGAGGGGTTCGCCACAGGCTGTCCGCGGGGTCTCCCGGGCGACGGCCTGTTGGCTGGGGGCGGGCCTGGTAGGCGGGTCTGGTCGGTGGGTCTTTCCGGCCGGGCAGGCGTGCTCCCCTCCCGGCAGGTGGGCGCCTCCCCACCCCCTTCCTTCGAGGGTGGAGAGGCGCCTGTGGGGTCAGGCCGCCGCGTCGGCGGGCTGGTGGGTGTGCTTCTCGGCGGTGCGGGCCGCACTCGCCGGGGCGGGCGGTGCGGTGCCTATCGTGCCGATGTCGAACGCGTACGTGCCCGCCAGCGTGGCGATGGCGTCGGAGTTCACGTCCAGGGCCTTGTCGTTGATGTTCTTGATCGTGTCGCAGACGCTGTGGTAGCACGGGTCGAGCGGGAGGCCGGCGGTGCCGCCGAAGATGGCCGCCTCCTCCTCGGTCTTGAGCTCCTCGGCCCCGGTGAACAGGCCGCCCGACGCGATGCCGACCGCGATGAACGGCCCGTAGTCGGAGCGCCCGGTGAACGCCGTGGCCGTGAACGGCAGCCGCCGCCCGGCGAAGAACTTCTCGAAGTCCTCCTCGATCTTGTCGGATCCGGGAGGCCCGGCGGTGCCGAACGCGTCGCCGTCACCGTCGTAGATGCCGAACGTGTAGTTGGGCGAGCCGATCATGTCGAAGTTGAGGTACAGCTTGATCCTGGCCCGCTCCTCCTCGCTCAGCGAGGCCACGTAGTGCTCGGAGCCGAGCAGCCCGAACTCCTCGGCGCCCCAGAAGGCGAAGCGCAGCTGGTTCTTGGGCTTGAGCTTGGCCGCCTGCAGCGCCACCTCCAGGACGCCCGCGCTGCCGGAGCCGTTGTCGTTGATGCCCGGCCCTTCCTGCACGCCGTCGAGGTGCGCGCCGAGCATGACGACCTTGTTCGGGTCGCCCTTCCTGCTCTGCGCGATCACGTTGTAGGTGGTCCTGGTCTCGACGATCGGGTCCCAGTTCATGGTGACCGTGGTGCCGGCCGCGGCCAGCTCCTCGCCGACCGAGAAGCTGGTGAAGAACGAGGGGATCGTCACGCCGGGCCCGCCGAGCACCGGGTTGAGGTCCACCTCCGTACGCCCCTCCTGGCCCTCGTTGAAGACGATGGCCCCGATCGCCCCGGCGGCCATCGCGTTGTCCACCTTCACCCGGAAGTTGCAGGTGCCGCGCTGCATGAGCGCGATGTTGCCGGCGGTGAACCCGGCGAAGTCCTCCGGCTCGCACCCCGAGGTCGAGCTGTTCTCGGGCCCTGGCGGCAGCGTCAGGTCGACGGCCTGGACCGTGCCGGTGACCGACCCGGCGGGCGAGTCGCCCATCGCCACGTAGTCGCTGAAGAACCCGTACTGGTACGTCTTGGGCGTCCCACTGGTGGTCTGCAGCACCGGCGGGGTGACGTAGCCGTCGAAGACGAACTCGAAGGGCTGGATCGTCACCTGGTAGCCGGCCTTGCGCAGCTTGCCCGCCACGTAGTCGCGGGAGGCGTCGAAGCCGCGCGTACCGGAGACGCGGGTGCCGTTGTTGGCGTCGGCGATGGCCTGGAACGCCTTGAGGTGCTTCTTGACGTTCTTGCCCGAGACGGCCTTGACGAGCTTCTCGACTTCCTTCTTGTGCGGGTCCTTGGGCCCGTGCCCGTGCCCGTGCCCGTGCCCGCCTTGGGCGGCGGCGGTTCCGGTGAAGGCGAGGGGTGACAAGGCCACGGCCACGGCGGTGATGGCGCCGAGCATGCCTTTACGTAAGCGGTAAGACATGGTGCTCCTCGTACGTGGAGGGGTGAACCGGGTCATTTTGCGCACGTGTTCCGAAACGTATTCATCGGGCGGGTGATAGGGAAGATTTGTCCGCGTATCCGTTGCATCACGGACTTGGAACGTCGCATCCGAGACGAGGAACTGTCATGTCCATATCGCTCCCATCCACCGGCTCCATCACCATCGGCGGCAAGACCGTGCACCGCCTGGGCTTCGGCGCCATGAGCCTGACCGGCCCAGGAGTCTGGGGACCGCCGTCCGACAGGGACGCGGCCGTCAAGGTTTTGCGCCGTGTCGTCGAGCTGGGGGTGAACCTCATCGACACGGCCGACTCCTACGGCCCGTACGTCAGCGAGGAGATCATCCGCGAGGCGCTGCACCCGTACCCCGAGGACCTGCTGATCGCCACCAAGGCCGGTTTCGTGCGCACCGGGCCCGGCCAGTGGCACGCCGTGGGCCGCCCCGAGTACCTCCGCCAGGAGGTCGAGATGAGCCTGCGCCGGCTCGGCCAGGACCGGCTCGACCTGCTCCAGCTGCACCGCATCGACCCGAAGGTGCCGCTTGAGGACCAGATCGGCGAGCTGAAGGCGCTTCAGGACGAGGGCAAGATCGCCGCCATCGGCCTGTCGGAGGTGAGCGTCGAGGAGCTGGAGCAGGCGCGGCGCATCGCCGGCATCGTTTCCGTCCAGAACCGCTACAACCTCACCAACCGCTTCTCCGAGTCCGTGCTCGACCACTGCACCGAGCAGGGCATCGTGTTCATCCCCTACAGCCCCATCGCCAAGGGCGCGCTGGCCGCGCCCGGCGGGCCCGTCGAGCACGTCGCCAAGCTGCTCGGCGCGACGCCCGCGCAGGTCAGCCTGGCCTGGCTGCTGGCCCGCTCGCCGGTGGTCGCGCCGATCCCCGGCACGTCGTCGATCGCCCACCTGGAGGAGAACCTGGGCGCCTCCACGGTGACGCTGACCGCCGAGCAGGTCGCCGAGCTGAGCTGAGACGCGAGGGAGCCGGCCCTCCACACCCGCGTGGAGAGCCGGCTCGCCGACGGTCAGCCCAGGCCGTTCTTCATGGCCGTGAGCAGCTCGGCGTTGGTCGTGTCGCCGCTGAGCTCCCAGAAGAACGCGCCGCCGAGGCCCTGATCCTTCGAGTAGTTCATCTTGCCGCCGATGGTGGCCGGCGTGTCGTAGCTCCACCACTGGTTGCCGCAGTACGCGTACGCCGTGCCCGCGACCGTCCCGGTGGCCGGGCAGCGGGTCTTGAGCACCTTGTAGTCCTCGATGCCCTGCTCGTACGTGCCCGGCGCGGGCCCGGTGGCGGTGCCGCCCGGCGCCGACTGCGTGACCCCGGCCCAGCCGCGCCCGTAGAAGCCGATGCCGAGCAGCAGCTTGCTGGCCGGCACGCCCTTGCTCTTCAGCTTCTGGATGGCCGCGTCGGAGTGGAAGCCCGCCGTCGGGATGCCCGGGTAGGACGTGAGCGGCGAGTGCGGGGCCGTCGGGCCCTGCGCCGCGAAGGCGCCGAAGTAGTCGTAGGTCATGACGTTGTACCAGTCGAGGTACTGCGCGGCGCCGGCGTAGTCGGCCGCGTCGATCTTGCCGCCGTTGGTGCCGTCGGCCGTGATCGCGGCGGTGACCAGGTAGTTCTGGCCGAAGCGGTTGCGCAGCGCCTGCATGAGGTTCCTGAACGCGGCGGGGCCGCTGCTGTCACAGGTCAGGCCGCAGGCGTTCGGGTACTCCCAGTCGATGTCGATGCCGTCGAAGACGTCGGCCCAGCGCGGGTCCTCGACCAGGCGGTAGCAGGACTCGGCGAACGCGGCCGGGTTCTGCGCGGCCTGCGCGAAGCCGCCGGACCAGGTCCAGCCGCCGAAGGAGAACAGCACCTTGATGTGCGGGTGCTTCTGCTTCAGCTTGCGCAGCTGGTTGAAGCTGCCGCGCAGCGCGCCCGGGTCCCAGGTGTCGGCGACGCCGTCCACGCTCTCGTTGGCCTGGTAGAAGCGGTCGTAGTCGGCGTGGCTGTCGCCGATCGCGCACTGGCCGTTCGTCACGTTGCCGAAGGCGTAGTTGATGTGCGTCAGCTTGGCCGCCGAGCCGCTGGTGTCGATGTTCTTGACGTGGTAGTTGCGGGTGTAGACGCCCCACTGCACGAAGTAGCCGAGGACCTTCTTGCCCCCGCCTCCGCCGCCGCCCGTGGTCGTCGCCGTGACGCTGTTGCTGGTGCCTGAGCGGTTTCCTGCGGCGTCGCGGGCGCGGACGGTGTAGCTGTAGGAGGTGTTGGCGTTCAGTCCGGTGTCGGTGTACGTCGTGCCGGTCACGGTGGCGACCAGGGTGCCGCCGCGATAGACCTCGTAGCCGGTCACGGCGACGTTGTCGGTCGAGGCGTTCCAGGCCAGCGTGACGGAGCCGCCGGTGACGCCGGTCGAGCGCAGGTTGCCCGGCACGCTCGGCGCGCTCGTGTCACCGCCCCCGCCGCCCGAGGTGGTGGCCGTGAGGCTGTTGCTGGTGCCTGAGCGGTTTCCTGCGGCGTCGCGGGCGCGGACGGTGTAGCTGTAGGAGGTGTTCGCGCTGAGGCCGGTGTCGGTGTGGCTGGTGCCGGTGACGGTGGCGACGAGGGTGCCGCCGCGGTAGATCTCGTAGCCGGTGACGGCGACGTTGTCGGTGGAGGCGTTCCAGGCGAGGGTGACGCTCGTGTTCGTCACGCCGGTCGAGCGCAGGTTGCCGGGGACGCTCGGCGCGCTGGTGTCTCCGCCGCCGCCCGAGACGACCTTCCACAGGGCGGGCACGTTCGGCGGCTCCCAGCCGGGCTGGGAGGTGTGGCTCTGGACGCACTCGTACTGCACGCCGTTGTACGTCACGCGCGTGCCGGCCGTGTACGCCGTCCACGCCGCCCAGTCGGCCTGCAGGGCCTGTAAGGAGGACTGCGCGGCGGCGGCGGTGGCCGTGCCGGGCGCGGCGACGAGGGTGGTCAGCGGCAGCGCCAGGGCCGCCAGACCGGCGAGGACCTTGCTCAGGGTGGGGTTCTTCATCATGCTCCGACATCCGGTCGAGGGTGAACGGGGGGTGGGATGCCTGATCAAACTATTAGGAAAGTTTCCTTTTAGTTATGAGCCGACAGTAACCCCAACCCGAGCAGGCGGTCAAGACGTCCGGTCTAGATCGTGAAATCGCGCAGCAGGCCCGTGTAGCGCTTGGGGAGCGGGCGGGCGTACTCGCCGCGCGTGCTCGTCCGCAGCCCCAGCGCCACCAGCGACTCGGCGAACCGCGTGGCCGCCGCCACCCCGTCGATCACCGGCACGCCGGTCGCCCGCGTCACCTCGGCGCAGAAGTCCGCCATGCCCGCGCAGCCCAGCACGATCACGTCGCTGCCGTCCCGCTCGGCCACCGACGCGCACAGCTCGGTCACCGCCGCCCGGGCCGGCGGCTTCTCCAGGTCCAGCACGGGGATCTCGCAGGCGTGCACGCCCCGGCAGGCGGCGGCGAAGCCGTACCGGTGGGCCAGCTCCCACGCCCTGCCGGTGGTCCTGGCCAGCGTGGTCACCACGCTGAAGGTCCTGCCGACCATCGTGGCGGCGTGCATCGCGGCCTCCGCGATGCCCAGCACGGGGCCCGCCGCCAGCTCGCGCGCCGCGTCCAGGCCAGGGTCGCCGAAACAGGCGATCACGTACGCGTCCACGCCGGCCCGCTCGCCCGCCGCGATCTCGGCCAGCAGCCCCGGCACCGCCAGCGCCTCGTCGTAGTGGCTCTCGATCGACTCCGGCCCCATGGCCGGGCTCACCGCCGTCACCTCGGTCGACGACGACACCACCGCCCTGGCGCACCGGCCGATGGACTCGGTCATCTCCAGGGCGGTGTTCGGGTTGATCACCCGGATATGGGTCATGCCGGCATGATCCGGGGTACGCGCCGCTCCAGCAGCACCATCGCCACGAACCCGATCCCGCAGCCGATGAACCAGCTGAAGTCGGCCAGCCAGGCCAGCTCGACGACCGTGATCCACTTGGGCACCAGCACCGAGGCGATGGCCGGCACGCCCGCCGCCACCGTGGCCCAGACCGCGTTGGGGTTGTAGCCCTTGCTGAACCAGTAGCGCCCGCCCGGGTCCATCGTGAACATCTCGTCCACCGAGACCCGCTGCCGCGCGCACACGTAGTAGCCCGCGATCAGGATGCCGAACAGCGGCCCGATCAGTGCCCCCAGCAGGCCCAGCGTGTAGTGGATGGCGTCGGGGTTGCCGTACCAGTTCCACGGGGTGAGCAGCACCGAGCCGACAGCCGCGATCATCCCGCCGGTACGCCAGCTGATGCGCTGCGGGCTGACGTTGGAGAAGTCGAAGGCCGGGGAGATGAAGTTCGCCACGATGTTGATGCCCACGGTAGCGATCACGAACGTCAGGCCGCCCAGCAGGATCGCGAACGGCGTGTCGATGCGCTGCACGGTGTGGATCGGGTCGGTGATCAGCTCACCGAACACCGGCACCGTGGCCGACGCCGTGATGACCGTCAGCAGGGAGAAGAACAGGAAGTTGATCGGCAGGCCGAGGAAGTTGCCGCGCTTGACCGCGTCGAACGAGCGGCCGTAGCGGGAGAAGTCGCCGAAGTTCAGCATCGGCCCGGAGAAGTACGACACCACCAGCGCGATCGCGCTCAGCATCACCGGGATCGACTCGGCGAAGCCCAGGCTCTCGCCCTGCGACAGGTCCAGGCTGATGTTCTCCCAGCCGGCCCTGCTCACCAGATAGCCGGCCAGGACCAGCATGACCACGTAGACGGCGGGCCCCGCCCAGTCCACGAAGCGGCGGATGGCGTCCATGCCGCGCCAGAACACCGCCGCCTGCGCCACCCACAGGATGGCGTAGCAGATGTAGCCGAGCACGGACAGGCCGAGGAAGGTCGGCTCGTTGAGCGCGGCCGTGGCGGGCCAGAACTTCAGGAAGATGATGATGAGCGACTGCGAGGCGAGGTACGTCTGCACGCCGTACCAGGCGATGGCGATCGAGCCACGCACGATGGCCGGGATGTTCGCGCCCAGCACGCCGAAGACCACCCGGTTGATCACCGGGTACGGCACCCCGGTGACCTGGCTCGGCTTGGCGACCAGGTTGCAGAAGACGTTGACGATGACGATGCCGGCCAGCAGCGCGAACAGCACCTGCCAGCTCGCCAGGCCCAGCGCGAACAGGCTGCCCGCGGTGACGTAGCCGCCGACACTGTGCACGTCGGACATCCAGAAGGCGAAGATGTTGTACGACGACCAGGTCTGCTTGCGCAGCGGGGCCAGGTCCTCATTGGTGAGCCGGGGGTCGTGGGGAGGTGCTTGGGCGACGGTCGGCTGTGTCATGTGCGGCATCCTTGGGGGGTAGGGTCGCCGGACGGTGTTAAGCCATCACTTAACACCCTGCGTGCGGCGGCCCCGATTTCGCAAGTGTTAAAGACGTGTGACGGAGGTCATGGAGGACCTGGAGGCGATCGGCGGCGAGCGGCTCGGGCGGCGGCTGCGCGAGCTGCGCACGGAATCGGGCAAGTCGCTGCGGACGGTGGCGAAGGAGCTCGGCATCTCGCCCAGCGCCGTGTCCCAGATCGAGCGCGGCACCATGCGGCCGTCGGTGAGCCGGTTGATCGCGTACGTGACGGCCATCGGGGCGCCGCTGGCGGCGGTCTTCGACCCGCCCGAGCCTCGGGAGGACGCCGTTCCCGGGCTCGCGGTGGGGCGGGCCGGTGAGGTGGCGCCGATCCGGCTGGGCGGCGGGGTGACGTTCCGCCGGTTGTCGCCGGGGCCGACCCCCGACGTCGAGTTCTTCGAGTCCACGTACCCGCCGCACGCGGTCTCCACCGCGCACGGCCGCTTCCTGCGCCACGAGGGGTACGAGGTCGGCACGGTGACGGCCGGGGAGCTGACGATCGAGTTCGAGTCGGAGACCGTCACGCTGGCGCAGGGCGACTCCATCACGTTCCCGTGCAGCAGGCCGCACATCATCGGCAACCGCTCGGCCACCGTCACCGCCGTCGCGACCTGGCTGATCGTGCAGGGCCGCTGACCGGCAGGCGTGAGTCACGGCGCGGCTGGGGAGGCTGTCCGATGGCAGCGAACCCGTCGTTCCCCCTGAGGAGGGTCGGATGGCCGTACTACTGCTGGGCACGCTCGACACCAAGGGCGCGGAGTACGCCCATGTCCGCGACCTCGTCACGGCCGCGGGACAGGAGGTCGTCCTGCTCGACGCAGGCGTCATGGGCGGCGGGACGCTCGCGCCCGACATCCCGGCGGCCGAGGTGGCCGAGGCGGGCGGGGCGAGCCTGGAGGAGCTCAGGAGCGCCGGCGACCGTGGCGCGGCCCTGAGCGCGATGGCCGCCGGAGCCGCGCGCGTCGCCCGCGCGCTGTACGAGCGCGGCGGGCTGAGCGGCGTGCTGGCGCTGGGCGGCAGCGGCGGCTCCTCGATCGCGGCGGCCGCCATGGCGGCGCTGCCCGTGGGCCTGCCCAAGCTGCTCGTCTCGACCATGGCGTCCGGCGACGTGTCGGCGTACGTGGGGCAGAGCGACGTGACGCTCATGTACAGCGTCGTCGACGTGGCCGGGGTCAACTCGATCTCCCGGCAGATCCTCGGCAACGCCGCCGCCGCGATCGCCGCCATGGCCGCCGCGTACGACGCCCGCGCCGGTGCCCCGCCCGGCGAGGACCGGCCGCTGGTGGCGGCCACGATGTTCGGCGTCACCACGCCCGCCGTCGACGCCGCCCGCGCCCGCCTCGAGGAGCTGGGCTACGAGGTGATCGTCTTCCACGCCACCGGCTCGGGCGGCCGGGCCATGGAGGCGCTCACCGCGAGCGGCTACTTCGCCGGCGTGCTCGACCTCACCACCACCGAACTCGCGGACGACCTGGTCGGCGGCGTGCTCTCGGCGGGCCCCGACCGGCTGACCGCCGCGGGAGCCGCCGGGGTGCCGCAGGTCGTCAGCCTGGGCGCGCTCGACATGGTCAACTTCGGGCCGATGGACACCGTGCCCGCCCGCTTCCGCGAACGGAACCTGCTCGTGCACAACCCGACCGTGACGCTCATGCGCACCACCCCCGAGGAGAACGCCGAGCTGGGCCGGCGCATCGGCGCCAAGCTGGCCGCCGCCACCGGGCCCGTCGTGCTGTTCGTGCCGCGCGGCGGCGTCTCGGCCGTGGACGTGCCGGGCGGCCCGTTCCACGACCCGGCCGCCGACGCCGCCTGCTTCGACGCCGTGCTGGACGCCGTGGCGGGCACCGGCGTACAGGTGGTGGAGAGCGCCGACGACATCAACCGGCCGGCGTTCGCGGTGGCCGCCGCGGACCGGCTGCACGAGCTCATCCAGAAGGGAACGGCATGAAGCGTGACGAGGCGCTCGGCAGGTTGCGGGCCGAGCGGAAGGCGGGGCGGCTGATCATCGGAGCCGGCGCGGGCACCGGCCTGTCGGCCAAGGCGGCCGAGGCCGGCGGCGTCGATCTGATCATCATCTACAACTCGGGCCGGTTCAGGATGGCCGGGCGCGGCTCGCTCGCGGGGCTGCTGCCGTACGGGGACGCCAACGCGATCGTGGTCGAGATGGCCGGCGAGGTGCTGCCGGTCGTCAAGGACACCCCCGTGCTGGCCGGGGTGTGCGGCACCGACCCGTTCCGGCTCATGCCGCAGTTCCTCGACCAGCTCAGCGCGATGGGCTTCACCGGCGTCCAGAACTTCCCCACCGTCGGCCTCATCGACGGCGTCTTCCGGGCGAACCTGGAGGAGACCGGCATGGGGTTCGACCTGGAGATCGAGATGATCCGGCTGGCCGCCGAGCGCGGCCTGCTCACCGCCCCCTACGTCTTCACCGCCGAGCAGGCCACCGCCATGGCCGAGGCGGGCGCCGACATCCTGGTGCCGCACATGGGCCTGACCACCAAGGGCAGCATCGGCGCCAGGACCGCGCTCAGCCTGGAGGAGTCGGCCGTACGCGTGCAGGAGATGCACGACGCCGCCGTGGCGGTCAACCCCGACGTCATCGTGCTGTGCCACGGCGGACCGATCGCCGAGCCGGACGACGTCCGCTTCATCCAGGAACGCACCACCGGCGTGGCCGGCTTCTTCGGCGCCTCCTCGATGGAACGCCTGCCCGCCGAGCGCGCCATCGCCGACCAGCTCCGGGCCTTCAAGGCCCTCTGACGACCGAGGGAGTCCCTCCATGCACCGCAGGCCAGAAGACGTCCCGACCATGCTCTTCGACTGGGGCTCGATCAAGTGGCACGTCACCCCGGCCACCGTGCCGGGCGCGTCGTCCACGTTCGGCGAGGTGGTGATCAACCCCGACCGGGGGCACGACCGCCACCTGCACCCCGCCTCCGACGAGGTGCTCTACATCATCGAGGGGGAGGGGCGGCAGACGGTCGGCGACGGGCCCGAGTTCGCGGTGAAGGCGGGCGACGCCGTCTACATCCCCATGGGGACGCTGCACTCGACGTTCAACACCGGGTGGCGGCCGCTGCGGATCATCGCGACGTACACGCCTGGCGGGGAGGAGGAGGCGCTGCGCGAGCTGCCCGGCTTCGTCGAGCTGCCGCCGGGCGAGCATCCGAGCTGGGCGGTCAAGCTGGGGTGACCCGCACCGCAGGCCCTGCTCCGAGCCGTCGCTACCGGTCGCGCTCGTACTCGTCGGCCGTGACGTACGTGATGCCCAGCTCGGGCAGGCGGGCGCGCAGGCCGTAGCGGTCGAGGCCCAGCTCGCCCTTCTCGAACGCCTCGCGCGTCGCCGCCTCCTTGGCGGCCCGCGCGGCGGCGGCCTCGATGCCGCGCTCCAGGTCGGCGCGCGGGCACACCAGCACGCCGTCGTCGTCGGCGATCACCGCGTCACCCGGCCTGACGAGCTGCCCGCCGATCGTGACCGGCACGTTCACCGCGCCAGGCGTCGCCTTCACCGTGCCCTGCGCGCTGACGGCGGAGCTCCACGCCGGGAAGCCCATGGCCCGCAGCTCGGCCACGTCGCGCACGCCCGCGTCGATCACCACGCCGCGCACCCCCCTATGCCGCAGCGCGGTCGCGAACAGCTCGCCGAACATGCCGTCCGTGCACGGCGACGTCGTGGTGACCACCAGCAGGTCGCCCTCCTGGCACTGCTCCACCGCCACGTGGATCATCAGGTTGTCGCCCGGCCAGCACACCGCCGTGACCGCGTTGCCGCCCGCCCGCGCTCCCGGCCAGGCGGGGCGCAGACCGGGGCCGAGGTAGCCGGTGCGGCCGAGCGCCTCGTGCACGGTCGCGACGCCGTACGCGGCCAGCGCGTCGACCCTGTCGACCGGCGAGCGCGGGATGCCGGTGACGACCACGTTCCTCATGCGAGCACGTCCGTCACCTGCGGGTACAGCCGCATGTACGCCTCGCCCATCGTCGCGTGCGGCAGCCCCAGGTTGGGGCCGGCGTTGCGCTTGAGCTGCACGCCCCTGCGCTTGGCGAGGTCGGTGTAGTAGTCCCACATGTGCTGCTGGGCCGGCAGGCACTCCATCGCCTTGCGCTTCTTGTCGAACACCGGCGTGATGTCGAGCAGCACGTCCGGCTTGAAGTCGCACTGCTCGGGCTGGTGCGGCTCGAAGAAGAACACCGGCGGCGCGCCCAGCGGCTCGCCCGGCGCGTCGTAGCCGGCGGCCTGGGCGAGCACGCGCGCCTGCAACGCCATGCGCGCCGCGGCCGGGTGGTCGCCGTTGTACGGGTCGGCCGGCGGGTGGGTCAGGACGACGTCGGGCTCGAGGTCGCGGTAGACGCGTACCAGCCGGTCCACCAGCTCGCGGCTCTCCAGCAGGGGGTAGTCGCCGGCGTCGAGGAACTCGATCTCGGCGCCCAGGGCGGCGGCGGCGTTCTGCGCCTCCTCGCGGCGGATCGCCTTGATCTCCTGCAGCGAGTGGCCGGCCCGCCACGCCTTGGCGGACTCGCCGCGCTCACCGAAACTGAGGCAGACCACCTTGGCGCGCTCGCCGCGGCTGGTGGCGAGCGCGATGGCACCGGCCGCCCGCCAGACGAAGTCGCCCGCGTGGGCGCTGATCACCAGAAGGGTACGGGGTGTGGTCACCCGCCGACGCTAAGAGCCCCTGTAACGATTGTCAACACTTATCGAGCGAGAACGGCATCGAACGCCGCTTCCACCCTATGAGGCGATGTTCTTCAACAATATTGTCAACATAAGGAGGCTCTATGAAAGGACTCAAGGTGGCAGTGCTCGGCTGCGGCGAGGTCGGCCGCATCCTCGCCGCCGGCCTCGCCGACAAGACCCACCTCCGCGCCTACGACCCGGCGTACCCACCGGAACCAGGCAGGGTGGAGCTTGCCGGGGGTAATGCGGAGGCCGTGCGCGGCGCTGATGTCGTCATCGCGGTCACCACGGGGGCCGATGCTCTCGCCGCCGGTGCCGAGTCGCTTCCGCACCTCGCGCCCGGCACGCTCTATGCCGACCTCTCCACCGCAGCCCCCGAGGACAAGCGCCGCCTGGCCGACCTCCTCAGGCCCGCGGGGGCGGAGTTCGTGGACGGGGCGATCATGGCGCCGATCCCGCTGCGCGGCCTCGCGACCCCGATCCTGGCGGCCGGCGACCACGCGGACCGCTTCGCCGCCTTCGCCACCGCCCACGGCATGAACGTCACCCCCATCGGCGGCGCACCGGGCGACGCCGCGGCGCGCAAACTGCTCCGCAGCGTCCTGGTGAAGGGCCTGAGCGCGCTGGTCATCGAGTCACAGCGAGCGGCCGATGCGGCAGGACTGGGGGAGTGGTTCTGGCACCACCTCGTGGAGACGGTCACGGACGCGGACGAGCGGTTCGTCGTACGGCTCCTGCGCGGCGCCGCCCAGCACGGCACCCGCCGCGTCCACGAGATGGAAGCCGCCACCCGCATGCTCGCCTCTTTGGGCGTCCCCCACACGATGACGCTCGCCACCACGACCACCCTCGCCGCAACCGAACGCACCGGCCCCCCACCCCTCCCGGGAACAGACCGGCCCACCGCTGGTTAGTCGGGGGTGGCTTCCAGGGACTTGGTGACACTGCGGAGGTGTTGTTGCATGGCCGTCTGGGCTGCTTCCGGGTCGCGGGCGACGATGGCGGCCACGATCAGCTCGTGTTGCGGCAACGAGACGGCGGCACGGCCTGGCTGGCGGGCCAGGCGGAATTTGTGGCGGACCACCTGGGCGCCCAGGCGTTCGATGATGGCCGCCGACGTGCGGTGGCCGGCGATCTCGCGGACCTTGGCGTGGAGGGCGGCGTTGAGCTCGGAGTAGCGGTCGAGGTCGTTGGAGTCGACGGCGGCGCGCATCTCGGCCACCAGCCGCCGCAGCTCCCCGGCCTGCTCCGACGTCACCCGCTCCGCCGCCTTGGCCGCCGACAGCCCTTCGAGCACCATCCGCACCTCGGTGATCTCGATGGCCTCGGCCTTCGAGACGGCCCGCACCCTGGCGCCCTTGTTGCGCAGGATCTCCACCAGCCCCTCTCCGGCCAGCTCCTTGAAGCTCTCGCGCACGGCGGCGCGCGGCGCGCCGAACTGCTCGCACACGTCGGCCTCGACCAGCCGCTGGTTGGGCACGAAGCCGCCGTCGAGTATGGCGGCCCTGAGCCGGTCGGTCAGCGTCTCCCCGCGCGGGGGCTCTGGGGTCACGCGATCCTCCGGGCGTCCGTACGAAACTTGTTCGACAATATTATGAACAATCCCCGGAGCACCGTGGCCACCGACCCCCGGCGGCGCTCCCACCTGCGAGCTTGATCGTTTGACCGTGTTCTGTCGGTGACCTCCGGTAAGTTCCTCGATCAATTGATCAGCCGGCCGCACGGGTCCAGGCATTCCCGCCTGCGCTCGTGAGCCGGCCGGGGTGGGAGGTTACGACATCGTGGACGCGGACGAAACCGCGTGGGAGCAACGCAGCGTGCTACGGGTGGTCCCGCCCGTGCAGCCGCGCAAGCTGGCCAAGGTGCCCTTCGTCGAGCTGGCCGACGGCCGCCTCCAGGGCGTCGTGTCGAGCGGATCCGACATCGAGCGGGTCTACGTCTCGTCGATCACCGCCGGCACCCTCGCGCTGAGCTGCAGCACCAACAACAACCGGCCGTGCGGCGCGCTGCACGGTTACGCGTGCAAGCACATCAAGATGCTGGCCGACGAGGCGGTCGTCCAATACGGGCTCGACCGGGTGGCCCGCTACCTGCGCATCGAGGTGCCCGAGGGCGACTCGCTCATGGCCCACGTCAACGGGCCGGTCGAGCGGACACCGGCGGCCGTGGTGTTCAGCCGGTTCCTGCGCCACCTGGCCTACCTCGAGGTGCCCGACAGCACCGACCCGCTGGTGGAGCTGCACTGGTTCCCCGCGACGGGGGCGGTGGGCTGATGCCGATCGATGACACGGACAGGGCGGTGTGGTGATGCTGGACGTACAGCTCGGTGAGCTGCTCGACGCGGCCCCCGAGGGCGTGGACGCGGCGCTCGGCCTGGTCGACGACTTCGACGCGGCCCTCACGTACGGCTTCGCGCGCCTCGGCGACGAGCGCGCCGAGGCGCTGACCGCCTTCGCGGGCGCGCTGGCCGGCACCCCCGTCGGCGACCGGCTGGGCGAGGCCGTGGCGAAGGTGGCGGCGGGCTCGGTGGCCGACGAGCATCTGGCGGCGCTGGCCGGCGGCCGGGCCGCGCTGCTCGGCGCGGCCCACGACGCGCTGCTCGCCCGCCTCGACGCGGCCCTGGGCCGCACCCGCGACACCGGCGACACCGGCGACACGGCGGGAGCGCACGCCGAGGTGGCCGACAACCTGCTGGCCGGCTGCCGTGGGTGGCTGCGCGAGCTGGCCATCGCCGGCTGGCGCGGGGTCGATCACGACCTCGTCTCCTCCGCCGACCAGACGATCGAGGCGCTGCTCGCTGAGCCGGCGCTGCGCGGCCTCGCGGTGCTGCTCGACGGGCTGGCCACGGAGCTGCGCGCGTCGTCGCCGGTCGCCACGATGGAGCGGCTGCCCGCGCGCCGGTGGGCCGACCTGTGGACCCGCGCGACGCTGCTGGCGCAGCGCGGCCCGTGGCCGGGCGAGGCTGATGAGGTGTCGGGGCGGCTGCTGATCCTGGGCGCCGACGTCCACGAGCACGCCACCGCCGTACGCGTGCAGGTGCACGCCGTCCTGGAGCCCTCGGGCGGCGGGCCGGCCAGGCTCATCCGTACGAGCGTGGCCGCCGCCAAGGTCGACACCATCGTCGGCCCGACCGTGTGGCGGCTGTTCGGCGGCCATCCCACCCTGCTGGCCGCGCTGGCCGGCCACCGGAGCCTCGACGTCACCGGCATGCCGCTGCTGCCCGGCGGCGACCTGATCTGGCACGACGACCGGGCGAGCGCGGGCGACGAGGCCGATCCGCTCGCGGTGGCCAGGCTCCAGCTCGGGGTGGCGACGGCGCCCGCGGTGCCGCCGCTCGACCGGCATCCCGTACGCATCGGCGAGCCCGTCTTCGTCGAGGGCTACAAGACCGACGGCCGCGCGCTCACGCTGGGCGGCCACACGATCGCGTTCGACCTCGACCGGCTGCCCTCCTGCGGCCCGCTCACCCCCGCGCTGCTCAAGGCGTCCACCGCCTGCGTCGGGCTGCTGCACTGGGACGCCGGCCGCTGGACGCTGCAGCCGCTGGGCGTGCAGGCCACGGTGAAGAAGCAGCCGGTCGCGGCGCACACCGGCGACTGGGCGCAGGGCCCCACCGACCCCAAGGTGGTCAAGGCCGAGGCCAAGGCCGGCGACGTGGTCGCGGTGCTGCGCGAACGAGCGGGACGGTTGCTGCGCAAATGACCGATCCCACCGACCTCACCCCCGACACGCCGGCGGTCGACGACGGCTCACAGAGCGCCGATCAGACGCGGCGGCAGGTGCTCTACTGGCGGTTGCTGTCGCGGCTGTTCAGCCCTGACGAGGAGCCCGCGCTCGAGACGGCCAGCGTCGGCATCGTCGGCGACCTCGGCCTGCCGCCGGCGCTGCTCGACCCGGGCGTCTCGGTCGACAACCTGGTGCAGCGATTCCCCGACCTGGCCGCCGAGTTCCAGGACCTCATGGCCGAGAAGGAGCACGGCGACGGCGACGAGGTGCGCCGGGCCGCGCTGGTGTCGAAGCTGCTGCTCAACGTCTTCGCCACGGGCTCGGGCAACGTCACCGCGACGCAGCTGGAGAGCTGGAAGTCCGACGCCGGCTGGTTCGAGAAGGGCATGGGCTGCGAGCCGGGCGGCCTGCGCCACCGCGTCGGCGACGAAGAGCTGGCCAAGGTGCTCGCCGGCATCGAGGGCGACCTGGTCAGGCGCATGCACCTGCGCGAGGTGCTGGCCGACCCCGCGCTGGCCAGGCAGCTCACGCCCAGCATGTCGCTCATCGAGCAGCTGCTGCACGACAAGTCCAACCTGTCGGGCGTCGCGCTGGCCAACGCCAAGGCGCTGATCCGCAGGTTCGTGGACGAGGTGGCGCAGGTGCTGCGCACCCAGGTCGAGAAGTCCAGCGTGGGCACCATCGACCGGTCGGTGCCGCCGAAGCGGGTCTTCCGCAACCTCGACGTCGAGCGCACGATCTGGAAGAACCTCACCAACTGGAACGAGGAAGACCAGCGCCTCTACGTCGACCGCCTCTACTACAAGCAGACCGCCAGGCGCACCACCCCGGCCCGCATGATCGTGGTGGTCGACCAGTCGGGCTCGATGGTCGACGCGATGGTCAACTGCACCATCCTCGCCTCCATCTTCGCCGGGCTGCCGAAGGTCGACGTACACCTGGTCGCCTACGACACCAGGGCGCTCGACCTGACCCCGTGGGTGCACGACCCGTTCGAGGTGCTGCTGCGCACCACGCTCGGCGGCGGCACCGACGGCACGGTCGCGATGGCGCTGGCCAGGCCGAAGATCACCGATCCGCGCAACACCGTGATGGTGTGGATCTCCGACTTCTACGACAACCGTTCCCTGATCAACGACTTCGAGGCGATCCACCGGTCGGGGGTCAAGTTCATCCCCGTCGGCTCGGTCAACAGCTCAGGCCACGCGAGCGTCGACCCGTGGTATCGCCAGAAGCTCAAGGCCATGGGCACCCCCGTGCTCTCCGGCCACATCCGCAAGCTCGTGTCCGAGCTCAAGAACTTCCTCACCTAGGAGACCCCGACAACCATGAGTGACATGCTGCGCGCACCCGCAGAGGTCAAGTACGCCGAAGAGCTCGACTACCTCGAGTCCATCGACACCGCGCCGAAGCCGTTCTCGTGGCGGCTCAGCCCCCGCATGATCCGGATCTTCATCCTGGGCTCCGAGCGGGCCGACGGCATCGACAGGGAGATCCCGCAGAAGTGGTTCGGCGACCGCAGCTTCGTCGAACGCAGCGTCGTGACCCTGGCCTCCGACCGCGGCCTGCTGCTGATCGGCGACCCCGGCACCGGCAAGAGCTGGCTGGCCGAGCTGCTGTCGGCGGCGATCTGCCGTAACTCCACGCTGGTCGTGCAGGGCACCGCGGGCACCACGGAAGACCACATCAAATACTCGTGGAACGTCTCCATGGTCATCGCCAAGGGGCAGTCCCGCCAGTCGATGATCCCCTCGCCGATCATGACGGCGATGGAGCGCGGCGTGATCGGCCGGTTCGAGGAGCTGACCCGCTCGACGAGCGACGTCCAGGACGCGCTCATCTCGATCCTGTCGGAGAAGTACGTCTCCATCCCCGAGCTCGACGACGACAACATCGTCTTCGCCCAGCCCGGCTTCTCCATCATCGCCACCGCCAACAGCCGTGACCGCGGGGTCAACGACCTGTCGTCGGCGCTCAAGCGGCGCTTCAACTTCGTGCGCATCCCGGTGGTGACGAACAAGAAGAGCGAGGCGGAGATCGTCCGCTTCCGTACCGAAGAGCTGCTGCGCCGGCACCAGATCGAGCTGGACCTGCCGCCCACACTGCTCGACATCCTGCTGCAGAGCTTCGCCGACCTGCGCTCGGCGGCGGCCTCGGCCACCAGCGACGACGACAAGCTGGAGTCGGCGCTGTCGACGGCCGAGCAGATCGGCGTGCTGGAGGACGCGATCCTGCACAGCCACTTCTTCGGCGACCGGACGCTGCGCGCGCAGACGCTGGCGAGCTCGCTGGTCGGGTCGCTGGCCCGGCGCAGCCCCGAGGACCTGGCGATACTCAACAAGTACTGGCACGGCGTGGTCGAGCCGCGCAGCAAGAAGGACGGCGGCGAGTGGCCGGAGTTCCTCGAGGGCGGCCGCGAGGCCATCTCCACGCTCTCATGAGCGATCAGCCCATGACCGGCCGGCAGGGCACCTTCGGTTCGCTCCGCGAGCAGCTCCTCGACGCCGCAGAGACGTTCGCCGGCGGCCCCGTCGAGGTCTCCGGCATCCTGTCCGGCCTGGTGGACGACGTCGATCGGGCGCTGCGCGAGGAGCTGGAGATCTTCCCGGTCTGCCACCACTCGCCGGCCTCGGCGCTGGCGATGGTGCGCAGGCTGCGCGAGAAGCAGCCGAAGGTCATCTATCTGGAGCTGTGCGAGGACCTGCAGCCGCTGCTCACCGAGCTGCGCAACTGCCGGCTGCCGGTGGCGGTGCAGGCGTTCGCGACCGACCTCGACGGGTTCCCGAAGACGTGGGCGCCGCTCAGCGTGGTGGCGCCCATCACCGAGGCGTCCGCCGAATACCAGGCCATCGCCTACGCGCTCGACACCCCCGGCGTCGAGCTGGTGCTGGTCGACCGCTCCACCGACCACGTCTTCCAGTGGGCGCCAGGCGAGGAGCCCAGGCCGAAGGCCGAGGAGGGCGCGGGCCTGCACGGCGACGCGGTCGGCGTGGAGATCGGCGACCTGCGGCCGCGCTTCGCCGAGCTGGAGGAGCACCTGCTGCACCACGGCAAGGTGCGCCACTGGTCGGAGTGGTGGGACCAATACGTCGAGCAGCCCCTGTCCGGCGCGGACTACGACACCTACCGCCAGGTCATGGTGCTGGTCGGCAGCCTGTTCCGTCGGCTGCGCCCCGAGGGCGACGCCCGCCTGACCGTGGACGAGGACCGCGAGCGCCACATGTGGACCAGGATGCGCGAGCACCTGGCCGCCTCCGGCGCCGACCCGGCCGACTGCCTCTACGTCTGCGGCGCCTTCCACGCCGCGAGCCGGGTCGAGGAGTTCGGGCTGCGATCCACGGCCACGTTCGAGATCAGCCCCCGCACCGGCACGAAATGGCTGTACGGGCTCATCCCGTCCAGCCACTCGGCCATCGAGGCCCAGTTCGGGCTGGCGCCTGGCTCGGTGTCGATCGCGGCGGCGACCTGGACCAAGGCGCTGACGCGGAGCAAGCTGACCCCGTTCCAGCTCGCCGGGCAGAAGGGCGCGCGCAAGCGCCAGGTCAAGCTGCCGCCGCCCGCGCCGCAGGGCGAGGTGGCCGACAAGCTGACCGGGTTCCTGTCCAGGCCGCCGGCGCTCGACCCGCTCGACGAGGCCGAGCTGCTCGGCTGGTCGGTCGACATCGTCCGGCTGGCCCGCCGCAACGGCTACCTCGCCAGCACCGCCGACGCGATCGCGGTCTACGAGACCTCGATCCTGCTGGCCGGCATGCGCAACCGCGCCAGGCCGACGCCGTACGACTTCCAGGACGCCGCCGTCACCTGCATCGAGAAGGACGTCGTGCCGGGCCGGCGCGACGTGCGGCGGCTCTGCGAGATCCTGCTCGGCGGCGACAAGCTCGGCGAGGTCGGCTACGACGCGCTGCCGCCGCTGGCCAGAGACGTCTACGACCGGCTCGCGCCGCTCGGGCTCGACCTGGAGAAGCGGACGATCCAGCGGGCGCTGCTCGACCTCAACGCGGAGCCCGAGCTGCGGCCCTGCTCCGATCTGCTGTGGATGCTGCGCTACCTGCTGCCGTCCGACGCGGTGCGGCCCATCATGGGGGAACGGCGCCTCGGCGAGCGCTCGATCCAGGAGAGCTGGGACCTCGCGTTCGGCAAGCACCAGCGCTCGATCATCGAGCTCGGCTACGAGGGCGTCACCGTCGAGCAGGTGGTGGAGCAGCGGCTGCGGCGCTCGGTCTGGGACCAGAAGGCCACCGCCGCCGTCGCGCTCGCGGCCGTCGAGGACGCCATCCTGTTCCTCGGCAGCCGCCGCTTCGCCGACGAGCTGGGGGCGCGGGCGGTGGAGCTGCTCGCGTCCGAGCGGACCGTGGACGACGCGCCCGACGTGCTGCGCCGCATCCGGCGGCTGCTCGCCCACTACCGCGCCACCGAGCCGGAGCTGCCCGCGTGGTGCGAGGCGTTCGTGACGGCCGGCTACGCCCACTACTGCACGCTGCTGCCCACGGCGTTCGTCGACGACGACACCGGCGTGCGGCAGGTGGGGGCCATGCTGGGCTTCCTGTTCGGCATGGAGAGCCTGGCGCTCTCGCTCGGCTGCGAGCGGGCCCAGCTGGAGCTCGCCGTGCAGCAGTCGCACCCCGGGTCGCCGGCCAAGGTGGCGCTGCTGTGGGCCGCCCAGCACCAGCTCGGCCTGCTGCCGTTGGCCGCGCTGCGGTCGCGGTGTGACGAGCTGCTGGCCAACCCGCTGGTGATCCCGTCGTTCCCGCAGTACATCATCGGGTTCGTCCAGGCTCTTGAGCCGGTGCCGGCGTTGTCGGGGTTCGTGGTGGAGGTGATCTCCAAGGCGTTCGGGCGGCTGCCGGACAACGTCCTGCTGCCGTGGCTGCCGAAGCTCATCACCGCTCTGCGCGCCGGTGCCGCCGAGCTGGTGCCGCTGCTGGTCCGCGAGGCGGGGCGCACGTTCCCCGGCTCGCTGACGGCGGTCGACTCCTGGGTGCCGCCGTGGACCGCCCGCCCCAAGCCGGCCGTGACCGCCGCTCCGGTGGCGGCCGGGCCGGTGGCCGAGCTGCTGCGGGCCCATCCCGCGGCCTGCGACGCCGTGGCCGGGGTGCTGGGCTGCTCGGGCGAGTGGGCCGCGCCCGGCGAGCCCGCCGGTGACCCGCGCGTGGCGGCCCTGCTCGCCGCGCACCCGGAGCCCGCGCTGGCGGTGGCCGGGCTGCTGGGCTGACGATCAGGAGGCGGGGCGGCAGGTGGTGCCGGGCGGGGGCAGGCGCAGGTCCGTCAGGTACGCGTTCGTGCACGCGTCCCCCGTCAGGTAGAGCCCGTGCCCGGGGCCGTCGAAGCGGACGGTCACCGAGCCGGGCACCCGCCTTACGAGGTCGGCCGTGTCCGCGTAGTAGGTCCACGTGCCCGCGCCGAGGAACGCCGCCGTACGAGGTGGCGAGGAAGCTCAGCCGTTCCTCGCCGAGCGCCGCCCGCATCGCCTCGATGTCGCGCGCCTGGCCACCTTCAGCGTGATCGCCCGGCCGCGCGGGGCGTCCCGGTCCAGCGGCACCCCGACGGACGAACACCGCAGATCGCTCGGCCGCCCCTCGCCGTCGCAGGGTCCCCAGCACTACCGTCAGCCGAAGAGGCGGGCGAGGGGCTTGATCCGGCGCAGGACCAGCCAGTCGATGAGCAGGACCGCCGCCATCGTGATCCCCGCCAGCGGGAACAGCAGCCCGAGCACCGCCATCACGGCGATCAGCCGGTACGCCGTCCTGCGGTCGGTGGGCCGGGCCGGTGCGCCCAAGCGGCCACGGGGGCGGCGCTTCCACCACATCCAGGCGCCGGTGACGATCAGCGTGACGAGGGTCAGGCAGGCGCCCAGCATGAGCAGCAGGTTGGCCGTCCCGTAGCGGCGGCCCTCGTGCAGGGCGACCCCCTGTTCGACGGCCTTGGCGATGACGCCGTACTCGTTCCAGCCGTACGACACCAGGACCCGCCCGCTGTACTGGTCCACGTGCAGCGTCTGCGCGTCGGACGGGTCGCGGCGCGGGTCCGTCACCACCGTGTAGACGCCCTTCGGGCCGTCCGGCAGCAGGATCTTCAGGTCGCACTCGTCCGGCGGGCACGACCTGATCGCGGGCCGCGCCGCCGCCAGGGCGTCCTCGAGGGGCAGGGCGCCGTCCCGCAGCACGCCGTGCGTGGTGCCGTGGCCGGCGTGCCCGTCCTCGGACGGCGGGACGGGCAGCCGTTCCGCCGCCCACGGGACCTTGGCGTCCGGGTTGGCGGACAGGTCGCCCGAGGTGTGCGGGTAGTCCTCGGCGCTGGGGTACGTGGAGCCCGTACGGTCCTGCAGCCGTTGCAGGCCGTCACCCCACACGCCCGACCACGGCAGCCCGGACAGGACGAGGAACGCGACCACCGCGCCCCCGCCGGCCCCCGCCCACGTGTGAACCCTGCGCAGCCCGCCCCGGCCCTTCCTGGGTCTGCGCGGGCCTGGCTTCCTGCGGCGGGTGCTCCACCACAGGTACGTGCCGGTCGCGACCAGGATCAGCGACCAGCAGGCGGCGGTCTCCACGACCCGGTCGCCGACGGTGCCTCCCGTCTCGGTGCCCTGGAGGATGACGCGGGTGCTCCGGTCGGGTGACATGGGCGGGATGACGGACATGACCGGCGCACCGGGATGCGCCCGCTGAGCCGCCGCGATCTGCTCCGACAGCGGCCGGGCCCGGGTGACGGGCTCGCTGAGCGTGCGCACGTCCTGATATCGCCATTCCTCGAACGGCTCCTTGAACAGATAGATCGACCCGGTGACGGCCAGGACGAGCAGCACGGGCGCAACGAAGATCCCGGCGTAGAAGTGCCACCGCCAGACGGCCCGGTAGCGCTGCGACGCGACCGGCCGCGCCGGCTCGGGCCCTTCTCGGGCCGGTGTGGGACGAGTCTCGATCGATGTCATGGGGGCTCCCTTCCGGGGGCGCTTTCGTGGGTACGGCGACGGCACGCCAGGGCGCGAGGCGGCCACAGCGTGGAGGCCGGGTGACGATCGGCCTGGTGCGCGAGGCGAGCAGGGCACCGGCGAGATGCGGGGAGGCAGGGTCAGCTGCGGTCATGGGTGTCCGTGGCGCCTTGCGATCGCCATGGCCTCAAGGTGCTGCGCACCGCGATGGGGTCGCAGGTCACGCGGCGCGGCGGACGGCGGCACCGCGAGTCGGCGCCGTTCACAGGTGGTGTGGTGAGCGCGCGACGCGGTGCGCGTGTGGGCAAGGCCGCCGGGCGACGCGGTGGGCGCTCGGCGTGTGGGGCGATGCGGTGGGCGCGCGGTGTGCGGGGCGATGCCGTGAGCGTCCGGCGTAGGGCGCGCCGAGTGCGGAAACGGTGCCGGCGACCGGCGGTGCGGGAGCGCGGTGCTCAGGAAGCTCGCGTCACGACAACGCGTCAGGGCGGGGTGGTCCTCGGCGGCACAGCGTCCAGATCAGAGCCTGGGGTGTGAGGGGGCCGAGGGGAGCTGCGGCGAGGAGGGCCGGGCGGCGGGTGGGGGCCGGGGGTGCGGGGTCCCAGGTGGTCAGGAGGGCCCAGAGGTCGCGGAGAGAGGTGGCCAGGAGGTGGAGGATCGTGGCCAGGGTCGTCTCGCCCCGGTCCAGCCACCACGCCGACAGCACCGCCACCACCACGTGGGCCAGCAGCATCCCGACGCTCGCGCTGAGGCCGCCCCCGTGGTGGGCGCCGAGCGCGGAGGCGTCCGTGGCGTGCGCGGCATGGAGGGCTGGTGGGGTGGTGGTGAGGAGATCTTGTACGGCGTGGGGGGTGGTGGTGAAGAGCTGGTGCATGCCGTACTGGGCGGCGAAGGAGGCGGCCAGCAAGGTGCGGCGGGAGCGGCGGCGGGTGAGGAGGAAGGCCCCCGCGCCGGTGATCACCGTGGCGGCCGGCACCGTGCCGAATCCCGCTACCGGACCTCCGGCCAGGACGTGCATGGCGAGGGCGGTGAGCACGCAGACGACCGCGAACACCGTCGTACGCAGCCCGCGCAGGCCGGTCCCCCCGGCCTGCGCGGTGTCCCCGCTGCCGATGCCGCATCCTCTCTCGTCGGGGTTCATGCGCGATCACCGCTCACATGACGAGATACGGCGGCCGCCCGGCCCCGGTTCAGCCGGATGCGACGAACTCTCGCGTCGTCAGGTCAGCCCGGCGCTGTAGACGGTTCTGGGCGGGTGCCCGTTGAAGAGACGGGTGACGGTGACGAAGCGGTAGCCGCGCTTGGACAGGGCCTTCAGGATGCGGGGCATCGCCCGCACCGTCGACGGGTGGATGTCGTGGAAGAGGATGACGCTCCCCGGGCGTACGGACCTGACGGCCTTGCGGGCCACCTTGGCGCTGTCGCGGTGCCGCCAGTCCAGGGTGTCCACGCTCCACAACACCATCGGCCGCCCGGTCAGCCGGCTCACCGCCGCGTTGACCGCCCCGTACGGCGGCCGGACGAGCCTGGGCACCACCCCGATGGCCGCCTTCACCACCCGGTCCGTACGCGCGAGCTGCGCCCGCACCCCGGCGGCCGGCAGCTTCGTCAGGTCGGGGTGCGACCAGGTGTGGCTGCCGATTTCGTGCCCCGCCGCGTACGTCCTGCGCACGATCCCCGGGTTCGCCGCCACGTTCTGCCCGACGACGAAGAACGTCGCCTTGGCCCGGTACGCGGCCAGGTGCCGCAGCAGCGCGTCCGTGTACGCCCCCGGCCCGTCGTCGAAGGTAAGCGCCACGCATTTCGCCCGCCGGCAGTCCACCGGCCTGGCCCTGGCCGCCACCTTCACCACTTTCACCACCCTCACCGCCGAGGCGGGTAAACCGGCCACGCGGGACGCCGCGGCAGTGCCGGCGGAAAGGCCGGACGTGATGGTGCCGGATGCCGGGACCGCGGATGCGGGCGACGCCGTGCCGGGATCGACGTTCCTGTCCGTGGTGCAGGCCGTCGTCAGCAGCGTCGTCAGTAGAGTCGTCAGTAGAGCGGTCAAGGTGAGTGCCCCCGCCGTCCCCCGTAGCGCGCCGATCTTCATGCCGTATCCCCCTAAGCGCACCGCCCCCGGTGCGTCCCCCATGAGCGCGGGACCGTTCCAAAGGTTGGACTCCCGCCGTCCGCTCATGGTTCGCGCGAAGGCCGTCCCCGCCGTCACCGTTCCTTGAGCCGCCGGAAAAACCGCCCCGGAAAAACCGCCCCGGAAAAACCGCCCCGGAAAAACCGCCCCGGAGAGGCCGCCCCGGAGAGGCCGCCCCGGAGAGGCCGGGGCGGCGGGTCAGTTGAGCCAGGAGCGTTGGAGTGCGCGGCGGACGCGTTCACCGGCCGGCGGTGGCACGTCGCCGCCGGCCGGTGGGGCGGGTGGTAGCGCGGGTGGGGAGCCGGGTTCCAGGACGGCCTGCTCCTCCTCGGTCACCGGGCGTTCGATCTCGGTGAAGCCGCCGTCGGGCCCGCGTACGATCACCCCGGTCTCCACCCCGTGCGCGAGCGTGTGCCGGTCGCGTAGCTGCAGGCCCAGGCAGATCCGGTGGGTGACGACGTACCCCAGCACGGGCCCGGCGACGATGGCGACGCGGAAGATCCAGGTGGTCGCGTTGAGCGAGATGTGGAAGGTCGAGGCGATCAGGTCGTTGCCGCCGGCCAGCCACAGCACGCCGTAGTAGACGATGCCCGCGACCCCGAGCGCCGTCCGCACGGGCACGTCGCGCGGCCGGTCGAGCAGGTGGTGCACGGCACGGTCACGGGTGACCCACCGCTCGGCGAACGGATAGAGCGCGAGCGCGGTGAACAGCAGGCCGGGCGCGCCGAGCGCCGGGATCAGCACGCTCATCGTCACCGTGGAGCCGAAGACGGTGAACTCCCACGGCGGCATGATCCGCAGCGCGCCCTCCAGGAAGCCCATGTACCAGTCGGGCTGGGAGCCGGCGCTGACCGTGCTGGGCAGGTAAGGACCGTACAGCCAGATGGGGTTGATCTGGAACATCGTGGCGAGCAGTGTGATCACCCCGGTCACCCACAGGAAGAACACCGTCGTCTTCGCCAGGAACGCGGGGAAGAACGGCGCGCCGCGCACCTGATCGTTGCGCAGCCCCTTGGCGCGGAACTGGGTGTGCGTCTGCCGCCACGTCAGCACCACCGCGTGCAGCGGGAGCAGCACGAGCAGCAGCGCGGGGATCAGCAGCACGTGCAGGCTGAAGAGGCGGGCGATGATGTCCTCGCCGGGGAACTCCCCGCCGAACAGGAACATCGCCAGGTACGTCCCCACCAGCGGCACCGAGATGATCACCCCGTGCAGGATGCGCAGCCCGGCACCGGACAGCAGGTCGTCCGGCAGCGAGTAGCCGAACAGCCCGTTGATCAGCACCAGGGCGAACAGCGTGACGCCGATCAGCCAGTTGAGGTCGCGCGGCTTGCGGAAGGCGCCGGTGAAGAAGTTGCGCAGCAGGTGGATGACGATGGCGCCGAGGAAGATGAGTGTGGCCCAGTGGTGCATCTGCCGCATCAGCAGGCCGCCGCGCACCTCGAAGGTGATCTCCAGCGACGACGCGTACGCCTCGCTCATCGTGACGCCGTGCAGCGGCACGTAGCTGCCGTCGTAGACGACCTCCTGCATGGACGGCTTGAAGAAGAACGTCAGGAAGACGCCGGTGAGCAGGATGACCACGAAGGCGTATAACGCGATCTCGCCCAGCAGGAACGTCCAGTGGTCGGGGAAGACCTTCCGCATCGCCTTCTTCAGAAACCCGGCCCCGCCGAGCCGGTCGTCCAGCGCCCCGGCCAGTGAGCTGCCCTTCATCGCCACTCCGCATGCGTCTTGTCCGGATCCTTATGGACAAGACGGAGTAGGGGCCGCGAATGTGACACTCACCGGCCGGCGAATGTCGTTCTCTCAGGCGAAGCGTTCGACGGTGACGGGGATGAGGCCCTGCTCGCGCACCGCTTGGCGGTGGTGGTGCAGCAGCGCGCCGAGTGCGGTCACCGGGCCAGAGCCGAGCCGTGCGGTGACGTCCACGCACCAGGCGATGCCCGCGCCGATCCGGCGCAGCTCCCAGGTGAAGCCGTGGCCGCCCGCGTCGGCCGAGGCGGCGCCGATCACGCGCGGGTCGCCGGTCGGCTCGAGCCTCAGCGCCGTGCGCGCGTTCTCCAGGCCGTCGGCGCCCAGCTCGCCGGCGAACAGGATGCGGTAACGGCGCGCTCTGGAGCCGCCGAGGTTGAGCGGGGCGGTGGTGGGCAGCGTGCGGCGCTCCTGGAAGAGCGTGCGCAGCCCGGCCTCCTCCGGCAGCACGCCGCCGCCCATGCGGGCGAAGGCGTTGTACGCCTCCTGCCTGCTGACCGGCGTCACCCGGCCGCGCAGCGCGCGGTCGGCGCGGATGGCGCGGCTCAGCTCGGCGGAGGAGGACCAGGCCCCGTTCTCCGGCCTCCACTCGGCGCCGTCGATTCCGGCCGCCGTGTAGTCCTCACACAGGACGAACTCCTCCACCAGGAGCCCTGCGGGCGTGCGATCGCCCGCGGTCGAGGAGATCAGGTAGTAATCCACCGGCCCATGATTGTGCCCGGCGGATCGTCAGATCAAGATCATTCACTCGCGCCGCGCGTGCCGTGGCCGCATGTCCGAGCTCAATCCGGGCAGGAGTCCGCCTGATCTCCGTAAACGGTCTAATGTGAATAATTGCCTTATGTCAGGCACGGGAGGCATCGACGATGCGGAACGGCCGGACCGCGACCCTCGCCCCATCACTCACCGCCGCCGCCATGGCGGCGCTGCTCACCGTCGCAGGCTGTACGTCGTCCGGCGGCGGCCCCGGCCCTCAGAGCGGCCCTCAGGGCGGCCCTCAGCAGCAGGGCCCCGTGGCCAAGCTGGCGATCACCCCCGCCGACGGCACCAAGAAGGTCGCCCCCGACACCGGCATCGCGGTCAAGGTGAGCGCCGGCAAGGTCACGAAGGTGGCCGTGGCCGACGCCAAGGGCCGCGCCGTCAAGGGCGCCATGGGTGACGACGGCACGTGGCGGCCGGCCTGGCCGCTGCGGCCCTCGACCACGTACACGGTCAGCGCCCAGGCCACCGGCACCGACGGCAAGCAGGTCAGCGGCACCTCGACGTTCACCACGCTCAAGCCGAAACGGGTGCTGGAGAGCGGCATGGCGCCGCTCGACGGCGAGAAGGTCGGCGTGGGCATGCCCGTGCAGCTCCTGCTCTCGCAGCCGATCACCTCGCAGAAGGCCAGGGCGGCGATCGAGCGGTCGCTGGTCGTGCGCATGTCCAAGCCGGTCGAGGGCGCGTGGAGCTGGGTGAGCGACCGCGAGGTGCAGTTCAGGCCGCGGGAGTACTGGCCGGCCGGGCAGAAGGTGACCGTCGTCGCGCACCTCGCCGGGCTGCGCGCCGGCTCCGGGCTGTGGGGCACCAAGGACCGCAGCCTGACGTTCACCGTCGGGCCCGAGCACATCACCAAGGTCAGCGCCAAGGCCCACAAGGCGGTCGTCCGCGAGAACGGGAAGGTCGTCAAGACCATTCCGGTCAGCCTCGGGCGGCCGGGCGACGACAGTTATTCCGGCGTCATGATCGCGCAGGAGAAGGCGGCCGACATCGTCATGGACTCCGCCACGATCGGCGAGCCCGGCGAATATCGCATCAAGACCAAGTGGAACGTGCGCATGACGTACAGCGGCACTTTCTTCCACGCCGCCCCCTGGTCCACCGGCGCGCAGGGCAGCTCGAACGTCAGCCACGGCTGCGTGAACGCCAGCCCCGCCAACGCCCGCTGGTTCTACGACTTCACCCAGCGCGGCGACATCATCGAGGTGACGGGCACGTCCAGGAAACTCCAGTTCGGCAACGGGCCGACGCCGTGGGCCAAGTCGTGGGAAGACTGGCTGGCGGGCAGCGCGCTCGGCAAGCCGGTGAACGGATAGGCCGAGGCTTTCAGTACGCGGTTTCCGTACGCGTTTCAGTAAAGGACACAATCAGGAATCCTTTGTCGGCCTATACCGCTTTCGCGCAGAGCGGCGAATTACCATGAGGGCACAAGCAGGAACGCCGTCCCGTTCACGGGAGCTGGTATCGGGTGCCTGAAGACGGAACCGGCCGGGGGCTGATCCGGCTCCCGACCCTCGCGCTGTGGCTGCTCGTCTGGCTGCTCAACTGCTACGAGTTCCTGGTGACGTTCTGATCTCCTGGGACCACCAGGCCCGACTCGTACGCGAAGACGACCAGCTGGGCCCGGTCGCGGACGCCCAGCTTGACCATCGACCTGCTCACGTGGGTCTTCGCGGTGGCGCCGCTGATCACCAGGTGCTCGGCGATCTCCTCGTTCGACAGGCCCCTGCCGACCAGGGCGACGATCTCGCGTTCGCGGACGGTCAGCCGGTCGAGCTCCGGCCCTGAGGCCGCCGGGCGGGGCGGGGTGCTGACGTACTCCTCGATCAGGCGGCGGGTCACCGACGGCGACAGCAGCGCCTCGCCCTTCGCCGCCACCCGCACCGACTGCAGCAGGTCGCCGGGCTCGATGTCCTTCAGCAGGAAGCCGGTGGCGCCGGCTCTGAGGGCGGCGAAGACGTACTCGTCGAGGGCGTAGTTGGTGAGGATCACCACGCGGACGTCGTTCAGCTCGGGGCTCGCGCCGATCCTGCGGGTGGCCTGGATGCCGTCCATCAGCGGCATGCGGACGTCGAACAGCGCGACGTCCGGGCGCAGCCGCTCGGCCAGCTCCACCGCCTGCGCGCCGTCGCCCGCCTCGCCGACCACGGTGATGTCGTCGGTGAGCTCCAGCAGTGCCTTGAAGCCGGCCCTGATCAGCGGCTGGTCGTCGGCCAGCAGCACCCGGATCACGACCGCCCCCCGGCCCCCGTCGGCAGTTCGGCGCGTACCGTGAAGCCGCCGTGCTCGCCCGGGCCCGCCGTCAGCGAGCCGCCGACGGCGACCGCGCGCTCCCGCATCCCGATCAACCCCATTCCAGGCCCGGCCACGCCGGGCTCGCCGTCGTTCTCCACCCGCAGCACGATCGCCGAGGGAGCGTACTGGAGGCTCACCGTGACCGCCGCGGACGCGCCCGCGTGCCGCAGCACGTTGGTCAGCGCCTCCTGGGCGATCCGGTACGCGGCCCGATCGACCTCAGGCGCCGCCGTGTACGGGACGCCCGACACGGTGTGCCTCACCCGCAGCCCTGCACCCTCGGCCCTGGCGACCAGGCGCGGCAGCCCGGACAGCCCCGCCTCCACCCCCTCGGGACTACGCAGCACGCCGAGGGTGGCACGCAGCTCGTTCATCGCCTCGTGCCCCGACTCCTTGATCGCCAGCAGCGCCTCCCTGACCCGCTCGGGACGGCGTTCCAGCAGCTCAAGCGCCAGCGCGGTCTGGACGTTGACCACGGAGATGCTGTGCGTGAGCGAGTCGTGCAGCTCCTGCGCGATCCACAGCCGCTCCTCGCTCGCCTGCCGCAGCGCCGCCTCCTCCCGCGTGCGCTCGGCCTCCAGCGCCCGCTGCTCCACGGCCTCGGCCCGCTGCTCCATCGCCTCGGCGCGCTGCTCCACCGCCCGCAGGTACGCCCTGCCGCTCCTGGTCACCTCGCCCACCAGCACCATGGCCATCAGCCAGCCGCTCAGCAGCGCCATCCAGCTGCCCGGCGGCGGATCCTCGGGCGCGAGCGCCATGAGGCCGTACATCGTCACGGCCAGCACCGCCGCCAGCCAGATCGCCGCCTTGCGGTGGCCGAGCACGGCGAGGGTGTAGATCGAGGCCAGCGCGGGCGCGGTGGCGAACACGCCGGGGTAGTGGGCGGCGTAGTAGGCGACCGCGCAGGCCGCCGCGACGATGCCGGCCGCCAGCGGGGCGGTGCGCCGGAAGGCCAGCGACAGCGCCGCGACCGTGATCAGCGCCAGGCCCGCCGGGTCGAGCGGGCGTTCCTGGGGACCCGACCACGACAGGTTCGCGTACGTGCCCGCCGTGATCGCCGCCAGCGCGCCCGCCGCGACCAGCGCGTCCTTCCCGCGGGTGTCCATGCACCCAAGGTAGGGGAGCGGCGCCGGCGGGGCGTCAGCCCGCGGGCGTACGTTTCCGGCGCCGGGCGGCTCGCGTACGCCCCCGGGAGTACGGGCCAGAGCCCCCCGTCGCGGGATGTGACCGCGATGGCGTTCGGTGGAGCATTCCTGGCATGACCTCCTCCGACCCCGGCTCCTCCGACCCCGGCTCCTCCGACCCCGGCTCCTCCGAGGCCGTTCCGCGTCCGCCCGGCTGGATCGTCTGGTCGTTGCGCGTGACGGCCACCGGGCACCTGACCGGGGTGCTCGTGCAGGCGGCGCTCGCCGGGCTGTTCGTCACCGGCGACGTCGATCTGCTGGCCTGGCACCGCGACAACGCCGGCTACACCCACGCGCTGCTCTACGCGCAGGTGGTGACCGCCGTGCTGCTGTGGCGGCCGGGGCGCGGCCCAGGATGGCCGGCGCTGGCCGGGCTGGGGCTCGTGGTGCTGGAGACGGCGCAGGTCGGGCTGGGGCAGGCGCGGATCATCGCGGGGCACTTCCCGCTCGGCATGGCCGTTTTCGGGCTGTCCGCCGTCTTCACCGCGTGGACGTGGCGCACGCTGCGCGGTGCCGCATGAGGATCTCCAGGCGGGCGTTCGTGGGGATGCTGGGCGGGGCCGGGCTGGGCATCGCGGGCTGCGGGGCCGAGGTGGCGGGGCAGTTGCTGCGGAGCAGGGCGCGGCTGCCGGAGCCTTTCACGGCGCCGCTGCCGATCCCGGACGTGGCCAGGCCGGTCGGCCCCGGCCGGTACGAGGTGACGCAGCGGGTGGCGGCGGCCGAGATCCTGCCGGGGCTGCGGACCGAGGTGTGGGGGTACGGCGGCACCTTCCCGGGGCCCACGTTCGAGCTGCGGCGCGGGGAACCAGTCACGGTCGCGGTGCGCAACGAGCTGCCCGTGCCCACCTCCACCCACCTGCACGGCGGCGTCACCCCGCCGGGCTCCGACGGCTACCCGACCGACCTCGTCGTGCCCGCCGGCGCCCCGCCGCACCCCGCTCACCCAGGGGAGGTGCACCACCCGCTGGTCAAGGAGTACCGCTATCCGGTGGGCCAGCGGGCCGCCACGCTCTGGTACCACGACCACCGGATGGACTTCACCGCCCCGCAGGTGTGGCGCGGGCTGGCCGGGATGGCGCTGGTCCGCGACGAGGAGGAGGACGCGCTGCCGCTGCCGCGCGGCGAGCGGGAGCTGCCGCTGATGATCTGCGACCGGGCCTTCGAGGAGGACGGCTCGTTCCGCTACCCGCGGGCCCACCGGAGCGGGCACGGTGAGCACGGCGGCCGGGGGAGGCTGGACGGCGACTACATGGAGGGCGTCGAAGGGGACGTGATCCTGGTGAACGGCGCTCCCTGGCCGGTCGCCGAGGTGACCGCCACCCGCTACCGGCTGCGCCTGCTCAACGCGTCCAACGCGCGCAGATACCTGCTCAGGCTGGCCCCCGGCGGCCGGTTCACGCAGATCGGCAGCGACTCGGGGCTGCTCGCCGCGCCGGTGACGCACGACGCGATCCCGATCTCTCCAGGCGAGCGGTACGACGTCGTCGTCGACTTCTCCGGCTACCCCGTCGGCACCGCCGTCACCCTGGTCAACGCCCTGGCCGACGGGCCGGCCGGGAACGTCATGGGCTTCGTCGTCACCCGGCGGGCGCCGGACGACAGCGCCGTGCCCGCCGTCCTGTCCCGCCCGCCTGGACGGCCGCGTCCCGTGGCCACCCGCCGCTTCGACTTCCGCGCGACGGACGGCGCCTGGACGATCAACGGTCATCGCTACCGGCCCGGCGTGCCGCTGGCCCGTCCCCGCGTGGGCACCGCCGAGGTGTGGCGGCTGACCGGTGACTTCCGTCATCCCGTGCACGTGCACCTGGCCCACTTCCAGGTGCTGGCCAGGAACGGCCGCCCGCCCGCCGCCACGGACGCGGGCTGGAAGGACACCGTGGACGTGGGGCCGTACGAGGTCGTGGACGTGCTGGCCCGCTTCGACGGGCACCGCGGCACGTACATGCTGCACTGCCACAACCTCGAACACGAGGACATGGCGATGATGGCCGACTTCGAGGTGATATGAGCAGATGCCCCCTCCCGATCGACCCGTCGAACTATTAAGTTGATCCCATAGGCGACCATTCATCGGATGACTCGGTTGACGGAGCTAGGAGCAGGCATGCAGATCGTACGGTTCACCAGCCCACTGACCAGCGCCGCCGCAGTAGGAATCGACGACGGCGAGCAGGTGGTGGAGCTGGCCGGAATCACCACCGTCGGTGAGCTGCTCCGACTTTCCTCCGATGAACTCAAGGAGCGGTGCGCGTCCGCCGACGGCCCCCGCCACCCCTCGGGCTCCGTCGCCCTGCTCCCGCCCGTGGACGGGCGCATGGAGGTGTGGGCCGCGGGCGTCACCTACCGGCGCTCCCGCGAGGCCAGGGTGCTGGAGAGCGAGCGCGCCGCCGACGTGTACGAGCTGGTCTACGACGCCGAGCGGCCCGAGCTGTTCTTCAAGTCGGTGGCGTGGAAGGTGTCGGGCGACGGCGGCCGCATCTCCGTCCGCGAGGACTCCGGGATCGACGTGCCGGAGCCCGAGCTGGGTCTCGTGCTGAACGCGGGCGGCGAGATCGTCGGCTACACGGTCGTCGACGACGTCAGCTCCCGCACCATCGAGGGGGTCAACCCGCTCTACCTGCCGCAGGCCAAGATCTACCTCGGCGCCTGCGCGGTCGGCCCCGGCATCAGGCCCGCGTGGGAGGTGGCGGACCCGTACACGCTGGACATCACGCTCACCATCGCCAGGGCCGGCGAGACCGTCTGGGACGGCAAGGCCAGCACCTCCCAGCTCAACCGGCGGCTCGACGACCTGGCCGGTTACCTCTACCGCGCCGACGCCTTCCCCGACGGCGCCGTGCTGGCGACCGGCACGTGCCTGGTGCCCGACCTGCCGTTCACGCTCCAGGACGGCGACACCGTCACGATCGGCATCTCCGAGATCGGCACGCTCACCACCAGCGTGGTGCGCGGCCTGGACGCGATGCGTTAGCCCCTGGGCTCAGGGGTCGGCGACGATGGTCGCGGCGGCGGCGCGCAGGCTCGCCGCGCGGCGGCGCAGGTTGTCGGCGGTGGCCAGGCAGGAGTCCTCCAGGTCGGCCACCTCGCGCCTGACCTTGACCACCTGCGTCAGGTACCGCTGCGCGGCCGGCCCCGTCCAGTACGACTCGCAGTCGCCAGGCCGCGCCGGGATGCCGTCGAACGCGCCCGCGAGCCCCCTGGCGTACCGCATGAACGCGGCGGCCAGCGACTCCTTGTCGGCAGCCTCGCGGAGGAGCTGGTGCTTCGTCGCCATCGCGGGTCAGCCGCCCTCGGCGGCGGTCCTGCCGCCCGGGGTGCCGATGACGGTGGCCCAGGCGCGCTCGCGCAGCCCGTCGGCCCCGACCCCGGGCTTGAGCGCCTCGTGCAACGCGGTCGCGAGCGCCTGGGCGGCGGCCGGGTCGGCGGTGGCGGCGCTCAGCAGGGCGCGCGCCTCGCGGGGATGCTCGGCCAGCAGCTGCTGGAAGGCCAGCGGGTTGCCCGCGTACGGCCGGAGCAGGTCGCCGGGGCTCCAGCCGGTGTCCTGCGGGCGGTTCAGCAGCGTGGTCGCGACCCGGTTGAGCACCGTGCCCGACTGCTCGGCGCCCGTGACCAGGGCCGTCAGCGCCCCGGCCGGGGCGGTCGCCACCAGCTCGTGCCAGGCGTCGCCGAGCCGCCCGGTGCGCTCGGCACTCGCGTACGCCTGCGCCAGCGGCCCGCCGTGCCCTTCGAGCAGCCGGGTGAACGTCTCGATGCCGAGCGTGGAAAGCAGCGCCGTCGCGTACGCGGGGTCGCGGACCTCGCCCTCGACGGCCGCGACCGCCGCCGCCACGTCCCCACCCTCCCGCTCACCCTCCCGCTCGGCGGCCAGGATGGCGTGGGCCGCGCTCTCCGCGGCCAGCCGTGCCTCGTGCTCGGCCGTGAAAGGGAAGGTCGCGGACAGCATGCCGCGCTCCCGCACCGGTACGAGCTGCTCGATCGTGTCGATGCGCCACCGCAGGTCCTGCTGGGAGTCGTGGAACAACACCCAGGCGCGGTGCAGGGCCGTGGTGCCCTGGCGGCCGGCCCAGTCCTGCTCCGCCTCGGCGATCGCCGTCTCGAGACCCGGCCGGGTCGCGCTGACATAAGCCTTGCCCGCCTCCATACGGCGGATCAGTTCGTGCGCGCCACGGGGGTCGATCCCCACGAACTCCGCCATGAACTCTCCCCATCGGTGCGGTAGTGCCAAGGCGGGAGTCAAGCACACGAACCGGGCCGGGCGACACGCGTTTGCCAGAACGGGAATCGGTCCGGCCGATGCCGGTCAGGCGGGGGAGTCCTCCTTCTCGCCCTCCTTCTCGCCCTCCTTCTCGCCCTCCTTCTCGAAGGAGCTGAGCGTGGGGTCGTAGTCGAGGGCGCCGATGTCGTACATCGGGGTCATCCAGTGGTAGAAGTTGTCGCCCCGCTCGCGCAGCAGGTCGTACAGCCGGCGCATCAGCCGGCGGCGCACGGGGGCCAGCTCGTGGTGGGTGTAGCGGTTGCTCAGCTCGTGCGGGTCGGCGTGCAGGTCGTACAGCTCGTTGACCGACTCGGGGTTGACGATCAGCTTGTAGCGGTCGTCGCGGATCATCCGTTGCGGATACGGGAAGTGGTGGCCGTGGAACTCGGCCAGCAGCTCGCCGGGCCACTCCGGGTGCTCGCCGCGGACGAGCGGGAGCAGGCTGCGGCTGTCCACGGCCGGCCCGGTGTCGCAGCCGGCCAGGTCGAGGATGGTCGCCGTGCAGTCGGTCAGCGTGACGAACTCGTCCCTGACCTGCGGCTGCTGCCCGGGGACGCGGATGATGCCGGGGATGCGGTAGATGTCCTCGTACATGGCCGGGCCCTTGTCGTGCAGGCGGTGGGCGCCGGTGAACTCGCCGTGGTCGGCGGTGAAGAAGACGGACGTGCTGTCGCTCAGCCCCAGCTCGTCCATGCGGTCGAGGATGCGGCCGATCTGCTCGTCGATCAGCGTCACGTAACCCCAGTAGACGGCGATCAGCTTGCGGGTGACCTCGATCGGGATCGTGTCGAACGTCCAGTGCGCGCTGTAGTTGCGCTGCACCGGCGGCTTGCCCTCGAACGTCTCGGCGATCGACGGCGGCAGCTCCACCAGGCTCGGGTCGTACATGTCGAAGTACTCGTCGGGCAGCAGGTACGGCAGGTGCGGCCCGAAGAAGTGGGTGGCGAGGAAGAACGGCCGGCCGTCGGCGGCGTAGCGCTCCATGTGCTCGATCGCCCTGGTCGCCAGGTAGTGCTCGAACGTGGCCTCCACCGGCTGGTGCAGCCGCGCGGCCAGCAGGTTGCCCTGGTTGCCGTTCGGCGTCGTCCCTCGGACGAGGTCCGAGATCCGGTACGGCGGCAGCCCGCGCTCCTCCAGGTAGGCGAGGTAGTCGGGATGGTCGACCGGGTTGTGCCAGCCGGGCAGGTCGGGGCCGTCGAAGCCGTAGGAGGCGGCGTTGCGGCTGGTGCCGCCGTGCCACTTGCCGATGAGCCCGAGCTGGTAGCCGCGCTCCTTGAGCGCCTCGGGGAAGGTGAAGGCGTCCTCCCGCAGGTCCTCCAGGTAACCGACGTTGCGCTCGTAGTTCGCCAGCAGCCGGTGACGGAACGGGGCCTGCCCGGTGAGCAGGCTGGCCCGCGCCGGCGTGCAGATGGCCGTCGGCGTGTAGAACCGGTCGAACCGGGTGCCGCTCGCGGCCAGCCTGTCGAGGTTGGGCGTGGCGACGTGCGGGTTGCCGTAGCAGCCCAGGGTGTCGACGCGGTGCTGGTCGGTCATCAGGAACAGCAGGTTCACTTGGTGAAGGCCTTCGTGTAGAGATCGCCGGTGTAGTACGTGGAGGGGTCGGGCCTGGACTTGAGCTGGCCGGTGCCGACGAAGAAGTCGCCGAGGCTGTTCAGCCACTTGGCCACCGTGCCGTCCTTGGTCTTGTTCACCAGGTCCTCGGTGGTCATCGTCTGGACGTTCGCCGCGTCCGCCTTGACCTTGGCCGGGTCGAGCTTGAGCAGCGCGGCGGACTCGGTGATGGCCTCCTCTGGGTGTGCGGCCCGCCAGTCGTTGGCCTCCTGCAGCACCTTGATCACCTTGTTGGTGAGCGCCTCGTCCACCTCCGTGCCGCCGACGAACGCGGTCGGGAACGAGCTGTCCGGCCACTCCTTCGTACTGGCGATCTCCACCATGTCCGGCACCTGCTGCTTGATGTTGTCGATCAGCGGATACCAGATGCCGGCCCCGTCGATCTGCCCGGAGGCGAACGCCGACACCACCGTGGCCGGGTCCATCGGCACCTTCTCGATGTCCTTGACCGACATGCCGGCCTTCTGCAGCGCCAGGTTGAGCACCATGTCGCCGGACGTGCCCTCCGGCACGCCGACCTTCTTGCCCTTGAGGTCCTGGATCGTCTTGATGCCGGGCCGGCCGATCACGCGGTCGGCGTACGCCAGCGTGTTGATCGCGACGACCTTGGCCTTGCCCGTGGCGGGCAGCCACATCGCGCCGGGGCCGATGTAGCCGAAGTCGAGGTCGCCCGCGCCGAGCGCCTGGATCTGCAGCGGCCCGTTCGTGAACACCTTGATCTCGGGGGTGAGCCCCTGCTTGTCCCACAGGCCCTGCTTCTCGGCGATGGCGAGCAGGCTGGCGCCGTTGTAGTCGCTGATGTAGCCGAACCTGACGGTGGAGCCGTCGTCGGAGCAGGCGGTCACGGAGAGTGCCAGCAGGCTCACCGCCGAGGCGGCCGTCAGGGCGCGGCGAAGGGAACGCATGGCCATCGGGTCCTTCTTTCTGTACGGGAAACTCAGGCGGCGGACGCCTGGTGGTAGACGGCGTGCCAGACCTCGTTGCGGATCCGCCCGAACTCGGGCGAGAGCCGCATCTCCTCGGTCCTCGGGTACGGCAGGTCGACGTCGATGATCTGCTGGATGCGGCCGGGCCGCGCGGCCATGACGATGACCCGCCTGGCCAGGTAGACGGCCTCGTCCACGTCGTGGGTGATGAACATGACCGTGCGCTGCTCCCTGCTCCACGTGGCGAGGAGCTGGTCCTGCAGCTGCACCCTGGTCAGCGCGTCGAGCGCGCCGAACGGCTCGTCCATGAGCAGGACCTGCGGGTCCACCGCGTACGCGCGGGCGATCGCGCAGCGCTGCCGCATGCCGCCCGACAGCGCCTTCGGCAGCGCGTCGGCGAAGTCGGACAGGCCCACCAGCTCGATCGCCTGCTCGGCCCGCCGCCTGCGCTCGTCGGCCGGCAGCCCCTTGAGCTTCAGCCCGAACTCGACGTTCCTGCGCACGGTCAGCCACGGGAACAGCGCGTACTGCTGGAAGATCACCCCGCGCTCGGGTCCTGGACCGTCGACCGGCCGGCCGTCCACCAGCACCTCGCCGCCGGTCGGCTCGACCAGCCCGGCCGCCATGCTCATCAGCGTGCTCTTGCCGCACCCCGAAGGGCCGACGACGGTGACGAACTCGCGGTCGGCGATGTCCAGCGACACGTGGTCGAGCGCGGTGAAGGTGCCGTCCTTCATCGGGTACGTCTTGACGACGTCCCTGAACGAGATCTTGTTGTTCATCGGCGCTCCTGCCAGTTGGTGAGGCGGCGTTCGGCCAGCAGCAGCAGGCGGTCCATCAGCAGGCCGAGCACGCCGATGGTGATCAGGCCCACGAAGATCGTGGACAGGTCGTAGTAGAGCTGGGCCTGCTGCATCCGGAAGCCCAGGCCCTCCTGCGCGGCGATCAGCTCGGCCGCGACCAGCGTGCCCCAGGCCGCGCCCAGCCCCACCCGCATCCCGACCAGGATGAACGGCGTCGAGGCCGGCACCACGACCCGCAGGAAGATCGTCCGGTCGGACGCGCCGAGCACCCGGGCGGCGTTGATCAGCGTCTTGTCCACGTCCACGACGCCCTGGAACGTGGAGACCACGCTCGACAGGAACGCCGCCAGGAAGATGACGAAGATCTTCGGCCGCTCGTCGATGCCCATGAGCACGATGGCCAGCGGGATGATCGCCAGCGGCGGGATCGTCCTGAAGAACTGCACGTACGGCTCCAGCAGGCCGCGCGCGGTGGCGTACCAGCCCATGAGGAAGCCGACGGGGATCGCCAGCAGCGTGCCGAGCAGGAAGCCGATCAGGACGCGGCGCAGGCTCGCCAGGGCGTCGGTCACCAGCGTGCCGTCGCCGATCAGCTCGGCCGCGCGGCCGGCCACCTCCAGCGGGTTCGGCAGCCCCTGCACGCCTATGGTGGCCAGCGCCGTCCAGACGAGCAGGCCGACGACGACGGCGACGAGGTTGAGTACGAGGGCGCGCCGCGAGCGCCTGGGCCCGCGCCGCACGGCCGGAGCCGCCTGCGCCTTGCCCGTCGCGGTGAGCTGGGTCATGGGTGGTGCCTCGATTGCGTCATGGTGATGTGAGGTCCTCAGCGAGATCCGGGCCTGCCGGATAGCGGGACAGCAAGGGGGATTCGTGCAGCACCAGGGCGATGCCGCCGAGCGCGCCCGCGACCTCGCCGAGCGTCGCCCTGCGCAGGCTCACCCGGTGCCGCGAGACCGGCATGACGTGGTCGTGCAGCGTGCGCTCGATCGGCTCGACCAGCGCCTGGCCGGTCTCGACCAGCTCGCCGCCGACCACGATGACGCTGGGGCCGATCGCGTTGCAGACGGCGGCCAGCACCTCGCCGATCCTGCCGCCCACCCGCTCCAGCACGTCCAGCGCGCTCGGCTCGCCCGCCCTGACCGCCTTGACCAGCTCCGGCACGTCCGCGGCCCTTCCGCCGGTGGCTCGGTAGGCGTCCAGCACGGCCCTTATGGAGGCGACGGTCTCCAGGCAGCCGGTGCCGCCGCAGTCGCAGCGCGCGCCGCCCGGCTCGACCGTGATGTGGCCGAACTCGCCCGACAGCCCGTACGCGCCTCTGTGCAACGACCCGCCGACCACCAGCCCGCCGCCTACACCGTGGGACAGCCGCAGATAGAGCACGTCCTGCCCGCCTGCCGCCGCCCCCCAGATCGCCTCGCCGAGCGCGGCCAGCCTGGTGTTGTTGTCGAGCAGCACCGGCACGCCGAACCGCTCCCGCAGCAGCACCTGCACGGGGTGGGGCGGGGTTTCGCCGGATTCCGGCCCGGGTCCTTCGCCTTCGCGGCCCTTGGTTCGTTCCTCACTCAGGCCCTCAGCTGGAAGGCCTTCGACCTGGGCGCCGACGACGCCGACGCCGATCGCGTCCAGCGCGCCCAGCCGCAGCGCGCCCGAGCCGGTGCCGGTGAGGGAGCCGATGAGCCGTTCGGCCAGCTCGACCCGCTGCTCCCACGGCAGGTCGGCGTCGTGCGGCTCGCTGGCCGAGCCGACGATCTCGTGCGCCAGGTTGACGGCCGCGACGTGCAGGCCGCGCCGGGCGAAGTCGATGCCGATGGCCTGGCCGGCGTCGGGGTTGAGGGTCAGCGTCTCGGCCGGTCTGCCCCGGCCGCGCGGGGTCTCCTGCGGGGACGCGGTGACCACGGCGCCGCTCGCCACCAGCTCGGCGAGGATGTCGTAGAGGGTCGTCCTGGACAGGCCGCAACGCTTGCCCAGCTCGCCCCGGCTCAGGGGGCCGTGCTTGCGCAACAGGCCGAGCACGAGCTCTTCGTGCCCGCGCCGGAGTTGCGAAAGGGGGCCACGGGGTGGTGCCATGCGGAGAGTCTGCCGAGGTCCATGGTTTTTCGTCAATAACCCGGAAAAAAACGCGCCCGCGCCGCGATGTGCACTGTGACCTGCGATGACGCGCCTGTAAGGGGTTCCGGCACGCTCGTAACGTTCGCGTAACGGCCGCCGTGAGGCGTCACGCTCGCTCGGCTGCGATGCGGTCCGCCGCCACGCGCCCTGGTGCCGTGGCCCCGGGCCGCCGTGTGGGCGGCCCGGGGAGGTGGGTCAGGCGTTCTTGACGGCCATTTCCCCCAGTTCGGACCAGTCGTCCTGGGCGATGGTGGTGTTGACGATGCGCGGCGTCTCCGCCAGGTGCGGCGGGAGGGTCTGCTGGGCCTGCTTGAAGTGGTCGGACTGGACGTGGGCGGCGCCCGCCTCGTCGTCTCTGAAGGCCTCCACCAGTACGTACTCGTTCGGATCGTCGAGGCTGCGCGACCAGTCGAACCACAGGCAGCCGGGCTCGGCGCGGGTGGCGGCGGTGAAGTCGCGGGTGATGGCCGGCCAGTCGTCGGCGTGCTCGGGCAGGACGCGGAACTTCGCGGTGATGAAGATCATCGAAACCCCTCGATGTGAATCGTCAGGCGGCGTTACGGCACGACGATATCGAGGGAGCATTGTCTTCATCTCATGTAGGAAATGTTGACTTTGCGGGCGGTGCCTCGTAGCTTCGTACGCATGAGTCAGGCCCCGCATCTCACCCTCAGGAACGTGACGCTGGAGGCCGGCGATCCCGCCGCCCCCGTCACGGTGCTGTCGGGCGTCGACCTCGACGTGCCGGGAGGCGAGCTGCTCACGATCGTCGGCCCGAGCGGATGCGGCAAGTCCAGCGTGTTCGCGCTGGTCGCCGGGCTCGTCCGGCCGACCCGCGGGCAGGTGCTCATCGGCGGCGCGCCCGTCACGGGGCCGGCGCTGGAGCGGGGCGTGGTCGTGCAGCAGCACGCGTTGTTCCCGTGGCGCAGCGCGCGGGCCAACGTGGCGTTCGGGCTGGAGGCCGGCGCGGCGCCCAGGCCGGAGCGCGACCGGCGGACACGCGAGCTGCTCGCGCTCGTGGGGCTGGACGGGGTCGCCGGCAAGTATCCATACGAGCTGTCGCCCGCCGACCGGCAGCTCGTCGCGCTCGCCCGCAGCCTCGCCTTCGACCCGGGCGTGTTGCTGCTGGACGAGCCGTTCGCCGGGCTGGACGCGCCGAGCAGGGCCAGGCTGGGCGACGAGCTCGTCCGCGTCTGGCGGGAGACCGGCAAGACCGTGCTGTTCATCACCCATGACCTCGGCGTGGCCGTCCGGCTGGGGCGGCGGGTCGCGGTGATGACGGCGGCGCCCGGCCGGATCAAGGAGATCGTCGACGTGGGCCCGCCGGGAGTCCTCCCGCCGGGCCGGCCGGCGGCGCGGAGCCGGCGGCGCGTATGGAGCCTGCTGCGCGGCGAGGTCGCGGCGGCCAGGGAACGAAGGGTGGCGGCCGCGCATGGCTGACACGGCACGGCTGGACGGGCTGAACGGGCTGGAGGGCGACGTCCACTGGTACGACCTGCCCGACGACGAGGCTGAGGAGGACTGGGTGAGTGAACGACGGGTGCCCGGCGGCCGGCTCCGGGTGATCGCCGCGGTGGTGGGCCGATGAGCGTCGTCGCCCTGGTGGGCAACCCGCGCTCCGGGTCAAGGACGCTGACCGTGGCCGCCGAGGCCGCCAAGGCCGTCGGGCAGCGGCTCGACCGGCTGGGGGCGGCGGACTCGTACGAGGTGATCGACCTGTCGGCGCTCGGCCCGCACCTGCTCAGCCCCGGCGTCTCCACCGGCGTGGAGGTCGCGCTCGAACTGGTCGCCGAGGCGAGCGTGCTGGTCGTGGCCAGCCCCACCTACAAGGGCACCTACACCGGGCTGCTCAAGGCGTTCCTGGACCGGCTGCCGCCGCAGGCGCTGGCCGGCAAGGCGGCGCTGCCGCTGCTGGTCATGGGCGACGCCCGGCACGCGCTCGCGGTCGAGGTGCACCTGCGGCCGCTGCTGGTGGAGCTGGGCGCGACCGTCCCCACGCCGGGCCTCGCCGTCGTCGAGGCGGACCTGCCCCGGCTGGACGAGGTGCTCACCACCTGGTCGGAACGCGTCGCCCCGCAGATCAACGCCACCCTCTGACCGCCCGCTTGACAGCCCCGCTTGACGGCCCCGCTTGACGGCGTCGTCCGGCCCGTTCCGGTGGCACGTGGGCTGCTGGGGCAGGCGTTATCTGCCGCTTATACGCTGATATTTGCGCCTTTACAAGATCTTGTCAGCTTAGTTGGCCGGTGATTTCCTCTTGCGAGATGCGCGACGCTGCGCATCCTCAGGCACGCAGGAGGGAAACGTGTCGACCAGGTCCTGGTTACGCAGCTCACTCGTCGTCGTCGCGATGACCGCGGCGACCCTTCCCCTCACCGGAGCGGCACGGGGCGAACCCGCCGCGCAGGCTCCGGAGATCCACGACTTCCAGGCGGAGCTCCACGGCGAACCCGATGTGGACAACCGCCAGGGTCAGGTGCCGCCCCCGGCGTCGGCGGAGCGGCGCGTCGCGGGGTCCGCCGCCGAGGTCCGCTGGAACGCTCTCGGCACCCCCGCCACCGTCACCGGCGCGCAGCCCCTGGCGGAAGGGCTCGGCGGCGACCCGGAGAAGGCGGCGCGCGACTACCTCAAGGCCAACGAGCAGCTCTTCGGCCTGTCCGCCGCCTCGATCGACGCGCTGGAGACGGTCGCGGTCAACCCCATCGGGCCCGGCCACGCGGTGCTGCTGCGCCAGCGCTTCGGCGACCTGCCCGCCGGGGTGGACGGGCTGGTCGCGATCGGCGTGACGGACGGCCAGGTCAGGCACGTCACGTCGTCGCTGTCGCGCGAGACGGGCACGCCGCCGGCCGCCGCGATCACCGCGCAGCGGGCCATGGAGATCGCGGCCGAGGACGGCGGCATCGACCTCGCCACGGCCGTCACCAAGCAGGCCACGGAGGTGGCGGTGCCGGCGCCCGGCGGGGTGCACAGCGCGTACCAGGTGGTGCTGATCGGCGGCGCGCAGGGCGCGGAGGCGGCGTACACGACGCACGTGGACGCGGTCACCGGCGCGATCCTGACCCGCGAGAACCTGGTCGACCACCACGCCGACCCGGGAAACCCCGAGTGGTCGGTCTTCCCGTCGAACCCGCGCGACGACTACTCCTCCAAGGACACCCGCCAGAAGTGGTGCGCCGCGCCAGGACCCGGCTGTGACCGGGTGATCGGCGGCGACCCGGCGGCCGGCAAGCCATGGGACGTCGACCACCTCACGAACGAGCCCACGAACACCAGCGTCGGCAACGCGGCCAGGACGTACGAGAACCGCGCCAGCGGCGACCCGTTCTCCGTCGGCACCCGTACCAACGTGCTCACCCCGGCCAGGGACTACCGCTACCCGTGGAAGAACACCTGGCACAGGGCCAAGTGCGACCCGGCCGTGTTCGACCAGCCGGGCGAGGCCGACCTCGAAGCGGCCATCTCCAACCTGCACGTCGCGCACAACCGCATGCACGACTGGTCCTACCGGCTCGGCTTCACCGAGACGGCCTGGAACATGCAGGCGGACAACGGCGGTCGCGGCGGGCTCGGCGGCGACCCCGAGCAGGGCAACGCGCAGGCGGGCGCGCGGGTGCTGTCCGTACGGGACAACGCCAACCAGATCACCGGCCCCGACGGGGTGGCGCCGATCACCAACATGTACCTGTGGCAGCCGATCGCCGGGTCGTTCTACTCGCCGTGCGTGGACGGCGACTACGACATGTCGGTCATCGCCCACGAGTACACGCACGCCATCTCCGGCCGCATGATCGCCGGCCCGAACTCCGGCTGGAGCGGCGCCCAGGCCGGAGCCATGAACGAGAGCACGTCCGACCTGTTCTCCATGGAGTACCTCAACGAGTACGGCTTCCGCCCCTCCGGCCGCACCCCGTACGTCACGGGCGGCTACGTGACCGGCGACAAGGAACGCGGCATCCGCAACTACGACATGTCGAAGTCGCCGCTCAACTACAGCGACGTGGCGTACGACATCGTCGGCGCGCAGGTGCACGCGGACGGCGAGATCTGGTCGGCGACGCAGTTCGACGTGCGGGCGGCCTTCGTCAAGCGGTACGGCGCGGGCACGGCCAAGCAGCAGCAGGCGTGCGCCGACGGTAAGACGCCGGTCGAGAAGTGCCCGGGCAACCGGCGCTGGGCGCAGCTGTCGTTCGACGCGCTGCTGCTGATGGCCTCGGGCGCGGTCAGCTACGTCGACCACCGTGACGCGCTGCTCGCGGCCGACGCGATCCGGTTCGGCGGCAGGAACCAGGACATCATGTGGCGCGCGTTCGCCGAGCACGGCCTGGGCGAGGGTGCGTCCAGCCGCGGCGCGGGCGACGCCGACCCGACGCCGAGCTTCGTCGACCCGAGGGGCAGGAACGGCTCGCTGAAGCTCAAGCCGCTCGGCGAGGCGAAGGGCGCGGCGCTGCGGCTGTACGTGGGCGACTACGAGGCCCGCGCGGTCCCGGTGGCCGACACCGACCCGGCGACCGAGCTCGGCGACACGGTCACGATGACGCCCGGCGTGTACGACTTCGTCGTCGCGGGCCCCGGCTTCGGTCACCGGCGGCTGACGTACGCGGTCGTGCCCGGCGTCGAGCTGCCGCTCCCGCTGGCCCTGCCGCGCAACCACGCGTCGGCGGCGAGCGGCGCGACGGCCACCGGCGACGGCGTCAACCAGGACAAGCTCATCGACGAGACCGAGGCCACGAACTGGGCCTCGCTCACCGGCGCGCCGGCCGGCCGGTCGGTGGTGGTGGACCTGGCGGGCGACAAGCCGGTCAAGATCAGCCGGGTGCAGGTCAGCGCCATGCTGCGGCCGAACGTCGGCGACCCGGCCGACCCCGGCGCGCAGAACCGCTTCTCCAGCCTGCGCTCCTTCGAGGTGCTGGCGTGCGGCAGGGACTGCGCCGACCCGGCGAGCTTCAAGAAGATCTACACCAGCTCGAAGAGCGCCTTCGACGCCTCGCTGCCGCGCCCGCGCGGCGCCGACATGCTGATCAAGTCGTTCGACGTGCGCGACACCAGCGCGACGCACCTCATGTTGCGCGCCCTCACCACCCAGTGCACCGGCAACCCGCTGTACGCCGGTGAGCAGGACAACGATCCGAACTCCGCGACGGACTGCGCCACGGCCAGCCCGCAGCGGGACCAGGTCAGGGCGGCCGAGCTGCAGGCGTTCTCGCACTGACAGGAAAAGGCCCGCGGTCCCGGCTTCGGGACCGCGGGCCTCGATCTCCTAGTAGATGCGGTACTTCTTGCCGCAGTTGTCGAACTTCCCGGCCCAGCAGGTGAAGGTGTAGACCTTCTTGATGCCCCGGCCGCTCCACGTGCCGACGACCTTGCCGTCCCACGCCTTGTTGAACTTGGTCCAGTGGCCGTTCTGGTAGACCTCGAACCAGACCCAGCCCTTCTTGCCGCCGCGCTTGTCCACGCCGTACCACTTCGTGTAGACCTTGCCGTGCGACTTCCAGGTCTTGCCGAACGTGTACGCCTTGTGGTCGCTGGAGAAGAACTTGCCCCAGGACGTCCCGGTCGAGTGCGCGGTCTGAGTGGCGGCCTGGGCCGGAGCGCTCATCGCGAGGCCGGTGACGGCCATCGAACCGGCGAGAGCGGCGATCGCAAAGGTCTTACGCATTTCGGGTTCCTCCCCCTGGTCGGTGCTGCCGGGGTGCTTCCGGCAAGAGGGACATTACGGAGGACGCACCGCAACAACTGCGCAGGAATCCACACAACGAATGTGATCGGCGTCACACCCCTCAGCGCTTCACCCGCACCCCATCCGCGGCGAACGGGACGTACCCCTGCTTGGCCGTCCTGGCCCGCACGTCCCCGCACGCGCCGAGCACCACGAACCGCGCGCTGGCGTAGTCGATGTCGTGCGGGACGACGTGGCCGTTCTCGTCGATGGTCTGGTACTTCGTCCTGTTGACGCCCATCGAGATCTGGCGCTCGCCGTCCTCGCTGGTCGCCGACTCCGTCGCCATGCCGAACACGCTGCCGCTGTGCCCCCAGAACCGGCCGCACGGCAGGTCGTAGGCGTAGATGCCGAGCCCGTAGTCGAGCAGCCCGCCGGCCACGACCGGCACCGTCTTCTTCATCTCCGCCAGCTCGGCCGGGCCGATCAGCTCGCCGCGCAGCAGCGCGCGGTAGAAGCGGTTGAGGTCGTCCATCGTGGACGTCAGCGCGCCCGCCGTGGTGACCCACGACATGTCGTACACGCTGTAGTCGCGCGGCGGATCGATGAGGCCGAGCATCGACTCGTACGCCTTCGAGTGCGGGCCGGGGATGTGCGGGGTGCGCGGGAACGCCGTGTGCCGCAGGCCCGCCTCGCGGATCACGTGACGGGTGATGTAGTCCTCGGCCTTGGTGCCCGTCACCTTCTCCAGCAGCAGACCGGCCAGCACGTAGTTGGTGTTGGAGTAGACGCCGGGGGTGGCGCCCGGCTCGCCCGTCGGCGGGGCGTCGAGGCCGAACTTCGCCGTCTGCAGCCGGGTCAGCTTCCGGAAGCGGTGGTCGTCGAGGCTCTGCGTCGAGTTCTCGTACAGGGAGGGGAACGCCGGGCCGACCAGGTCGGCGATGTGGCTGGTGTGGTTGAGCAGCATCCGTACGGTGATCTTCTGGCCGCGCTCGCCCGGCACGACGTCCGGCAGGTAGCGGCCGATCGGGGCGTCCAGCTCGATCGTGCCGCGGGCGACCTGCTGCAGCACGGCCACCGCCGTGAACGTCTTGGTGATGCTGCCCACCCGGTGCACCATGTCCGGCTTGACCGGGCGGTTCGTCCGCACGTCGGCCACCCCCGAGGCGCCCCTCCAGCTCTTCGCCCCGTCGCGTACCTCGCCGTACAGGCCGTACATGCCCGCCTCGTGCACGGCGTCGAGCGCCTCGCGCAGCGCCCGCCGGTCGAGCCCCTCGCCCGTGGCGGCCTGCGCCGGGCTCGCGGCGAACAGCACACCGAGCGTCGCCGCCACGGCGGCGGCGCGGCGTCCGGTCTTCTTGGCAAACTGTCGCTTCGTCATGCCGCCAGCATGATCGATTACGCCCCGTCCCGGGCAGATGCCGCTGTCACGACCTCCATATGACAGCCGTCATAGGGGTACGCTGCAATCCCCCACGAGAGGACGAGAGCGGATGCCCCACGCGGCGCGGCCCACGGTCACGCTGCGCGACGTGGCCGCCGCCGCCGGGGTGTCGGTCGCCACCGCCTCCCGCGTGCTCGCAGGCAGCGCCAGGAAGGTCGCCCCCGAGTACGCGGCCCGCGTCCTCGCCGCCGCCGCCGACCTGCGCTACACCGCCGACGCCGCCGCCAGGGCCATGCGCACGGCGAGCAACTCCATCGCGCTCGTGGCCGACGACCTGACCACGCCGTCGATGGGCATGGTGGTGGCCGCGATGGAGCGGGAGGCCAGCACGGCGGGGGCGTTCGTCACGGTGTCCGCCACGATGGGGGACGCCGCGCGGCAGGCGGAGACCGTGCGCGTGCTGCGGTCGCTGCGGCCCCGTGCGCTCGTCGTCACCTCCAACCGGTTCCTCGCGGGGACGTCCGGCGACCGGCTGGCCGAGGAGCTGCGGTCGTACGAGCGGGACGGCGGCCGGGCCGTCATCTTCGGCGACACCGACTTGCCCTTCGACACGATCGGCTTCGACAACCACGGCTGCGGGCGGCTCGTGGGGGCGTACGCGGCCGGGCTCGGGCACCGGCGGGTGGCGATCCTCGCCGGGTCGCCCGGCCTGCGCAACCTCGCCGACCGTACGGCGGGATGCGTCGCCGGGCTGACCGCCGGCGGCGTCCGCGACATCCTCGTCCTGCCGTGCCAGGTCAGCCGGGACGGCGGCTACGCGGCGGCCCGCGACCTGGTCGCCCGTGGCCTGGACGGGCGGCAGGCCGTGCTGGCGGTCAACGACACCATCGCCATCGGCGCCCTGTCCGGATTCCGGGCCGCCGGCGTGGACGTCCCCGGGGAGGTGTGCGTGACGGGCGTGGACGACATCCCCCTGGCCCGCGACGTCACCCCGCCCTTGACGACCGTCGCCCTCCCGCTCGCCGAGGCGGGCGCCCAGGCCATCCGCTACGCCCTGACCCCTTCGGACACGGCCCGGCACCTCCGCATGACGGGTCACCTGATCCCTCGCCACTCCACCCGTTCGTGAGGTCCTGTTCAGGTATGGGTGCTCTTGACGCTTATGTGACAGGCGGGGCAGACTGCGGAATACGTTTTCCCACGCGGCGCCGCGCGACCTGACCACCGGACGAAGGAACCCATGTCTCGACAGCAGTACCGGGCCGCGATCATCGGCACCGGAGGGATCGCCCATGCCCACGCCAGGGCCGTGCAGAGCTCCGGAGGACGGGCGGAGCTGGTCGCCGTGGCCGACGTGGACGCAGGCCGGGCCCGCGAGTTCGCCGACAAGTACGGAATCCCCCACGCCTACGCCGGCGCCGACGAGCTGCTGCGCGAGCAGGAGCTGGACGTCGCCCACCTGTGCACCCCGCCCCAGCTGCACGCCCCCATCGCGCTGGCCTGCCTGGAAGCAGGAGTCACGGCCCTGGTGGAGAAGCCGCCGACCCTCTCGCTGGCCGAGTTCGACGCGCTGATCGAGGCGGAGCAGCGCACCGGCGCCCGCGTCGCGACCGTCCTGCAGCACCGCTTCGGCGCCGGAGCGGCCCGGCTGCGCCGCCTGGCCGGGGCGGGCGAGCTGGGCCGCCCGCTGGTGGCCACCTGCCTGACCCAGTGGTACCGGGGCGAGGACTACTACGCGGTCCCGTGGCGCGGCACCTGGGAGTCCGAGGGCGGCGGCCCCACCATGGGGCACGGCATCCACCAGTTCGACCTGCTGCTGTCGGTGCTCGGCCCGTGGACCGAGGTCACCGCCATGGCCGCCCGCCAGGCACGTCCCGTCGAGACCGAGGACGTGTCGATGGCGCTGGTGAGGTTCGAGAGCGGCGCCATGGCCACCGTCGTCAACTCGGTGCTGTCGCCGCGCGAGACGTCCGTGCTGCGCTTCGACTACGAGCGCGCCACGATCGAGGTCGAGCACCTCTACGGCTACACCGACGACGACTGGACGGTCACCCCGGCCCCCGCCCACGAGGACGTCAAGTCGCTGTGGGGCGCCGACCGCACCGAGGGATCGAGCGGGCACACCGGCTGGTTCGCGGCCGTGCTCGACGCGCTCGACCAGGGCGAGCAGCCGCCGGTGACCACCAAGGAAGCCCGCCGCACGATGGAGTTCATCGCCGCGCTCTACGCCTCCGCCTTCACCGGCGAGCGCGTCCGGGCCGGGCAGATCACCGCGGACAGCCCGTTCGCCCGCCGCATGGACGGCACCGGCGCCCCCTGGAGGAACCAGTGACTCTGCAGGCCACTCACACCGTCGGAAAGTCGGTCACGGTCGCCGCGGGCGACGCCGAGCTGTTCACCTACGTCTACCGCCCCGACACGCCGGTGCTGGAGTCGCCCAAGCCGTACCTCCACCCGATCCGCACCCTCGGCGGCGCGCTCGTGTCGCTCTACCGGCCGCACGACCACGTGTGGCACAAGGGCATCGCCTGGTCGCTGCCGCACGTCGGCGAGCACAACTTCTGGGGCGGGCCGACGTTCACCGACGGCCGTTACCGCCAGCTCGACAACAACGGCAGCGCCGTCCACCGCGAGATGACGAACCTCACCGCCGACGGCGGCCGGGTCGCGATCGGGCACGCGCTCGACTGGACGTCCCAGGCCGGCGCGCCCGTCATCGAGGAGCGGCGCGCGCTCAGCGCGTCCGTCGTGGACGACGGCGCGTGGGCGCTGGTCTTCGAGACCGTCATGACGAACGTGTCGGGCGCCACCCTCGACTTCGGCTCCCCGACCACCAAGGGCCGCGAGAACGCCGGCTACGGCGGTCTGTTCTGGCGCGGGCCCCGCTCGTTCACCGGCGGCCTCATCCAGTCGCCCGCCGGGGCGGGCGGCGACGAACTGCGCGGCATGCGCGCCGAGTGGTTCGGCTTCCGCGGCCGGCACGACGAGACCGGCGAGCACTCCACGATCGTCATGGTCGACGACACCGCCAACCCGCAGCACCCGCCGCAGTGGTTCGCCCGCACCGAGATGTTCGCGTGCCTGTGCCCCGCGCCGTTCTTCAGCGAGGAGGTGCCGCTGGCCGACGGGCAGAGCCTGAGCTTCCGGTACGCGGTCGTCATCGCCGACGGCGACCGGGGCGAGGACGGCACGGCCAAGCTCGCCGAGCTGGGGAGGGAGGCGCTGCGATGACCGCCGTTCCCGGGGCGTTCCCCGGCGGCACGTCCGTCAGCCGGCTGTCGGTCTACTCGGGCAACGCCTGCGCCGACGGCCTGGAGGGCGGCACGCCGCACCTGCACACGGCCTCGACGGAGGCGTACGTGGTGATCGGCGGGCAGGGCGCCCTCCAGACGCTCGACGCCGGCGGGCTGCGCGAGACCGAGCTGCTGCCCGGCACCACCGTGTGGTTCACGCCCGGCACCATCCACCGCGCCGTCAACAGGGGCGGGCTCGAGGTGGTGGTCGTCATGTCCAACGCGGGGCTGCCCGAGGCGGGGGACGCGGTCATGACGTTCCCGCCGGACGTCGTCGCCGACCCCGCCCGCTACCGCGCCGCCGCCACCCTCCCCTCCGTCGATGTGGAGGAAGCGGTGCGGCGGCGCAGGGAGCTGGCCGTCGAAGGCTTCTCGCGGCTCGTGGACGGCGGGCCGGGCGCGCTGCGCGCCTTCTACGACAGCGCGGTCGCGCTCGTACGTGACCGGGTGGGGGAGTGGCGGGGCATCTGGGAGCGTACGGTCGCCGAGGAGACCCGCCGCACCTCCGCCGTGCTCGACGCCCTCGAACGCGGCGACGGCGGCCACCTGCTGGACGCGGCGCTCATGGAGTCGCCCACCGAGGAGCGCTGGGGCATGTGCGGCCACCTCCGCGCCCACGACGTCACCCACCCCATCCTCCACACCCCGACCTGACCAGGGACGATGACCGGCACGGGCGGACCGCCTGACGGGGCGCGGGGAGCAGGCGGGCCGGCGACCCTGCACGATGTCGCGCGGGAGGCGGGCGTGTCCGTGGCCACCGCCTCCCGGGCGCTCAACGGCAGCGCCCGCCACGTCAGGGCGGAGAACGTCGCCCGCGTGCGCGCCGCCGCCGACCGGCTCGGCTACCGGCCGCACCTGTCGGCCCAGGCCATCGCGAAGGGCTCGACCGGGACCGTCGCGCTGGTGGTGCGCGACGTGGCCGACCCGTACTTCTCCGCCATCGCCGCGGGCGTGGCCGCCGAGGCCGAGGCCGCGGGGCTGATCCTCACGATGGCGGTGGCCGGCGGCTCACCGGAACGCGAGCTGCAGATCGTCAGGACGCTCAGGGGCCGCCGCCCGCGCGTCGTCATCGTGACCGGCAGCCGCATCGACGGGGCGGGCACCAGGGACGCGCTGGTGGAGGAGCTGGAGGCGTACCGGACGGCGGGCGGCGGGGTCGTCATGATCAGCCAGCGCGACCTGCCGTACCCGACGGTGACCATCGACAACGGGGGCGGCGCGGCGGACCTCGCCCGCGCCCTGCTCGGCGCCGGCTACCGCCGCTTCGCCGTCCTGCACGCCCCCGCCGCGCTGCGCACCTCCCGCGAGCGGCACGAGGGCTTCCTGGCCGGGCTGGCGGGCTCAGGCGTGCCCGAGCCGCTCGCCGTCGAGACCGGCTTCACCAGGGACGGCGGCTACGCGGCGGCACGACGGCTGGCCGAGCGGGCGGGGGACGTGGACGCGGTGTTCGCGGTCAACGACGTGATGGCGATCGGCGCGATGACCGGGCTGCGCGACGCCGGGCTGCGGCCGGGGACGGACATCGGGGTGGCCGGCTTCGACGACATCGCACCCGCCGTGGACGTCGTCCCCGCCCTGACCTCGGTCGCGGTCCCGCTCCGCGAGGCAGGCGCCGCCGCCGTCCGCCTCGCCCTGTCGAACGACGCCACCCCTCCCAGCCTCACCACGACCGTCATCCTCCGCGCCAGCACCCCACCCCGACGGCGTCCGGCAGAATCGCGCCCATGGGCTACGACGAGCTGATCGACGAGGCACTGACCACCGACTTCGAAGGCTGGGACTTCAGCGCGCTGAAAGGCCGGATCACGTACGAGGGCACCTTGCCCTGGGACTACGAGCAACTCGTCCGCGACCGCCTCCCCACCACGAAGGCCCTGCTCGACCTGGGCACCGGCGGCGGCGAACTGCTCGCCTCCCTGGCCCCGCTCCCGCACGGAACCGCCGCGACCGAGCGCCACGCCCCCAACCTCCCGGTCGCGAGGAGAAGGCTGGCACCCCTGGGCGTAGAGGTCACGGACACCACGGCGACCTTCCCTGACGCCTCGTTCGACCTGATCACCAGCCGCCACGAGGCGTACGACCCGCACGAGATCCGCCGCCTCCTGACCCCGGGCGGCACCTTCCTCACCCAGCAGGTGGCCGGCCGCGACCTGGAGGAGCTCAACACAGCACTGAAAGCCCCACCTCACGACAACGCCACCTGGAGCCTGCCCGAAGCGACGAACGGCCTGCGGGACGCGGGCCTGGACGTCATCTGGAGCGCCGAAGCCACCTCCACCACCACGTTCCACGACATAGGCGCCCTCGTCCTGTTCCTCCGCATGGTCCCGTGGCAGATCCCCGCCTTCGACGTCCAGACGTACGCCCCGCACCTCCGCACCCTCCACGAGTCCCGAGCCCCCCTGAAAGCCACCGCCCACCGCTTCGCCCTCCTCGCTAGCACCGGCCCATAAGATCGGCACCATCCACTGATGCGGGCCGGGGAGGGAGGGCGCGGTGGCTGCGGTGACCCGGCCGAAGGTCTGCCGACTCTCGCTGAGCGAACTGGTGGACCTCGCGCGGCGCGGCCGGATCCGGATCCCCGCCTCCCCGGCTTCCCGCCAGGGCGGAGCAGGTCGTCGAGACCGGGCGTGACCACCGGATCCCCCTGTACGTCGTGACGGGCCAGGACGACCGCCCCGTCCGGGAGATCTACGCCCGGATCAACACCCCGGGGACGAGGCCATCACGTCCGGCGACTTCCGCAGCCTCGCGCGGCGGGCGGGGTTCGACGGCGACTGGGTGGCGGGCGTCGTACGGGACACCGTGATCGCGCCGGCCGAGTCGTGGTCGCAGACCAAGGCAGAGGCGGACGTTCCCGCGTTCGTGGCCTCCCCCATCGAGGGGTGGCTGCGGACGCTGACCCTCGTGGCTGAGACGCGGCAGGGTTCCTGAGCCGGACGTTTCCACATTCTTTGAAGGGAGGTCGGCGGCCCCGGGGCGCGGCCTAGTGTGTCCGCGGATACGTATGCGGACGAAGCTCGCGGGATGTGAATCGGTGGCCGTTCGGTGGGGGAGCGCGGCGGGGCGGCGGGCGGCGGGGATCGTCGCGGCCGTGCTGGCAGCCGCGCTGGTGGGAGTGGGCCTGTTCCTGGGCACGGGCGTCTCGAGCGCCCGCCCGAAGCTGGCCGACGTGGGCGCCTGGCTGGCCAGCGCGCTCAACGGTGAGGTGGTGCACGCCAACGGCCTGTCCGGGCAGCTGGACGGCCGGGTGGACCTGGCCTCCGCCGAGGGGCAGGCGCTGAAGGTCGTGCAGGACGGCGACAACGTGCTGGTCATGGACGAGTCCACCGGCCAGGTCAGCCGCATCGACCCCACCCAGCTCGAAGTGGCGCAGACGGGCAAGCTGGGCGCGGGCGGCATGCAGATCGTGATGGGCGCCGGCAAGGCGTACGGGATCGACCCGCGCGGCGGCACCGTGCAGCAGCTCGACCCGCTGACCGTGGACACCGTCGGCGCCCCGATCACGCTGCAGCCGCCGCTCGGGCAGGCCGGGCTGGACAAGAACGGCACACTGTGGGTGCCCGTGCCAGAAGAGGGCACGCTCGTGCAGATCAACGGCGCCCAGCAGGGCAAGGCGGTGACGGTCGGAGAGCCGGGCGACCCGCTCACGCTGACGATCGCGAACGGCGTCCCGCTGGTCACCAACTCCGCCGCCGCCACCGCCATGGTGATCGGCGGCACCGGCACCCGGCTGCAGGTCAGCCTGCCCAGCACGGTCACCGGCGCGGGCAGCGCCGGCCTGCTGGTGCCCGCCGTCGCCGAGAGCCAGGTGGTGCCGATCCTCGCGCCGAAGCAGGGCGCGCTCGTCCTCGTGGACACCGCCACCGGCGCCCTCACCACCGTCGCCGTCAAGGGCGGCAAGCTGGGCGCGCCGCAGGCGCTCGGGCGGCGCGTCTACATCGCCGACGAGAGCGCGGGCAAGCTCATCGTGTACGACACGGTGGCCAAGCGGTTCGAGGCCGACAAGGTCGTGACGGGCAAGGCGGGGCCGCTTGAGGTGTTCGTCAAGGACGGGCTGCTCTGGGTGAACGACCAGTTCAGCGAGGCCGCCCTGGTCATCGAGGAGGACGGCAGGGGACACCGGGTCGGCAAGTACGACGAGGCGCTCGGCCAGAAGGACAGCCCGACGCCGCTGCCGATCCCGACGTACACGCCGACCGTGGTGCAGCCGACGACCGTGACCAGGCCGACCGCCACCACGACGGTGCCGGCGAAGACGAGGACGGCCGTGCCGACGGTGACGGTCACCGCGACCCCCACGCCCACCCCCACTCCCACTCCCACGAAGACTCCCACCCGGACCCCGACCCCGACCCCGACCCCGACGCCGACCGTCACCCCCGACCCGCCCGGCGCGGTCACCGCGAACTCCGGCCCCGGCTGGATGGAGGTCGTCTTCACGCCGTCGGCCAAGGGCGACGTGACGGGGTACACGCTCAAGGGCGCCCCCGGCGGCGCCGACGTCACGCCGTCGAAGGTGCGGCCGGACGGGCCGTTCCAGTTCCGGGTGACGGGCGGGCGGTGCGACCAGGAGTACTCGTTCCGCGTCGTCGCCGAGTACGCCGGCGGCGAGGTGGAGTCGGCCCCGTCCATCCCGGTACGTCCCTGCGTCGCCCCCGGCAAGCCCGCGTCGTTCACCGCCAAGGGCAAGAACCACGGGGCCGACCTCACCTGGGCGGCTCCCGACAACGCGGCGGACGGCGTCACGTACACACTGGAAGGCCCCGGTCAGCACCCCGCCCAGCCCGAGGGCACGAGCGCCGAGGTGACCGGGCTCAAGAACGGCCAGTCCTACACCTGGACGCTGCGCGCCAGGAACGAGGCGGGCGAGAGCCAGGAACGCGCCGAGGCCACCGCCGAGCTGCGCCCGCCGTCCGCGCAGTTCAAGAACGCCAACAACAACGACACCAACACGCTCATCCGCTCGGCGCCCGGCGGCGGCGAGGCGGGCAAGATCCCCAAGGGGGAGTACATCACGCTCACCGTGCTCTGCCAGCAGAAGGGCCCGGCCTACACCGACCAGTACACGGGCCAGAGCAGCGACGTCTGGAACAAGATCGAATCGCCCCGGGGCAACGGCTGGCTCAACGACGTGCTCGTCGACACCCCGAAGGGGGGCTTCCCGGCCGCCCCGCTCTGGGAGTGCGAATGATCACTCGCGCGGGGTGGGGGCTGGCCGTGGCGTCCGTGCTGGTCTATGCGGCCGGGGCGCCGCTCGGCTACTCCCAGGCGGCGGTGCTGGCCGTGGCCGGGCTGGCCGCCGTCGGCGCCGGCGCGCTGTGGACGCTCAGAGGCGCCCGGCTGGAGGTGCGGCGCGAGGTGACGCCGGTCAAGGTGGCGCGCGGTGAGCCGGCCGTGGCCGTCCTGCACGTGCGCAACGCCGGGCGGTGGCGGCACTCCGGGCTGGTGGCGCGCGACACATGCCGCGAGACCACGGTGACGGTCGAGGTGCCGTCGGTGGGCAGGCGGGCGGCGCGGACGGTGTCGTACCGGCTGCCCACCCGCCGGCGCGGGCGCACACCGGTGGGGCCGCTGCTGCTCGACCGGGCCGACCCGTTCGGGCTGGCGCGGCGCTCCATCGCGTACGGGCGGGCCGACCTGCTGCTCGTCCGGCCCCGCACCGTGCCGCTCGGGCCGCTGCGCTCCGGGCGGCAACGGCACCTCGACGGGCTCGCCTCCCGCTCCGCGCCGTCCGGCGCGAGCAGCTTCAACGGCCTGCGCGAGTACGTCGTCGGCGACGACCTGCGGCACGTCCACTGGCGCTCGACCGCCAGGACCGGCGTGCTCATGGTCAAGGAGCTGACCGACGTCAACCTGCCGGACACCGTGGTCGTCCTCGACACCCGGAGCTCGTCGTACGAGGGGGACGACGAGTTCGAGCTGGCCGTGGACGTCGCGGCGTCGGCGGCCTGCGCCGTCACCCGGGACCGGTTCCCCGTGCGGGTGCTCACCGGGGAGGGCGAGCTGGTGCACGCCAAGGGCGGTCCTGGCGAGGACGAGGAGGTCCTGGACCGGCTCGCGCTCGTCGAACGCTCGGACCGGGCCGAACCGCCGCTGCACGCGCTCCGCCACGCGGGGGCGGGCGGAGCGCTGGTGCTGATCAGCGGCGGCTATGGGGCCCTGGCCGACGCGGCAGCCGTGCGCCGCCGCTTCGGCCAGGCCCTGTTCGTCCACGTCGGCCCACCAGAGGCCGGCGCGCCACGGGCCGCGGGGGTCACCGTCATCGAAGCGACGGACTTGGACGAACTGGCGGCAGCATGGCCACGCTGACCCCCCACGGCACACCCCCAAGCGACCCACCCCACAACGCCTCAACCCCCGGCCACCCCGCCGGCTCGGGTCCCGAGCCCGCTTCCGGCCTCACCCCCACCCCTGCTCAAGGGACCCCCACCCCCGCTCAAGGGACGCGGCGCGTCGGGGGGCGTGCGCACGGTCGGGGTGGTGCGGCATCCCAGGCCGTTGACAGTTCTCGGGTGGTGGCGCGGGATCAGCAGCAGGAGCCGTTGGGGCGGCGGGTGGCCGCCGTGGTCGTGGCCGGGTTGCTGGTGGCGTGTGCGGGGTTGGCGTTCGACGGGGTGTTCGCCTTGGAGGCGTTGCTGCCCGTCGTCGGGTTGGCCGTCGCAGGGCCTTGTGTGCTGGCGCTCGCGTTGTCGGGCCGGCTGCCGTTGTGGGGGACGGTGCCGGTCGGCGTGCTGGGGTGGCTGACGGTGGTGTCGGCCACGGTGTTCAGGGAGCAGGCGTGGCTCGGGTTCCTCCCTGGCCCCGGGGCCGTAAGGGCGGCGCTGCTGGGCGTGCGCGACGCGGGCGGGTGGCTGTTGACCACCATCCTGCCCGCCGCCCCGGGCAGCCCCGCGATCGTGCTGGTCAGCTTCCTGGTCTGGACGGCGACCACCGTGGCGGCCGAGCTGGCGCTGCGCCGCCGTACCCCGATGCTGCCCGCCGTGGCGGCGCTGCCGGTGTTCGGGGCGGCCGTCGTGCTCGGGGTGGCGGGGGGCGGGACGGTGGTGCCTTACGCGGCCGCGTTCGCCGGGCTCGTGCTGCTGCTCGGGCTGGTCAGGACCGGCAGGTCGCCGCTCGCGGTGGCGGCCGGGGTGCCGCTGCTGGCCGGGCTGGTGGCAGCCGCGGCGGTCGTCGCGCCGGTGCTGCCCGTCGCCGGGAGGCCCTTCGACGTACGGACCCTCGTCGAGCAGCCCCCACCCCAGCCGATCAAAGGCGTGAGCGCCCTCGACCAGGTGTCGGCCTGGCTGCAGAATCCGCGGCGCGAGCTGTTCACGGTCCGCACCACGTCCGAGGCGAACCTGCGCCTGGCTGTCCTCGACCGGTTCGACGGCGTGAACTGGACGTCCAGCGCCGGTTTCCTCCCCACCGGCGGACGCGTCCCCGGCGCGGACGACGCCGCGCGCGACACCGTGGAGCAGCGGTTCACCGTGCAGAAGCTGCCGGGGCCCTGGCTGCCCGCCGCCGACCGGCCACTCGCGGCGACCGGTACGGGCCTCGTGGTCGACCCCGGCACCGGCATGCTGGCCAGCACGCGGGCGCGGGAGGGGCTGACGTACCAGGTGACATCAGGAGTCCGGACATATCCGGCGGCGGAGCTGCGACAGGCGTCACCCGCCGACGACCCCGAACAGCGGCGGCTGCCCGACGGCCCCGACGGCCGCACCCCGCCCCAGCGCGCCCGCCTCGGCGAGATCGCCCGCCGCGCCACCGCCGGCGCCCGCAGCCCGAGCCAGCAGGCCGCCAAACTGGCCGCCTACCTGCGCAAACTCGCCGTGAATGACGTCAACGCGCCACCCGGGCACGGCTACCGCAGCATCGAGTTCTTCCTGACCGAGTCGAAGCGGGGGACGACCGAGCAGTTCGCGGCGTCGTTCGCGCTGCTGGGGCGGGCGATCGGGCTGCCGACCAGGATCGTCGTCGGGTTCCGTCCGGGGAAGGAGCGGGGCGGCGTCCGGCAGGTGCGCGGCGGGGACGTGCTGGCGTGGGCCGAGGTCGAGTTCGACGGCATCGGGTGGGTGCCGTTCTATCCGACGCCGTCCCGTACGCGCTCCGGCGAGGGCGGGGACGTCGCCGAGGGCGCGCCCAAGCAGGCGAAGGAGATCGAGCAGGCCATCAACGAGGACGCCACCCCGCCCAAGCCCACCAAGACCCCCACCAAGCGCCCCACCCCACCTTCGACCTCCGACAAGGACGCCTCGATCGGACCGTGGGTGTGGGCTACGGTGGCCGGCGGCTTGGCGGCGGCCTATGTGCTCGCCGCCGCCCTCGTCCCTCTGGTACGCCGGACGCGCCGCCGCCGCGCCGTCGCACCGGCCGCCCGCGTCATCGGAGCCTGGCAGCAGACCCTGACCCGCCTCCGCACCGCCGGCCTCCCCGTCACGTCGGGGACGCTGACGGCGGGCGAGGTGGCCTCCCTGGCCGAACGCTCCCTGGACCCCGCCGCCCGCGCGCCCCTGACGTCCCTCGTCGCCCTCGCCAATGCGGCCACCTTCGGCGACACCCCCGTGAACGCGGACGACGCCGACCTCGCTTGGCAGCACCACACGACGGTGGACACCCTGGTCAGGCAGAGGGTGAGCCTCCTGCGCCGGGCCGCCGGCCGGCTGTCACCCCTGTCACTGATCGGCTGAGGCCGGCCCCGGCGGCCGGGCCGGTCGGTTGGAGGCGGCGACCAGGCTCCGCCAGCGGGGTCGGCGGCCTGGCCGGGGCTCGTCGGCGTGACGGGTGGGGTCAGCCGGTCGGTGGGGTGATCAGGGGAAGCACGATCGGGGGCTGGACGTCGTCTTCCGCGCCGGTCTCCGCGGCGCCTCTGACGCACAGCGCCGACGACCAGGCCACCGAGGACGGCCGGCCGAGCGCGACCACCGCGCCGACCTTGAAGCAGTAGCCGGTGCCCGGGTCGAGCTTCCCCACCGTGTACGTGGTACTGCCGGCCGGGGCCGACATCAGGCGATCGTCGGGGGCCTGCTGGACGATCACCGGGTACTCGGTCTTGCGTGCCGTCTTCCAGGACAGCGTCACCGTGGTGCCGTTGTCGGCGACCAGCTTGAGGCTCTTGGGGCGGTAGGCGGTGAGCGTGGCAGGGTCGGGGGTGCTGAGCGTGGCCGGTGGTGAGGTGGCGGGGCCGGCCGTGCTCTGCTCGGGGGCCGGCGACGGCTCGGGCTGCGAACGGTCACCGGTGGCCTGCGCGTCAGGCTGAAGGGGCTGAGGCCGCCCGTCCTGGACCTGCCCGTCCTGAACCCGCCCGTCCTGGACCTGCCCGTCCTGAACCCGCCCGTTCTCAGGGTTGTTCTGCGTGTCACCCTCGCCAGGCTGTCCGTCCTGCACGCCCGTGTCCGGGGGCTGGGTGGCGGCCGCCTGGTGGTCGGCGGTCAGCGTGACGCCCTGGTCACCGCTCATCGCCAGCGCCACACTGCCCGCGCCGGCCAGCACGGCCAGCACTGACACGCCCGCCACGACCAGCGGCATCCGCCCCCGCCGCCCGCCTTCCGCGGTGGCCGGCGCCTGGGCAGCCGGCGCCTGGGCGGACGAGCCGGGCTCGGGCGGCGGCGGCAGGAACGGCTGAGGCCCCGCCGGCGGCCTGACCCGAGACCGCTCGGAGTCCACGGTCCACACCAGCTCCCTGGGCCCCGACAGCTCCTGGTTGCCCGGTGATCCGCACGCGGGCAGGCGCGGGGTGCCGACACGCTGGTCGGCGGCAGAGCCGGCGGGGGCGGCCTGCTGGGGGTCGCGGCCGGTCGTGGCGCCCTTCCCGGCGGCGGGAGTGCCGGTGGTGTGAGGTCGCGGAGGGCCGCCGGCGAAACGGTGGGCGGTGGTGGCAAGGGTGGTGGCTGTGGGGCGGGTGGTGGGGTCCTTGGAGAGGGCTTGCGTGAGGAGGGCGGCCAGGGCCTCAGGGACTGTGGGAGGTAGGGGTGGGGGTGGTTCGGTCAGGACGGCCAGGGTGAATCTGGCGGTGTTGGTGGCGCCTTCCAGGGGGAAGGCGGGGTGGCCGGTCAGGAGTTCGTAGGTGGTTGAGGCCAGGGAGTAGACGTCGGAGGCGGCTACCGGCGGGCGGCCCTCCAACTCCTCGGGGGAGGCGTGGACGGACGGTGGGGTGCCGTCGGGGAGTTCGGCGATCGACATCAGGGCTGACATCGCGAAGCCGGTCAGCATCACGCCGTTCGGGGTCATGACCACGTTCGAGGGCGTGACGCGTCCGTGTACGCCGCCCGCCGCATGAGTCGCCGCGACGGCGCGCGCCACCGCGGCCAGCAGGCCGGCGACCTGCTCCACCGGCATGGGACGGTCGCGGTCCGGGCGTTCGGCGAGGGTGAGGCCGTCGTGGGGAGGCGTCACCAGGTACGGCCGCCCATCTCCCGTCGCACCCACCTCCAGGACGGGGATCACCCCGTCGTGCGCGGCCAGCTCGTCAGGGAAGGCGAACCCGCGGATGATCCGCTTGAGCGCCCGCTTGTCCACGCGGTGGCAGGCCAGCGTCTTGACCAGGACGTCCGCCATGGTGGCCACCGAGCGCGCCCGATACACGGTCCAGGGGCCGTCCTCGCCGGCAGGCCCGACCAGGTGGTAACCGCGAACCCGTTCGGCGGATCTGAACAAGTGCGGGCCGCGGGCCTGGTGGACGGCTCCGGGCGTGTGCGGGCCGCGCGCCTGTTGGGCGGGTGCGGGCGGCTGGAGGTCACCGGCTTGTCGGGCGGGTCCAGGTGGGTGGGTGTCGTGGACCTGTCCGGGGTGGCCGGGGGGCCGGTCGGTGGGTGGGGTCATGTGATCAGGGGCGGGCCGCCCAGGTCATCGCTGTCGAACGGGTCGTGCTCGGTGAGCGGCATCTTCATGCGTTCCCGCTCGCGTTCCTGCCCGGCACCCCCGGCGCCGCCCATCGGCGGGATCATGCCCATCGGCCCGCCCGGCATGCCGCCCGCGCCCGGCGCGCCAGGACCCCCCGGCGTGCCGCCGAGCTGGGTGGCGGCGGCGCTGCCGGGGAGCATCGAGGGGCCTGCGCCGGTGGGCATCCCGGGGACGATCGACTGGGTGGTCGGCACCTGAGGGTTGGGATAGCTGGACAGGTGCGTGGCCGGGTTCCGCAGGTCGGGCTGGTGGAGCGACGGGTTCTCCAGGGACGGGTTCCGCAGTGACGGGTCCTGCAGCGAGGGGTTCTGCAGCGAGGGGTTCTGCAGCGAGGGGTTCTGCAGCGACGGGTTCTGCAGGGACGGGTTCTGGAGTGAGGGGTCCTGCAACGAGGGGTCCTGCAACGAGGGGTCCTGCGCCGACGGGTCCGGGGCGGAGGGGTCGCGCAGGGACGGGTCCTGGAGGGACGGGTCGTCGAGGCGCGGCAGGTCCGGGCCGCCGGACCCGGGAGTCGAGCCGAGGTTTCCGTACGGGTTCGCCGTCAGCCCACTCGGCAGCCCCAGCCGCGGGTCGAACGACGGGTCGGTGAGCGAGGTCTGCGGCGCCGTGGTCCGCTGCTCCACGTGGTCGTCGATGGAGTGGTAGACGGCCTGGATGAAGCGGTTGAGCTGCTGGAGGTGGTGCCGGGCGAGCGCGTGGGCGTTGGTGTCGGTGCCCACGGCGTCGCCCAGTGAGTCGTCGAGGTCCACGCTGCCCGTCCTGGGCACGTTGTGGTGGAACCAGGGCAGCACCTCGGCCCCGTACCAGACGAGGGGCTGACCCACGGACCTGGCGGCGAAGCTGAGGCGGGCGAGGTCGCGCTGGAGCTCCCCGATCGTGCCGAAGATGCCCTCGAGCGACTCCCCGCCCAGCGTCTGGGCGATGCGCGCGGCCTCGGTGTGCAGCAGCTCCACCGACGTGGCGCACATCTCGGCGATCTCGGTGTACCGGCGTCCCGCCTCGGCCACCTTCTCCGGCTTGGTGGACTGGATGAGGTCGGAGATGCCGTCGCTGCTCTCGGCGTCGCCGCCCAGCGGCTGGGTGCCGTCGATCTGCGGCTCCCGGCTGTCCTTCAGCGTTCCGACCCAGTAGTCGGTCATCGGACCTCCGTCACTTCCTGACGCCGCCCGCGATGGACCGGTCGGCGTTCTTCGCGGTCTTGACGGTCTCGTCGAGTGCCTGAACCACGGCCTCATACACCTGCGTGACGCGGGTGATGACCTGGTCGAGAGTGGTCTGTGCCTGGTCGGTGGTGTGTTTGAGGTCGGTGGCGGCCTGCCAGGTGCCGAGGTCCTGTTCGCTGAGTTTGGCCCGCAGGAGGCGGACCTTGAGGCTCTCGCCGGCCGCGCCCTGGAGGCGTTCGAGGTCCTGGCGCAGCCGCTCGACCGGCGACGACGGCAGCGGCCTGCCGGACGCGGGGTCCTCGTACTCGCCGATCTTGACGAACATCGTCCTGCTCGTCGTCCCAGGGTCCACGCGGTTGGCCGCGAGCAGCTCGTCGAGCTGCGCCTGCGTCGGGGCGGGCGGCGGCTCCGGCGGGTAGTCGCCGTTGCGGTGGTCGTGGATGTGGTCGGCGTAGGCGTCCTCGACGCCGCGCGCCTCTATGTGCTCCTCGTGGGAGGAGATGGCGTCCTCATGGCCGACGGTCCTCGTCGGCCGCTGCAGCCGCGACAGCCCGATGCCCGGCCTGGGGTCGCCGTGCGCGTCGCCACCCTCGGCGGCAGGTACCGTCATGCTCACTCTCCGCGGGCCGTAGCGCTGGACATGCCAGCACATGCCTACCTGTCGTTACGCCGGGCGCAGCGCCATTTCAAGATATTTCTAAGAGAGCGGCGGAGGCCGGAAATGTCGGCGAGACTCCGTTTTTGTGCCTTTCCTTTGGTACGGCGCCGCCCTCCTCCTGGCGCTGACCCCCGCCCCGGTGACTCCGACGCCGACGACCGACACGGCCCGTACGGTCACCTGTGACCCCGAGCCCGGCGTCGCCGAGGTCACCGGCACGCCCTGGCCGCAGGAACGCCTGCGGTTCACCCAGGTGTGGCGGCTCACCAGAGGAGAAGGCGTGCGGGTCGCGGTCGTGGACAGCGGCGTGGACGCCACCCACCCGCAGCTCAGAGGCGTGGTCACCGGCCAGGTGGACCTCACGGGAACGGACGCGCGCGACTGCGTCGGCCACGGCACCGCCGTCGCCGGCATCATCGCCGGCCAGGACCTCACCGGGCGCGGCGTCCCGATCATGGGCGTGGCCCCGGCCGCGCGGATCCTGTCGATCAAACAGACCGAGGGCCGGTCGGGCGACGTGTCGCGGCTCGCGGCCGGCATCCGGCGGGCCGCCGACCTGGGCGCCGACGTGATCAACGTGTCCGTGCAGGCCCACGACGCGCCCGAGCTGAAGGCGGCGGTGGCGTACGCGCAGGAGAAGGACGCGGTGATCGTGGCCGCCGCCGGCAACGTCGAGCAGGACGGCGGCGCGGCCGCGCCGGCGTACCCGGCCGAGTATCCGGGCGTGATCGCGGTCGGCGCGGCGGCGCCCGACGGCGAGAAGCCGGGCTTCTCCAACGGCGCCACCCGCATCTCCGTCACCGCGCCGGGCGCCGGGATCACCAGCGCGTGGACGGGCGGCGGCTACCGTACGGGGCTCGACGGCACCAGCTTCGCCGCCCCCTTCGTCTCCGGCGTCGCCGCCCTGGTCAGAGCCCGGCACCCGGACCTCGACCACTGGCAGGTCAAGCGCCGCCTGGAGCAGACCGCCGAGGGCGGAGGCGCGGCGGGAACCGGCGCCGGACTGGTCAACCCGCTGCAGGCGGTCACCTCGGTGCTGCCCGCGGCCACCATGAGCGCCGCCGGCGCGCCACCCGTCGTGCTGGCCAGGCCGCCCGTCCCGGACGAGCGGACGCGGGCGATCGCCGTCGGCATCACCGCGGGGGCGGCCGGGGTGACGGCGCTGGTGGTGTTCGCGGCGCTCATGCTGCCCAGGGCCAGACGCCGGCGCCAGGGCGGCGCCAGGGCGGCGCCAGGGCGGCGCCAGGACATTTACAGGAAAGTTGAAATCGTAGCCTCGCCCGCCGGGGCCGCCTACGTTGATGCGGGAAAAGCCCGCCGGAAGGAGCAGCGTGGTCAATCAACCGACGACTTATACCGAGGGCAGCCAGCATAGTGCCGCAGAACGCGCACAGCTCGCCGTCGCCAACATCGAGCAGATCTACAACCGGCTCACGCAGATCCCCGAGACGCTCGGGAGCGCCTGGCAGGGCGAGGCGGCCACCGTTTACCGGCAGGTGCTCACGGAGTGGACCCCGCAGTTCAGAAAGGTCATCGACGCGCTCAACACGATCGGCGAGAACCTGAAGGCCACCGGCATCCAGTACAACGACGCCAACACCCAGGCGAGCGACGTCGCGGTGAAACTCCGGGCCGCGCTCGCCGGCGGTGAATACTCCGGGCCCGTCTCCTGAAAGGAGCCGATATGAATGACATCATCGTCGCCAATTTCGACGAGATGGAAGAGATCGCGGCCGAGCTGGGCCGCGCGTACACCAATCTCGTCGGCGAACTGACGGACCTGGAGGCCGATTTCAAGGTGCTGGAGACCTGGGACGGCGCCGCGAAGGGGGTCTACCTCGAGGCCAAGCGCCAGTGGAACGAGGCCGTCGTCACCATGGGCGACACCATGCAGCGCTTCGGGCCGTCGCTCCAGGAGGCCACCGGCATCATGCGCGAGGCCGAGCACGTCAACATCCGCCGCTGGACCACCTGACCTCGGGTGAACGAGCCGCTCATCGACCCGGCCGCCGCCGGGGACCAGGTCACCTGCCGGCCCGACGCGCTCCTCGACGTGGCAGGCAAGCTGCAGCGGGAGCTGCTGCCGCGCCTGGAGGCGGCGCGGTTCCAGGTGCCCGACCTCACCCCGGGCGCCGCCGGGACGTGGGACGTCGCCCAGGGGTACGCGGGCACCGTGCGCAGCGCCCGCGAGGCCACGGGGGAGTCGCTGCAGTTCGTGCTGGAGCAGGTCCAGCGGGTCATCGGCGACCTGGCCGACACCGCGGCCACCCTGCGCGACGCCGACCAGCGGGCCGCGGGCATGGCGGGACGTACGGACAGATAGAGGAACGCGTGCCGGAACCGAAACCGATCAAGACCGGCTGCCTCCAGGGCGGCGACCCGCAGGGGTATGGCGGCCGTGACGCGATCAGGACGTTGATCATGTCCACCAGGCCAGAGGAGTTCGGGCCGGTCGCGGCGGCGTACCGGCAGACGGCCGAACTGCTCACCACCACGATCACCACGCTCGGCGACGGCGCGGCCCGCCTGGTGGCCGACGGGAACTGGGGCGGGGAGTCGGCCCGCGCCATGCTCACCCGGATGAACCGGCTCCAGACCTACCTCCGGGCGCTGCGGGACCGGCTGGAGGACGTCCCGCCCTCGCTGGAGGGCGTCGCCAAGGAGCTGACCACGGCCAAGGAACGTTTCGAGCAGGCCACCAAGCCGCAGACCCACTACGCGATGGGCTCGGGCTCGACCGACCCCGCCCATCCCACCAACGACCCCGACGGCGCGGCGCGGGCGTTCATCGCCCGGCTCAACACCGCCTTCCACACCGGGCACTCGGCCCTGCCCGACCGGCTGCCGTGGGACGCGGAGCTGGCCTCGCCCGCACCGTACCTGCCGCCGCCCGGCGAACCGGGCACGACGCCGGCACGGCCCGGCACGTCGCTGTCCGGCACGCTGGACCCCACGGCCGGCACACCGGGCACCACGGCCGGCACCGCGCCGGCGACGCCGACGTCACCCGGCACCGCGCCGGGGACTGCGACCTCGCCCGGCACCGCGCCGGGGACTGCGACCTCGCCCGGCTCCACGACGGGACCCGGAGGAACGGCCCTGCCAGGGACCGTCCCGCAGCCCGGCACCGCCGGCTTCACGGGCACCGGCCTGGCGAGCACCACCCCCCACCCCAGCGCTACCGGCTCCCCAGGCAGCCCCGGCTCATCGGCCATGACCGGTTCGTCGGGGTTGACGGGTACATCCGGCTTGACGGGCATGCCAGGCGCGATGGGCGCCACGGCGCAGCCGGGCACGACGGAGCGCGGCCGCCCCACAGACCTCGTCCGCCCCACAGACGCGGGCCGCTCGACAGACTCCGGGTTCTCGACAGACCCCGGGTTCTCGACAGACTCCGGCAGACCGGGAGACCCCGGCCCCGTCCCGTACGGCCGGGACACCGCCACCGCCCAGGGCCCCTCCGTGCGGCCGGGCAGTGTCCCGGTGGTGGGAGGGCCGGCGGCGGCGACGGGTCCGCCGGGCGGCCTCGGCGGTGAGCCCGGCGCGGCCGGGATGGCCGGGGCGGGCGGCGTGCCGTTCATGCCGATGGCCGCGGGAGCGGCGGCGGACCGCCAGGGCACCCGCCGCCCCGGCGCCGGCCCCGCCGACGACGACTTCTTCCGCCCGTCCGTGGACACCCCACCACCGGTGGTGAGCTGATGACTATGAGAGGGACACCGGGCATGGATGCCGACGCCGTCGCCGTGGTGGCGGACTCCGTCAGGGATATGGGCCGCGACCTGGCCGACACGCCCATGCGGGACCTGGAGGAGATGACCAGGGCCGTCGCCCGGGTACGGCTCTCCTCCGGCGCGTACGGCGCCTTCGGCATGCTGGGCGGTGCCCTGGGACGCTCGTTCGACGAGGTCAACGAGGCCGCGCAGCGGTACCTGCTGGCCAAGCGCGACCAGGTCGCCGAGCTGCACGACCGGGCGTACGACACCGCCAACGGCTACGTGGACGGCAACGCCGCCTCCGCCTCCGTCGCCGCGACCATGGGGGCGCCGCGATGATGGAGCAGCCGCAGTCCGTCATCGAGGGCTCGGCCATGGCGGCGACCGGCTCCATGCTGCTCGGCTTCCGCCGCGCCCATTACGCGATGCTGATCCTGCCCCTCATGTACGGCGACACCGCCGAGCAGCGGCGGGCCGCCGAGGGCTACGAGACGCTCTCGGCCGGCCTGCGCCGCCACCCGGAGGTCGTGGACACCGCGACCAAGGGCGTCACCTGGACCGCCGTCAGCGCCGAGCTGGCCATGGGCGCCGTGGCGGACTACGCGTCCGACGCCGAGGAGAAGGCCGCGCTGCCTGCGGCGTCCGCCCGCACGCTCAACGTCACCGCCGACGTGTACGACGCCGCGGGCAAGGCCGTCCTCCTCACCGGCGCGAGCATCCTCACGGCCGGCGTGATGCACAAGGTCGCCCAGCTCAACCCGTTCACCAGGGTCGCCTCGGAGGTGGCTGCCACGCAGTTCGGCATCAGGGCCGACCGGCAGGCCGGGGCGATCGCGTCCCGGGTGCGGCAGTTCGTGGCGGGCGGGCAGGGCGTGCTCGGCAAGGTGGCGGGGCGGCTCGCCCAGGTCTCGCCGGGCAAGCTGGCGCTCGGCGGGGGAGCGGCGGCGGCAGGCGGCGGGATGCTGGGCCAGCAGGCGGTGGCCGACCGCTTCAGCGCCACGAAGCTGCAACAGACCCCGCCGGGGCAGGCACCGCCCGGCCTGGCGCCGCAGGGCTCGACACCGCAGGGCCTGTCACCGTTCGACGCCCAGCTGCCCACGACCCGCAACCCGAGCACGGAGACGGAGACATGACGGCTATGTCCGACGAAGGCGCCCTGGACCGGCTGATCGCCCGTTCCCAGCACCCCGCCGACGGGCTGGACGACCTCTACCAGCAGGTCTTGGCCGCCAAGGGCACCGCGAGCGACCCCGACGACCTGGTCAGGGTCGAGTGCTCTGCGGAGGGCGTGACCGGCCTGGACATCGACCCCAGGGCCATGCGGTGGGGCTCGCAGCGCCTGTCGGAGACGATCCTCGGCCTGATCGCCGAGGCGCTCGCCGACCTGCAGACCCGCTCGGCGGAGCTGCTGCGCGACGCGGTGGGCGACGTGGTGGGCGACGGCCCGCTGGACCTGTCCGCCCAGGACAACCCGGCCGACCTCCGGATGCGCGAGGCACGCGAGGCGTACGAGTCCGCGATGGACCAGGCGATGGCCGAGCTGTCCCGGATAGAACGCGACCTGTAGAAAGCAACGCGCAAGGGGGCATGAAGGGCGGCCAACGGACGGCCGACGGGGGCAGCCGGCAGGGCGGGTGGAGGCTCAGGACGGCAGGTAGGCGGTCTGGATGAGTTTCTCGCCCGCGCGCCGATCCACGTGAACACCTCGCCCAGCAGGCAGCACACGAGGCCGGACGTTCCCGAACAGCTGGCCTTCGTCGCGCGGCCCCGACAGCAGCACGGCGGGCGTGTTCATCTCCTTGAGCCGCCGCACCACGGGATCCAGCATCGCCCGCCCCGCCCCGCCCATCGCGCGCGCCAGCACGAGGTGCAGGCCGATGTCGCGAGCCTGGGGGAGCAGCTCGCCGAGCACGGACAGGGGGTTGGCGGAGGTTGCGACGAGGTCGTAGTCGTCCACGATGACGTACAGGTCCTGCCCGGTCCACCAGCTCCGGGTCCGGAGCTGCTCGGAGGTGAGGTCGGGCGGCGGCAGCCGGTCCTGGAGCACCTCCTGCACGCCCTTGAGCAGGGTCGCGGCGGCGGTGCTCGAAGCAGCGTACCCGATGCGGTGCTCGGTGTCGGTGGCGTCGAGCAGCGTACGGCGGTAGTCGATGACGATGAAGCGGGCCTGCAGCGGCGTGCGCGCGGCGGCGATGCCGCGCGCGATCACCTTCAGCAGGTTGCTCTTGCCGCTCTCGGTGTCGCCGAACACCACGAAGTGCGGGTCGGTGTCGAAGTCCAGCAGGACGGGCGCGAGCGCGGCCTCGTCGATGCCGACCGGCACGCGGGTGCCGTCGCCGGGCGGCACGGGCAGCGTGTGGGCGGGCAGCAGGGCGGGCAGCAGCCGTACGGGCGGCGCCCCCTGCTCGGGCCAGGCCGCGGTGGCCGCCTCGACCAGGGCGGACACGCCGTCGGCGAGGTCGTCCACGGTGCCGCGGCCGTCGATGCGCGGCAGCGCGGCGAGGAAGTGCAGCGCCTCGCGGGTGAGGCCGCGGCCCGGGGCGCGTTCCGGCACGTTGGCGGCGGCCCGCCGGTCGATCTCGGAGTCGAAGGCGTCGCCGAGCCGCAGTTCGAGCCGGGTGCCGAGCAGGTCGCGCACGCCGGCGCGGAACTCCAGCCACCGGTTCGCGGTGCCGACGACGTGCACGCCGAAGCCGAGCCCGCGCGTGACGAGGTCGCCGAGGTCGGGTTCGAGCTGCTCGTACTCCTGGCGCAGCGTCGCCCAGCCGTCCACGACGAGGAACACGTCACCCCAGCCGTCGCCCTCGTACGCGCCTGAGGCGACCATGCGCCGGTAGGTGGCCATGGAGTCGATGCCCCGCTCCACGAACAGCCGCTCGCGCCGCTCCAGCACGCCCCGCACCTCGGCGACGGTCCTGCGGACCGCGTCGGCGTCCAGCCGGGTGGCCACGCCGCCGACGTGCGGCAGCCCGGCCAGTGCCGACAGGGTGCCGCCGCCGAAGTCCAGGCAGTAGAACTGCACCTCCCGAGGCGTGTGGGTGAGCGCGAGCGAGGCGATGAGCGTGCGCAGCAGCGTGCTCTTGCCGGTCTGCGGCGCCCCGACGATCGCGACGTTGCCCGCCGCGCCGGAAAGATCCAGCCAGTACGGATCCCGCCGCTGGTCGAACGGGCTGTCCACGATCCCCGCCACGGCGTGCAGCCGCCCGGGGCGCTCCTGCGCGGTCCCCGCGGCGGTGAGCCCGTGGCGGGGCGTGGCCTCGATGCGGGGCAGCAGCCGGTCGAGCGAGGCGGGCTCCTTCAGCGGCGGCAGCCAGATCCGGTGCGCCGCGGGCCCCTTGCCGGCCAGCCGGGAGACCACGATGTCGAGCAGGCTGTCCTGCTTGCCCTTGTCCTCGACGACCGGCGGCGTGTCGGCCACGGGCGGCAGCGGCACGCGTTCTGGGCCGTACCAGACGATCTTCCCCCGATGGCCTGAGCGGGCCGCCGTGGCAGGGCTCTGCGCCGCCACCTGGTAGGGCCCCGACACGTACGCCGCCTTGAACCGCGTCATCCCGGTCGTCTCGAACATCAGGTACGCGTTGCCAGGCTCCGGCGGCAGCGAGTACGCGTCCGCCACCCCCAGCACGGCCCGGCTCTCGGCGGCGGAGAAGGTGCGCAGCCCGATCCGGTACGACAGGTGCGTGTCCAGCCCGCGCAGCCGCCCCGCCTCCAGCCGCTGGGAGGCCAGCAGCAGGTGCACCCCGAGCGAACGGCCGAGCCGCCCGATCATCACGAACAGCTCGACGAACTCGGGCTTGGCCGACAGCAGCTCGCTGAACTCGTCGAGCACGATGAACAGCGTCGGCAGCGGGCTCAGCCGCGCGCCCTGCTCGCGGGCCTGCTCGTAGTCGCGCAGCGAGGCGAAGTTCCCGGCCGCGCGCAGCAGCTCCTGGCGGCGTACCAGCTCGCCGTGCAGCGCGTCGTGCATGCGGTCGACCAGCGGCAGCTCGTCCTCCAGGTTGGTGATGACGGCGGAGACGTGCGGCAGCGTGTCGAGCCCGAGGAAGGTGGCGCCGCCCTTGAAGTCGACCAGCACGAAGTTCAGCGTCTCGGACGAGTGGGTGATCGCCAGCGCGAGGACGAGCGTGCGCAGCAGCTCCGACTTGCCCGAGCCGGTCGCGCCGACCACGAGCCCGTGCGGGCCCATGCCGCCCTGCGCGGCCTCCTTGATGTCCAGCTCGACGGGCCTGCCGTCGGCGCCGAGCCCGATCGGCACCCGCAGCCGGTTGCGCACCGGGCGCGGCTGCCAGGTGACGGCGGTGGACAGGCGGTGGGCGTCGCCGAGCCGGAGCAGGTCGGTGAGCGTGGTGTTCGTGGCGAACACGTCACGCTCCTCCTCGGCCCCGCCGGTGCCGGTCCGCATCGGCGCGAGCTGCCTGGCCAGCGCGGCGAACGCGGGCGGCGCGAGCCGGTCGGGCCGGCCCAGCGGCGTCCTGACCTCCTTGCCCAGCTCGTCCTCCGCGACCCTGACCACCTCGTCGGCGGTGACCTCCAGGCGCAGCGTGAGCTGGGCGGGCGCCTGCGGCACCCCGCCGCCGAGGTCGATCACGGTGACGCCCTCGATGACGTCGAGGCCGAGCTGGCTGCCCGACGGCACCGTCCCGCCGTCCACCACGACCACGTGGTACGGCACCGCGTCCGCCGACATGCCCTTGCTGAAACGCGGCCGGTCCTTCAGCTCGAACCCCAGCAGGTCGTCCAGCTCGCCCAGGTCGCCCGCCACCAGCCGCACCGGCCCCGCGCCGTCCTCCTCGGCCGGGTGCAGGGCGTGCGGGAGCCACTTGACCGGCTCCCACTCGCCGGCCCGCTCGCGGCCCGCGCACACCGAGATCCGCAGGTCGTCGGGCGCGTGCAGGGCCGCGGCCTGGGCCAGCGCGGCGCGTACGAGGTCGCGGGCGGCCACCGGATCCCCGGACACCACGATCCTGGCGAACGAGTGCAGCGCCAGCGCCACCGGCAGCCCCGGCACGGTCGCGTGCGTGCGGACGAACCGGCGCAGCGCCCCAGCCGTCAGCGGATCGAGGTCCTCGACCGGACGGGTCTCCGGCGGGATGAGCGGCAGCGCCAGCCGCTGCGCCGAGGTGGCGATCCTGACCTGCGCGAAGTCGTCGTCGCGGGGCCGGCGCTCCCAGAGCCTGCTGGTCATCACCAGCGACCACAGCGCGGCCGGGTCGGGGTGGCTCCAGGTCATGGCGCGGCGCTGCTGCGCGGCGGCCGTACGGACGCGCTTCCTGACCTGCTCCAGGTAGCGGTAGTAGTCGCGGCGCAGGCCGTTGAGCTGGTTGCGGCGCTCGCCGGCGTTGCGCATGATCTGGCCGACGCTCATGCCGATCATGGAGACCGCGAACAGGCCACCGGAGACCAGCATGATCGGGTTGCTCGCCGACCCGCCGGTGAACATCAGCGCCATCGCGCCCGCCCCGGCGATCATCGGCAGGTACGTCAGCAGCTGCGTCAGCCCGCCGCCCGTGACCGCCTCGGGGATCTCCGGCGGCGACTCCAGGAGCACCTCGCCCCCCGGAGGCTCCGGCGGCCTGCGCCGCTCGGGCCTGCGTACCACGATCAGGCTCCCGCTCACCGGTCCCATGAAAGCCCCTGACGTAGGGATATGCCGGATATTTCAAAATTCCTAGACGTGTCACGGCCGCCGCCGGAGAAGTCCGCTCCCTACACTCGTCCGGGTGAGCGCCACCGGAACCGACCTGTGCCGGGTCACCGTCGTGACCCCGCGCGGCTTCCTGGACCTCGGCCTGCCGCCGGACATCCCGCTCGGCAACCTGCTGCCGACCGTGCTGCGCATCGCCGGCGAAGGGCTGGCCGAGGCGGGCCTCGCGCACGGCGGCTGGGCGCTGCAGCGGCTCGGCGGGCCGCCGTTCGACCCCGGCGTCACCCTCGCGGAGCTGCACGTCCACGACGGCGAGCTGCTGCACCTGCGCCCGCGCGGCCACGAGCTGCCCGAACCCGTCTTCGACGACGTGGCCGACGCCGTGGCCACCGGCGTCATCGAGCGCACCGGACGCTGGCAGCCCGCCGTCACCAGGACCTACGGCCTGCGCGCCGCCGCCTGCCTGCTCGCGCTCGGCGCCGCCGCGCCGCCGCTCGCGGGGCCGCCGTGGACGCCCGCCGCCCTGGTCGCGGGCGTCGTCGCGGTGCTGCTGCTGGTGGTGGCCGTGGCGCTGTCCCGCGCGCTGGGCGACGACCGGTCAGGGGCCGTCATCGGGTACGCCGCCCTGCCCTACGGCTTCGTCGCCGGCCTGGTCGCGCCCGCCTCGGGCCCGTCCGTGCTACAGCCGGACAACTTGCTGGCCGCCTGCGGCGTGACGCTCATGCTGGCCACCGCCACCGGGTTCGCGGTGGCGCGGGGGCTGCCCGGCTTCCTCGGCATCGCCGCCGCCGCTCTCTGCGGGCTGCTCGGCTGCGGGGTCGTCATGGCGTTCGGACTGCCCGCGGCGGGGGTGGCGGCGGTGCTGGCCGCGCTCGCCGTGGGGCTCACCACGGTCATCCCCTCGCTGTCGTTCCGGCTGGCCGGCATGCCACTGCCCGCGCTGCCCACCACGCCGGAGGAACTGCGGCGCGAGAGCGGCGACCTCGACGGTGAGCTCGTCATCGACAAGACCGTCGTCGCGGACCGCTTCTGCGCCGGCCTGCTCGGCACGGTGGCGCTGGTCGTGCTCGGCGCGCAGGCGCTGCTGGTGCTGGAGGGCACCTGGGCGACGCTGGTGATGAGCGGCGCGCTGTCGCTGTCGCTGCTCATGCGGGCCCGCGTCTTCGAGGGACGCGGCCAGCGGGCCTGGCTGCTGTCGGCGACCCTGGCCGGCGTCGCGCTGCCCGCCGCAGGAGCCGTGCTGACCGCCGGTGACGCCCTGCTGCTCTACGGGATCGTCCCCGGCCTGGTGGTACTGGCGCTGGGGGTGACCGGCACGGCGCTGTGGCTGGCCACCGCGCGGCCGTCCCCGTTCTGGGGCCGGGTGGGCGACATCTTCGACATCCTGCTGATGATCGCCCTCATCCCGCTCGCGCTGGCCGTCATGGACCTGTACGAGACCATCCGCGGCCTGGTCAGCTGACCCCCGCCGAACGATCAGAGGAGCGTCTGGAACATGTACCGGCAGTGCGCGCTCCTGGTCCGGGTGCGGCGCCCGGACACCGGGAAGCAGTTCGAGCCGCAGGTCGTCACCCGGGGTGAGGACGAAGGTACGGCTCTCCCCGTTCCGCACCTGCTCCTTGGTCACGCTGATCGTGAGCAGCATGGTGATCAGGCTGATGACGTCGACGGGGCGCGGTCCGGGGCCGCTCCCTTCCACCGGTTCCGGCATGCGCGACCGTCACGGGCCGGAGGTCTCGGGCGGCGGTTCGGGCGCCGGACAACCATGAGTATGCGAACCACCACAGTACGTTCGTGCGGCACTGTTCACCTGGTAATCGGCCGATTCAAGCTGCTGCGGGGGGCGTAGGTGCACAGCCAGCGTGACCTTTACCAGGCGTATCGCCTCACCGTGCAGCGCATCGGCCTGGCGCTGCTGCGCGCCCAGCCCAATCAGCCGGAGTGGCCGCTGCGCCGCCAGACCATCGGGTTCCTCGCCGGGATCGTGGTGGCGGTGCTGCTCTGCGTCGGCTTCGCCGTGTACGGGCTGCTGCGGCCCGGGGGCACCAAGTCCCTGGAGGAGCCCGGCACGCTGATCATCGAGCGCGAGACCGGCGCCCGCTACGTCTACAGCCACGACCAGCGCCGCCTCGTCCCCGTCGCCAACTACGCCTCCGCCCGGCTCGTCCTGGCGTCCGGGCAGGTCAAGGAGCGGGTCGTGGCGCGCGAGGCGCTCACCGCGTACGAGCGGGGCGTGCCCATCGGCATCCCCGGCGCGCCCGACTCGCTGCCCGACCCCGCGCACCTGGCCCGCGGCCCCTGGTCGGCCTGCGTGCAGGAGCGGGCCGAGCCGACCGGGCGCAAGCCGTACGTGACGCTCGTCGCCGGGCGTGACGTCGGCGGCACGCCGGTCGCCGAGGGGAGCGCGCTGCTGGTGGACGTCGGCGGGCAGCGGTGGGCCGTCTGGCGCGGCACCCGCATGCGCGTGCCCGCCGGCATCGCCCGCGGGCTCACCGCCGCCGACCCCGCGCCCGTCCCGGTGGCCTGGCTGAACGCGCTGCCCGAAGGCCCCGACCTGGCCGCCCCGGCGATCAGCGGGCGCGGCCGGCCGGTCACCGGGCCCGGCGGTGAGGCCGCCGCCGTGGGGCAGGTGTTCCGCGCGGGCGCCGTCGCGGGCGGCCAGGCCCGCTGGTACGTCCAGCTCGGCGACGGCCTCGCCCCCATCACCCAGGCCCAGGCGGCGCTGCTGCTCAGCGACCCGGCCAGCAGGGCCGCGTACGGGGGCGGCGCGGTCAGGGAGATCCCCGTGGACGCCGCCACCGCCAACGCCGCGCCCCGCTCCCGCACCGCCCTGCCAGCCGACGGGCTGCCCGCCGCGATGCCGGAGATGACGGCGTACGACCCCGCCCGCCCGCTCTGCGTGGTCTACGCAGAGACGGCCACCGGCTCCACCCGCGTCCGCCTCACCACCGGCGCCCGGCTCCCCGCGCCGCGCGGCGACGCCACCGACCTCGTCCGCCTCCCGCCAGGCCGCGCCGTGCTGGCCGGCGTGCTGCCCGGCGACGGCCAGCTCGGGGCCGTGCGCTCCTACTACCTGATCACCCAGGAGGGCCGCCGCTACGCCGTGCCGGGCAAGGAGGCGCTGAGCAAGCTCGGTTACGCCACCACGCAGGCCACCCCGGTGCCCCTGAACCTGCTCCAGCTCATCCCGGAGGGCCCGGTCCTGGACCCGGCCCGCGCCGCCAGACCGGCCCTCGAAGAGCCCCGGTAGCCACCGCGGCTCGCCGCCCCCAACGGCCTCGTGGGTCAGTAACCGAGGTAGCCGGTGCCGGTCTTCATGCCGACGACGCCGGGGACGTTCGAGACCGAGCCGTAGCGGGCGATGGCGTAGCGGACGCCGGCGATGATGTTGTCCACCGGGTGGTAGATGTCGTCGTGGCCGGGCAGCTTGTAGCTTTTGAACGTCGGGTCGATCGTCTGCATGAGCCCCTTGGACGGGGTGCCCTTGGCGGCGTTGGAGTCCCAGTTGTTGATGGCGTGGGGGTTCCCGCCCGACTCGTGCTTGATGATCATGTAGATGTCGTTCGGATGCATCTTGTCGGCCGGGTAGCCGTGCGCCTTGAGGATCTCGATGGCCTGGTTGATCCAGCCGGCCACCTGTTCCGGGGGCGCGGGCCCGCCGCCGGGCGGTGGCGGGCCGCTGGGGCCGTAGCCGCCGAAGCCGCCCGTGGTGCCGCCGTGCCCGGCTGCGCCGGTGCCGTGTCCGGCGAGCGAGGTGCCGCCGCCATCGCCGCGCGATGCCGGTGACCAGCCGAGCGGCTGCCCGGCGCGGGGCGCGAACGGCTGGGCGTCCGGCTCCGGCACGGTCGCGGCAACGTCGGGGATCCCCGCGGCGGCGGTGGTGATCTTGCCCGCCAGGCTCGACAGCGTGGAGCCGGTCTCGGTGACCAGCCGCTGCAGGATGCCGCGGGCCTCGTTCAGCGCGGGGGCGGCGCTCTGCGTCAGCTGCTCCTCCGTGGGCGGCGGGGTGGCGGCGCGCAGCTCCCGTACGGCGGAGGCGTACCCCTGGCACACCTCCAGCGCCTGCGACTCGGCCGCGCGCAGCGTCTCGGCGGCCGCGTCCAGGTGACCGGCGGCCTCCTCCAGCGCCTGCGCCACCCGGCCACCGGCGCCCGTCAGCGTGCCCATATACCCGGCGAACGCCTCCGCGCTGCCGCCCTGCCAGGCCGTCCGCACGTCACCGGCGGCGGTGACCAAGGCACCGGTGTGCTGCCGCGCCGTACTCGCCGCCGCCCGCCACGCACCGGCCGCCGCGGAAACAGCCCCCGGATCTCCGATGAGCCGCTCCGCCAGCCCGGCCAGCTCAGCCCCGCCCGGCACCGACCTGACCTCGTCGAGCACGCTCACCTTCTGACCGCCTGGGCGTCGGCGGCGGTGTAGGTGCGGTCGACGGCGTCCAGGGTGCGGTCCACCGCCTCCAGGCGGCTGCCCAGCGTCCTGCTCGCCTGCTCGGCGGCGCCGCGCAGGCCGGCGGTCGCCGTCGCGAGCGCCTCCGAGCCGGAGACGGCGCCGAAGGCCGCCGCCCCGGGGACGGCCGCGCCGATCAGGCCGGAGAAGGCCCCCGAGGCCGACTTCGCCGCCGCGCCGCAGCCCTCCAGCGCCTCGCGGTGGAACGTCAGCGCCATCGGCTCCCTCCTTCCTCAGCGCCGGAACAGCTCCAGCAGCTCCTCGGCCCGGTGGGTGCGGGCGATCCACACCTCGCGCCCCCGGCGCTCCCTCGTGATCAGCCGTCCGGCGCGCAGCCGGTCGCAGTGGTACGTCAGCCCGCTGGGCGCGATCTTCATGTCGGTCGCCAGCATGGACATGGTCATCGGCTGGTCCAGCGCGCAGAGCAGGTCGGCGCGGACCGGCCCGACCAGCGCGGACAGCTCGTCCACCGCGGGCGCGACGGGCCGCCGCCACAGCGAGTCCGCACCGGGCACCGGGTAGGCGATCCAGATGGCGTCGGGGTCGTCCAGGCCGATGATGAGCGCGTCCCGTCCGGCCAGCATCGGCACCAGCACGATCCGCCGGTCGCCCAGCTCGTACGTGCCGCCGCCCACGTCGGAGACGACCAGCCCGCGCTCGCCGTACACCATGCGGTCACTGATCGCGCCGAGCAGCAGTTCGGGCCCGCCGCGCACGGTCGTCACGCCGACTCGCTCGACCTCCCTGTCCAGCAGCGGGCGGGCCCGCTTCCACAGGGGTTCCGTGGCGTTCCAGACGTCGGCCAGGGCGCTGGCGTACCCGCGCAGCCAGTGGGCCGGCCGGTCGGCCGCCGCGCGCCAGTGCGGGGGCGGCGCGCCGGGCCCGTACGTGCGCTCCAGGTCCTTGACCAGGGCGTCGGGCGGCAGGTCCTGCAGGGCGGTGATCTGGGCCTGCACGGAGACGTCGCCGCCGGCGGGGGAGCGCGGCACCAGGCTGTCGGGCGCGAGCGTGGTCCCGGGAGCGGACAGGGGACGTACGGCCTCGTGACCGAGCGGGCCGACCCGCGCGCCGACCGCCCGCCGCCAGAGCTCGGGCAGGCCGCGGCGGCGGCCGGCGAGCGCGTCGGCGAGCATGGCGAGCGCGGTGAGGTTGGTCGAGATCGAGATGGAGAGCTGCGGTGCGGAGCCGATGATCAGCTCGCTCTGCACATTGGTCCTTGTTACTTGGGCCCCCACAGGTAGGAACTGTAGACAGGGAAGACATCGCCGGAGGAATGCTTCAACGAAGCTCGAAACATCAATAAAGCGGGCGATTCACGGGACTAAGTGCCGCTCGTTTCGGCGGCGTCCGGCCGGTGGTCAAATGATCTTCATCGGGTGCTCTCTCGCAAAGGCGGCTTATTCGCTGCGCGAAACTACGCCCCCTCGCTAACTCCTGCCTTAAAAGTGGCTTACAACCCGCGTTGTGGCATACGTCCCATAGCTGCGGGCGCCTCCCCGCACTCCCAGACGCACCGGCGGAACGCGTTTCTTGCACCGAGACCAAAAGACCGACCACCGCGTGATGCCTTTTTCCACCGCCACCCGGCAGGCTGGTGGCAGCGGGCCCCGCCGGGATGGCAGGCTTCCGGCAACCGCCCCGGTCCTCCTGCGAACGGGCGGCCGGGGCGGAGCCCGCATCGCACCGAGAGGAGTGCTGCAGATGACACAAGACGCCGGCCGCGTCGCGGCGAAGCGCATCAACGACCACGTGGAGGTCATCCACGTGGATCACCCGGACGTGGTCCTGGAAGTACCTCGCCGCGACTGGGAGGCGTTCACCGCGGCCGTCAAGTCGGGGGCGTACGACCTCGACGTGCTCCCCCGAGTGGCCGAGGAGAGCGCGGCCTGACCTTCCGCAGCACGACGGCGCCCGCTCCCACAAGGGGGGAGCGGGCGCTCCGCTTTCAGTGGCGCCCGGCTTTCAGCGGTGCCCGGATTTCAGTGGCGACCGGTCCAGTGCGCCTGCGCGCGCTCCCAGACCGCCGCGCCGAGCGCCCGGCCGAGCGCCCGGCCCTCGACGTCGCCCGCCCTGAAGTGGATGCCGCCGTACCGGCGCGACAGGCCGGCCTCCTCCGCGGCGGCGCTGAACGTACTCCAGCGCAGCGTCACGTCACTGGCGGGCGTCACCCCCGGCTCCACCAGCGACGCCCCGGCGGCGACGACCGCCCGCCCGCCGAACGCGTCACTCCCGGCGAACCGCTTGAGCGCCTCGGCCGCCGCCGCGCTGAACGTGCTGTGCCCCGGCACGTACTCGCCGAACGGCGGCGTCGGGAACGCTGCGTCGAGACGGAACGGGCAAGGGTCGTCGAGCGGGCATGGGCCATCGCCTGCTGAGCGTTGCGTCGGACCCCCTGTGCATCAGGAGACGATCCCATGTTCGAACAGGAATTCGAGCCATCCTCGGGGTGACATCGCCCTGCCCCGGAACGGCTCAGGGCAGCTGCAGCTCGGCGAACACGCCGCGATGGTCGGTCCCGGGAACGTCCAGCACCTCGAAGTCGCGCACCGCCACGCGCCGGTCCGCCACCACGTGGTCGATGGCGATGATCGGCGGCATCGGGCGGAAGTTCGGCCACGTGGGCGTGAGCCCCTGGCCGAGCTGGTCGGCGGCGTCCACGTACCCCCTTGCCAGCAGTTCGCGGAAGGGGCGGTGGTCCAGGCCGGCGTTGAAGTCGCCGGCCAGCACCCGCACCACCGACGGCGAGGGGCCGGGCAGGGCGCGCAGGGACGCCTTCCACTCCAGCTCCTTGCGGCCCAGCGGCGGGTTGGGGTGCACGGAGACGACCTCCACGCGGCTGCCGCCGGGCAGCGTCAGGGCGGCGGCCGGCATGTTGTGGCCGATCGGCGTGAACAGGCCGGTCAGCTCCGTGACCGGATGCCGGGCGTAGATGCCGCTGCCACTCACGTCGGCCTCCGCCTGCAGCACCCGGTACGGCATGAGCCCGCGCAGCCCGGCCGCGTCGAGCCGGTCCGCCTCGGCGTGGGTCAGCTCGGGGGCGCTGAAGACGTCCGCGTCGTAGCGGCGGACGGCGTCCACCACGGCGGCGGCGTCCGCCCGGCCGAACAGGTTGATCGACAGCACCCGCAGCGTCGCGCCCTTGGCGGGCGGCTGCTCGGCGGCCACCGTACGCGGCGCCACCAGCGCGATCATCGTCACGCACGCCAGCGCGGCCACGAGCGCCGCCCACCTGTTGCGGCGCAGCAGCGCCACGGCCGCGGTCAGCGCCGCCAGCACCACGCCGTACGGGGTGACGGTCATGAGCTGCGCCTCGAACGAGCCGCGCTCCCACCCGAAGGTGCGGACGAGCGCCCACAACGCCAGCAGCACGGCCGCCGTCCACGTCATCCACCTGCGGCGCCGCCGCACCGGCAGCTCGTCGGCCGCGGGCTGCTCGGCGGTGACCGTCGTACTCACGTCGTCGTCAGCGCTTGCGGCCGACCCCGGCGTACATCCAGGCCGGTTCGTCGGGGAAGAGCGGCGTCTCGCGCCACTTCGACACCGCCACCAGCCCGGGCTCCAGCAGGTCGAACCCGTCGAAGTAGCGGGAGATCCGCTCGCCGGTGCGCGGCGTCCTGTGCATGGCCTGCGAGCTCGTGGCGGCCACGTAGTCGTCGGCCGTCCGCTTGTCGATCAGGTCGAGCGTCAGGTGGCTCAGCACCAGGTAGCTGCCCGCCGGCAGCGCCTGCGCGTACGCCTTGACCAGGCCCTCGGGGTCGTCGGCGTCGGAGATGTGCATGAGGATCGCCACCATGACGAGCGCGATCGGCTGGGTGAAGTCGAGCGTGGCCAGCGTGTCGGGGTGCTCCAGGATCGTGCGCGGCTCGCGGACGTCGGCCTCCAGGTAGGCCGTGCGGCCCTCGGGCGTGCTGGTCAGCAGCGCCCTGGCGTGCGCCATCACGATGGGGTCGTTGTCGACGTAGACCACCCGCGACTCGGGCGCCTCCGCCTGCGCGACCTCGTGCGTGTTGCCCTGGCTGGGGATGCCCGTGCCGAGGTCGAGGAACTGCCGGACGCCGAGCCGGCTGAGGTGGCGCACGGCCCGGCCGAGGAAGGCCCGGTTGTTCCTGGCGCTCTCGCGGATGCCCGGCACCGCGGCCATCGTCTGCTCGGCCACCCGGCGATCGGCCTCGAAGTTGTCCTTGCCGCCGAGCCAGTAGTCGTAGACCCGGGCGGAGTGAGGGATGTTCGGGTTGATGCCGTGCGGTGCGCTCACATGGACGATCTTACGGGCATACCCGGCCTTCCCGGCGTTCAGGCCGTCACGAACTCCGCGATGATCACCGTGGCGTCGTCCTTGGGCTCCTGGGCGGCCATCTCGTCGTAGATGCGGTCCAGACAGGACGCCGGCGACGCGCCCGCCGCGAACAGCACCTTCAGCCGCTCCGCCCCCAGCGCGTCGAGCGCCCCCTCGCTCGCGATCGCCACCCGGTCGCCCGGCCGCAGCGCCACCGTGCCCACCTGCGGGCCGAACGGGCCAGGCAGGCCGGCCCGGCACTCGCCGTACGCGGGGGTGGTCAGCAGGCGCGCCTGCCCGCCCTTCGGGCAGTGCCAGATCGTGCCGCCGCCGGCGTGCAGGAACCGCAGCCGCGGCGTCTCCGTACGGTCGAGCACCACCAGGTCCAGGGCGCTGGCCAGGCCGTCGCCCGACGCCCGCACCGCGCGATGGGCGGCCTGCGCGCACTCGTCCAGGTCCTCCTCGCACACGCCGCCGTGCTGCGGCCGGGCCGCCACCACCGTGCCGAGGGTCAGCGCGGCCGCCGCGTGCGCCCCGCCGCCCGCGCCGCGGGCCGCGGCGATCATCCGCTCCTGCACGACGTACGCGTCGGACGGGCTCGCCTGCCCGCCCTCGTACGTGCCGCCCACCGCCACCAGCCGCGACCGCGACACCGGCATCCCCGCCGGCCAGTTACCCTGCCTGCCCCTGACCGTCATCACCGAGAGGCAGCCCAGCAGGAACGTGATCACGAAAACCGTCATGAGGTCCCTCCCCCTGCCGCGATCACCGCGGCACACCGGTCCAGTGAACGCTCTTTACGCGCGCGGCAACTGACGGCCGATCGACCGTCATGTCGTGACGTCCGGGCGGGGACAGATTTCGAGGTGAGGGCCGACACCACGCAGGACACCGCGGCCACCCCGGTGACGAGGATGACACACACATGCCAGCCATCACGCGCGACCCCACCGCGTACCCGGCGACCCCGCCGGGAGCGGGCGGGATCTTGACAAGGCCGGAAACCCTGGTGACAACAGGATTTGACGCCTTATGGAGCATCATGCCCTGCGTTATCGTGAGTCCCGTCTTGTGCCCATCTCGCGTGCGGACGGCTCATGGCTCACTCCGGCTCCACGAGATACGACTCGGCCACCAGGCAGCTGGAGAAGGCGGTCGCCCGCACGGCCTCCGGCGCGCGCAGCGCGGTCGGGGTGGTGGCGGTGGTCGCCGCGCTGTTCGGCGCCGTACCTCCGGTCTCGCTCGGCTGGCTCGTGCCGATGCTGCTCGTCCACCTGGCCTGGACCGCGCTGCACCTGCGGGTCTTCCTGCGCGCGCTGCCGCTGCCGCACTGGCTGGTGGCCGGTGATGTGGCCGCCACCGTCGCGCTCTGCCTGGCCCAGGTCCACCTGGTGCCGCCCGAGGCGCTCAACACCGGGTCGAGCTTCGTCTCGGGGCTGGTCACGATGACCATCGTCCTGGCCGGCGCCCAGTGGCGTCCCCGTCTGGCCGTGCCCGCCGGGCTCGCGGTGGCCGTGTCCTTCGCGGCCGGCGTTCGCATCGCCTCACCCACGCACGACGTGACAGGCCCCTTCGGGGTCAACATCGTGCAGCTGCTCGCCATCGTGCTGCTGATGGCGCTGCTGCGCCGCTCGGCCGTCTCCGCCGACGCCTTCCTGCGGCAGAGCGCCCAGGCCGAGATCGCCCTCATCGTCGAACGCCTGCGCCGCGAGGACGAGCTGCGCCAGGTCAGCAGCATCCACGAGACCGCGCTGCACACGCTCACCATGGTCGGGCTCGGCACGTACGACAGGCCGTCCGCCACCCTGCGCGCCCAGGCCGGCACCGACCTCACCGCGCTGGAGAAGCTGCGCGACCAGCCGACCGCGGACTCCGCGCCCATCGCGCTCGACGCCCTGCTCGACGAGGTCGCCGGGCGCGCCGACGGCCTCCAGGTACGCCGCGACCTCACCCCCGAGACCGTCCCCGGCGAGGTCGCCGAGCGCTTCGCCCGCGCCGTCACCGAGGCGCTCGCCAACGTCGCGCTGCACGCCGGCGTCCGCGAGGCCGAGCTGGTCTGCGGCCGGCGCGACGGCACGATCAGGGTCGAGGTGGCCGACCACGGGCGCGGCTTCGACCAGCACCGCCTGCCGCCCGACCGGTTCGGCGTCCGCGGCTCCATCCTCGACACCATGCGCTCCCTGCCGAACGGCGGCGCCGCCATCACCTCCGGCGTCCGCGGCACCCGCGTCAGCCTGTGGTGGCGGCCATGACCGAGGAGATCGAGCAGGTAGCCCAGCGCTACGCCCGCTACACCGCGCTCGGCGCGGTCGTCATCGCCGCCGTCTGGCACCTCGGCTACGACCTCACGGTCACCCTCACCGGCTGGAGCTCCTTCCGCTGGCCGATCGTCGTGCTCGTCGCCTGGGTCGTCTACTCCGTGATCCTGGTGATCGGCGCGCTCGCCCTGGCGCGCACCTCCAGCGGCCCCGCGCGCATCCGCGAGCTCGCCGCCGCCGCGCTCGCCGTGGACGTCGCCGTCATCCTCGCCTGCCGCCCCGGCGAGCTGCTCGGCATCAGCGACTGGGGCTGGGGCTCGGTCGGCTGGCTCGCCGTCATCCTGAGCTGGAACCGGCCCCGCTGGAAGGCCGAGATGATCGCCTTCCTGAGCGCCAACGCCGGCATCATGCTCCTCGCCATGGCCCTCTCCGGCTCGCTCGACCGCGTCTCCATCGCCAAATACCTCGTCGTCATCGCCGGCGGCGTCACCATGCAGCTCGGCTACATGGCCGGCTGCCACATGCTGCGCACCCGCGCCGAGGAGACCGTGCTGCTGGCCCGCAGGCTCGCCGCCGACGACGCCTGGCGCGAGTCCGCCCAGCGCATCCACGCCGACCGGCTGCGCCGCTACGAGGCCATCCGCGACGTCGCCGATACCCTGCTCCACCAGCTCGCCGACGGCGCCGACCCCGGCGACCCGCGCGTCCGCGAGGACTGCACCGCCGGCGCCGCCCGGCTGCGCCGCCTCATCACCGAACGCGAGGACGTGCCCGACGAGCTGGTGTCCGTGCTGCGCGAGCGCATCGACGCCGCCGAGCGCCGCCAGGTCCTCGTCACCGCGCCGCCCTTCGGCGAACGGCTGCCCGAGCTGCCGGACGGCGTCCGCGAGGACCTGCTCAGGGCGCCCGTCCGCGCGCTCGACGGCGCCAGGTCGCGGGCCAGGGTGACCGTGTCGGCCATGTCCACGATGGTCAGCGTCGCCGTCGTCGCCGACAACGAGGACCTGCCCGTCAGCCCCAGCCCCGTACGCGAGGCCAGCGGGGTCGTCGTCAGCTACCAGCGGCAGGGAGGTGAGGTGTGGGTCAACAGCATCTGGGAGGGCCCGTGACCGTCGCGCTGGTGGAGGACCACCAAGTGGTGGTGGACGGCGTACGGTCGTGGTTCGGCCCGCCCGGCCCCGTTACGCTCGTCGCCCAGGGGCCCACCATCGAGTCGGTCCGCGGCGTCGCCGCCGACGTGCTGCTGCTCGACCTCAACCTCAACGGCACGATGGTCATGGACCGCATCGCCGGGTTATGCGCGGACGGGCAGCGCGTCATCGTCTTCTCCGAGCACGAGGAGCCGGAGATCGTCCGGGCCGCGCTCGACGCCGGCGCCTCGGCCTTCATCGGCAAGGGGCGCGCCACCCGCGAGTCGTGCCTGGAGACCATCATGGAGGTCGCCGCCGACCGGCCCAGCGTCACGCCTCCCATGGCCCAGGCCATCGCCACCGACGAGGGCCCGCACCGTCCGCAGCTGTCCGACAAGGAGCGGATGGCGCTGCTCTACTGGTTCCAGTCGATGTCGAAGGCGTCGGTGGCGGCCCGCATGGGGATCAAGGAACGTACGGTGCGGCAGTACATCGACCGCGCCCGCGTCAAGTACGCCGCCGCCGGCCGCCCCGCACCCACCAAGGAGAAACTCCTCATCTGCGCCATCCAGGACGGCCTGGTCCAGCCGGACGAGGTCACCGTCTACACCTCCCTGGCCGCGAAGACCTCACGGGAAGAGGGATGAGCCCCCTGGACCCCGGCAACTCCCGGCAGGAGGGGGCCGGCAGACCCGGGGTCCAGGCACATCTCCTGTGTCGGGGGCTTCAGCGGTGCTCGGCGCTGAGCACGACGGGATCGAAGGCGAGCGGAAAGGGCGCCGTCAGGTGAGCGACCGTGCCTGCCTTGTGAATGGCGGGCTCGCCATAACCGTCGCCGTCGAGCCGGTAGGTGTAGAGAGCAGGTCCTTCGTCGGGCTCGATGCGCCAGTAGTGAGGGATGCCTGCCCGGGCATACGCGAAGGGTTTGATGCTTTGATCATGGGTGGTGGTGCTCGGACTGCCCACCTCCACAGCGAGGAGCAGGTGGCGGGGCGCGAACATCAACTCCACATTGCTAGCCGCTTCCGCGCGGACCACGACCAGGTCGGGGATGTAGAAGTTGCTGTCGGTCACCCGCAGATTGACAGTTGCCAGTGGCTCCAGCCCGGGCGGTGCCGCATCATCGAGCAACCGCTGCAGGCGGTAGATGATGCGCTGGTGCAGGGGTGTAGGGGCTGGACTCACCAGTAGGCTCCCGTTAAGAAGCTCGTAGCGGTTCCCATCGTCAGGGAAGCCGAGCAGGTCGTCGACAGTGAACGGCGGCTTGCCGGGGAGAACGGTTCGCTCCGTCCCGGCCGGCTCGATCGTTGCCATTGCGGTCACCCACTCAGTATCGAGATTCTCGCCCTCGGCCACATGCTACTTACCCGTATTTCATCACTCTTAGTTTTGGTGCCGTTACAGCTCGCCCTCTTGAAAGTTTCAAGTCTCTGAGCAATATCGGGAAAGCCCTTTCCGCAGCTCAACCCCCGACGCGGGACCTCTCTCGGCGGAGCTGACAGCGGGCATCACTTGGCCGTACCTCGGCCGTCAGATAGCGTCCCTCCACCAGGAGCGCTCCTCATCACCGGCAACCCCCCGACCGGAACACGGAGACCGCACATGCCCCAAGCACCGCACCGCCGCAGGGCGCCGCGCGCCCTGGTCCTGCTCTTCTCCATCGCGATGATCCTGCTCGTGCCGCTGACCGGCACCGCATCGGCGCACGGTTCCGTCGTCGACCCGGCCTCCCGCAACTACGGCTGCTGGCTGCGCTGGGGCAGCGACCACCTGAACCCCGCCATGGCGCAGGAAGACCCCATGTGCTGGCAGGCGTGGCAGGACAACGCCAACGCCATGTGGAACTGGAACGGGCTCTACCGTGACAACGTCGGCGGCAACCACCAGGCGGCCGTGCCCAGCGGCCAGCTCTGCAGCGGCGGCCGGGCCGAGGGCGGCCGCTACCGCTCGATGGACACCCCGGGCGCGTGGAAGACGACGAGCCTCGGCAGCACGTTCGACATCCGCCTGTATGACCAGGCCTACCACGGCGCCGACTACATCAGGGTCTACATCACCAGGCAGGGCTACGACGCCACGACCACGCCGCTCGGCTGGAACCACCTGGAGCTGGTCAGGGAGACCCCCAGGTACGCCCCAGCCAACGAGTACATGATCACCGGCCTGAACAAGGGGTCGCGGACCGGCCGCCACGTCGTCTACACGATCTGGAAGGCCTCCCACCAGGACCAGACGTACTACATCTGCAGCGACGTCACCTTCAGCTGAGAGGGCCCGGAGAGCTCCCGGCCGAGGGGACGTCACGCAGGCACGTCCTCCGTCGCGGTCGTGGTCCGGCATCCCACGACCTGACGCCCGGCCGGCCTGGGAAGGCCCTCGCCGCCTCCTCGCAAGGGGAGGCGGCGAGGGCCCTCTGTCGTATCAGGGCTGTCGTATGAGGGGCGGATCGCGCCGACGCCGTCCGCAAGCCGGGCGTGTCCGTGGCGGGTGAGGCCGAGGCGCTACGGGCGGGTGGCGGCGCTGACGTCTCGCCCACCGTGTACGGCGAGCCGTCCTGGGAGCCGGCGCCCGCCTCGCGGGAGAGGTTCCGCGCGCTGCTGCCCGGGGTAGTGGCCTTCCGCGTGCACGTACGGTCGGTACTGGCCATGTTCAAGCTGAGCCGGGACATCGACGCCGAACGGTACGAGCGCGTCCGCGCCGACTTCGCCGCCGACAATCCGCGGCTCGCCGATTTGATGGACAAATGATGACTTTTCCTACTTTCACGTCCAGCCAGACCGAGCCCAGGCTCCGCGGCAAGGAACTCGGCACCCACCTGCGCAAGCACATCGTCAAGAACTACGCCGGCTACACCGACCTGTTCGCCGTGGCCGGCGCCACCCCCGCGCAGGTGCGCGGGTGGGGCGAGCGGGCACTCGACCGCAGCGCCGACTGGGCCCCGAACCTGGCGGAGGAGATGGCCGGGATCGCCGCGGGCGCCGGGTTGGAGCCGTGGCAGGTCGCCGTCGTCAACGCGCGCACGGAGATCCTGGCCGCCATCGACGCGATCGGCCACGGCGAGTGCTCGACCTCGGTGGTGCTGCCCGAGAGCGGCCCGCCGCGTACGGTGCAGACCTGGGACTGGCACGACCACCTGCGCGACGCGCCCATCCTGTGGGAGCTGGAGCCGCGCCCAGGGCACGTCGTGCGCACGTTCACCGAGGCGGGGGCGCTGGCCAAGATCGGGATCGGCACCGCAGGGCTGGGCGTGCACTTCAACATCCTGCGCCACGAGTCCGACACCGCCGACCTCGGCGTGCCCGTGCACCTGATCGCCCGCCGCATCCTCGACGAGGCGGCCTCCGTCGAGGAGGCGGCCGGGATCGCCCGCTCGGCCCGGGTGTCGGCCTCGACCGTGATCACGGTGGTGACGGAGTCGGACGCGGGATCCATCGAGATCTCCCCGGCCGGCGTGGCCGTCATCCCGCCGGGGCCCGACGGCGTCCTGCTGCACTGCAATCACTTCCTGGACGCGGACCTCGCGGCGGGGGAGCGGCACGCCACCCAGCGGCCCGGCACCTTCGACCGGTTCCGCCACCTGAGCGACCACGTCGAGGGGCTGAGGCAAGAGGATCAGAACGCGCGGGCGCTCGCCATGCTCAGCCACGCCCCCGGCGCGCCCGTCTGCGCGCACCCCGACCTCACCCAGCCGCTCAACCAGCGGTGGGAGACGCTCGCCACGATCGGGCTCGACCTGCCCGCCGGGCGGCTGCGGGTGCACCAGGGCGGGCCCTGCCAGGTCACCGAGGCGACCTGGCAGACGTTCTGAGCCCTTACGTGAAGGCGGCGATGCCGGTCAGCGCCTTGCCGATGACCAGCTGGTGGACCTCGGAGGTGCCCTCGTAGGTCAGCACCGACTCCAGGTTCACCGCGTGCCTGATCACCGGGTATTCGAGGGTGACGCCGTTCGCGCCGAGCAGCGTGCGGCACTTCCTGGCGATCTCCAGGGCCTCGCGCACGTTGTTCAGCTTGCCGGTGCTCACCTGCTCGGGGGTGAGCGTCCCGGCCTCCTTCAGCCGGCCGAGGTGCACCGCGAGGAGCAGCCCCTTGCCCAGCTCAAGCGCCATATCGGCGAGCTTCTCCTGGGTCAGCTGGTACGACGCCAGCGGCCTGGCGAACACCTCGCGGTCGGCCACGTACGACAGCGTCGTCTCCAGGCAGTCGAGCGCCGCCCCCATCGCCCCGAACACGATGCCGAACCTGGCCTCGTTCAGGCAGCCGAGCGGCCCGGACAGGCCGCGCGCGCCGGGCAGCATCGCGTCGGCGGGCAGGCGCACGCCGTCGAGCACCAGCTCGCTGGTCACGCTCGCGCGCAGTGAGATCTTGTGCTTGATCTCGTTGACCGTGAAGCCGGGCGTGCCGGCCGGCACCAGGAAGCCGCGCACGCCCTCGTCCGTGCGGGCCCAGACCACCGCCACGTCGGCGATCGAGCCGTTGGTGATCCACATCTTGGTGCCGTTCAGCACCCAGTCGCCGCCCTCGCGCTTGGCCGTGGTGCGCATGCCGCCCGGGTCGGAGCCGAAGTCGGGCTCGGTCAGGCCGAAGCAGCCGATGCGCTCTCCGGCCGCCATCGCGGACAGCCACTCCTGCTTCTGCTCCTCGCTGCCGTACTTCCAGACGGCGTACATGGCGAGCGAGCCCTGCACGGAGACCAGGCTGCGCAGGCCGGAGTCGGCGGCCTCCAGCTCCAGGCAGGCGAGGCCGTACGCGACCGCGCCCATGCCGGCGCAGCCGTACCCGTCGAGGTGCATGCCGAGCACGCCGAGCGAGCCGAGCGTGCGGGCCAGCTCGCGGGCGGGCAGCTCGCCGGCCTCGAACCAGCCCGCGACGTGCGGCCGGATCTCCCGGTCGCACACGCGCCTGACCGTGCTCCTGATCTCGCGCTCCTCCTCGGTCAGCAGGGTGTCCAGGGAGAACAGGGCGGTGGGTGGGATCATGGCCTCTCCGTATTTTGGATCCAATATTGAAAATCCAATATGGCATGGTTAGGGTGCGTTGACCATGGACGTTCTGCATCTCATCGCCGGCCGCCGGGTCGAGGGGGACGGCGCCGAGTTCGCCGGCACCGACCCCGCACGGCCCTCCGAGGTGGTGGCGCGCGGGCGCTTCGCCTCCGTGCCCGAGGTGGATCGGGCGGTCGCCGCCGCCCGCGACCTCGGCACCGCGCTGCGCGACGTGGACCGGCTGGAGGTGGGCGTGCAGGGCCGCGCCGCCAGGGACTTCTCCCCCCGTACCGTCACCGTCCACCTCGGGGCGCCGGCATGAGCGGGGCGCTGTCCGGTCTGCTGATCGCCGACTTCAGCCGGGTGCTGGCCGGTCCCTACGCCACCATGCTGCTGGCCGACCTGGGCGCCGAGGTGATCAAGGTCGAGCGGCCCGGCGCCGGTGACGACACGCGGGCCTGGGGACCGCCGTACGCCGACGGCGAGGCCACGTACTTCCTGGGCGTCAACCGCAACAAGCGCTCGATCGCCCTCGACCTCAAGGCCGGCGCCGAGGTCGCGAAGGCGCTCGCCGCGCGGGCCGACGTGCTGGTGGAGAACTTCAAGCCGGGCACCATGGACCGGCTCGGGCTCGGCTACGAGACGCTGCGCGAGCTGAACCCGGGGCTGGTCTACTGCTCGATCACCGGCTTCGGCTCCGGCGCCGGAGCCGGCCTGCCCGGCTACGACCTCATCGCGCAGGCCGTCGGCGGGCTCATGAGCGTCACCGGCGAGCCGGAAGGCCCCGGCACCAAGGCGGGCGTGGCGCTGGTGGACGTGATCACCGGCCTGCACGCCGGCCTCGGCATCCTCGCCGCGCTCCGCCACCGCGACAGGACCGGCGAGGGGCAGCGCATCGAGGTGTCGCTGCTGTCGTCCCTGCTGTCGGCGCTCACGAACCACGCCTCCGCGTACGCCGCCGCCGGGGTCGTGCCGCGCGCCATGGGCAACCGGCATCCGAGCATCGTGCCGTACGAGGTGTTCCAGGCCGCCGACCGCCCGATCGTCATCGCGGCGGGCAACGACCGCCAGTTCCGCGCCCTGTGCGCCGCCCTGGACCGGCCCGGTCTCGCCGGCGACCCGCGCTACGCCACCAACGCCGGCCGTGTCGCCGCCCGCGAGCCGCTCGTCGCCGCTCTGAACGCGGCGCTCGCCGAGCGGACGGCCGACGAGTGGTTCGGCCGGCTGACCGAGGCAGGCGTGCCGTGCGGCCCGATCAACGACCTGGCCGCCGCCTTCTCCCTCGCCGCGGATCTCGGCCTCGGCCCGGCCGTGGACCTCGACGGCGTGGGCCAGGTCGCGAACCCGCTGCGGCTCAGCGCCACCCCGCCCGCCTATCGCCGCAGGCCGCCGGAGCTCGGGCAGGACGAGGCGTGGGTTCGTGAGATATTGGGGCGGTGAGTCCCGATCAGGCACGACGCAGGCCGCCCACGGCCCAGCAGTTCGTGCTGGGCGAGCTGCGGCGGGCCATCACCACCGGCAGGCTCCGCCCCGGCGCCCCCATCCGGCAGGACGCGCTCGCCGAGGAGCTCCAGGTCAGCAGGGTCCCGCTGCGCGAGGCGCTGAAGACGCTGCAGGGCGAGGGGCTGGTCACCTACGAGGCCCACCGGGGCTACTTCGTCGAGACGCTCTCCCTCGACGACCTGCGCGAGGTCTACCGGATCAGGGAGCTGCTGGAGGAGGAGGCCGTGCGCCGGGCGGTCGCCCGGCTCACCGACGCCGACCTCGCCCGGCTGGAGGCCGCGCAGGACGACGTCGAGCGGGCCGCCGCCGCGGGCGACGTGCCGGCCATGGCCGCCGCCAACCGGGTGTTCCACATGACGTTGTTCGACTGCGCCGGGATGCCGCGGCTGGCCCGGCTGATCCGTACGCTGTGGGACTCGACCGACGCCTACCGGTCGATGTACTACGGCGAGGCGGGCAACCGCGAGCGCGTGATCAAGGAGCACCGCGCCACCCTCGACGCGCTGCGCCGCCGCTCCGCCGACGACGCCGTGGCCACCCTCGACGTGCACCGCGGCCACGCGGTGGCCGCGCTCGCCCCCCTGCTTAGCACCTGACCCCCAGTAAGAGCAGGGTAGGGGCAGGGGTAAGGGCAGGGTCAGCGCAGGGCCACCGACGACAGTGGCCGGCCGTTGTGGTCGAGCAGCAGCGCCTCCATGCCTTCGCGGGCGGGCCACCAGGCCAGCGCCTGCAGCCCGTGCTCGGGCACCACGACGTCGCGCGCGTCGATCCGCACGCTGCCGACCTCGGCCGACAGGCGCAGGATGCCGTACGCCGCCCACCGGAACGGCCGCCGCAGCCAGGGCACCCGGCTGGCGTTGAACCGGGAGCCGCGACCGGCGGGCGCGTGCCCGTGCAGCACGTCGGCCGCGGGGCGGGGGCGCAGCACCTCCTCGTCGCCCGGGTCGGCCGGGGTGGTGCTGCCGGTGCGCAGCTGCCAGCGGCCCCTGCGCGGCGACAGCAGCCACACGTCCAGCCAGAACAGGCCGACGCCGTCGAGCCTGGCGAAGGCCGCCGCGGCCAGCCGGGCGCCGACGTGCAGGGAGAGCGGGGTGAAGCGGTGGCGGCCCCCGAGTGTCTCCGGCAGCTCCTTGGGCAGCCCGTGCGCGATGAGCCTGCGGCTCTCGGTGTCGGGCGTGTATCCCAGGTAATCGGCGCGGTCGACGGGGGTCATCGCGGCCACGGCCAGACGTAAGGCGGTCACCAGCGGATCGTACGGCGGCGTGCGGGGCCTGACGATGCCGCCGGGGATACATCCGCTCTAGCCCGGCCGGCTCGCCAGATCGAGCACGGCGTTGATCAGGGCGGGGCCGTTCAGCATCTCCAGGTCGTTGTGGCCGGCCCCGTCCATCTCCACGACCGTGGCGCCGGCGGCCTCGGCGACCGTGCGGCTCAGGCGGGCGGGGACGATCGTGTCGGCGGTGCCGTACACGACGACGACCGGTGCGCGGACCCGGCGGATCTGCTCGGCGACGGGGAAGCGGTCTCGCAGGAGGGGGCGTACCGGGAGGAAGGGGTAGTTGACCTGGCCGGCCGCCGCCAGGTCGGTGAACGGCGAGCGCAGCAGCAGCCCGTGCGGCGGGCGCTCCATGGCGAGGCGGGTCGCGACCGCCGCGCCCAGGCTCTCGCCGAAGTACACCACCCGGCGTCCGCCCAGCCAGTCGCGGGCCGCCAGCGCGTCGCGGAGCAGGCCCTCCTCGTCCGGGGTGCCGGGGTTGCCGCCGTAGCCGCGGTAGTCCATGAGCAGCACCCCGAGACCGTGCGCCGCCAGCGCGCTCGCCAGCGGCGCCCGGTGCAGCCTGTTGCCCGCGTTGCCGCCCATCACCAGAACGGTCACGTCACGCCGGCCCGGCACGTGCCAGGCGGCGAGTTCGAGCCCGTCCCGGGTGGTGAACGTGACGTCACGCGCCCCCGGCACGACCGTCCCGGCCGGCGGCGGGGCGGCGCGGTCGGGCAGGTAGATCAGCCGCCGCTGGAACACCCACAGCAGCGCGAGGAGCAGGACCGCCACCGCGGCGACGACCAGGGCGGCACGCAGGAGCGTCGTCACGCCCCTCACGGTACGCACCCGCCCGTCGGCCCGCACCCCCACGACACGCGGCCGGACGTCTCGGACCGGTCGCGGGCGCTCAGTGGCTAGACGACCGTGCCCGACTGGATGACGTGGCGGATGTGCTTCGGGTCGGCCAGCACGCCGATGTCCTCCAGCGGGTCGCCGTCGAGCACCAGCAGGTCGGCGTGCGCGCCCACCGCGAGCGTGCCGAGCTCGCCGGTCAGCCCGACCAGCTCCGCCGCCCCCGTGGTGGCCGCGCGCAGCACGTCGAGGGGCGACTGCACCTCGGCCCGGAGCCGGAACTCCTGGTTCTGGTGCCGGTGCATGCCGCCGAGCAGGTCCGTCCCGTACGCCATCCGCACACCTCCCCGCGCGGCCCGATCGAGCGCGACGATGCCCGCTTCGAGCACCTCGTCCACCTTGCGCCAGCTGCTCGCCGGCAGCCCGAAGTCGCGCCCCTCCTCCTTCAGCGCCCAGTACGTCACCAGCGTCGGCACGAGGAAGGCGTCGTGCCGCAGGAACAGCTCCACGCTGGAGTCGTCGATGAGGTTGCCGTGCTCGATGGAGCGCACCCCGGCCTCAAGGGCCCGGTTGACGGCACGGGCGGTGTAGGCGTGGGCGGCGACGTACCGGTTGGCGGCCTCGGCCTCCTCGACGGCGGCGCGCAGCTCGTCCATGGAGTACTGGGTCGAGTCGATGCGGTCGGTGGGGGAGGCGACGCCGCCCGAGGCCATCACCTTGATGTGGTGGGCGCCCTTGCGCAGTTCGTCGCGGGCGGCGGCACGCACGGCGTCCACCCCGTCGGCCACCCGCCCGACGCCGGCGCAGCACGGGTGGTCGTCGGTGAGGTGCTCGCCCCGGCCCCGGAAGTCGGCGTGGCCGCCGGTCTGGCTCAGCCCCTTGCCGCAGAACAGCAGCCGAGGCCCCCGGATGAGCCCCTCTGCCTGCGCGTCGGCCAGGCCGAAGTCGGCGCCGGACGCGTCGCGCACGGTGGTGAAGCCGCGGCTCAGCATGTCGCCCATGATGCGGGCGGTGTGCGCGGTGACGTACGACGGGGGCATCGAGCGCAGCGAGCCGAGATCCGCGCTGGAGGCGGTGACGTGCACGTGCGCGTCGATCAGGCCGGGCACGACCCGCGCGCCGGCCACGTCGATCACCCGCGTGCCGTCGGGCGCGCCGAGCCCGCGCCCGGTCTCGGCGATCCGGCCGTCGGCGCAGCGCAGGTCGGCCTCGGCGTACTCGCCGGTCCCGACGTCGAGCAGCAGCGCGTTGCGCAGCAGCAGGCTCATGCGGCACCGCCGAACGTGAACTCCTTGGCGATCGCCTGGGCGGCGGCCACCGATGCGTCGTCGTAGGCGCCCTCGGCGTCGAGGATGTTGAGCACGCCGGCGACCTCGCCGTCCCGGCCGAGCACGGGCACGTTGATGATCGAGCCGCAGCCGAGGCTCTCGATCAGCTCGTGGTCGGCGAAGATCTCCCGTACGGCGGCCTTGTCGCGGCCGAAGTACGGCTCGCGTCCCTCGATGCAGGTGCTCAGCCACTGCTGGGCCACCTCGACGGTCTTCTCGCCGCCCACGGGGTACTCGGCCGGGTGGCTGCTGTGCACGCGGCGCAGGGCCCGGCGTTCCGGCAGCCAGGCGAGGACGGTGAACAGCCGCACGCCCACCTCCTCGCGGACCCGCCGCTCCAGCTCGTCCAGGTCGTTCACTTGGTCGCCTCCTCGGTGGTCGATCCGGTGGTGGTCGATCCGGTGGTGGTGGATCCGGTGGTGGTGGATCCGGTGGTGGTGGATTCGGTCAGCTCTTCCAGGGAACGGCCCGCGGTGGCCAGGCCGAACACCATCACGCAGATCACGCCGGCCGCCAGCACCGCCGTGGTCAGCCCGAACACGCCGGCGAAGCCGAGGCTCGCGGCCGACCAGCCGATGATCGCCGGGGCCATGATGCTGCCGACCCGGCCGAACGCGCTGGACAGGCCGGTGCCGGTCGCGCGGATCCAGGTCGGGAAGACCTCGGGGGTGTAGGAGTAGACGCCGGCGTACGTGCCGTTCAGGAAGAACGACAGCACCGCGCCCGCGAGCGTGATCGTGACGGGCGAGTCCATCTGCGACAGCCAGAACGCGCTGACCGCCGAGCCCGCGAGGTAGATGGCGATGGTGTTCTTGCGGTCGAGCCGCTCCGACAGCCAGGCCGCGGAGAAGTAGCCGGGGATCTGCGCCAGGTAGATGATGATCGAGAACTCGAAGCTCTTGGTGACGGTGATGCCGCGCTGCACGAGCAGCGTGGGGATCCAGGAGAAGAACCCGTAGTACGAGAACGTGATCACGAACCAGATCAGCCAGATGACCGCCGTGCGCCTGGCCATGGCCCTGCTCCACAGGAAGCGCAGGGCGCTGAGCAGGTTCACCTTGGGGGTCTCCGCGGCCGGCGCGGTCGCGGCCTCGGGCACCGGCGGGAGCGGCGCTCCGGTGGCGCGTTCGACGCGGCGCTCCAGGTCGGCGACCACCTGCTCAGCCTCGCCCGTACGGCCCTGCTGGAGCAGGTATCTCGGCGACTCGGGCAGCGAGCGGCGCCACCACAGCAGCATGAGGATGGGCAGCGCGGTGACGACTTGCGCGATCCGCCAGCCCTCGTCGAACGTCGGCACCACGAACCGGCCGATCAGCGCCGCCGCCACGAAGCCGAACGAGAAGAACCCGGACAGCGCCCCGACGAACCAGCCGCGCCGCTTGGCCGGCACGAACTCCGACAGGAACGGCGCGATGATCGCGCTCTCGGCGCCGGCGCCGGCGCCGGCCAGCACGCGGGCGCCCAGGAAGATCTCATAGTTGGGGGCGAACGCGGCGATCACCGAGAAGACGGCGTAGAAGGCGAGCGCGTACATCATGACCTTCTTGCGCCCGATCCGGTCGCCCAGCAGCCCGGCCGCCGTCGCGCCGAACAGGAACCCGAACGGCGTCGCCGACCCGATGATGCCGAGCTGGCCGTTCGACAGGCCCCAGGCCTCCTGGGCGCTCGGCAGCAGGAACGCGACGACGGCGGAGTCCATGCCGTCGAAGGTGTAGCCGAGGCCGCCGATCAGGAGGAGGAGGAGGTAGTGGGGACGGCTCAGCGGGAGCCGGTCCAGACGGGCCAACAAGGTCATCGAACACACCTTTCCCCAGGTCTTGGCCCTGCAGGTCGAATGCGAAGCAACATATAGTGCGTTTCGCTAAAATTGCAATATTCTTTGCAAGTCTGGCCCCGCTGGAGCACGTACCATGTCTCCCGCCGGATGCCCGAGAAGGGCCTCAAGGAGCCGGGCGAGGAGAGGGATGACGGGCACCGACAGCTTCGAGGAATGGCTGCGCGACCGGCTGCCGGCGCGCGGGCTGCGCGGCAAGTCGGCCGCCCTGCTCGAAGTGCTGCTCTCCCAGCCGCGCCGGGCCTCGTTCGGGTCGGCGCAGGAGCTGGCCCAGCTCGCCGGGGTCAACGTGGCGACCGTCACCCGTACGGCGCAGGCCCTCGGCTTCGCCGGCTGGCCCGCACTCCAGCAGGAGCTGCGCGCCCGCTACCTGTCCTCGCTCAGCGCCGGCCAGGTCGCCGCCGAGCACCGCGGCAGCGGCTCGCCCAGCGCCCGTTCGCTGCGCCGCGACCTCGACAGCCTGGCATTGCTCAACCGCCGCCTCGACGAGCGCGTGCTGGTGACCATCGCCGAGGCCGTGGCGGCGGCCCGGCGTACGGTGATCGTCGCCGACGGCAGTTACGCCGCCGTCGGCATCGCCCTCGCCCACAACGCCCGCCTGGCCGGCTACCCGGTCACCGCCGTCACCGGGGGAGACGCGGAGCTCGCCAACACCATGGCTGCCAGCGCCGCGGGCGACGTCCTGATCGCGATCAGCTTCTGGCGCCTGTACGAGAGCACCGTCCTCGCCGCCAACGAGGCCCGGGCGCGCGGCGTCCGCGTCTTCGCCGTCACCGACGCCGCCAGCCCCGCCCTGGCCGGGGCCGCAGAGGAGGTCGTCATGGTGCCGGCGGAGGGCGAGGCGTTCTTCCCTTCGCTGACGGCCGGCATCGCCGTCGCCCAAGCCCTGGTCACCCAGCTCGCCGCCGTGGACCCGGCGCGTACGGGGGCCTCCATCGAGGCGGCGGAGGCCATGTGGGCGAAGTTCTCCCTCCTCCACCGCCGCCCCAGCACCCCCTCGGGGGACCGCTGACCTACGGGCGGGTCACAACCAGCTGGCCCGCACGCTGGTGGCCACCTCGGCACCTTCGGGCACGGGCGCGGACCGGGTGACGTCGAGCAGCCGCGCCACCGTCTCCACGATCTCCGGCGCCCGGTCGCGCAGCCCCACCACATCGGCCTCCGACACCGTGTCCCGAGGCTCGCCGGCCTTGTCCAGCACGTCTTCGAGGTCCGACAGCCGCAGCAGCAGCCACTTCAGCGGCTCCTGCGACAGCCCTTTGTCGAACACCCGCTGCCCCGGCTCCCAGCCGTCCACGCCGGGATGGTGATGCGTGCGATCGAAGCTGCCCGGCTTCCCCGAGACCGACTCCAGCAGGTCCACCCGCCAGATCGGCCGGTCGACGGTGATCGGCCGGGCCGAGTAGATCGACCCCTTCAGCTCACCCGTCTCCAGCCGGCGCAGCTCGAGCCGCACGCCGCGCTCGGCCCCCTCCTGCCCCTTCATGGGGTGGGGATCGACGAAGAAGATGTCGCTGACGGCCACGCCGATGCGATCGAAGCCGAAGAGGTAGAGCACGGAAGACCACGTCCTTCGCCGGGTGTGTGGGGCACCGCCTGCTCCTTCAACGTAACACCCCATACCGGGCGATCAAGGGCGGTTGGTAACGCGATGGGCGATTCGCTGGACGACCTTAGGAGTCCGCCCGCACGTGGTCAGCGGGGCGGCAGGTGCTCGTGGGCCCACTGGGAGATCTGCTCCAGGGCCGGCATGAGCGCCTGACCGGCCTCGGTCAGCTCGTACGACACCGCGACCGGCGGGCCCTCGTCGACCTTGCGGACGATCAGCCCTTCTTTGGTCAGCGCGGACAGCCGGTCGGACAGCACGGAGTCGCTGACTCCTTCGATGGCCCGCGACAGCTCGCGGAACCCGGCGGGCCCCATGCGCAGGCTCGCCAGCACGACGCCGACCCAGCGCTTGCCGAGCAGGGTGAACGCGCGGGTCAGCGCCTCGTCGCGGCGCATGCAGGCTGCCACGGTGTGGGGTGTCGGTGCCGGCATGCCTCCAAACTAGCAGAAAAACTGCCACTTTGATTTTCGTAGTAAGTATGTATAACGTAGCCGCCTCTCGATACCTAGCCAGGAGATGCGTGATGAGTGAGAACCCCACGGGCACCCGCCCGTCCGTCGTGGTGCTCGGTGGCGGCTACGGCGGCCACAAGGTGGCCAAGCTGCTCGACGACGTCGCCGACGTGACGCTCGTGGATCCGTCCGACGCCTTCGTGCACAACCTGGCCGCCTGGCGGGCGCTGGTGGAGCCCGAGTGGCTCGACCGGATCTTCCTGCCCTACCGGCGGCTGCTGGAGCACGGCCGGTTCCTGCGTGACAGCGCGGTGGCCGTGGACGGCCGCCGCGTGACGCTGGCGTCGGGGACCACGCTGGAACCCGACTACCTGGTGCTGGCCACAGGGTCGGCGTACGCGTTCCCCGCCAAGATCGACACCCCGGACGCGGACGCCGCCAAGGCCCAGGTGCGCGCCGCGCACGACGCGCTCAGGGAGGCGGGACGGGTGCTGCTCGTCGGCGCCGGGCCCGTGGGCCTCGAACTGGCGGGGGAGATCAAGGCGGCCTTCCCCGGCAAGCACGTCACGCTGGCCGACGTGTCCGACGACATCCTGCCCGGCCCGTTCGAGCCGTCGCTGCGGGACGAGCTGCGCCGCCAGCTCGCCGAGATCGGCGTCGAGCTCAAGCTCGGCAGCGCGCTGCGGGAGCTGCCGGCCGCCGAGCCCGCCACCGTGGCGCCCATCGCGATCGCCACCGAGTCGGGGGACAAGCTGGTCGCCGACATGTGGTTCCGCTGCTTCGGGGTGCGGCTGCGGACCGGTTACCTGCGCGGCGAGCTGGCCGGCGCGCTCGACGAGCGCGGCTACGTCCAGGTGGACGAGCTGCTGCGGGTGCGCGGGCAGGAGCGGGTGTTCGCGATCGGCGACATCGCCGACGCCGACCGCGACATGGCCGGGCTCGCGGCGCGGCAGGGCGAGCTGCTGGCCGCCAACCTGCGCGCGATCATCACCGGCGAGGGCGAGCCGGTCCCGTACGAGCGGCAGCCGGCGGTCATCGTCGTCCCCCTCGGCCCGGAGGGCGGCGCGGGCCAGCTGCCCGGCCAGGGCGTCGTGGGCGCGGACGCCGCCGCCGAGATCAAGGGCCGCGACATGCTCGCCACCTACGCGAGCGCCGCCTTCGACGTCCCGGACAAGACCGCCTGACCCGCTTCGGGCCCGGAGCGCGGCCCGCCCGGCAGCCGCCCGGCAGCCGCCCGGCAGCCGCCCGTCAGGGGTCCGGCAGGCCCGCGCGGGACCGCCGGTCAGGGTTCGACGAGGCCGGCGCGGATGGCGTAGCGGGTGAGTTCGAGGCGGTCGCGCATGCCGAGCTTCTGCAGGATGTTCGCCCGGTGCCGATCGACCGTCTTCACGCTGATGACCAGCGTCTCCGCGATCTCCTTGGCGGAGTTGCCCTCCGCGATCAGCTTGACGATCTCCTCCTCCCGCGGCGTCAGGATGCTCTCGGGAATGCGCTCGCCCTCCCGGTCGCGCTGCAGGTAGTCGCGGATGAGCGCGGTGATCGCCCCCGGGTAGAGGAACGGCTCGCCCCGCATGGTGGCCCGGCACGCCTCCAGCAGGTCCTGGTCGGCGACCGACTTGAGCACGTAGCCGGACGCCCCGACCTTGAGCGACTCGAAGAAGTACTGCTCGTTGTCGTACATCGACAGGATCAGGATGCGGATGCCGGGCGCCCGGCGGGAGATCTCCCTGGCCGCCTGCAGCCCGGTCATGCGGGGCATCGCGATGTCGAGGATGGCGAGGTCCACCTCGGTCTCGTCGGCCGCCGCCACCGCCTCGGCGCCGTCGGCGGCCTCGGCGACCACCTCGAGGTCGGGCTCGGCGTCGAGGATCAGGCGCAGCCCCCGCCGTACGAGGGCGTGGTCGTCGGCCAGCAGGATCCGGGTCTTGTTCACGAGGTTGCGCTCCGATTCGCGGGATCCGGGATGTCCAGGCGCACGCACGTGCCCACGCCTGGCGGGGAGTCGACGCTCAGCCGGGCGCCGATCAGCAGGGCGCGTTCGCGCATGCCGCGGATCCCGGCGCCGTCCTGGCGCGCGCCGCCCTGCCCGTCGTCGGCGATCCGCAGCACGAGCCGGCCGTCCTCGGCCTGCAGCGACACCTCGGCGTGCTCGGCGTGGGCGTGCCTGGCGATGTTGGTCAGGCTCTCCTGCGCGATCCGGTACAGCACCAGCTCGACGTCGGAGCCGAGCGGCGGCAGGTCGGGCTGGACGGAGCGCAGCACCTTCACGCCGCTCATCTGCGACACGTCCGCGGCGAGGGCGTTGAGCGCGCTGTGCAGACCGAGGTCCTCCAGGACGCCGGGCCGCAGCCGGCGGGCGACCTGGCGGACCTCGTCGAGGCTCGCGCGGACGATCTCCTGCACGCCGTGCAGCTCCTCCCGCAGATCGTCGGGCGCGCGGTCCACCACCCGCTTCAGCCCGAGCAGCACCACGGTCAGGCTCTGGCCGATCTCGTCGTGCAGCTCGCGGGCGATGCGCCGCCGCTCGCCCTCCTGCGCCGCGAGGGCGTGGCCGCTGCTCGCGCTGCGCTCGGCCTCCAGCCGGTCGAGCATCGAGTTGAACGTCCCGATCAGGTGCGTCAGGTCGCTGTTGCCTCCGTCGGACAGGCGGTCACCGGTGCGCAGCAGGTCGACCCGCTGCATGAGGGCCGTCAGCGCGTCGAGCGGCGCCAGGCTGCGGCGCAGCAGCAGCGCGTTCGCCCCCAGCATCACGGCCAGCCCGATCAGCAGCACCGGCACCTCGGCCAGCACGATCGGTGCGGAAATGGTGGCGGGGGAGAACGCCAGCACCAGCGTGCCTATCGTGAAGACCAGCCCGTTGATCAGCACCAGCCGCCGGAACAGCGCCTGAGCCGGAGTGCGCGGCAGGTGCACCGCCCGCTGCGCCGCCCCGCCGGCCACGCGGTCGTCCATGGTTATCAGCCTCTTCGTCCGAGGGCGTCGTTGTCCATCCGGGCTGACTCTCATCCCGTGCCCACGCCTACATGTTGTATCCCCACGGAGATGGGTGACGGACCCGATGGTTCGCGACCCCTCTCCGCCGCGAGACTTGAGCAGAGCCGGATTGGAGAGATAGCGGATGCCATGCATGCCAGCGACATCGCCGTAAGTTTGCCGACCGTCACCGCCGACGACCCCGTCACCAAGGCGGTCCGCCTCATGGCCCTGGGCCGCATGCCCGGCCTGATCGTGGTGGACGGACAGGGGCGGCCCGCCAGCGTCCTGCCGGGGACGCAGGTGCTACGGCTGGCGGTGCCAGGCGCGTACCAGGAGGACCCGGCGCTGTGCCGGACGATCGACGAGGCCCACGCCGACGTGTTCTGGGGGGAACTGGGCGAGCGGACGGTCGGTGACTGCCTGCCCCGGCACCCGGTCACCCCGGCGACCGTCCGCATGGAGGCGACGCTGCTGGAGGTGGCCGCGCTGATGGCGCGGCTGCGCAGCCCGATCGTCGCCGTCGTCGGCCGCGACGGCGTGCTCGCCGGAGCCATCACCCTCGAACGGCTGCTCACCAGTCTGGCCCTGGCCCCCGACGACTGACAGAACCAGGCCCGCCGGGCGTGTGCCGCGCGGCCACGCCCCGACCTTTCGGGCGCGGGCCGCCGGCACCGCCGCGGCGGCTTCACTATCGCGAAAGGTCATCGCCGTGTTCGCCCTTCACTTTGCGCTGCCGTCATGCCCCGGACGTCTGCTGTGTCGTTACGTGCCCGTTGAACGCGGGCTCTCCGCCGACGGGCAGGCCGGCCCGCCGGGGCGGAACGGATGAGCGCGATACTCGCACTGGCCATCTTCATCGTGGCGTTCTTCTTCATCGCCACGGAGAAGGCCAACAAGGTCAAAGTCGTACTCATCGCCGCGGGTCTGATGGCCGTACTCGGCCTGATCCCCGGCGCCGAGGTGTTCTTCTCCGAGCACGAGGGCATCGACTGGAACGTCATCTTCCTGCTGCTCGGGATGATGATCATCGTCGGCATCATCAAGCAGACGGGCGTCTTCGATTACCTGGCCATCTGGGCGGCCAAACGCTCGAAAGGGCGGCCGTACCGGCTGATGGTGATGCTCATGGGCATCACCGCCGTCGCCTCGCCGTTCCTCGACAACGTCACCACCATCATGCTGGTGGCGCCGGTCACGATCGTGGTGTGCAACCGGCTGCGGATCGCGGCGCAGCCGTACCTGATCGCCGAGGTGCTGGCGTCCAACATCGGCGGCGCGGCCACGCTCATCGGCGACCCGCCCAACATCATCATCGGCAGCCGTGCGGGGCTGACGTTCAACGACTTCCTCGTGCACATGGCGCCGATCGTGGTGGTCATCTTCGCGGTGTTCGTGCTGTTCACGCGGGTGCTGTTCCGTAAGTCGTTCCAGTACAACGCCGAGCACGTCGCCGAGGTGATGGCGCTGCAGGAGCGGCGGGCGATCACCGACATGCGGCTGCTGGTGCGCTGCCTGATCGTGCTGGCCGCGGTGGTGACGGGGTTCGGGCTGCACGCGGTGGTGCACGTCGATCCGTCGATCGTGGCGCTCGTCGGCGCCGGCGTGATGCTGCTGGTCTCCCGCGCGAACGTCGACGAGGTGCTGCGCGAGGTCGAGTGGCCGACGCTGGTGTTCTTCGCCGGGCTCTTCGTCATGGTGGCGGGGCTCGTGCACACCGGCGTGATCGCGGCCATCGGCACCTGGGCGCTGGACGCCCTGGGCGACAACTACCTGGTCGCCGCGACGGCGCTGCTGTTCGGCTCCAGTGCGCTGGGCGCGTTCTTCGACAACATCCCGTACGTCGCCACGACCGCCCCCATCGTCGAAGGCGTCGTCGACGCCGCGGCCGACCCGCAGGCCGGTCAGGCGCTGTGGTGGGCCTTCGCGCTCGGCGCCGACTTCGGCGGCAACGGCACCGCGGTCGCGGCCAGCCCCAACGTGGTCGCTCTCGGCATCGCCGCGCGCAACGGCCACAAGATCACCTTCTGGCAGTTCACCCGGTACGGCATCGTCGTCACCGTGCTGAGCACCGTGCTGGCCTGGCTGTACGTCTGGCTGCGCTACTTCACCTGACCCGGCGCCCCTGGTGTCCTCAGGGATGAATCAGGGGCGATCACCGATGATCCGGCCGGGCGGCAGCGGGCATTGTGGCCCTTATGAACCCCGCAAGCCGCCTGGCCCAGATCTCCTTCACCGCCGGCCCCGCCGCCCTGCTCGCCGGCTGGTTCCTCCTGCGTCCCGTTCACGGCGACATGCAGCCGGGGCTGTGGTGGACGGCGGCGCACCTCGCCTGGTTCGGCGGCTTCCTGATGTTCGGGCTGATGACGCTGGCCATGCGGGGTCTCGCCCAGCCGGTCTCCGGCGGCCGCCGGGTCGTGGTCGAGGCGGCGACCGGGGTCGCGCTGTTCGGCGTGGCGGCCAACCTGACGCAGCTCGTCATCGACCTGCACGCCGGGTTCGTCGCGTCCGACGGGGCCGGGCTGCGGGCGCTGCTGACGCAGGCGCGCGGCTATCCGGGGATCGAGCTGGTCGTCTACACGCCGGGGGCGCAGCTGTTCTTCGGTGCGGTGCTCGCGCTGGCGGCCGTGCTCGCGGTGCTGCGCCGCGTCACCCCGGTCAGCGCCGCCGTCACCGCCGGCGGGGTGGTCCTGCTGGGCGCCGCCACCCTCCAGGAGGGCAAGGCGACGGCGCTGGCCGCCGTCGGCATGGCGGTCATGTGGCTCGGGACGCTGCTCCTGGGCCGGGGGCCGTCCGGCGACGGTCTCCCCGCCGCCACCCCGACCCGGGTCTGACGCGCGGGTCTGCGGGCGGCGGGCGGACCGGTTCGTACGCGCGGGTCAGCGGGCGGGGGGCGGGCAGACCGGTTCGTACGCGCGCTCCGGCAGGTGGCGGTGCCACTCGGCGGCCGTCAGGGTGCGGCCGGCCCGGATGCAGACGGTCTCGGTCAGGGCCTCGACCGTGGTCGGCAGGCGGGTCAGGCGGCCGCCTCTGCCGACGGCCAGCACCTCGGCCGAGCCGGCGGTGAAGGCGACCGAGCGGGCGCTGCCGGTGAGCCCGACCGGCGGGCCGATCCGCCGCCCCTGGCGGACGTCCCACAGACTGAGCGTGTTGTCCTGGGAGGCGTAGGCGAACAGCCGCCCGTCCGGCGAGAGCGCCGCGTCCCATGGCGCGCCCTCCACCCGCATCCAGCCGCCCATCTGCGCGCCCGTCGCGGTGTCCCAGACGCCGACCTTGCCGGCGAAGTTCACCGCCACCAGGTCGAGGCCGGTGCCGAACCACACGCCGTCGGCCCGCGCGGGCAGCGGCAGCCGGGCGCCGAACGGCGTGTCCGTCTCCAGGTCCACCAGCCGCCGACGGACCGTGTCGAGGCCGACGAGCCGGCCGTCGGCGGTGGCCGTCCAGCCGAGCAGCCGCTCCGGCCTGGGCACCTGCTTCAGCCGCCGCCCGCCCGGGAGCCCCCACAGCGTGAACGTCCGCTCGCCCGCCGTCCACAAGCCCTTCGAGGTGGGCAGGACCGTCTTCGACTCGCTCTCGGCGGCGAACCTCGGGGTGAGCGCGGCCAGCTCCCGCCAGGAGGCGACGTCGCGGACCGTGACATGGTCGCCGCGCCGGACGGCCAGCAGCCGGTTGTCGGGGCTGAACGCCAGCTCGCTGTCGTAGTCGTCGAAGGCGCCGGTCTCGCGGCGGCGGCCGTTGAGGGTGATCGCGGTGCTGCCGAGCGCGTGCATGGCGACCGTACGGCCGTCGCCGCTCAGCCGTACGGTGTCCATCGGCTCGTCGGACGGCGGGGCCGGCACGAGCGTCACCACGGTGTCGTCGCTGAGGTAGCGCAGGCCGTCGGGGCCGAACGCGGCGGCCGTCACCGGGTCGCGCGGGCGGCGCTCCAGCAGCAGCGGCTCGTCGGCGCCCGGCCGCCACACCGTGATCTTCGCGCCGATGCCGGCGACCAGCTCGCCGTCCTGGCTGAACACGGGGACCGCGTGGTCCTCCCAGCCGTGCAGGACGGCCAGCTCCTCGCGGGTGCGGGTGTCGTACACGGTAAGGCCGTCGTCGTCGCTGATCGCCAGCCGGGCGCCGTCGGGGCTGAAGGCGGCGGCACTGTCACAGTCCGCGCAGACACCGGGGAAGCCGGGCCGGCGCTTCCCGGACGGCAGCAGGTACAGATCGGGGCCGGAGACCGCGTACCGACCGCGAGGATGCACGGCCGGCCGCCGCAACCCGGGCAGCGGCGTGGTCTTCCCGGTACGCCAGTCATGGACCTGCGTCGTCTGCCCGACCGTGACGAGCAGCCGGCCCTCACCGAACGCCAGCGACACGTCCGCGTCGGCGGGCGCGGGTATCCGCTGCCCCAGGGGCTGCCCGGAGCCCACCTCCCAAAGCCCGACCCCGGTGTCATCGACCACGGCCAGCACCTTCCCGTCCCGGCTGACCGCCACCTCCCGCAACCGTCCCTCGCCGGTTCCGGCTCCGGAGTCAGGTGAGGTGGGGCGGGTGGCCGCCGTGGAGGTTCTGGCGGTCCTCCCGGCTCCGGCTCCGGCGGTGTTCCTGGCCTTGACGGTGCTTCCTGCGGCCGCCGGGTTGCCGGCTCCGGCCGCGCCTCCCCGATCGGTGCCACCTGTGGTGGCGGGCGCGGTGACAGGGCCGGCGACAGGGCCCGTGACAGAGCCGGTGACCGGGCCGGTGAAGCCGGCTGTGCGGTGGCCGGTGGCGATGTCCCAGATCGTCGCGCCGCCCGGCGTGACGCTGACCAGGGAGCGGCCGTCGCCGGTCAGGGTGCGGACGGCGTCGGGGCCCGTGGCGGGGTCGCGGAAGGAGCCGGCGGCCGGGTCGGCTGCGGCGGCGAGGAGGCTTGATCTGGCTGCGGCAGTCGGTGAGAGCTTGCCGGATGCGGCGGCCAGCAGCATGCCGAGCACCGGGTCACGGCCCCGTGCGGCGTGGGAGGCGGCGGCGAGCCGGGCCGAGTCGGCGGCGTCCCGCTGGCCGGCCAGGGTGGCGCTCTGGCGCCAGGCCAGGCCGCCTGCTCCCAAGGCGAGGGCCAGCAGCGCCGCCAGGCCCACCGTGAGGAGTCTCGTGTGGCGCGAGCGCCGGCGGGTGAGGGTGGCGGAGGAGGCCAGGAAGTCGCGCTCCGCCGGGGTGAGCGTGAGATGCGTGCGGTCGGCGGCGACCCAGCGCAGCGCGTCGTCCAGGGTGCTGCCGTGGAACAGGTCGGCGTCCTTGCGGCCGTGCTCCTGCCAGCGGCCGGTCGCCACGGTGATGCGGCGGTGCACGGCCAGGCCGTCGCGGTCGGCCTCGATCCACTCGCGCAGCCGGGGCCAGGCGAGTGGGAGCGCGGGGCGCAGCAGGCGTACGGGGTCGCCGCCGGACACCAGATACGTGAACGCCCTCAGCACCCGCTCCATCCCGGCGGGCAGCTCTGACCTGCGGGGCTCGCGCAGCGCCAGCTCGCCCTCGTCGGTCACCGTCACCAGCCGCAGGAACAGCTCGGGCACGAGGAGCCGGTCCTCGGGCGGCAGCGCCGCGTAGGCGTCCTCGGCGATCGCCCCGAGCGCGGGATCGGCCTTGGCCGCGAAGGCCGCTCCCACCCGGCCCCCGCCCCCGGCCCCGAGCGCGAGCAGCTGCGCCGTGTCGATCGCCTCCGTGCCGGCCCCCCGCACGCGGCCTGTCGCAGCCGCCGTGCCGGCGCCGTCACGGGCACCACGCCCGGCGCCGGCGGTGCCGCTGGTGCGGCGGCCGATCCTGGTGGTGTCGCGGGTGTCGCGCCCGCCCGCGGCCACGGCTTGCGTGCGGTGGCCGGCGGTGTCGGGCGTGCCGGTGGTGGTCCTCACCAGGAGGTGGGGGGTGGGGTCGGTGCCGGTCAGGAGGGAGAGGAGGAGGTCGCGGGCGGTTGGGCGCAGGGCCGCGTCCTTGGCCAGGGCCGACTCCACCGGGCGGCGCAAGGAGGCCGGGAGGACCGACAGGTCGGGGTCGTGGGTGAGGACGCGGTGCATGATCGTGCCGAGCGAGTCGCCGGTGAACGGGTCCTCGCCGGTGGCGGCGTACAGGACGACGGCGCCCCAGGCGAACACGTCGGCGGCGGGGCCGGCCCGCTCGCCCGAGATGATCTCGGGCGCGAGGTAGCCGGGCGTGCCGGTCACGTCGCCGGTGGAGCTGAGCGTCATCTCCCGCGTACGGGCCACACCGAAGTCGATGACCCGCGGCCCGTCGGGCCCGAGCAGCACGTTGCCCGGCTTGAGGTCGCGGTGCACGACACCGGCGTCGTGCACCGCGGTGAGCGCCGTGGCGATCGCGGTGGCCAGGCGGTGCAGGTCGTCGCCGCCGAACGTACGCCCGGCATCCCGCAGGCTGGGCCCCTCGACGTACGCGCTGACGATGTACGGCCTGGGCCCGTCGAGGTCGGCGTCCAGCACCCGGGCGGTGCAGAACGGCGCGACCCGCTGCGCTGCGGCGGCCTCCTTGGCCAGCCGCTCGCGCAGCCGCGGCGCCCCGGCCGGGTCGCCGCGCAGCACCTTGACGGCGACCCGCGTGCCGTCCTGGTCATAGCCCTCGTAGACGACTCCCTGGCCGCCCTCGCCGAGCCGGCCGGCCAGCCAGTAGCCGCCGAGCCGCTGCGGGTCCCCGTCGATCAGTGGACTGCTCATGCCTGGTTGGACGGCGGTGGTGACGCAGAGGTTGGGTAAAGGTCACACCCTGTGTCCGTTGACCCGGACGTTACGCAGCTCGAACCCGGTCACGTCGGTCACCACGTCGGCCTCGGTCATGTTCTCGAACACGCTGTTGCTCACCTTCACGCCCCTGATCGGGTTGCCGGGGTTGCCGATGAGGGTGAAGGCCCTGGGCGCGGTCCCGGCCCGCAGGCGGGTGATCTCGATGCCGCCGACGTCGGGGAAGTAGGGCCCGGTGTGCTTGTTCTCGTAGTCGAGCGCGACCTCGACGACCGCGTCGGCGGCCTGCCCGACCTCGACGTCCTTGACGTGCACGTCCCTGACGTAGCCGCCGCGCTCGGGGTTGGTCTTGACGCGGATCGCGCGCTCCAGGTGGGGGCTGCTCATCTCGCAGTCCCAGGCGAACACCCAGCGCACGCCGCCGGTGGTCTCGCTGCCGACGGTCACGCCGCCGTTGCCGTCGCGCATGACGCAGCCGGTGACGAGGACGTTGAGGCAGGGCTCGTTCACCCGGCGGCCGTCGGCGTTCTTGCCCGCCTTGAGCGCCACGCAGTCGTCGCCGGTGTCGAACGTGCAGTTCTCGATGAGCACGTCCACGCAGGACTCGGGGTCGCAGCCGTCGTTGTTGGGGCCGCGCGGGCTGTCCACGGTGACGCCGCGGATCGTGACGTTCCTGCACAGGACGGGGTGGATGTTCCACATGGGGGAGTCCTTGACCGTCACGCCCTCGATGAGCACGTTGCGGCAGCGGTAGAGCTGGATGAGGTTGGGCCGCAGGTAGTGGCCCTCGCCGAAGACCCGTTCGGCGACCGGCACGCCGTCCTCCGCCAGTTGCGCCAGCAGCCGCTTGTCCGGGCCCTCGGAGGGCGGTGGGTCATTGGACCAGTCCCACCAGTGCGTGGCGTCGGCCTGGCCGTCGATCACGCCCGAGCCGGTGATGGCGACGTTGGTACGGCCGTGGGCGTAGATGAACGGGGAGTAGTTCATCAGCTCGACGCCCTCGTACCGGGTGGCCACGACGGGCAGGTAGTCGGCCGGGTCGCGGCTGAAGCGGATGGTCGCGCCCGCCTCCAGGTGCAGCTCGACGTCGTCGGCCAGGTGGATCGCGCCGGTCAGGTAGGTCCCCGCCGGCACCAGCACCCGGCCGCCGCCGGCCGCCGCGCACGCCTCGACGGCCCGGCGGAACGCCTCGGTGCACGGGGTGACGCCGTCGGCGGTGGCGCCGTACCGGGTGATGGGGAACGTGCGGGCGGGGAAGCGCGGCGGCCTGATGCGCCGCCTGATGGCGGGCACCCGGCTCCACGCGGTGCCCGCCTCGGCGGGCCCGGCCAGGGCCGGCGCGATGACCAAGCCGCCGAGCGCGGCGCCCAGGAACGTCCTGCGGGAGTGCTGCATCGATGTCCTCCGGATCGAAGCGGGGGGTTCAGTCCTTCACGCCGGTGAGCGTGATGCCCTGGATGAAGGTGCGCTGGGCATGGCAGCGCGGACGGCATGTGCGGGCTGAGGGAGCGTCCTGAGCGCCGCGCGCCTGCTCATGCCCATGCCGCGCCGACCCCCCTGTGCTCGGTCATGCGGTGCTCGCCCACCAGGTACGGCTCCGCCCGCCGCACCGCCGTGTAGAAGTGGTGCAGGCGGCCTTCCCTGGCCACGACGGCGGGCTTGTGCGCGTACGTGTCGTCCACGCTGCCGGGCGGGCCCACGTCCACGAGGATCTCGGAGCCCTTCTCCCAGGTCCGCAGGTCGCGTGAGACCGCGTACCCCTCGCGGGCGTGCCCGTCGAAGGAGAGCCCGAAGTAGAACATCACCCACCAGTCGCCGTCGCGCAGCACGCACGGGTCGGAGGCGAAGCGCTCGTCGAACGCGCCCTGGCCGCCGTTCGGCACCACCGGCAGCGGGCTGGGGCGCTCCCAGCGCCGGAGGTCGGGGGAGACGGCGTAGCCGATCTGCTCGCGCCAGCCGTCGTAGGTGCGGTTCTTGGCGTTGTAGAAGCAGTAGTAGAGGCCGTCGTGGCGGAGCAGCCACGACTTGTACAGGCCGCCCCGCTCCCACCCGCCGCCGTCCTGCGGCCGCAGCACCGATCCCGTGTCCGCCCAGGTGCGCAGGTCGTCGCTGACCACGAACCCGATGATCGCCGCGCCCGTCTCCATGCCCGGCTCCGGGTAGGCGTGGTAGGTGCCCACGGCCTGCCCGTCCAGCCAGGCGACCTGTCCGCAGGAGCCGAGCCTGTTGTCGCGCACGATCGAGGTGAGCGCGGCGTTGTAGCGGCGGTAGGGGTGAGCGGGGTCGCGGGGGAACACCACCTCGCCCGGCGTCCACGTGGTCAGGTCGCGTGAGCGGCTCAGCGCGGTCTGGTAGCCGGTGCCGTCGAAACCGACGTACGTCATGAGGTACTCGCCGCCGTCGGAGCAGACGAAGGGGCAGTCCACGAACAACGCGTCGAACGCGCCCGGCTCGCCCGACGGTCCGACGAGCAGCCGGTCCGCCTTGTACGGGGTGCGCAGACGGCCGGCGTCGTACCCCGTCATCGCCGCGCCCCGAACGTCCACCGGCCCGCCGGGACCTCCCAGGCGCGCTCGCCGACGGCCGTGGCGGCAGCGGGCGCCCGCGCCGCGCCGAGGTCGGGCAGCCGCACCTCGGCCGTCGAGCCCGGCGGCACCTCGACCTCCAGCTCGTACGCGCCGTCCGCCCGCTGCCAGGCCACGCCGACCTCCCCGTACGGGGTCGCGGTCCGGGCGGTCACGGACGCCAGGTCGCCGGGCGCGGCCGGCGCGATCAGCAGCTTCCGGAACCCGGTCGAGCCCGGCGCCTGCCCGATGCCGCCGAGCCCCCGGTAGAACCAGGCGTCGATGGCGCCCAGCATGTAGTGGTTCTGCGACAGGCCGCGCGTCGGGCCGTCCCACGCCTCGGTGAGCGCGGTGGCGCCGTTGCGCACCTGGTAGCCGTAGCTCGGATGACTGGTCGAGGTGGCGAACCCGTAGAGCGCGTCGTGCCGGCCCGCCCTGGTCAGCACCTGGTAGAGCGCGGGCAGCGCGACCTCGCCGACCGTGATCTCGCCCGCCCGCACGGCCGCGCTCAGCTCGTCCAGCGCGCCCGGCACCAGCTCGGCCGGGACGACGCCCATGTCCAGCGCGAACACCTGCGAGGCCTGCCCGCCGCCGCCGAACCGCCCGTCCTTGAGGAACGCGCCGGTGAACGCGGCCGAGATCGCGTCCGTCAGCGCCCGGTACCGCTTGGCGTCGTCGTCGCGGCCCAGCACCACGGCCGCCCGCGCCAGCGTGCCCGCCGCCCGCCAGTAGCCCCACGTGGACACCAGCGGCACCTGCGTCGTGTCGTCCAGGCCGAACCAGTCGCCCAGCCCGTGCCGCAGGATGCCGTCGTCGGCCTTGCCCGTCAGGTAGCCGACGTAGCGGGCCATCGCGTCGTAGTGCCGCTCCAGCGCGGAGGCGTCGCCGTACCAGCGGTACATCTGCCACGGGATGCGCACCATCGCGCCGCCCCAGTTCGGGTCGTCCCTGAAGGCGCCGTCGAAGACGAGGTACTCCGGCGCGATGTCCGGCACCAGGCCATCGGAGGTCTGCGCCTCGGCGATGGTGACCAGCAGCTCACGCAGGTACGCGGCCACGTCGTAGTTGTAGGCCACCACGTCGAACAGCAGGTGGGTCTGCTCCAGCCAGCCCAGCTTCTCCCGGTGCGGGCAGTCGGTCAGGACGCTGTACATGTTGCCGCGCACCGCGCGGTCGATGATCCGGTGGATGTCGTTGATCAGCGGGTCGGAGGTCTCGAACCGGCCGATCACGTCGTTGTCCGCGCGCAGCACCAGCCCCGCCAGCGCCTCCCGGCCCGCCTGCTCGGGCAGGCCCTGCACCTCGACGTAGCGGAAGCCGTCGTAGCGGAAGCTCGGGCGCCAGCGCTGCGGGCCTTCCCTGGTGACGTACGTGTTGAAGATCGGCGCGCCAGTCGTCGGCTTCGACTGGATCACCCGGCCGAACGCGTCGAGCTGGTCGCCCGGCACCAGCCGCAGGTAGCGCCCGGCCGGCAGGTCGAGCCGCAGCTCCGCCCAGCCCGCGATCACCGTGCCCACGTCGAAGACCGGCGTGCCGTCGGTCGCCGTCAGCTTCTCCACCGCGGGCAGCTCCTCGGTGACCCGGATCGGCGGGCAGGCCCGCGCCCGCAGCGTGCCGGTCGCGCCGGGGAGGGCCACCACGGGCCGCCAGCCGGAGCGGTCCGCGCCTGGGACGTCCCAGCCGGGCGGCTCCAGGCGGGCGTCGTAGTCCTCGCCGCCGTACCAGTGGGAGCGGGTCGTCGGGCCCTCGCCGGCCAGCCAGCCGGCGTCCGTGCGGAACCGCTCCTCGCTCCCGTCGGCGTAGCGCACTTCGAGCTGCGCGATCGCCTTCGGCGCCGCCTTCGAGCCGTAGAACTTCATGTAGCGGTCCTGGTGCGGGAACACGTGCGCGATGCCGGGGCCGAGCGCGAGCCCGAGCGCGTTGCGCCCCTCCCGGAGCAGCGCCGTCACGTCGTGCACGGCGTACGCGACCCGCCGGGTGACGTCCGTGTACGCCGGCTCCAGCACGGCGTCCGTCACCGGGGAGCCGTTCAGCGAGGCCACGTAGACGCCGAGCCCGGCGACGTACAGGCGGGCCCGGGTCACCCGGCCCGCCGTGATGAACTCGCCGGCCAGCAGCGGCAGCGGGCGGCCCTCGCCGACGCGCGGGTCGCCGCCCTCGTCGTACCAGCCGGGGTGGGTGATCCAGGACGCCGTCCAGTCGCCCGGCTCCAGCAGGCCCAGCTCGAAACGGGCCGGCTCGCTCCACTCCGACCAGCGGCCGGCCGCGTCGCGCGTCCTGACCTGCCAGCGCGCGGCGGCCCTGCTCGCCAGCGGCGCGCCGCCGTACACCACGCGCTGGCCGGCGGACTCGACGGCGCCGCTGTCCCACAGGCCGTCCACGCGCACGTGGTAGGCGGTCTGCGTGGCGGCGCCGGTCAGCCGCCAGCTCAGGACGGGACGGGTGGCCTCGATGCCGAGGGGGTCGGTCAGATCACACGTTCGCAGGTTCGTCGGCAACGGGGACACTCCTCAGGCGATCTTCAACATGTAGGCGGCGGTGGTCGGCGGCACGGGCGGCAGGTCGGCGCGCAGCGCGTCGGGGGCGAGCCGCCAGGAGACGGGGCCGTACCCCAGCAGCTCGACCCGCTGCGGGCGGCGGCGCAGGAGACCGGCGGACGTGCCCAGGCTGGTGATGACCGCGGTCCTGTCCTTCGGCCAGGCGAGCAGCGTGGCGTAGACGGTCTCGCCGCGCCGGGTGAAGCGGATGTCGCCGGGGCCGTAGGCGCGGTCGGCCTCGTTGTAGCCCTCGTAGCCCTTGGTCTCGCCCATCCCGGTCGAGCCCTCGGCGGCGCGCACCCAGGGCGTGGTGCCGTACACGCCCTCGCCGCACACCCGCAGCCACCCGCCCACGCCGGCCAGCAGCTCGCGGGCCCGCTCGTCCACCGTGCCGTCGGCGCGCTGCGGCACGTTCAGCAGCAGGCAGCCGTTCTTACTCACCACGTCGATCAGGGTGTGGACGACCTGGTGCGCGCTCTTGCGCGGGTGGAACATCGGGTCGTCGTCCGCGCAGTCGAACCACTCGCCGTCGCTGGTGTCGAACTGCCACGGGTACGGCTGCGCCGTGTCGAGCTGGCGGCGCTCGCTGTCGAGCACCACGGCCGTGCGGTCGGCGTCCGGGACGTCCTTGATCGTGACGATGCCGCCGGTCGGGCACGTGTCGTAGTAGTGGGCCAGCAGTTCCAGGCCCGCCGCGCTGACCGGCTCCGACTCCACCACGCTGCCCTCGTCGAACGGCAACCGCCCGTCGTCCAGGTAGACCAGGTCGGGGCGGTAGCGGTCGAGCGCCTCGCGGACGCGGGCGTAGAAGCGCTCCGCCACCCTCGCCGGCGGCCGGGCGCCCGGTTCGTGCCGCTCCGGGTAGAGCTGCGCCGGGTCGAGGCCCTCCCACCAGGTGCCGGCGCCGTCTGCGGCGGTCAGCCCCCCGTCGCACGGCTCGCCCGTCTCCGGGTCCTTGCCGTGGGCCACGTCGAGCCAGCGCCACGTCCAGTTCTGGTGGAAGCTCATGCCGAACGGCAGGCCGGCCGCCCGCGCGGCGCGCTCCCAGGCGCCCACGATGTCGCGGCGGGGGCCGACGCGGGTGGCGTTCCAGCCGTGCAGCTTCGAGTCCCAGAGGTCGAAGTTGTCGCAGTGGGTGGCCAGCGCCACGAAGTAGCGGGCGCCGCTCGTCACGTAGAGGTCGATCAGCTCGTCGGGGTCGAAGCGCTCGGCCCGCCAGTGGGGGAACAGGTCCTTCGCGCCGCCCCCGCCGAAGTGGGCGCGATGGTGTGCGTGCTGCCTGGTGGCCCTCCTGCGTTCCCAGGGCTCTGACCAGGGCTGCATGCCGTAGAGGTGGCGGGCGTACCAGTCGCCTGAGCGGCCTGCCGACTGCGGGCCCCAGTGCGACCAGATGCCGAACTTCGCCTCGCCGAACCACTCGGGGATCCGGTGGGTGCGCAACGACTCCCAGTCAGGTCTGAATCGGGTCATCTCACCACTCGCACGTCGAAGGGCGCCAGGCGCAGCGGGCCCGGCGGCAGCGGGTCGCGGGAGCCGGTGACCTCGGTCGCCTGAGCGGTGAGGGTCACGGTGCTCGCGCGATCGGACCAGTTGTGGACGAACCACAGGCGCTCGCCCCGGGCGTTGACCGCCGACCGGACGGTGACCCGCGGCTCGCCCGCCACCACCAGCGGCTTCGCGCCGAGGCCCGCGCTCGCCCGGCCCCCAGCCGCGCTCGCCCGGCCCTCAGCCGCGCTCGCCCGGCCCTCAGCCGCGCTCGCCCGGC